>NZ_WQNH01000021.1 GCF_009812055.1 Chelativorans xinjiangensis | reverse complement strand
CGCCGCCTGCCGGCATGCGTGCGGAGGCGACCGCCTGCGCGCCGCCGTTGCCTGCGGGTGCGGCGGCCGGGGCAGCGGCAGCCTGGCCGGACGGCGCACGTGTGCCCGCCGTCCCGGCAGGCACATCCTCCAGCGCCTTCAGGGCCTCGTCGAGGGTGGGCAGGTCCGCGGCGTGCGCGATGCGGATCAGCACCATCTCGCCGGCCGCCACCGGCGCGTTGGACGACTGCACTTCCTGGATGCCTTTGAGCAGCATCTGCCAGGCGCGCGAGAGAACGCGCACGGAGAGCATCTTGGAAAACGCCAGCCCGCGCTCTCGCTCGGCCTCCGACAGCGCGGCATCGCCCGCCGCCTCCGGCACGAAGCGCAGCCGCGTGACCAGATGGTTGAATTGGGCAAGGTCCGTCAGCACCGTGGCCGGGTCCGCGCCGGTGTCGTACTGGGCGCGGAATTCGGCCAGCGCCGCGGCGACATCGCCCTTCATCAGATGCTCGAACAGGTCGATGACGCGGGCGCGGTCGGCAAGGCCCAGCATGTCGCGCACGGTCTCCGTCGTCACCTTGCCGGAGGAGTGCGCGATCGCCTGGTCGAAGATCGACTGCGCGTCGCGCATGGAGCCTTCGGCGGCACGGGCGATCATCGCCAGCGCCTCGTCCTCCGCCTCGACGCCCTCAAGCCCGCCGATGCGGGAAAGGTCGGTCTTGATCACCGCCGCATCGATGCGCCTCAGGTCGAAGCGCTGACAGCGCGACAGGATGGTGATCGGGACCTTGCGGATTTCGGTGGTGGCGAAGATGAACTTCACATGCGGCGGCGGCTCTTCCAGCGTCTTCAACAGGCCGTTGAAGGCCTGGTTGGAGAGCATGTGAACCTCGTCGATGATGTAGACCTTGTAGCGCGCCGAGACCGGTGCGTAGCGCACCTGTTCGATGATGTCGCGGATATCGTCGATGCCGGTATGCGAGGCGGCGTCCATCTCGATCACGTCGACATGGCGGCCTTCCAGGATGGCCTCGCAGTGTTCGCCCAGCGTCTTAAGATCGATGGAGGGCTGGTCGACCGTGTCGGTCTTGTAGTTCAGCGCGCGCGCCAGGATGCGCGCCGTCGTCGTCTTGCCCACTCCGCGCACGCCTGTCAGCATCCATGCCTGGGCGATGCGCCCGGCGGAGAAGGCGTTGGTGAGCGTGCGCACCATCGGCTCCTGGCCGATGAGAGCGGAGAAGTCGCGCGGGCGATACTTGCGCGCCAGGACCCGGTAGGCGCCGGCCTTGGCCTTGTCCGTCTGCCCGGCGTCGTTCATATGCTTGTCGCGCTCCCGTGGTCGGCGTTTGCGGAAGGGGGAATCTCCACCGCTCGATTGCGGCGAGTTTCCCCTTCGAGGCGTTGCCGCGTCAATGGTGCAGCGTGGAAAAAGGTGGGAGGCTGGCACGGTGACCCGTGCCGAAGCTCGTTAGGGCTGCTTCCTTCCGGACCTGACCCGGTTGGCGAGTGGCGCGTCCACCACCAACCTCCCGCGCCCCATATCGTCAATCGCGCCGGCAAATGCAAGGGCATTCGGGATCGAAGGAAGGGCTTGCAGCGGCGCCAGACGCACTCTAGCCTTCATTCCAGAACAAGGGAGAAAGCATTGCTTCCGGGCAAAAAGCGAGGATTCGCGCTCGACGCGCGGCTGGAGGAGGAGAGTCTGCCCGTCGTGTGGCTGGGTCTGTGCGACCTGCGTATCCGCGACGACAGGCGGTGGCCGTGGCTCCTGCTGATCCCGCAGCGGCCGGGCATCGAGGAGATCCACGATCTCACCCCGCTAGACCAGGCGATGCTGAGCTTCGAGACCAACCTGGTGTCGAAGACGCTGAAGGAATTGACGGGCTGCACCAAGATCAACTGCGCGGCGCTCGGCAACATCGTGCGCCAACTGCACGTGCACGTGATCGCCCGCAGCGAGGGCGATCCCGGCTGGCCAGGCCCGGTATGGGGGCACGGGGTGCGCGAGCCTTACCGCCGGGAGGACCTGCACCAATTCGCCGAGAAGATACGCAGCCGGCTTGGCGGCGATGCCGGACAATGATGAGGGATGATGAGGCCCGATATGATGAGGAACGCATGAATTTCGCTCCGCCGGAGGCGCAGTCCGAGGCCGAAACGCAAATAGCCTTCACCGGCAACCTCATCGACCCGCAGTCCGAACATCGCACCGACGATGCCGCCGGGAAGGCCCTGAAGGATCCGGTCGCCCGGCTGATGCTGGTGCGGGAGGGGCGCCTGTGCCTGAAGGTGGCGGACGGCGGCTTCGACCCCTATTTCTCGTTGGTTGAAGCGGACGCCCTGGAAGCGCGCTTTGGCGAGGCCGTTCTGCTTGGCCGCTCGGCCCGCGGCCCGGTGCTGGCGGCGCCCTACGACAGCGAGAAGGAGGCGTTGCCCGACAACCTCAAGGCCATCGACTTCCGCTCGGTCTACATCCAGGGCCTTCTCGGCGGCGAAGACCTCGGCGCGCTGGCGCAGGGCGCCGCCCTTCTTTCCTGGCATGAGAGCCACCGCTTCTGCGGGCGCTGCGGAGGCGAGACCGTGATGCGCGCCGGCGGCTACCGGCGCTTCTGCGCGGCATGCGGGCGCGAGCACTTCCCGCGTACCGACCCCGTTGCCATCATGCTGGCGGTAAGGGGGAGCGAATGCCTTCTCGGCCGCAGCCCGCATTTCGCGCCCGGCATGTATTCCTGCCTTGCCGGTTTCATCGAGCCAGGCGAGACCATAGAGAACGCGGTGCGGCGCGAGACGTTCGAGGAGGCGGGCATCCGCGTTGGCCGCGTGGCCTACCAGGCGAGCCAGCCCTGGCCGTTCCCCTATTCACTGATGATCGGCTGCATCGCCGAGGCCGTCAGCGAGAAGGTGGACCCGGACCTGAGCGAGTTGGAGGACTGCCGCTGGTTCACGCGCGAGGAAGTAAGCCGCATGCTTGCCGGCACCCACGAAGCGGGGCTGATGACGCCCCCGAAAGGCGCCATCGCAAGGCATCTGATTGCCGGCTGGGTGGGGCGGGAGTAGGGGCGCGTGGCCTTCCGCCCTCGCCCTTCGACAGGCTCAGGGTGAGGGCTCATGTCTGCGCCCTTCCTCGATCGTCGCGGCTTGCACCAGCGTTGCCTTGCCTTCACCCTCATGCACCCTCATGGTGAGCTTGTCGAACCACGAGGGTGAAGGCACGCACCCCCCCCGTCCGCTAATCTTCGTCCTCGCTCTGCGTGGCGCGGAAGGGATGGGCTGCGTAGACGCCGAGGATGCGCACCTCGCGTGAGAAGAAGCCGAGCTCTTCAAGTGCCAGCGCCACCCCGCGGTCTTCGGGGTGGCCCTCGATGTCGGCGTAGAACAGCGTGGAGAAGAACTTGCCGCCGAGCTGGTAGCTTTCCAGTTTGGTCATGTTGACGCCGTTGGTGGCGAAGCCGCCCATGGCCTTGTAGAGCGCGGCCGGCACGTTGCGCACGCGGAAGATGAAGGTCGTGATCATCGGCTGGTCCGGTGTCGCGCGCTTCGCCCATTGCCGTTCCTTCGACAAGACCACGAAGCGGGTGACGTTGTTGTCCGTGTCGTCCACATCCTCGGCGAGGATGTCGAGCCCGTAGAGCTCGGCCGCCAGGCGCGGGGCAAGGGCCGCGTTGGCGCGCACCTTCTCCTCCGCCACGAAACGCGCGGCACCTGCCGTGTCGCCTGCCACCATTGGCTTCCAGCGATGCTTGCGGATGATCTTGCGGCATTGGCCGAGCGCATGGATATGGCTGTAGACGGCCTTGATTTCCGATTGCTCCACGCCCGGCAGCACCATGAGCTGGAAGCGGATGGGCAGGAAATACTCGCCGACGATGAAGAGCTTGGATTGCGGCAAGAGGTGGTGGATGTCGGCCACGCGGCCGGCGATGGTGTTCTCGATGGGGATCATGGCGAGATCGGCCTTGCCGGTCTCCACCGCGTTGAACGCGTCCTCGAAGGTGGCAGAGGGCAGCGGCTCCATGTCGGGGAACATGTTGCGGCACGCCGTGTCGGAATTGGCCCCCGGCTCCCCTTGGAAAGCGATTCTGTTGGTCGTGCTCGGCCTCATCTCACACCCGCCCTTATGTCAAAATCTCCCTGGCGCGCTCCAGGTCCGCCTGCGTGTCGACGCCGAGCGGCACCGAGCGCACGATCTCGGCATCGATGCGCATGCCCGCCTCCAGCGCACGCAACTGCTCCAGGCGCTCGCGCATCTCCAGCGTCGAGGGCCCGAGCGCGACGAAACGCTCGAGCGCTGCGCGGCGGTAGGCATAGATCCCGACGTGATGGTAAAGCGGGCCTTCGCCCCACGGAGCGGTGGCGCGTGTGAAATAAAGGGCGCGCAGCCGCGAGGACGCGGCATCGAGCGGCGTGCCGACGATCTTCACCACGCTCGGGGCGGTCTTTTCTTCTTCGTCCACAATTTCCACGCCCAGCGTGCCAATGTCGACGGCGCCGTTTTCCAGCGGGCGCAGGACGGCGTGGATGTCGGCGGGGGGGATCGTCGGCAGGTCGCCTTGGAGATTGACGACGATCTCCGCCTCATGGTCGGGATCGACGATGCCGAGTGCCTCGAAGATGCGGTCGGAGCCCGACTGGTGGTCGCCGTGGGTCAGCACCGCCTCGACGCCTTCGGCCTTAAGGGCTGCGACGATTTCCGGCGTGTCCGTCGCCACCACCACGCGTCCGACGCCGCTCTCCAGCGCCCTTGCCGCCACCTGGGCGATCATCGGTTTTCCGGCGATATCGGCCAGCGGCTTTCCGGGCAGCCGCGTCGATGCCATGCGGGCGGGGATAAGAACGATCACTGTCATGGAAGGATGGGCCGGTCTCGCGGGCTTGAAGGAAAGTGGCAAAACGTCTCACTCGCGACAGCCTTATATGTGTTGCAACGCTGAAGCAAAAGACCTAGTTTCCGCGCGATTTTACCGGCAACGGCCGAACGCGGGGGACACGGGAGCGGTGCAGACGACGCCGCCTCGCCGCGGGCGTCCGGATAAAGGGAGCCCCTGGGCGAATGGACTCGTTCGAACTCAACAAGATCATCGGTGCGCTTCTCGGCGTCGTTTTCGTCGTTTTCTCCGTCAATCTGCTTTCCGACGCCATCTTTCATTCTCCCGCACCGGAGACGCCCGGCTACGCCATCGTCGTGCCCGAGGGCGAGGGTGAGGGCGAGGGAGGCAACGGCGGCAAGCAAGCGCCCGAATCGGTGCTGCCGCTTCTCGCGGATGCCGATCCTTCCGCCGGCGAGGGCGTGTTCAAGCGATGCCAGGCCTGCCACACGGCGGAGGAGGGTGGGCCCAACAAGGTCGGGCCGAACCTTTGGGGTGTCGTCGGCCGGCCGGTCGCCAGCCATGACGGCTTCAGCTATTCCGCGGGTATGCAAGAGTATTCGCAGGGCGGCGAGACCGTCTGGAACTATGAGAATCTGGACCACTTCCTGACCAATCCAAAGGGCGCGGTGTCGGGGACGGCGATGGCCTTTGCCGGGCTGAAGAACGTGGACGACCGTGCCAGCGTCATCGCCTATCTGCGCACGCTTTCCAACGATCCGGCACCCCTTCCCGAAGCCCCGGCCGAAGGCGAAGGAGAGGCCGGGGGCGACGCGCAGGCGACCGACGACGGGCAGGCTGCACCCGCGGAGACCGGCGCACAGGAGGCACCCGCCCAGGGCGGCGCACAGGCGGCTCCCATGGAGGGCGGCGTCGAAGAGGCCCCCGCGGAGCAGCAGGAGACCGGGACGGAAGAAGGCGCCAATGGCGGCGAGGCCGCCGCGCCTGCCGAAGAGGAGCAGCCGGCCGCCGCCGATTAGAGCAATTCCAGGAAAAGTGGGAACCGGTTTTCCGTCCGGAATTGCGTAAAATCAAAAGGTTAGATCATTTCATCGTTTCCGTGAAACGGTGAAATGATCTACTGAGCATCGCCGCGGTTCCCGATCATGAAAAAGCCGGCTTCGTGCCGGCTTTTTGATTTCCGCGCCTATTCGGCCCGGTCCCATTTGCCTTCGGCGCCGGATGAATTAGTTTCGAGAAAAAGGGCAGCCAAGCGGAGGCGAGCGAGGATGCAGGCGTTGCACGGATCGACGAGGGGCGGCAGGAAGGTGGCAGGTCTGCTGGCCGGCGTGACGGCCGCGCTTCTGATCGCAAGCGTTTCGGCCGGCGCGCAGGAATGGCGCACATCCTCGTCGCTCATCGATCCGGAGGTCGAAACCAAACCTTTCGAACGCTACGACTACGTGAACCCGGATGCACCGAAGGGCGGGACGTTGAATTCCGCCGTCTTCGGCACCTTCGACAGCTTCAACCCGTTCATCGTGCGCGGCACGCCGACCGCGGGGCTCACCTTTTTCGGTGGCATCCTCTGGGAAACGCTGATGCAGCAATCCCCGGACGAGCCCTCTACCAGCCATCCGCTGATCGCCGAAGCCTTCAAATATCCCGAAGACTATTCCTCCGCCACCTATCGCCTGGACCCGGATGCGCACTGGCATGACGGCGAACCCATCACCGCCGAGGATGTCGTCTGGTCGCTCGACGTCTTGAAGGATATCAGCCCCCAGCACAACCGCTACTTCGCCAACGTCACCGAGGCGGTGGCGCTTTCGGATCACGAGGTGGAGTTCCGCTTCGACCAGGCCGGCAACCGCGAGCTGCCGCACATCATGGGCGACCTGCCGGTGCTGCCGAAGCATTGGTGGGAGGGCACCGACGCCAGGGGCAGACAGCGCAATATCAGAGAGCCGACGCTGGAGCCGCCGCTCGGCAGCGGCCCCTACCGCATCAAGAGCTTCGACCCAGGCTCCGAGATCGTCTGGGAGCGAGTGGAGGACTATTGGGGCGCCGACCTGCCGGTCAGTATCGGCCGCAACAATTTCGACCTGCAACGCTACACCTACTTCCAGGACGACAACGCCGAGTTCCTGGCCTTCCAGAAGGGGGGCACCGAGGACATCCGCCGCGAGGTCAGCACGCGGCGCTGGGTGCAGAACTACGATTTCCCGGCGGTCGAAGCCGGAGATGTCGTCAAGCGCGAGTTCGAAAGTTCCAGCATCGAGGCCATGCAGGCCTTCGTCTTCAATATGCGCGAACCCCGCTTCCAGGACCGGCGGGTGCGTGAGGCGCTGACGCTCGCCTACAATTTCGAGGAGCAGAACCGCACGCATTTCTTCGGCCTCAACAAGCGCTTCAGCAGCTACTTCGAAAAGTCGGAGCTGGCGGCGACGGGCCTGCCCGAGGGCCGTGAGCTGGAAATCCTGGAGGAGTTCCGCGAAGCCCTTCCGCCCGAGCTCTTCACCGAGGAGTTCAAGCTGCCGGTCTACACCCCGCGGACGGAACGTGAGTATCTGCGCGAGGCCGTCCGCCTGTTCGGCGAAGCGGGATGGGAGATCCGCGACGGCCGCATGGTGAACAAGGAGACGGGCCGGCAGTTCACGATCGAGTTCCTCGGCGGCTCGCCCACCGCCGAGATCATCACCAGCGGCATCATCCCCAATCTGCGGAAGATCGGCATCGCCGCCACCTTGCGCATCGTCGACACCTCGCAATATATCCAGCGCCTCCAGAACTTCGATTTCGACGCGACGACCGGCCGCTTCGCCCAGACCAACTCGCCTGGCAACGAACAGCGCGACTATTGGAGCTCCGAGGCAGCCGACATTCCCGGCTCGCGCAATATGGGCGGCATCAAGGACCCGGTGGTCGACGCGCTGGTCGACAAGATCATATACGCCGAGGATCGTGAGGAGCTGGTGGCACTCACGCGGGCGCTCGACCGGGTGCTTCTGTGGAACTACTACATGGTGCCGCAATATTACCAGCCGACCATGCGCTTCGCCTACTGGAACAAGTTCGGCATTCCCGAGGAGCAGCCGGACTATATCGGCGTGGACATTGATTCCTGGTGGATCGATCCGGAGCGAGAGAGAGCGCTGGCCGCCAAGTACAGGAGCCAGAACTGACGCACATGCATTTCCCCAGGTCTTCGCGTCGCCAATTCCTGAAGTTCACGGGCGCGGCGATCGCTGCACCGCTCCTTGGCCGCCCGGCTTTCGCGCTGACGGCGACGGAGGTGCCGCTCCACGGACTGTCGGCCTTCGGCGAGCTCAAATACCCGCCAGACTTCCCGCATTTCGACTACGCGAGCCCCGAAGCGCCCACAGGCGGCACGTTCAATTTTCAACCCGGCTACTGGTACTTCAATCAGAATGTGCTGACCTTCAACACGCTGAACAGCTTCGTGCTTACGGGCGACGCCCCTCCGCGTATGGAGATGTGCTTCGACACACTGATGGTGAGTGCCTGGGACGAGCCGGACGCTCTCTACGGGATCCTTGCCGAAAGCATCACGCTTTCGGCGGATCGCAACAGCTTCACCTTCAAGCTTCGCCCGGAGGCGCGATTCCATGACGGCTCGCCACTCACGGCGGAGGACGTGGCGTTCAGCTACAACCTGTTGAAGAAAAAGGGGCATCCGCAGCTCGCCCTGCCGCTCGCTGAGATGGTCGCGGCGGAGGCGCTGGGGCGGCACGAGTTCCGCCTCGCCTTTTCGGGCGAGCAGTCCGATCGGACGATCCTCGACGTCGTGTGGTATCCCGTTTTTTCCAAGGCATCCCTTGAAGGCAAGGCTTTCGACAGCTCGAAGCTGGAGCCGCTGCTGGCCTCCGGCCCCTATACGGTAGGCCGCTTTTCAGCCGACCGCTATGTCGAGTACGACCGCGTGGAGGACTATTGGGCGCAGGACCTCCCGGTGCGCCGCGGCCTCTATCTTTTCGACCGCATCCGCATCGACTTCTTCCGCGACCGCAATGCGGCCTTCGAAGCCTTCAAGAAAGGCGAAGTGTTCTGGCGCGAGGAGTTCACCTCACGCCTCTGGGCCACCGGCTACGACTTTCCCGCCTTGCGCAGTGGAAAAGTGGTCAAGCGGGAGTTTCCGGAAGAGCGCGTCGCCGACATGCAGGGTTGGGCACTCAACCAGCGGCGCGCGCGCTTTCGCGGCCCGCGTGTGCGCGAGGCCATCGAGCTGTGTTTCGATTTCGAGTGGACGAACCGGAACTTCTTTTACGGCCTCTACAAGCGCAGCGTATCGCCATTCGAGAACACGGATTTCAAGGCCGTTGGCGCACCATCGCCCGAAGAGCTCGCTCTGCTTGAACAGTTTCGCGGCCAGATTCCCGAAGCCGCGCTCGGCGAAGCTGTGATACCGCCTGTTTCCGACGGCTCGGGCCGGGACCGCAAGCTCTTGTCCGAGGCGCGTCGCCTTCTCACGGAGGCGGGCTGGCGTCCGCAGGGGCAGTTCCTGCAAAACGAGGACGGTGAGCGGCTCACGGTCGAGTACATGGTCAGGGACCAGGTGTTCGTGCAGGTGACGACGCCTTTCATCGAAAATCTACGCGCCATCGGGATCGATGCCTCGATTCGCATGCTCGATGCCGCCCAGTACCAGGCGCGGCTGGCGAGCTTCGATTTCGACATGGTGGGCTTTCGCATGACGCTCGGGGCGACCCCCACGAGAGATGGGCTGGAGCTTGCCTTCCACTCCAAGGCGGCGAAGGTCGATGGTTCCCGCAATCTCCCGGGAACGGCCGACCTCGCTGTCGACCACCTGGTGGAGCTTGCGGGTCGCGCGGCAAGTCGCGATGAGCTGATCGTCACCGTGCGGGCCCTCGACCGGGTTCTTCGCGCCAGGCGCGACTGGATTCCCAACTGGTATTCGCCACATCACAGGGTCGCCTACTGGGACATGTTCGGCTTCAAGGAGCCGAAGCCCGATTACTTCTTCCCGGTGGAGGCGCTGTGGTGGTACGACGAGGAAAAGGCAAAGGCGATTGGCAAAGCATAGCGGCGGCGTGACAAGCATCCCGAAAAACACTTCACGCGAGGCAACCGCCTGATGGGCGCCTACATTCTTCGCCGCTTGGCTCTCATGATCCCGACGCTGTTCGGCATCATGGCCATCTCCTTCATCGTCGTGCAGTTCGCGCCGGGCGGGCCGATCGAGCAGATCATCGCCCAGGTGACGGGCCAGGGCGGCGGCGCCGACGCGCGGCTGGGCGCGGGCGGCGGTTCGGATCTCGGCGGGCAGAATTTCGAGGCCTCCGGCGGTGAAGCGACCTCCCGCTATCGCGGCGCGCAGGGGCTGGATCCGGAGTTCATCGCCCAACTGGAGCGGCAGTTCGGCTTCGACAAGCCGGCGCACGAGCGCTTCTTCCTCATGCTGTCGAACTATATCCGCTTCGATTTCGGCGAGAGCTATTTCCGCGACATCTCGGTGGTCGACCTCATCATCGAGAAGATGCCCGTCTCCATCTCGCTCGGCATCTGGATCACCCTCATTTCCTACGGCATCTCCATCCCGCTCGGCATTCGCAAGGCGGTGAAGGACGGCTCCACCTTCGACATGTGGACCAGCGGCGTGGTGATCGTCGCCTATGCCATCCCCAGCTTCCTTTTCGCCATCATGCTGATGGTGCTGTTCGCCGGCGGCTCTTTTTTCGACTGGTTCCCGCTGCGCGGGCTGACGTCGGACAACTGGGCCGAGCTTTCCTGGCCGGCGCGGATCCTCGACTATTTCTGGCACCTCGCCCTGCCGCTGACCGCGCTTGTGCTGTCGGCCTTCGCCACTACCACGCTTCTCACCAAGAACTCCTTCCTCGACGAGATCCGCAAGCAATACGTCATCACCGCGCGGGCAAAGGGGCTCGGCGAGCGGCAGGTGCTCTACGGCCACGTCTTCCGCAACGCCATGCTCATCATCGTCGCCGGCTTTCCCGGCGCCTTCATTTCCTCCTTCTTCACAGGTGCGCTCCTGATCGAGAGCATCTTTTCGCTCGACGGGCTGGGGCTCCTGGGCTTCCGCTCGGTCATCGACCGGGATTATCCGGTGGTTTTCGCCACGCTCTACATCTTCTCGCTCATGGGCCTCATCATCAGCCTCATCTCCGACATCACCTACACGCTCATCGATCCGCGCATCGATTTCGAGCGGAGGGACGTGTAGATGTCGGACGTGCAGTCGAAGACACAGGTGGAGCGCGTGCGGCAGCGCGCCGCGCGCCCCTGGCTCTCGCCCATCAACCAGCGGCGCTGGCAGAGCTTCAAGGCCAACAGGCGCGGCTACTGGTCGCTGTGGATATTCCTCGTGCTCTTCGTCCTGTCGCTGTTCGCGGAGTTCATCGCCAACGACAAGCCGATCCTCGCCTCCTACAAGGGCGAGATCCTTTATCCGGTGCTGGTCGACTATCCGGAGGAGATGTTCGGCGGCTTCCTTGCCGTCACGGACTACCGCGACCCCTTCATCCAGGAGGAGATCAAGGCCAACGGTTGGATGCTCTGGCCCCCCGTCCGCTATTCCTACCGCACGGTGAACAGCGAAATCCCTGAAGCCGCACCGGCGAAGCCGTCCTGGCTCTATACGAAGGAAGAGCGTTGCCAACGCTACGAGCTCGGCGTCGACGGTCCCCGCTGCACCGTCGGCAACTGGAACTGGCTGGGAACCGACGACCAGGCGCGCGACGTCCTTGCGCGCGTCATCTACGGTTTCCGCATCTCTGTGCTCTTCGGCCTCGTGCTGACGGCCGCTTCCGCCGTGATCGGCGTATCCGCCGGCGCCGTACAGGGTTATTTCGGCGGCTGGACCGACCTTCTCTTCCAGCGCTTCATCGAGATCTGGTCGTCCATCCCGGTTCTCTACCTTATCCTCATCATCGCCGCCGTGCTCCCGCCAGGCTTCTGGATCCTGCTCGGCATCATGCTCCTGTTCTCCTGGGTGGCTTTCGTCGGCGTGGTGCGGGCGGAATTCCTGCGCGCCCGCAATTTCGAATATGTGAGTGCCGCCCGCGCGCTGGGCGTGCCCAACCGCACCATCATGTTCCGCCACCTGCTCCCCAACGCCATGGTGGCGACACTCACCTTCCTGCCGTTCATCCTCAACGGCTCGATCACCACGCTCACCTCGCTCGATTTCCTCGGCTTCGGCCTGCCGCCTGGTTCGCCGTCGCTCGGCGAACTCCTGCGCCAGGGCCAGCGCAACCTCGATTCGCCCTGGCTCGGCATCGCCGGCTTCTTCAGCCTCTCCATCATGCTGTCGCTTCTGATCTTCATCGGCGAGGCGGTGCGCGATGCGTTCGATCCGCGGAAGACGTTCAAATGAAGCAGCGGCCATGGTATAAAGTGGGGCATTTTCTACCTTGGAGGCTCCAATGGGTATGAACATCAAGAGCGAAAAGGTCCAGCATCTGGCGCGACAGCTTGCGAAGGAAACGGGTCAGAGCATGACCGCAGCGGTCGAGAGGGCGCTTGAAGCTGAATTGGCTCGGCTGCATCGGGAGCGGGATGTCGCGGAACGAAAGCGGCGGATTAGGGAAATACTCGATTCTCTTCCCCCGCCGCCGCCCGGCGTAACCAGCGACCATTCCGATCTTTATGACGAATGGGGCCTGCCCAAGTGATCGTCGACGCCTCGGCAATCCTGGCCATCCTGCTCAAGGAGCCTGAAGAGGGTCGCTTTGCCGACCTTTTGGCGGAAGCGAAGGAGAGGGCCTCGCTTTCGCCCGTCAACTATCTCGAAGTCGCTCTTCGCGTCGACCGGGGCGATATGCCCGAGGCTTCGCAGAAGCTGGACGAAATATTGCATCGAATGAACGTCGAGATCGCCGACCTGACCCCCGAGCAAGCCCTCCTCGCCCGCGAGGCCTATCGCAAATACGGCAAAGGCAATCACAAGGCGAAGCTCAATCTCGGCGACTTCTTCGCCTATGCGCTCGCGAAAGCGCGGGGCGAGTCGCTGCTGTTCAAGGGCAATGATTTCTCGCATACGGACGTGGAGCCCGCCCTTTGACCTCCCCCCTCCTCTCCATCCGCGATCTGTCCGTCGCCTTCGCCCAGGGCGAGGAGGAGACGCTCGCCGTCGACCGGGTGTCCTTCGACATCGGCCGCGGCGAGACGGTGGCGCTGGTGGGCGAGTCCGGGTCGGGCAAGTCCGTCACCGCCCTTTCGGTGCTGAAGCTCCTCCCCTATCCGGCCGCCAGCCACCCCTCGGGCGAAATTCTTTATGGCGGGCGCGACCTTCTGGCCGGCGACGAGGCGGAACTGCGCCGGGTGCGCGGCAACGAGATCACCATGATCTTCCAGGAGCCGATGACCTCGCTCAACCCGCTGCACACGATCGAGAAGCAGATCGGCGAGATCCTGAAGCTGCATCGCGGCATGGGCGACAGGCAGGCGACCGAACGGACGCTGGAACTGCTCCGCCAAGTGGGCATCCAAGAGCCGGAGAAGCGGCTCGACGCCTTCCCTCACCAGCTCTCCGGCGGCCAGCGCCAGCGCGTGATGATCGCCATGGCGCTCGCCAACGAACCGGACCTCCTGATCGCCGACGAGCCGACGACGGCGCTCGACGTCACCGTCCAGGCACAGATCCTGGAGCTCCTGGCGAAGCTCCGGCGCGACAACGACATGTCGATGCTGTTCATCACCCACGACCTCGGCATCGTGCGTAAGGTGGCGGACCGCGTGTGCGTCATGACCGGCGGCAAGATCGTCGAGAGCGGGCCGACGGAGGAGATCTTCTCCAATCCGCAGCACGCCTATACGCGCCATCTTCTGGCTGCCGAGCCAAAGGGAGAGCCTCCCCAGGCGGACCTTTCAGCCGAGAAGGTGGTCCAGGGCGACGGCATCAAGGTGTGGTTCCCGATCAAGAAAGGCCTCCTCAGGCGTACGGTCGACCATGTGAAGGGCGTCGACGGCGTCGACGTGACCGTGCGGGCAGGGCAGACGCTGGGCGTGGTGGGGGAGTCCGGATCGGGCAAGACGACGCTGGGACTGGCGCTCTCGCGCATGATTTCCTCGGATGGGGAAATCCGTTTCTCCGGCGAACGCATCGACAAAAGGTCGTTTCGCGAGATGCGGCCCCTCAGGCACAAGATGCAGATCGTTTTTCAGGACCCTTACGGCAGCTTGAGCCCACGCATGTCGGTTTCCGAGATCATTCAGGAAGGGTTGCGGATTCACGAGCGGCAGCTTTCGCCCGAGGAGCGGGAGCGTATGGTGGTGGAGGTGCTCCAGGAGGTAGGGCTCGATCCGGAAGCGCGGTTCCGCTACCCGCACGAGTTCTCCGGCGGCCAGCGGCAGAGGATCGCCATCGCCCGGGCGATGGTCCTCAAGCCCCGCTTCGTGATGCTGGACGAGCCGACCTCGGCGCTCGACATGAGCGTGCAGGCGCAGGTGGTGGACTTGCTTCGCGACCTGCAGAAGCGGCACGACCTCGCCTACCTCTTCATCAGCCACGACCTCAAGGTGGTGCGGGCGCTCGCCAACGAGGTGATCGTGATGCGCGGCGGCAAGGTGGTGGAGGCGGGTACCGCGGATCAGATCTTCCATGCGCCGAAGACGGACTATACCAAGGCCCTGATCGCCGCCGCCTTCGAGATCGCGGCCACACCCGGCGGCGTGGTGAGCGAATAGCCGGGAGGATGTCGTGAACACAACGAAGGCCGGCGGCCGCGTTCTCCTTTCCATGACGGGCATGCACCCGCAGCGCTGGTACGAGCTTCTGTCGCAGGAGCGCGATGTCGTGCTGGAGCCGGAGGGACCCGAGGATCCGGGAATAGACTATGCGGTCGTTTGGAAACAGCCGCCCGGCCTCTTGAAGCGGCTGCCAAACCTGAAGGTCATCTTCTCCATCGGCGCCGGCGTGGATCATATCCTTGCCGATCCGGAGTTGCCGGACGTGCCGATCGTGCGCGTGGTGGCGGATAACCTGACGCAGCACATGGTCGAATATGTCGCCTGGCGCGTGCTCGACCACCACCGGCAGGGCATGCTTTATCGCGCGCAGCAGCGGGACAAGATCTGGCATGAGCCGCCGCAGCCGCCGGCAGAGGCCGTGTCGGTGGGGATCATGGGGCTCGGCGCGCTCGGGCAGGCGGCGGCGAAGGCGCTTCACGCCCTTGGCTTCTCCGTCAACGGCTGGAGCCGGCGGGAACACCGGATGGAGGGGGTGAGGAGCTTTTCCGGCGAGGCAGGGCTGACGCCGTTCCTGAACGCCACGGATATTCTCGTGGTGCTGTTGCCGCTGACGCCGGCGACGGAGGGCATCATCGATTATTCGGTGCTCGAGCGGCTGAGAAGCGACGGGCCGCTCGGGGGACCGTGTCTCGTCAATGCCGGTCGTGGCCGGCTGCAGCGAGAGGCGGATATTTTGCGCGCGCTCGACGACGGGACGCTGAAGGAGGCGAGCCTCGACGTGTTCGAGCGCGAGCCGCTGGCGCGGGCGAGCCCGCTCTGGGCGCACCCTCGCGTCTTCGTGACGCCGCACGCGGCGGCCACCTCCGACCCGGCACATCTGGTGCAGCCGATGCTCGCCCAGATGGCCGCCTTCGAGCGGGGAGAGAATCTTAAAAACCTGGTGGATCGCAAAGCGGGGTACTGAGCGGCGCCGGCCCGGTATAGTATTTCGGCAGCGCCCCGCAGCCGCTATTGAAACACCGCCGGCGCGCGATTCGCCGTGCATCGTCGAACAGAAAGATTTGAAATGCTCATCGCCTTCGATATCGGCGGGACGACAATCAAGGGGGCGGTGGTGCATTCCCTCGAGGCCATCGAGCCGGTGCGGCGGATGCCGACGCCGACACGGGATTTCGAGGCCTTCGTCGCCAGCCTGAAGAGCGTGATTGCGGCAGCCGGGGGAAGGCCCGATTGCATCGCCATCTCCATCGCCGGCGTCATCGACCCGGAAACCCACGCCGCCATCTGCGCCAATATCCCCTGCATCCATGGGCGCCGGCTTGAAGCCGATCTGCAGCGGGAACTGGGCCTGCCCGTGATCATCGCCAACGATGCCGACTGCTTCACGATGGCCGAGGCGGCGGTCGGCGCCGGGCAGGGGCACAACATCGTCTTCGGCGCCATTCTCGGCACCGGCGTGGGCGGCGGGCTGGTGGCCCGTGGGCAGCTCGTCAACACCGAAGGCGGGTTTGCCGGCGAGTGGGGGCATGGGCCGGTGGCCGCCGCCTTCGCCGGCAATCCGCCGGTCGCCATTCCGGCCTTCAAGTGCGGCTGCGGGCAGGAAGGCTGCATCGACACGGTGGGCGGCGCGCGCGGCATGGAGCGTCTGCACAAGCTCCTGCACGACCAGGATCTGGCCTCGGAGGATATCGTCGCGGCATGGGAAAAGGGCGACGCGCAGGCGGCGCGGACGGTCGACGTCTTCGTCGATCTCCTGAGCGGGCCGCTCGCCATGGTGATCAACGTCACCGGCGCCACCATCGTGCCGGTCGGCGGCGGGCTTGCCAATGCGCAGGCGCTCCTTTCCGAGATCGACATGGCGGTGCGCAAGCGCATCCTGCGCCGCTTCGACCGCCCGCTGGTGGTTCGCGGCGCCTGCCGTGTCGAGCCGGGCCTGATGGGAGCGGCGCTCCTGGGGTTCAAGAAGGTGGAGCGTGAGCGGCATTCTGCTTGAAGTCTGCGTCGACGATCCCGCCGGCCTGGCGGCGGCCATTGCCGGCGGGGCGGATCGCATCGAACTGTGCAGCGCACTGGACCTCGGCGGCCTGACGCCGCCGGCGGGTTTTATGGCGGGCATCGCCTCGCCCGTTCCCGTCTATGCGATGATCCGGCCACGGGCAGGGGATTTCGTCTATGCGCAAGTTGAGCTCGATGCCATGGCACGGGACATCGAGGCGGCCCGGCAGGCGGGGCTTGCCGGGGTCGTCCTCGGTGCCGGCAGGCGCGACGGAAGCCTCGATTACCGCGCATTGAAAAGGCTGGCTGAAATCTCAGGCGGGCTGGGAACCACGCTGCACCGGGCCTTCGATCTTGTTCCGGACCGGGCGGAGGCCGTCGAGATGGCGGTCGAACTCGGTTTCGAGCGCATCTTGACGTCCGGCGGGGCGCCGACCGCGGCGGAAGGCGTAGCGGCACTGGAAGAGACGATCGCCGCCGCGGCAGGCCGCATATCGATCATGCCGGGCGCGGGGATCAACGTCGAGACGATCGGCAGGCTGCTGCCGAGGCTGCCGGTGAGTGAGGTCCATGCCTCGTGTTCGACGGCCGAACCGGTTTCCGATGCCCGGCTCGTCTCGCTCGGCTTTTCACCGGCAAAGCGCCGTCGCACGGACGCAGCGCTTGTGCGGGCGCTGAAGGAGAAAATCTCCGCGGCTGGGTAACACCGCAGGGAAAGAGCGTGGCTCGCTCGCCGTCTTAGTGATTGTCGCGCGGGATGCCCTTTTCCTGCGCGATGCGGCGATAAGCCGTCGCCGGCTTGAGCACCATGCCTTCGGCCAATTGGTCCACCATGGCCCGCTGGATCTCCTGCCAGGGCGTCTGGTGGTCCGGGAAGGCGTAGCCGCCGGCCGCCGCCAGCGCGGTGCGCCGGGTGGCCAGCTCCTCATCGCTCAACAGCATGTCGGCGCTGCCCTTGTTGAGATCGATGCGAATCCGGTCGCCTGTCTTCAAGAGCGCCAGGCCGCCGCCGACCGCCGCCTCCGGAGAGGCGTTGAGGATCGAGGGGGAGGCCGAGGTTCCCGACTGGCGGCCGTCGCCGATGCAGGGGAGCGCGTGGACGCCCTTCTTGATGAGGTAGTCCGGCGGGCGCATGTTGACCACCTCCGCCGCGCCCGGATAGCCGACGGGCCCGGTGCCGCGCATGACGAGGATAGAATGCTCGTCGATGGCGAGCGCGGGGTCGTCGATGCGGTCGTGATAGTCCTCCGGACCGTCGAAGACGACTGCCTTGCCCTCGAAGGCGAGAGGATCGTCCGGGTTCGCCAGGTAGCGCGCGCGGAATTCCTCCGAGATCACGCTGGTCTTCATGATGGCGCTGTCGAAGAGATTGCCCTTCAGGTTGATGAAGCCGGCGTTGGGCTTGAGGGGGTCCGACACCGGACGAATGACCTTGCCGTCGAGATTTTCCGCATCGCGGCAGTTCTCTCCAAAGGTGCGGCCGTTCACCGTCTTGGCGTCCGGGTGCGGCAGCAGACCCGCCTTTATCAGCTCCGCCACCACGGCCGGCACGCCGCCGGCGCGGTGAAAATCCTCGCCCAGATACTCGCCCGCCGGCTGCATGTTGACGAGAAGCGGAACGTGATGGCCAACCTTCTGCCAGTCGTCGTTGTCGAGCGGCACGCCCAGATGCCGGGCGACGGCGTTCAAGTGAATCGGCGCATTGGTGGAGCCGCCGAGCGCCGAGTTGACGACGATGGCATTCTCGAAGGCCTCGCGCGTCATGATGTCGGAAGGTTTCAGGTCCTCGTGTACCATCTCGACGATGCGTCGCCCGGTCTCATAGGCCATCTGGCCACGTTCGCGATAGGGCGCGGGGATCGCCGCGGAGCCGGGAAGCTGCATGCCGAGCGCCTCGGCCAGCGAATTCATGGTGGAGGCCGTGCCCATGGTGTTGCAGAAGCCCACCGACGGCGCGGAAGACGCCGCCAGATCCATGAATTCGTCGTAGTCGATCTCGCCTGCGGCCAGCCGTTCGCGCGCCTCCCAGACGACGGTGCCCGAGCCGGTGCGCTTGCCCCGGTGCCAGCCGTTGAGCATGGGGCCGACGGAGAAGGCGATGGCCGGGATGTTCACCGTGGCCGCGGCCATGAGCAGTGCCGGCGTGGTCTTGTCGCAGCCGATGGTGAGTACGACGCCGTCGAGCGGATAGCCGTAAAGCGCCTCTACCAGCGACAGGTAGGCAAGGTTGCGGTCGAGCGAGGCTGTCGGCCGCTTGCCCGTCTCCTGGATAGGGTGGCAGGGAAACTCGAAAGGGATGCCGCCGGCGGCCTCGATGCCGGCTCGTACGCGCTTGGCAAGCTCGACATGATGCCGGTTGCAGGGCGAAAGGTCGGAGCCGGTCTGGGCGATGCCGATCATCGGCTTGCCCGACTGCAGCTCATCGCGCGTCAGGCCATAATTCAGATAGCGCTCGATGTAGAGCGCGGTCATGCCCGGATTGTCCGGATTGTCGAACCATTGTTGCGAACGAAGCCGGGTCTTGCGGCTGCCTTGGGTCATGATCGAAAGCCTCTACGGGTTGCCGGGCTCACGGATATTGCATCCCGGGCCGGGCGGCAAGAGTGCCGGATGGACAAGAGCCGCCGGCTGCGTTAGCCAAGGACGACACCCAACCGGAGGGACCAGCCATGGCCATGATCATCGAGGGCGAGGAGCGGATCGAAGCGCCGGTGGAGACCGTGTGGCGGGCGCTGAACGATCCGGACGTTCTGAAGGACTGCATCCCCGGATGCGAGGAACTGGAGAAGAACTCGGACACCGAATTCGCTGCTACCGTCTCGCTCAAGATCGGCCCGATCAAGGCTCGGTTCAACGGCGCGGTGGAGCTCACAAATCTCAACCCGCCCCATTCCTATACCATCTCCGGCGAGGGCAAGGGCGGCGTTGCCGGCTTCGCCAAGGGCGGCGCCGACGTTTCGCTCAAGGAGGACGGCCTGGACGCCACCATCCTCACCTATCAGGCCAAGGCCGATGTCGGCGGCAAGATGGCCCAACTCGGCAGCCGGCTGATCCAGTCGACCTCGAAGAAGCTGGCCGGCCAGTTCTTCTCCAACTTCAACGCCCGCGTCAGCGGCGCGGAGGAGGAAGCGCAGAGCGCTTGAGGGGCGGTGCCTAGCGCCCTCGTGGTTCGACCCTTCGACGAGCTCAGGGCTCACCATGAGGGCTACTGGAACGCCTGCGCCCTTCGACATCGGGCCGAGCGCTCAAGCTTCAGTTATCGGTGCACAGAAGCGGTGACATCCCAATAGCCCTCATGGTGAGCTTGTCGAACCACGAGGGCGCTCGGCGCCGTCCATGCTAGTAGATCGGTAGCCCGGCCGGGCACGTTATGAGCCAGGCTTTCCCCTACTCGAATACGATAGCCGGCGCCTCGCCGGCCGCCTCGCGCTCCCGCTTCATCTCTTCCAGCACCTTTTCCGCCACGGCGCGGTAGATCTTCGCCTGCGCCCCGTCGGGGTTCGAGACGACAACCGGCGTGCCGGCGTCCGACGTCTCGCGCACATCCATCGTCAGCGGTACCTCGCCCAGGAACGGCACGCCCAGCCGCTCGGCCTCGTTCCTCGCTCCGCCATGGCCGAAGATGTCGTAGCGCTTGCCGGTGTCGGGGGCGATGAAATAGCTCATGTTCTCGACGATGCCGAGCACCGGCACGTCGACGCGGCGGAACATGTTGAGCCCCTTGCGGGCGTCGATGAGAGCCAGGTCCTGCGGTGTCGAGACGATGACGGCGCCGGCCAGCGGCACCTGCTGGGCCATGGTGAGCTGAGCATCGCCCGTGCCGGGCGGCATATCGACCACCAGGACGTCGAGCGCCCCCCAGGCGACGTCGCGCAGCATCTGGCGCAGCGCCGACATGACCATCGGCCCGCGCCAGATCATCGGCGTCTCCTCTTCGACGAGGAAACCTATGGACATGACCTCGAGCCCGTAGGCCTGCATCGGCTTGAGCGTCTTGCCGTCCACCATCTCCGGCTTGCCCCTGAGCCCCAGAAGGCGGGGCATGGAGGGGCCGTAGATGTCGGCATCCAGAATGCCGGCCTTCAGCCCGAGAGCGCTGAGACCCAGTGCCAGGTTGACGGCGGTGGTGGATTTGCCGACGCCGCCCTTGCCGCTTGCCACGGCGATGATGGCCTCGATCCCCGGCACACCGGCCTTCGCCGGCTGCTGCCCTTGCGGAGCCGCGGGGCTTCTTTGCGGCTGCGGGCGCGGCGTAGGCTGTGGCCGAGGCGTCGGCTGCGGTGTCGCGCCCATGCCCCCGCCCTGCTTTTCCGCTGTCAGCGCCACCATCGCGCCTGCAACGCCGGGAATGGATTTCACCGCGTTCTCGGCCGCCTGCCGCATGGGCTCCAACTCCCGAGCACGCTCGGCGGGAACCGTGATGGAGAAGAAGACCTTGCCGTCGGCAATGAAAATCTCCGACACCAGACCGCGCGAAACGATATCGCCCTCAAGGTCCGGCCCCTTGATGGTGCTGAGCTTGTCGATAACGGCTTGACGGGTGACGGCGCTCATTGCGGCTCACTTTCTTCGCGTACGCCTGCCAGATAGTCATGTTTCGCGGAAATACCAAGCGCACCGGCAGCCGAAGGGTCAAACGGTCACAGGATTGCGGCTGTCGGCAAGGATGCGGCCGCCGATTGCCACGAAGCACACGCCCGCGAAGCGCTCCACCCAATGCCGCGCGTCCGAAAACCGCCTGAGGATGAGCCGCGACGACATGAAGAGGCTGACGAGCGAATACCAGGCAAGCGCGCTCAAGACGACGAGGACGACCATGGCGACAAGCACCCACGCCGGCGTCTGAGCGGTGATCGAGGTCGCGAAAACGCTGGCAAAAAGCACGATCGCCTTGGGGTTCGTCAAGGTGACGAGGAACCCGAAGATGAGCGGGCTGCGCCCGGCACGGCCCTGCGCCTGGTCCACCGCCAGCTCCTGTGGCTTTGCGAACACCAGCCGGACGCCGAGATAGATGAGGTAGCAGCCGCCGAGAACGCGGATCGCCCAGGCGAGCCATTGGAACTCCATCAGGATCGCCGAAAGCCCCAAAAGGCTCAGCGTCGCATAAAGGCCGAGGCAAACGGAAACGCCCACCGTCGTCTTCAATCCCGCGAGCGTGCCGCCGGTCATCGACGAGCGGACCACGGCCACGAAATCCGGCCCCGGCAGCACCAGCGCGGGGATGAAGATGGCGAAGACACTTATGAGGACAAGCACTGCAACTCCTTCCGGTGCATGCAGACCGCGCATGCAATCGAAAAAAGCACGGTGGCGGACGACATGCAACAACGCGCGCCTAGAACGACTTCTTCAATCCCAGCGAGACCGAGAGCACCGGATCGGGGTCGCTGCCGGCCATGAAGTCGGTATTGAGGCCGAACAGCACGTCGAAGTCGCGCTCGGTGCGGTTGCGGTAGACGAAGCCGAGACGCAGCGGCAGATCCGAATTTGCAAGGTCGACGCCGATTTTTTCGTAATGAATGGTGCCGTCCATATCGCGGCCGACCGGCAGACTGAAATCGGCTTTGCCCGCCACGGTCTTGGGCCGCACGCCCGCATAAAGGTCGAGCATGTCGTGCCCGGTGGCGACGCCGCGGCGGCGCGCCGAAAGGCCGCCGCTGGCATAGGCGAAGGCGCCGTAGTCGACCAGCGCCGAGGGATCGTTCCCCACGAAACCGCTGCCGAACTCGGCATAGGCGCCGACCGACCAGGCTGACGACAGCGCGGTACTGATGCTGAAGCCGGCCGCCACGTTGCCCGTGTCTTCCGCCGGCAGGAAAGGCCCGCTTGCCGTATAGCCGAAAAAGCGGTTGGCGCTATGGCCGAAGGAGAAGGAAAGCTCCGTGGCGAAGTTCTGGCGCGCCGTCAGGCGCGACAGGGAGAAGGCCGTGTTGCTGCCGTCCTGCGCCTGGTCCATATGTCCGGCGAGTTGCAGAAACCGCCCCTCTCCAAGGGGGAAGACATGCGAGAAAGCGGTATCGCCGCCGAGGTTGGCGAGCGTCTGGGAGAAGAATAGCTTCGGCACGGCCGCGTCCTCCAGGGCCGCAACGGCGGTGGAGTTGGCCTCCAGGAACGAGAAACTCGTCGCCACCCCCTCCACATTGCGGGCAAGTTGGCCCGCATTCGCCTGTCCCGACGAAAAGCCGCCATTGCCGCCCTCGGTGCCGAGTACGCTGCCCGGCAAGTAAAAATCCGTCCCCAATGCATCGACCGCCATGATACGGCGGCCGGCGAGCGCCTTGGCCACGCTGTTGCCGACGACAGGGCCGGCGGTGGCGATGCTGTCGTCGAGGCTGGTGCGCGGCCCGGAAAAGACATTGTCGCCGCTGGCGATGGACAGTCCGCCGAGGGGCGAAAGCGCCGCCTTGATGTCCGGCACGCCGTGGCCGTAGAGGCTGGAATAGGCGTGCGTGACGCCAGGCGCGAACCTCTGCTCGCCGGCCTTCGAGTTCTGGAAGCCGTCCCAGTCGGTCCGCGCCGTTGCCAAGAGGCGCACCGTCCGCTCTGCCGGCAACAGGTTGGGAAAAGCCTGGGCGAGGAGGGCGATCTGCCCCGAGACCTGCGGCGCGGCGAAGGACGTGCCGGTTGAAACGCGGTAGGACGTGTCGCTCGATGCGGTCGGCACGTAGGCGGTGCCGTCGCTGGTCAGGCAGAACCTGGCGGCGGAGCCGCAGGGTGCCGACAGAAGCTGGGCATCGAGGATTGTGCCGTCGCCCTCATCGACCGTGAAAAGCGCGTTGCTGACGGTAAGCCATGCTCCCTTGAGCTCTGGCACGAAAAGCGGAAGCGCGGCGAGGGTGGAGGCATCAGCTTGACTGCCGTCGTCGGTGCCAAGATTGCGGTCGTTGGAGTTGGCGAAGACGATGACGCCCGTTTCCTGGAAATCGCTGTAGGCGTCAAACAGGCTCTGGAAATCCGCCATCAGGCTGGCATTGCCCCCGGCGACATATTCTGCATAGCTATCCGCACCGGAAGCCTCGAAAGCTGCGATCTCCTCGTCGGCGGCGATCTCCTGGTCAAATCCCCACGAATTGTTCTGCACCACGGCGCCGAGCGATGCCGCGTCGTCAGTGGCCGCGGTCAGATGCTCCAGAAGCCTGCCGGTATCGTTTGCGGTTGCCCAGGAGGTCAGATGCAGGTCGGCCTCCGGCGCCACGCCCATCATCCCCTTGCCGTCTGCGTTGCCGGCGGCGATGCCGGCGACACCCGTGCCATGGTCTTCCGTCACAAACGATAGACCGCCGAAGAAAGTGTGGATCGTTTTGCCGGAAAATTCCTGGTGGCTGCGGCGGAACCCGTCGTCGACAACGGCAATCAGCGTGCCTTTGCCACGCACTCTGGTTCCATCGTCGAGTGTGGCCGTATGCGCGTAATGGACGTTCTGCAGGGCGTAGTTGGATGTGCCGACGCAGCCGGGGTTGGTACTGCCGCCGCAGGAAGGATCGATCCGGTTGAACTCGGCATTCGCGGCGTAGTTGCCAGCGGCCGTCTCGTCCATCTCCGGATAGTTGGAAGATCTGGCTGGCGGCTCATCGTCCGGTGGCGTGGAACCGCCGCCGTCACCGCTGCCGCTACCGCCGCCCCCGCAGCTCGCAACGAGCAAGCACGCCGCCCCGGCGACCAACCACAATGCGGATTCCCTCATGGCTCCTCGTATTGCCTCCCCTTGAAGAGGAGCCACCGGATAGCCCCTGCTGGAATTCGTATCGTGCCCGAGCAATTCGATACTGACGCAGAAAAAATGATGGAAGAGTTAGTAGCTTGCCAAGTTTTTTAGCGAATGCGCACATCTGCATCCTCAGAATTTTTCTCCAGCCCGAGCGAGGCCGATAGCGCCGGGTCGGGTTCCGTGCTGGCCGTGAAGATAGACGAGGCCGAGGCGCAGCGGCATGTCCGCCTGCGCCGGATCCACCGTCAGCTTGACGTACAGGATCACCGGCAAGCAGTCGGCAGATCGCGTTTCTCATGTTTAGCTCTTCTATGCCGCATTTCGTGTCGTCGCCGGGAGCACGGCCGGAAAGCCCCAACTTGGCGCAACTGGAAGTTATAGGGGAGTAAGGTGAGCCTGTCCGCCTTCCGCGCCGGCTGTTGACAGACCTTCACGAAACTGGACGAATATCACGGGGACGATAGCGGCAGCGCCTGGAGGGATGCGATGTGCACGTTACGCGGGCTCTTTTTGATCGTTTTTGCTCTTTTCGCGCTGACGGTCCCCACCGCCGCGCAAGATGCCAGGCGCATCGTCACCACCGAGAACAGCGACTATTTCGGTTTTGATCTGCGCACCGAGCAGAACGTCTCGCTGGACCAGTGCGAGAGCGCCTGTCTCGGCGACCCGCAATGCCGGGCCTTCACCTACAATACGCGTGCCCGCTGGTGCTTCCTGAAGTCGGATTTCAACGTCTTGAACACCTTTGAAGGTGCGGTCGCCGGCAAGGTGGTGACCGCCGGTGCCGAGCCCGATATCGGCGCTCCGCCCGAGCTGCGCTTCGTGCCGGGCCATGTCCTGCAGGAAGCCGAGCAATATAAAAACGCGTTGCTGCGCAGCGCTGGTCCGGGCGATGCCGGTTTCGTCGCGCTCACCACCGCCGCGGCTGAGGCGTTCGAGCGCGGCGACGCGAACCGCGCGATGCGCGACTACACCGCCGCCATCGCCGTCGAGCCTGAAAACGCTACCCTGTGGACCGGGCTTGCCCACGCAGCGACGAATGCCACACCCGCAGGCCAGCAGACCGCCTACCGGCTGCAGCGCGCCGCCACCGGTGCGGCCGTGACCGCCTATCGGCTGTCGCGCACGAGGCTGGCACGTGCCGACGCGCTGGCTGCGCTGGCCGCCGCGCTGGAACTGCGCAGCCTCTTCCGGCCGGCCATCAGCGCCTACGAGGCGAGCCTTGCGCTTCACGCCTCGGCAAGCGTGCAGGCGCGCTACGCCGATCTCAAGCGCCGCAAGGGCTTCCGCGTCGTCGATCACTCGGTCGATGCCGACAGCGCCACGCCGCGCGTCTGCGTCCAGTTCTCCGAGGAACTGGTCAAGAGCGGCGTCGACTACGCGCAATACGTGGCCGTCGACAACACGCCCGCCGCGGCCATCAACCAGAGCGACAAGGAGCTCTGCGTCACCGGTTTGAAGCACGGCGAGCAATACCGCGTCGTCATCCGCCAGGGCCTGCCGGCGGCCATCGGCGAGGTGATCGCCGAGCCGGTTCCGCTGGAAATCTATATTCGCGACCGCGCCCCCGCCTTGCGCTTCACCGGCGACAATTTCGTGCTGCCGGCAAGCGCCCGGCGCGGCATCCCCATGGTCTCGGTCAACGCGTCGAGTGCGAAGCTTTCGCTCTACCGGGTAGGCGACCGCGCCTTGGCACGGCTCATGACGGAATCGAAATTCCTCCAGCAGCTCAACGACTACGAGATCGACGAGGTCGCCGGCGACATGGGCGAGCCCATCTGGCAAGGCACGGTCGACATCGCCTCCGACTTGAACAAGGACGTCGTCACCAGCATCCCCATCGACGAGGCGGTGCCGGAGCGCAAGCCCGGCATCTACATGCTGACCGCCATTCCCGAGGGCGACACCAGCGAGAGCTGGGACAGCCGCGCCACCCAATGGTTCCTGATATCGGATATCGGCCTGTCCACCTTCGCCGGCGAGGACGGACTGTCCGTCTTTGCCCGCTCGCTTGCCACGGCCAAGCCGATGGCCGGCCTCAAGCTGACGCTCATCGCGCGCAACAACGAGGTGCTCGGCGAGGCGAGGACGGACGGCGACGGCCATGCCCGCTTCGCACCGGGCACTGTGCGCGGCGACGCCGGCCTTGCGCCGACCGTCCTCATCGCCGAGGGCGGCGAAGAGGATTTCGTCTTCCTCGACATGACGCGCGGCGGCTTCGATCTGTCGGACCGCGGCGTTGCCGGCCGGCCGGCGCCCGGCCCGCTCGACGTCTTCGCCTGGACCGAGCGCGGCATCTATCGCGCCGGCGAGACGGTGCATGCGGCAGCCCTTGCGCGCAACCCATCCGCCGAGGCGGTAGACGACCTGCCCCTGACCTTCATCTTCCAGCGCCCCGACGGCGTGGAGGACCGCCGCATCGTCTCCCAAGGGGCCGAGCTTGGCGGCCACGCCGTCGATCTGGCGCTGCCTGAAAACGCCATGCGCGGCACATGGTCCCTGCGCGTTCACGCCGACCCCAAGGAGGCGCCGATTGCTGAAAAGATGTTCCTGGTGGAAGATTTCGTCCCGGACCGCACCGAGTTCGAGCTTTCGAGCGCCGCGGACACCATTGCCATCGGCTCGTCCACCGAGATCACCCTCGAAGGCCGCTATCTCTATGGCGCGCCGGCCGCCGGTCTGGCGCTCGAAGGCCAGTTGACGGTCAGTCCGACGCGCGAATGGGCGCGCTTCCCCGGCTATGTCTTCGGTCTTGAGGACGAGGAGGGCGTGGAGGCTACGCGCGTGCCGCTTGCCGGGCTCCCGGACACAGACGCCGACGGCAAGGCCGTCTTCGACGTTTCCGTCGACAGCGCGCCTTCCACCACGCAGCTTCTGACGGCCAAGGTCAGCATGCGGATGCGCGAGGCCGGCGGCCGCGCCGTCGAGCGCTCGCTCGATATCGGCATCGAGCCGGAAACCGCCGTCATCGGCCTGAGGCCCGAATTCTCCGGCGGCCGTGTGCCGGAAGGCGGCACGGCAAGTTTCCGTGTCATCGCCGCCGATCCCTCGGGCGGACGCATCGCCATGCCGAGGCTTAAATGGTCGCTGCTGCGCGTCGAGCGGCATTATCAGTGGTATCGCAACGGCAGCTCCTGGAGCTACGAGCCGATCGACACCACGAGCCTCGTGCAGGAGGGCACCGTCGACGCCGCGCCCGACTCCGAGCCGCAGATCAGCGTTTCCGCCGACTGGGGCCGCTATCGGCTCGAGGTGGAAAGCGCTGAATCCGGCGGCCCCATCTCCAGCGTAGAGTTCGACGCCGGCTGGTACGTCGAGGCAGGTTCGACGGAAACGCCCGACGGCCTGGAAATCGCCCTCGACCGCGAGACCTACGCGCCCGGCGACACGGCACGGCTGAAGATTTCGCCGCGCTTTGCCGGCGAGGCCCTGGTCACGCTCGGCGCGGAAAGCCCGCAGCGCACCTTCACCGTCAGCGTTCCCGAGGAAGGCACGACCGTCGACATCCCGGTGACCGAAGATCTGGGCGCCGGCACTTATGTGACGGCGACCCTGTTCCGGCCGGGCGAGACCACGGAAAACCGTCTGCCCATGCGCGCCATCGGCGTCCGCTGGCTGAAGGTCGATCCGGACGCCCGCTCGCTCGCCGTCGATCTCGACGTCCCCGACAAGGCGCGGCCCAACGGCAGGCTCACGATCCCCGTTTCCCTCGGCGGGCTTGCCGCCGGCGAGGAGGCCTATGTCACCGTCGCCGCGGTCGACGTCGGTATCCTCAATCTCACCCGCTACGAGGCGCCCGACCCGGCCGGCTGGTATTTCGGCCAGCGCATGCTGGGGCTCGAGATGCGCGACATTTTCGGCCGGCTGATCGACGGATCGCTGGGTGCGGCCGGCCGGCTGCGCACCGGCGGCGATGCCGGCGGTATGACGTCGACCGGCAGCCCGCCGACGGAAGAGCTGATCGCCTTCTTCTCCGGCATTGTCCGGCTCGACGATGAGGGAAAGGCCGAAATCGGCTTCGACGTGCCGCAGTTCAACGGCACCGTGCGCGTCATGGCCGTCGCCTGGTCGAAGAGTGCTGTCGGCGGCGCATCGAAGGACGTCGTCATCCGCGATCCCATCGTCGTGACGACGAGCCAGCCGCGCTTCCTCGCACCCGGCGACGAGGCGCGGATGCTGGTCGAAATAGCCAACACCGACGGCCCTGCGGGCGACTATACGCTTTCGATCTCAGCCGACGGCGCGGTCGCCGTCGACACGGGCTCGGCTCCGGCAAGCCTCGACCTCGCCGCCGGCGGCAGGACGAGCCTGTCGCTGCCGCTCTCCGCGCAGGAGGCGGGCACTGGCAGCATCGCCGTTTCGCTCGCCCACGAGTCCGGCCTGACGGTGGAAAAATCCGTCAGCCTGCCGGTGAGGCCCGGGGTGGTGCCGGTGGCCACCCGGCGCACGGTGACGCTCGCCGCCGATGGCGGCAGTCTGAAGATCGATGGCGGGCTTCTTGCGGACAGCTTCACGGAGGGCGCATCCGTCACCGTCAACGTCTCGCAGGCCGAAGCTTTCGACATCCCCGCGCTTCTGATGTCGCTCGACCGCTATCCCTATGGCTGCGCCGAGCAGATCACCAGCCGGGCGCTGCCGCTGCTTTATGTCGGCGAATTGTCGAAGGCCGCCGGCCTCGATGACGACCCGGCGGTCAAGGGTCGCATCGAGAAGGCCATCGCCCGCGTGCTCTCCTATCAGTCCTCGGCAGGCAGCTTCGGCCTGTGGAGCCCCGGCTCCGGGGACCTGTGGCTCGATTCCTACGTCACTGATTTCCTGACGCGGGCGAACGAGCAGGGCTTTGCCGTGCCGGAGCAGGCCATGAATCAAGCGCTGCAGAACCTGCAGAACGCGCTCGCCTACGACACGGACGTCAAGTCGAACGGCGACAAGATCGCCTATGCGCTCTACGTGCTGGCGCGCAACCGCCAGGCCTCGGCCGGCGATCTGCGCTATTATGCCGATACCCGCATCGACGAGTTCGCAAGCCCCCTGGCGCGCGCCCAGATCGCCGCGGCACTGGCGCTCTATGGCGATGCGCAGCGCGCCGAGACCGCGTTCGGTTCGGCCTTCCGCATGGCGCAATCGGCGACGGACGCCGACATGGCCCGCTCCGACTACGGCTCGCGCCTGCGTGACGGGGCGGCGATGCTGGCACTCGCCGCCGAAAGCCGCCCCGAGCAGACGCTGGTGCCGCAGATGATCAGCCTCGTCTCCGACATGCGCGGCCGCACCCGCTACATGAGCACGCAAGACGAGGCGTGGATGCTGCTGGCCGCCCGGGCTCTGGATGAGGCGAGCGAGGACATCGCGCTGACGGTCGACGGCGCGCCGCACGAAGGCGCCTTCGCACGCCGGCTTTCCGGCGGCGAGGTGGCCGAGACCCCCTTCACCATCGCCAATGCGGGTGCCGAGCCGGTCGACGCGGTGCTGACCACCGTAGCCGCGCCCCGGCAGCCCCTGCCGGCCGGCGGTGAAGGCTTCACCATCGAACGCACCTACTACAGCCTCGACGGCACGGCGGTGAACGTTTCGCAGGTGAGCCAGAACGAGCGCTACGTCGTCGTGCTGGAGGTTACCGAGGCCAATGCCTGGCCCTCGCGCGTGCTGGTCTCCGACCTGTTGCCGGCCGGCTTCGAGATCGACAATCCGCGCCTCGTCGACAGCGCGCAGCTCGACAATTTCGGATGGCTGGGCGAGACCGACGCCGTGCACACCGAGTTCCGCGACGACCGCTTCATCGCCGCCTTCGACCGCACCGCCGACGACAACCGCGATTTCAGGCTCGCCTATGTCGTGCGTGCGGTGACGCCGGGCACCTACACCCATCCAGCGGCCAGCGTCGAAGACATGTACCGGCCGCAGCTTTCCGCGCGCAGGGCGACCGGTCTCATGGAGATCGCGGGCGAGGTGAGGTGAAACGCAACCGGACAGAGCGACCGCTTGAAGGGACGGTGCCCGTCGCGTCGACCCCCCTCCGCCTGCCGGCACCTCCCCCGCAAGGGGGGAGGCAGGCCGTCGCCATACTCTTCGCCAATCTCCGACGTTGCAGAAGAGGTACCGGAGCGCGCGGCCGGCCTACCTCCCCCCTTGTGGGGGAGGTGCCGGCAGGCGGAGGGGGGTCGACGCGACGGGCACCGTCCTTTCTAGCAAACACCCTGCGCAACCCAGCAATCTGGGCACGACGAATGGCCATCGGCGCCACCGCCTTGCTCGTCACGCTCGCCATCGGCGTTTTCGCGCTCGACCGTCTAGACAAGGCCTATCCGCCGCCGCTTGCCGATGCCGCCCCACTCTCGCCGGAGGTTGTCGACCGCAACAGTGCGCTTCTGCGCGTCTATGCGGCGGCGGACGGGCGCTGGCGCCTTCAAGCAGACGTCGACACGCTCGACCCGCAGCTCCTCGAAATGCTGGTCGCCTATGAGGACCGGCGCTTCTGGTCGCATTCCGGCGTCGATCCCCTGGCGCTTTTGCGCGCCGCCTTTCAGCTTGCCGCAAACGGCCGCATCGTTTCGGGCGGCTCGACCCTTTCCATGCAGCTCGCCCGCCTGGCCGAGCCGCGGGGAGAGCGCAGCTTCGCCGCCAAGTTCCGCCAGATCGCCCGCGCCCTGCAGATCGAGCGCCGCCTTTCCAAGCGCGAGATCCTCGAGCGCTATCTGACCCTGGCGCCCTATGGCGGCAATCTGGAAGGCGTGCGCGCGGCGAGCCTTGCCTGGTTCGGCAAGGAGCCGCACAAGCTCAGCCTGTCCGAGGCCGCCCTGCTCGTCGCCCTGCCGCAGTCTCCGGAGGCGCGCCGCCCCGACCGCCATCCCGAAGCCGCGAAAGCCGCGCGCGACCGGGTGCTCGCCCGCATGGCCAAGGCAGGCGTGATCGCCGAAGGAGAGGTGGCCCGCGCCGCGCATGCGGCAATCGCGGCCGAACGCCAGCCGATGCCCGCCTATGCCGCGCATCTGGCCGATGCCGTCAGGCGCGCCGACCCCGAAAAGCGCCAACATCGGCTCCTCCTCGACCGCGGCGTTCAAGCCAGGCTGGAAGCGGTGACCCGCGAGGCGGCACGGCGCCAGGGCGCCCGCGTCTCGGTCGCCATGATCCTGGCCGACGCCCACACCGGGGCGGTGCTGGCCCGTGTCGGCTCGGCCGGCTATTTCAACGCCGCCCGCGCCGGCTGGATCGATATGAGTGTCGTCCAGCGCTCGCCCGGCTCGACCCTTAAGCCCCTCATCTACGGCCTCGCCTTCGAGGAAGGGCTGGTCATGCAGGAAACGATGATCGAGGATCGTCGGGGCAATTTTGCCGGCTATCGGCCGAAGAACTTCGACATGGAGTATCAGGGCGACGTCACGGTGCGCGAGGCGCTGCAGATGTCGCTCAATGTGCCGGCGATCCGCCTGCTCGACGCCGTCGGCCCGGCCCGCCTGATGGCGCGGATGCGGCGCGCCGGCGTCCACCCCGTCCTGCCGCCCGGCGAGGCGCCTGGGCTGGCCATCGGCCTCGGCGGCGCCGGGCTGACGCTGGAAGGGCTGGTGCAGCTTTATGCCGGGCTCGCCAATCACGGCAAGGTGCGGCCGCTGCGCCATGTCGCCGGCTCCGAGACCCCGTCCGACCCGGCGACGGTGCTGACCCCGCAGGCTACATGGCAGATCGCCGACATGCTTGCGGGCGTCGTCCCGCCTGGGCGCGCGCCGCGTCTCGGTATCGCTTATAAGACCGGCACCTCCTACGGCTACCGCGATGCCTGGGCCGTCGGCTACGATGGCCGCCACGTGCTCGGCGTGTGGGTGGGCCGCCCCGACGGCGGCTCGGTGCCCGGCCTGACCGGTTATCTTGCCGCCGCGCCCATCCTGTTCGAGGCCTTCTCCCGCTCCGGCGTCGGGCTGACGCCACTGCCGCGCGCGCCGGCGGGCGCCGTGCGTCTTGCCGCCCGGGATTTACCTTTCTCGCTGCGCCGCTTTGCATCCTCCGGCCGGACGGCGGTTGCGGGCGCGCCGACCGAGCCGGCACCGGAGATCGTCTTTCCGCCCGAGGGAGCGCGCGTCGATCTCGGCCTTTCGCAAGGCGCCCGCGTAATGCCGCTGGCGCTCAAGATCAACGGCGGGCGGGCGCCATTCCGTTGGCTCGCCAACGGCGAGCCGTTGCCCGAAACCCACCGCCGCCGCACCGCCTCGTGGACGCCCGACGGCCGCGGCTCCTCCACCCTCACGGTGATCGATGCAGCCGGCCGCAGCGCCACCGTGCGCGTGATCCTAGAGTAAGCGCTATCGTACGGGCAGACCTTCTTCAACGCGCTTCATGATCGCCGGGCTCCAGCTCCAACGCGCATTTCTCCACGGCATCGATAGCCCCTGTCACCAAACCTTCAAACCACCCGGCTAGCAAGGGAAGGAAGTTTGGTGTGTGCCAAACGCAACCCAGCGACATAGCCAGGAGAAGACTATGAAAGACATCGACCCGACCACGGTATCCGCCGACGAGTGGGACGAATTGAACTTCCCACGACCCAAGGAACAGGAGTTCGACCGTGTCGTCGAGCGCGCGATCTCGCGTCGCGGCTTTCTGGGCGGCATGCTCGCGTTCGGGTCCGGCGCGGCGGTGATGGGAACCGGCTTGCTGGACTCCACGTCCGCACGGGCCCAGCAGGCCAGCCGCTTTGCCTTCAAACCGATTCCGGCCGCCACCGACAGCACCGTGCACGTGCCGGAGGGCTATTCCTGGAACATCCTCACACGCTGGGGCGATTCCCTCTTCGCCGAGGCCGAAGGCGATTTCACCGATGAGACCGGCGGCAGCGCCGCCATGTCGGACAAGGTGTTCGGCGAGAACACGGACGGGATGGAACTGTTCGTGATCGGCGGCGCCCAGGTGATCGCCGTCAATCAGGAATACGTCAACAACAAGATCAACCTGCCGCAGGCCACGGACGGCACGCCGGCCAGCGCCGAAGACGTCCGCAAGCTCCAGAACCTTCAAGGCGTGACCGTGATGGAGGTCAGCGAGACTGAGAACGGCTGGGAAGTGGTCAAGGACAGCCCGTTCAACCGCCGCATCACCCATAATACGCCGATGCACATTGCCGGTCCCGCCGCCGGGGATGATCTGATGAAGACCGCGGCTGATCCGACCGGAACGGAAAGCCTGGGCACCTTCAACAACTGCGGCGCGGGCAAGACGCCATGGGACACCTACCTGACCTGCGAAGAGAACTTCAACGGCTACTTCGGCGCCACCGGTGAGATGCCGGCCGACGAAAAGATCGCCGCGGGCTACGCGCGCTACGGCATCGCCGCCGAAGGCCGCTATGCCTATGAGAAGTTCGATGCGCGCTTCGACGTCAGCCAGAACCCGAACGAGCCGCATCGCGCGGGCTGGATCGTCGAGATCGACCCGTCCGATGCCTCCTCGACACCGGTGAAGCGCACTGCGCTCGGCCGGTTCAAGCACGAGAACGCCGCCTGCGTGTTGGCCCCCGACGGCCGCGTGGTGGTCTACATGGGCGATGATGAGCGGGGCGAGTTCCTCTACAAGTGGGTGTCGCGCGACGTCTACGTGCCGGGCGGCGACACCTCGACGCTGCTTGACGAAGGGACGCTCCACGTCGCGAAGTTCAACGAGGACCAGACCGGCACCTGGCTCGCGCTCACGCCCGAGGCGACGGGCATGTCGGCGGCCGAGATCGCAATCTTCACGCGGACCGCGGCATCGAAGGCGGGCGCGACGACGATGGATCGCCCCGAATGGGTGGCCGTCAACCCGACGGCGATCGAAGCTTATTGCTGCCTCACCAACAACAGCCGTCGCGGGGCAATGAACGACGACGGCTCGGTCCGCACCAATGCGGGCGGGGACGCAATGACGGTCAATGCGGTGAACCCGCGCGAGACCAACGGCTATGGCCAGATCGTTCGCTGGCGCCCGGCAGGGGAGAACCATGCTTCCTCGATCTTCGAATGGGACCTCTATGTCATGGCGGGCAACCCCTCCGTCCACACGGAGGGGCCTTATGCCGGCAGTGCCAATGTCAACACCGGGAACATGTTCAACTCGCCGGACGGCATGGTCATGGACTCGACCGGCATGCTCTGGATCCAGACGGACGGTGACGACAGCAACGAGGGCGATTTTGCCGGCCAGGGCAACAACCAGATGCTCGTGGGCGACCCGGTGACCGGCGAGATCCAACGCTTCCTCACCGGCCCCAATGGCAGCGAGGTGACGGGGCTTTGCTGGTCGGCCGACCGCCGCACGATGTTCGTCGGGATCCAGCACCCCGCCGCGCCCTTCCCGGACGGCGAAGGCAAACTGCCGCGCTCCTCGATCATCGCGATCAAGCGCGACGACAACGCCCTTCTGGGCTGACGCTACTGCTCGGTTTGGGCGTGCCTTCTCCGGCACGCCCAACACTCGCTGCTACCAGCAGGTTCCGTGCCGCCCACTACATCGCGTCGGTGTCGACTTGGTGCTATAGTTTCCATGTGGGCAGGGCGTGTAACAAGTATCTGCGTCGGTGCAGCAATGAACCTCGTCTATTGGGCCGCAGCGATATCCATCTTGACGACAGCGCTGCTGGGCATTGCCACCCTGTTCGCCCCCGATGGCGGGGCGCTGATACCGGCAGCGGTCTTCGTCGTCGGGCAAGTTGTTGCATCGCTGCTCTGCCTCCCTCACCTCTTGAACGTCGCGCGCCATCACGACAAAAACTCTCCCTGACCCGCCAATCGCTGCCCTGGAGGGAGCCGGTTGCCCAATTGCGCCACCACCTTTGTAAAAAGTTGATAATTGACATCATGTTTGCTAACGGCAAGCTGGATGCCAGCCACGCCGTTCCAGTGGTGCGATCCTGTCAGATGGTCCCCATCTAACAGGTCGCCCCACCGGACCAATAGCTAGGGGGCTGACTTTCCAAATGGATGCGCACCATCTGTTTGGGTCAGACCGCTAGGGCGAAGCCACGCTGTTTCAGTCGAGGGGTTTCGTCGTGGATTTTCGTCCTATCCGTCATTCGCTGCATGTCGTGCTTCTCAGTGGCTCTGCGCTCTCCAGTCTTCCATCGCACGCGCTTGCGCAGCAGGCGACCCAGCTCGAGCGGCTGGAAGTCGAGGCTGGAACGGAAGGCGTCTTCGACCAGGAAGGCTATGTGGCCAAGAAAGGACGCCTCGGCAGCAAGACCGACACACCGCTGATCGAGACACCGCAGTCCGTTTCCGTCGTCACCGCGGATGAAATCGAAGCCCGGGGAGCGGAAACGCTTGGCACTGCCCTCCGCTACACACCGAGTGTCAATGGCGAACTCTGGGGCGGCGACCTGCGCGGCTACGGCATCCAGATGCGCGGCTTCGAGGTTTCCAGCGACGCGTTCTATGTGGACGGGCTGAAGCTCAGGGGTACGAATTTCGCCGCCTTCATTCCGCTGGACATCTACGGCGCCGAAGGGCTCGAAGTGCTGCGCGGCCCGAGTTCGGTGCTTTACGGCCAGGCGGGCCCCGGCGGCATCGTCAACTATGTCAGCAAGCGCCCGACCGGCGAGACATTCCGCGAGATCGAAGTCGGCGCCGGCAGCTTCGACCGCTACCAGGGCCAGTCCGATATGGGCGGAAAGCTGGACGAGGCGGGGGTGTGGACCTATCGGATGACCGGGCTCTACCGCGACGGCGATACGTTCATCGATCATGTCGAGGACGACCGCATATTCCTGGCGCCGTCGCTGAAGTGGCAGCCGGATGCCGACACCAGCCTGACATTGTTCGCCAAATACCAGAAGGACAATCAGGGCTGGGGTATCCAGTTTCTGCCGGCGAAGGGGACGGTGCTGCCCAATCCCAACGGAACGCTGCCGGCCAGCCACTTTGTCGGCGAGCCTGGCTTTGACCGCTACGACACGTCCATGGCCATGTTGGGCTACGAATTCGAGCACCGGTTCAACGATACGTGGACCGTTCGCCAGAACGCCCGCTACGCCTATCTCCACAACGAGGCGGAAGGCATCTTCGGCGGCGGCGCCAACCCCAATCCAGACCTCGCGCCCGGTCTCGACCCCGATGGCCGCACCTACTACCGCTACGCCGACGGCGGGCTGTCGAGGATAGGCACCTTCGGCATCGACAACCAGGTCGAGGCGGCCTTCGACACCGGCCAACTCTCCCACACGCTGCTCCTGGGCCTCGACTACCAGTATACGGACTTCAGCGACCGCGGCACCACCGGCGACGCTCCGCCGATCGACATCTTCGATCCGGTCTTCGGCCAGCCGCTGCCGCCCTTGAGCGTCTATACCGATGTCGACACGACCCAGAGCCAGGTGGGTGTCTACGCGCAGGACCAGGTCAAGTTCGGCAACTGGGTGCTATCGCTCGGCGGGCGCCACGACTGGGCGAAGACCGACACGCTGGAGAACCTCGATGGCACCACCACCAGCCAGTCCGACAGCGCCTTCAGCGGGCGCGCCGGCCTCGTCTACCTCTCCGACATCGGCCTTGCGCCCTATGTCAGCTATTCGACGTCCTTCCTGCCGGAACTTGCAACCAATCCCGCCGGCGGCGCCTTCGAACCGGAAACCGGCGAGCAATACGAGGTTGGCGTGAAATATCAGCCGGATGGTTGGAACTCCTTCGTCACCGTCTCGGCGTTCGATCTGCGCAAGCAGAACGTGGTCCGCTCATTCGGGAACGTTTCCACCCAGACCGGCGAAATCCGCTCGCGCGGCATCGAGGTGGAGGGCGTGGCGAGCCTCGGCATGGGTCTCGACCTCAAGGCAGCCTATGCCTATCTCGACACGCAGATCACCGACGACGCGGAAGGCACTGGCGGCAATGTGCCCTACGGCGTGCCACATCACCGCGCCTCGCTGTGGGCGGACTACACGTTCCGCAGCGGCCGGCTGGAAGGACTCGGCTTCGGCGCCGGTGTCCGCTACATCGGCTCTAGCTACGGCGACGACGCCAATAGCTTCAAGGTGCCTGCCGCGACGTTGGTCGACGCGGCGGTCCACTACGACTGGAAGGACTTCCAGTTCAAGCTGAACGTCAGCAACCTGTTCGACAAGAAGTATGTCGCGACCTGCTACGCGGAGAGCAACGGCTGCTTCTATGGCGAGAGCCGCAAGATCTCGGGCTCGGTCAAATACCGGTGGTAGATAAAGGCCGAACAGGAAGACGCGCCGGCCCGTGCCGTGCGCCTCGCCTCACGCGGCGGGAATGCCTCGGCGGCCTGGCTGCGGCGTGGCTGGGCGCCGGCCCGCTGCCGGCGCTGGCCGAAGGCCCGGCGCGGATTGCCTGCCTCGAATGGACCTCGGCCGAGATGGTGATCTCCTTCGGCATCGAGCCGGTAGCCGTGGCGGACACCAAGGGCTATCGCGACTGGGTGGTCGGGCCTGCGCTGCCGGCTCAGACGATCGATCTCGGCGCGCGCGGCGAGCCCAATCTCGAGTTGCTTGCCGAATTGAAGCCGGACTTCATCGTCGGCGCCTATGGCTACGGGCTCGACGAGAGCGCCTTCGCCCGCTTCGCGCCGACCTTCAACGTGCCTTTCTACGATGGCACGGGCACACCCTACCGGCAGGCAGAAGATGTGACGCGGGAGCTCGGCCTGAGGCTTGGCCGCAAGGCCGATGCCGAGCGCCTGATCGCGCAAACCGCCGCCACGATCGCAAAGGTGAAACGCGGGCTCTCCGGCCTGGCGAACGAGCCGCTTGCGGTCGTGAGCATGTTCGACGACCGGCATGTGCGGGTCTACGGCAAGGGCAGCCTCCTGCAGGACGTGCTTGACAGGCTGGGGCTCGTCAACGCCTGGACCGGCGAGACGAACGATTGGGGCTTCTCTTCGTTCGGCATAGAGGAGCTGGTGGCGATCGGGGAGGCGCGGCTCATCTCGCTCGACCCCATCCCGCCGCATATCCGCATCAGGATCGACAAGAGCTCGCTCTGGGCCAATCTTCCCTGCGTACGGGCAGGCAAGGTGACCACGATACCGCCGGTCTGGCCCTTTGGCGGGCTGGCCGCCGCCGCCCGTTTCGCAACGCTTCTGGCGGAAATCTCATGACGGCGGGGCCGCTTCCCGCCGCCTTTCCGGCGCCGCCTTCGGCCGGCCGGGCCGCACTCGTTGCGCTGGTCGGCGCGCCGGCCGCCCTTGCGGCCTGCCTCACCGTGATCGGCCTTCTCCAATTGCTGCCCGCAGGGCTGTGGTGGGATGCGCTGCACGCGCCGGATGTCAACGATCCGCGGCAACTGCTCTACCGGCACGCCTTCCTGCCCCGGCTCCTCGTCGCCGTGCAGGCAGGTGCGGCCCTCGGCCTTGCCGGCACCTTGCTCCAGCAGGCCTTGCGCAACCCGCTCGCCGAGCCGACGACCATCGGCACCAATGCCGGCGCCAGCCTCGCCCTGACGATTGCGACGCTCTACGCGCCCTGGCTCCTGGAGACGGGGCGCGAGTGGGTGGCATTTTCGGGCGGCGCCGCCACGACGCTTGTCGTTTTCGCGCTTGCGAGGGGCCGCAGCTTCTCGCCGGTCGCCATCATCATCACCGGCCTCATCGTCAGCCTCACCTGTGGCTCGGCCAGCGCGCTGCTGATGGCGATCAACCGCGAATATTCCGAAGAACTCTTCATCTGGCAGACCGGCTCTCTGGTGCAAAACGGGGATGCGATCGCCCTGGCGCTCGTCCCCTGGATCGCCGTCGCGGCCATCATCGCCTTCCTGCTCGTCCGCCCCTTGCGGCTTCTCGACCTGGGCGAGGAAGGCGCGGCGGGCCTTGGCACAAGGCCAACCCTCACCAGGCTTGCCGCCGTGGCCGTCGCCGTCGCCCTCAGCACCCTCGTGGTCGCAGCCGTCGGCGTGATCGGCTTCGTCGCGCTCGCGGCACCGGCCCTTGCGCGGCTTGCCGGCGCGCGCACATTGGGCCAGCGCATGGTCTGGGCGCCCTTTGTGGGCACCGCGCTCCTGTGGCTCACCGACCGCCTGGTGCAGATCGCGCCTTTCGCAGGCGACATTCCGGCCGGAACCGCGACCGCGTTTCTCGGTGCGCCCCTGCTCCTCCTGCTCCTGCCGAGGATGCAGGCAACGCCGAACCGGTTGCGGGCAATGCCCCTTCTCACGCAGCACCGCGCCCGCTGGCCGTCTCTTCTCCCCATGGTGCTCATCCTCGCCGTTGCGGCGCTTGCAGCCGTCGCCTTCGGGCAAGGCCTTGGCGGCTGGCACTGGGCTTTGCCGTCCGAGCTTGCCGAGTGGCTGCCCTTGCGCGCGCCGCGCGTCATCATCTCGCTTGCCGCCGGGGCCATGCTGGCCGTCGCCGGAACCGCGATGCAGCGCATGACCGGCAATCCGATGGCCGCGCCCGAGGTGCTGGGTGTGACCGGCGGTGCATCCCTGGGTGTCCTTTTGCTCTTCCTCTTCAGCGCGGGGCTCGACCGCGCCGCGATGTTCGCGGCGGCCTCCGCCGGCGCGCTCGTCACCCTCGCCGCAATCGTCCTCCTTGGCCGGCGGCACGCGTTCGCGCCCGACCGTCTGCTGCTTGCCGGCGTCGCGATTGCCACGATGGCCTCGGCATTCTCGGCGATCCTTCTTGCCAGCGGCGACCCGCGCCTCGATTTCCTTCTTGCCTGGTTGTCGGGGTCGACCTACCGCGCGACGGCGGGCGATGCGACCACGGCCGCCATCGCAACGGCTTTCACCCTGGCGCTCGTGCCGCTGACCGCGCGCTGGCTGGATATCCTGCCGCTGGGTGAAGCCGCACCACGGGCGCTCGGCCTCGGGCTCGGCCGCGTCCGCTCCATCCTTCTGCTTCTCATTGCCGTCCCCACGGCCGTCTCAACGCTGGTCATCGGGCCGCTGAGCTTCGTCGGGCTGATGGCGCCGCACATGGCGCGGGCGCTTGGCTTCCAGCGCGCCCTGCCGCAGCTTCTTGCGGCGGCGTGCTTTGGCGCGCTCTCCCTGCTTCTGGCCGACTGGGCCGGCAGGACGCTGATCTTTCCCTGGCAAGTCCCGGCCGGCCTGCTCGCCGCCCTTGCCGGCGGTCCCTTCTTCATGATCCTGATGTGGAAAGGCAGGCGATGACCCACCTTGGCATCCGCGACCCTGGTAAAAAGCTCATCGGCACGGCGAAGACCGCGCCGCCTGCCCAATCGGCGCCAAGCCTGGATAGCGAGGCGCTGTTCGCCCTCGACGAGGTCACGTACAGGGTTCCCGGGCGCATCCTGCTGCAACCGCTTAGCCTCGACATTGCGCCCGGCCAGGTCGTCGGGCTCATCGGGCAGAACGGCTCCGGCAAATCCACGCTGATCAAGCTCCTCGCTCGTCAGCAGCCGCCGTCGGCGGGTACGCTCCGCTTCCGGGGGAGGGCGCTTTCGGCATGGGGGGATCGGCCATTCGCGCGCAAGGTCGCCTACCTCCCGCAGCAAACGCCTCCAGCGTCCGGAATGCTGGTGAAGGAGCTGGTCGCGCTCGGCCGCTACCCCTGGCACGGCGCGCTCGGCCGTTTCGGCATCGCCGACCGGGAGACAGTGAGCGAGGCAATGGCTCTGGCGGGCGTAACCGCCTTTGCCGACCGTCTGGTCGACACTTTGTCCGGCGGCGAGCTTCAGCGGGTCTGGCTGGCCATGTTGGTGGCGCAGGACGCCGAATGCCTGTTGCTCGACGAGCCGACATCCGCCCTTGACGTCCACCATCAGATCGAAGTGCTGTCCCTTGTGCAGCGGCTCAGCCGGACAAAGGGCATCAGCGTGGTGATCGTGCTGCACGACGTGAATATGGCCGCGCGGTTCTGCGACGAGATCGTGGCTCTCCACACCGGCAGATTGATCGCGCGCGGAACGCCCGACAAGATCATGTCGCCCGATCGGCTGCACGAAGTCTACGGAGTGGGGATGGACGTGATGCAGCACCCGGCTACCGGCCGACCGGTGGCGGTGGCGCGGTAAGGAGACAAGCCGGCCTATCGACACATGATCAGGCCGCCTCTGTGATCGGCTTGAACCGCGCGGTCCGGCTCATCAAGAAGACGCTCTTCGTCGGCGTCTTCGCCTACATAATCGGCAACTGGAACACGCTCGCCCGCATCGTCTTCGAAAGCTTCGCCGGCCTGGGGCTCATCGCATCGGGAGGCAGCCTGAGCGCCGGCGAGCTTCTCCAGCCCCGCCGCATCGCCGAAATCGGCTTGGAGGCTGGTCGGCCGATCCTTGCTTCGATCGCCGAACTGATGGGCTTCGTCTCCTTCTTCATTCTGGCAATCCAGCTCTTCTTCACCCTGATCGAATTCAAACTGGCGGCGCTGGCCGGCTTCATCCTCGTGCCGTTCGGACTTTTCAACAAAACCGCCTTTATGGCCGAGCGCGTGCTGGGGCTGGTGATCTCGTCAGGTGGGCGCCGAGAGCGCCGGCGCTACGCGTGCCGTCTCATCCGCGGGCGCGATGGGGCTGATGCAGGTCATGCCCGATACCTGGGATCACCTGCGCGCCCGGTATCACCTCGGCCGCGATCCGTTCGATCCGCGCGACAACATCCTCGCGGGCGCAGCTTATTTGCGCGAGATGTACGACTGCTACGGCGCCATTCCGGCCATGCTGGCGGCCTACAATGCGGGGCCAGCCCGCTATGACGATTACCTCGCAACCGGCCGGCCGCTGCCTGCCGAGACGTGCGCCTATGTCGATTTACTGCGCCAGCGCTTGGCGTCATCGCGCCGTCGCCGAACACTCCGGCCGCACCGCCATCGCCACCGGACTGGCGTGAAGAACCGCTCTTTTTCCCGCGCTCAAACGACCGCCGGAGTGTCGACAACCGTGCCTCCGAGGAGCCGTCGAAAACGTCCCACTCTCCCGTCCCGGAGCAGCGCAAACACACGCCGCAACCACGGTCTGAACCGATATTCGTCGCCGACGGCAGTACAAGGGGCTCGTCATGACTGACGCCATGTGCATTCCTGCCCTGTCGGACTCTGGCGTAGCATGGCGGGCGCCAGCGGGGGCGGCAGGTCCAACAACCGCACGATGGCAGGCTAAAAGGGCGCACATTGCGCGTCGCTCGGTCGGTTGTTTTGCTTGGATTTTCTGGCGCGTTCCGCACCTTGTCAGCCTTTGGCGCAATGTGCGCCGACTGTTCAACCCTCCATACTTGCTGCGTTTTTTGCACATTCCGGAGCGATGCGATGGCCGATGAGTTCCGCATTCGCCGGGCCGCATCCGCTCGTCGCGCCACGCGCCCGTTCATCGCGCAGGCCCTTGCGGCCGCGAAAAAAGCGGGGGCGGCGTCTCGCGATCCGGCCGCGTCACGTCCGGCGCGACGGTTGCGCGAACCGGCGATCTTCATTGAGGTGAAACTTCCGCACGCGATTGGCCGCCGAGCCTTCCTCGCCGCGGAAGCCTTGTAGACGCTGAATCGACTCATTGATCCCTAGGACGTGAAGGAGTCCAAGAATGTGCCGAGAAACGCTCGAACCATGTTCAGTCGATCAAGAACTCGTATGCGCTCGTCTTGGCAAGGAAACTGCCTGCGGGCGGTCAAATATACGGTGCCGCTTGTGCAGGGCCTGTCGATGGCGCCGATGTCCTTGTCTGAGGAATATGAAATGTCTGCCGGAAATAGGCTCGGAAAGCTTCCATGGGACGGTTGAATTTTGCTTTTCGGACCCAGGCCAGTCCGACATTCATCGCCGGTATATGCTCGTGGAGCACAATCGTCTCCAGCCTCTGGCCTTCCAGCGACCAAGGACGGTAGACCATGTCGGAGAGGATAGCCACGCCCTGGCCGCTGGCGACCATGGAGCGCACCGCCTCGACGGAGGATGTGCGCAATTTGACGTTCGGGCGGTAGTGCGTTGCGCTCCAGTAGCCGAGCGAGGTGTTGGCCGCTTCGTCGACAGTGAGCATGATGTAGGGTTCTTTTGCGACGTCTGAGAGGCCGACGCGTGCCTTCTGCAGGAATGGGTGTCGGGAGGGCACCCAGAGCCGGCGGGTCGAGCTGATCATCGTTTCGCTGGCAATCTGCGGATTGCGGACGTTTGAGGTCAAAAGCACGGCAATATCGTAGCGTTCGTCGAGAAGCCCTTCCTCGATTGCCTCACGGTTCAATTCGAACAACTGAATATCGAGACCCGGAAGACTGCGCCGAAGTCTTTGCAGATGATCCGGAAGGAAATAACCCATCACGGTATAGGTCGCGGCTACGGAGAGGCGACCCTCGACATCGCCGGAGGGAATGGTGAGGTGTGTTGCCTCATGCACCTTCTGCAGGATCTCATAGGCATGGAACAGAAACTCGCGCCCGGCTGGCGTCAGGTCCATGCCGTTCGTCGAGCGGTGGAAGAGTTGCAGATTGACGGTGCGTTCCAATTCGCGGATCGCCGTCGTTACCGCCGATTGCGAGATCGAGAGTTCGACGGCGGCCTGGGAGATCTGGCCGAGCTCGGCCGTTGCTACGAAGTAGCGGATCTGACGAAGACTGATCGACATCGCGTTCCTCCCTTGCAATCTTTCACGCGGGTTTCGGGTGCCCGCCACCGATATCTGTTTTTTTGATATTACAGCATTGGAAAATAGAATTTCCAATCTCTAATTTGTTTTCCTAGGCTGCCTGCGAGTGGAACGGAGACCCGTCAAAAGCCGGTAAGGTTGCGGGCAATAGCTGGGAGTGTCGCATGGCCGTACGGGCGATCGACGTCAATTGCGACATGGGCGAAGGTTTCGGCGCCTGGCAGTTGCGCGAAACCGACGACGGCACCCTGATCAAGTTCATCAGTTCCGCGAACATCGCTACCGGCTTCCACGCTGGCGACCCGAGCCTGATGGATCGGACCGTGCGCATGGCTGTCGAGCACGGCGTGGGTGTCGGCGCACATCCCGGCTATCGTGACCTGCAGGGCTTCGGCCGCCGACGTCTCGATGGCAGCGCGTCCGAGCTCGTCAACGACATCATCTACCAAGTCGGCGCGATCCGTGAATTCGCCAAGCGTCATGGAACGTCCCTTCAGCATGTAAAGCCGCACGGCGCGCTTTATATGGAGCTGGCCGTGAACGAGGAATTTTCGGACCTTTTCGTACGCTACATGCGGGCGGTTCAGCCCGACACCGCCATCTTCTGCATGGGGATGTCGGCCACCTACAAGATCGCCAAGGCCGCGGGCCATCCGGTGATCCGCGAATTCTTCGCGGACCGCGATTACGCCGACGATGGCTCCATCGTCTTCACGCGTCGCGTCGAGCGTCTCGATCCTGAGGCCATTGCCGAAAAGGTCGTCAAGGCCTGCCAGACGGGCAAGGTGACGACGGTCACCGGCAATGAAATCGATATCGAATTCGAATCCATCTGCTTCCATTCCGATACGCTCGGCTCGGCAGAGATCGCCACGGCCATGCGTCGTCGCCTGACGGAGAACGGAATCAGAGCCGTTCCGGTCGCGCAACTGCCGGCTCGCTAGAACGCGGACACGAAGGGGAAAGGGGTCATGAGCAAGGTTGAGATCAAGGCGCCGATGCCAGGAGTTTTCTACCGGAAGCCCTCCCCGGAAAGTCCGCCCTTCAAGGCCGATGGCGACGACGTTGCCGCCGGTGACGTGGTGGCGCTGATCGAGGTAATGAAGAGCTTTCACGAAGTCGCCGCCCTGGAGCCGGGCAAGTCCATCCGCTTCCTGCTCGAAGATGCCGACGCGGTCATGGCAGGTCAGGTCATCGCCGAGATGGAAGGGTAGGCGGCATGGCCATCGGCTCTCTCCTCATCGCAAACCGGGGCGAGATCGCGGTCCGCATCGTCCGGGCGGCGCAGGCGCTCGGCATCCGCACCGTTCAAGCATACAGCGCCGCCGATGCGGACTCCCTTGCGGTCAGGATGGCGGATGATGGCGTGCTTATCGGCCCGCCGCCCGCTGCAAAATCCTATCTGGACATCGGGGCCATCATCGCCGCTGCGAAGGAGAAGGGCGTCGATGCTATCCATCCAGGCTATGGCTTTCTGGCGGAGAATGCCGACTTTGCCGAGGCGGTTGCCGATGCGGGCATGATCTTTGTCGGTCCGGACGCCGATGCCATTCGGCTTCTGGGCGACAAGGTGGCCGCGCGCGAGGTGGCGCGCAAGGCGGGGGTGCCGACGGTGCCAGGCAGCGAGGGCCGGGTCGCCGGTCTAGACGAGGCGCGCGCGCTGGTCGAGGAGATCGGCTTTCCCGTTATGATCAAGGCCGCGGCGGGCGGCGGCGGTCGCGGCATCCGTATCGTGCAGGACTTCGAAGCCTTCGAGAAACAGTTCCCGCAAGCCGCCTCTGAAGCTCGGGCCGCGTTTGGCGATGGCGGTCTCTATGTCGAGAAGGTGATCGGGAACGCCCGGCATATCGAGGTTCAGATTCTGGGCGATGGCGAGAACGTCATCCATTGTTTCGAGCGCGAGTGCTCGCTGCAGCGCCGCCGGCAGAAGGTATGGGAGGAGGCTCCAGCCTTCGGACTGTCCCCGTCGGTGCGCAAGGCGCTCACCGAAAGTGCGGTCGCGCTGGCGAAATCCGTGCGCTATCGCGGGGCGGGTACGGTCGAATATCTCTACGATGCCGATGCGCAGGCCTTCTACTTCATCGAGGTAAACACGCGCATTCAGGTGGAGCACCCGGTGACGGAGATGATCACCGGCATCGATCTGGTTGCCGAGATGATCCGCATCGCAGGCGGCGAAAAGCTCTCCATCGCGCAGGAGGATGTGCGCATCAAGGGGCACGCCATAGAGTGCCGCATCAACGCGGAAGATCCGGCACGGAACTTCCTGCCTTCGCCGGGCCAGGTCAGCGGGTTGTCGGTGCCGAACGGCGATGGCATTCGCTTCGACACCATGCTCTATGACGGTTACGTCGTTCCGCCGTTCTACGATTCACTGCTCGGCAAGATGATCGTCCATGGTCCGGATCGGGCGTCCGCCATCTGGCGCATGGAAGAAGTGCTCGGCGCGCTCGCCATAGGCGGCATCAAGACCACCGTGCCCCTGCATCTGGCCATCGCCGCCAATCCCGATGTCATCGCAGGCGCGTTTCACACCAAGTATCTGGAGAACTGGCTCGCAGGCGCTCCCTTGAGCGAAACCGCCACCGAAACGGAGAACGTCCGATGAAGCCGCGCTATACATTCGGCGGCGACGAGCACCTGTTCGTCGAAGTCGATGAGGAAATGTCCCTCGACGCCTTCTTCAAGAGCCTGTCGATGACGCGCATCATTTCCGAACGCGGTATCGATGGCATCACCGAGATCTGCCCGGCCAACGCCTCCTTTCAGGTGAAGTACGATCCCGACGTGATTGCGCCGGAGGCGCTTTTGCAGACCGTTCAGTCGATCGAGGCGGAGGCCGAAGGCGCCGACCCGGTTCTGCAAACCCGGTTGATCGAGATTCCCGTATACTACCGGGATCCCTGGACCCACGAGACGCTGATGCGGTTTCGCGAGCGTCACCAGGATCCCCGGGCCAGCGACCTCGAATATGCCGCGCGCATCAACGGCTATGACGGCGTCGAGGCGTTCATCGCCGCCCATTCGGGCTCGCCCTGGTTCGTCTCCATGGTCGGCTTCGTCGCGGGCCTGCCGTTCATGTATCAGATGGTCGAGCGCGAACGTCAGATTCAGGTGCCGAAATATCTGCGCCCGCGCACCGACACGCCCAAGCACACGGTCGGCTATGGCGGTTGCTTCTCCTGCATCTATTCGGTCCGGGGTGCCGGCGGATATCAGATGTTCGGCATCACGCCCATGCCGATCTTCGATCCGGATCAGAAGACCAACTATCTGAAGGATTTCATGGTCTTTTTCCGGCCCGGCGACATCGTGAAGTTCAGGCCGATCGATCGCTCGGAATATGACCGCACGATGGAAGCGGTGCGGCGCGATGCATTCACCCCGAAAATCCGCGAGGTGGAATTCGATCTGCGCGCCTTCAACGTGGACATCAAGGGTTACAACGCGCGGCTGGAGGGCATGATCAATGACGATTAAGGTGCTCGATCCGGGCCTGCTGACCAGCGTACAGGATCTCGGTCGCCCCGGCTATTTTCATCTCGGAATCCCGGTTTCCGGCGCGATGGACCGTTTCGCGTTGCGCGCGGCCAACCTGCTGGTTGGAAATGACGAGGGCGCGGCGGGGCTCGAGGCGGTCTTCGTCGGTCCGACGCTCGCGTTTCAGACCGATACGGTCGTTGCCGTCACCGGCGCCGAGATGCCGGTCAAGATCGACGGCGAGGTGAAGCCCGATTGGACCGCGCTGCCGGTCAAGGCCGGACAGGTGCTCAGCTTCGACTTCCTGGCGGCCGGAGCGCGCATCTACATCGCCGTCGCCGGCGGCATCGACGTGCCGGCGGCGCTCGGCAGCCGCTCCACCTATCCGATCGGCGCCCTCGGCGGCTTCGAAGGTCGCGCGATTACCGCCGGCGACGAGCTGCCGGTTGGTCAGGACGCCACGAAGCCGGCGGCGGGAAAATCCGTTCCGGAGGGTCTTCGGCGGAAATCGCCGATGCCGGTCGAGCTCCGCATCCTCCCAGGACTGTATGATCACCGCGTCACCAGGGAATCGCTCGACCGGTTCTTCGATGAAGAGTGGAGGGTGGCACCTGAAGCCGACCGCATGGGGTATCGCTTCAAGGGCGGCACGCCGCTGGAGTTCATCGAGCGTGAACAGCCGTTCGGTGCCGGGTCGGATCCCTCCAATATCGTGGGTAGCTGTTATCCGTACGGATCGGTGCAGGTGCCTGGTGGAACCGAGCCGATCATCCTGCATCGAGATGCGGTCTCGGGCGGCGGCTATTTCATGATCGGAACGGTGATTTCCGCCGACATGGACCTGATTGGCCAGTTGCAGCCCAACACCCGCACGCATTTTCGCCGGGCAACGATGGAGGAGGCGCTCGATGCACGCCGCCAGCGCGCGGCCATGCTCGACCGCTTGCGAACGGCGCTCCGATAGTCCGGACGGTAGCGCGGGTCGCGAACCGCGCTTTCAGACGGGAATAAGATAAGGCGCCAAATGCCCCGGCTGGGGCAGGACGGCGACGATCTTGAGTTGCGCGATTGTGCGGTCGCGCGATTTGGAGAGGTGGTTCTCCAAAAGTTCTGCGGCGCTTTGCGTGGCGCCGACGATGAGCAGTTCGCCGATCATCCGGATTTCGCGGATCGACAGGGCGTCGCCCGCGAGCCCGAGATTGAAAAGCGCCTTCTGCGAGGCCTGCAGCGTCTTCCGGTTGTTGGAAATCAGCGAGCGCAGGTCGCGATTGGGAGTGGAAAGGATGGCAAGATCAATGAACGTGTTGACAAGCCCGAACCACCGCTCGGCCTCGATCGGACCACCCTGGCGCTCGGTTTCTTCCATCTGCCTGCACAGACGCTCCAGCGCGATCTTGTCGATGAATGGTGCCGCCGAACGCAGCGCGGCCACCTCCAGGATAATGCGCAACTCGAACTTGTTCTTGATGGATTTTGCCGTCAGCGGGCCGACCAGCCAGCGCGACGTCGAGCTTTTCGTTACAAGGCCGCGCTCCTGCAGGCGTCCCAGAACATCGCGGATCACCGTGCGGCTGACGTCGAAATACGCCGCGAGGTCGCTTTCGACGATCCGGTACTGGCCAAACACGAGGCAGGAGGAAACGTCGCTCTCCACCTGGTCGTGAATGCGTTTCCAGTTGGGCCTGTTGAGGGATTCGTCATGAGCTTCTTCGACCAAGAGATCGAGTGTCTTGATGTCCTTGCGCACCGGCGCGATGTCCGTGCCGGGCGGGCCGACCAGATAGCCGCGGCCATTGAAGCGGGTGACGGCGCCTTCCGTCTCAAGCAATGCAAGCGCGCGCTTCACGGAACTGCGCGAGATTTTCAGGTGCTCCGCAATCGGCCCTTCCAGAAGCACCAGGCCGCGACCGAGTACGCCCGTCCTTATGTTGGCGCGGATCGTCTCGGCCGCCGAAAGGTAAAGCGGCGTTCTGGTGGAAGGCGTGGCGGAATTCATCTCTGTCCGGGTCATTGGGCCCCGCTCCGGTTTTGGCTTTTCTCGCCGCAGGCTTCAATGGCAAAAATACACGCTGCAGGTGAGTCTGGAATACAAAGATCATTTTTTGTGCAGCCTTCTGCTCGCGATCGCGCCCGAATGCCTGAAAACAAGGCTGTCGAAGCGGTCGGGGCAGAGGTCTCCTCGTGCGCTGCCGGACAACGATTTGAGCACTCTTGCCCAAAGACAGGAGCGGGTTTTCGTTTCTACCTTTGGTCCCGGAAGCGAAGAACAAGCGCCGGAACGACGCGGAGGGCACCAGTGCGGTGCGCCGCGAAACGACCGTGCGCCGGCCGGAAGCCGCGGAAAACAAGGATATGCGACCGCCCCGCCTGGCCGCGCGAGAAGAAAAGGCACATGCCGGCTTGCGCGATCCGATAATAACGTGTTTGTATACATACTCATCTTTTGATGATGACACATCGTGGGAGAGGAGGGAAGCTTGCTATCGCTGAATTCGGTCACCAAGCGCTACGGAGCCTTCACGGCTCTCGATCGCCTGAGCGTCACGATTCCTGACGACGCCTATGTCTCGCTCCTCGGCGCGAGCGGCAGCGGCAAGACCAGCCTTCTGCGGGTCATTGCAGGTTTCGAGGAGCCGGACAGCGGCACCGTCAGCTATGACGGCAAGCACCTGAATGGCGTTGCGCCGCACCGGCGCGGCATCGGCTTCGTGTTTCAGAACTTCGCGCTCTTCCCGCATCTGAGTGTCGAGAACAACATCGCCTTCGGCCTGCGATACCGCGAGCAGGAGCCGGTCGTCGACCCGGCGGATGTCCGCCAGCGGGTGGCCGACATCGTTCGTCTCGTGGGTCTGGAGGGGCTGGAGGCGCGCAAGGTTACGGCCATATCCGGTGGCCAACGACAGCGCGTGGCGCTTGCACGCACGCTTGTCACGGAGCCGCGCATGGTGCTGCTCGATGAGCCCTTGGGCGCGCTCGATGCCAATCTGCGCGAACGCATGTGCGACGAGCTGCGCGCCATTCGCGAGCGCTTGAAGGTCACCTTTCTCCATGTGACCGGCAGCGAGACCGAGGCGCTTTTGATGGGCGACACGGTGGCCGTTCTGTCGGCGGGCTCCGTTGCGCAGATCGCGCCGGCATCCTCTCTCTTTTCCGCGCCGCTCAATGCCGATGTCGCCCGGCATCTGAACGCGTACAACGTCCTTTCGGGGAAGGCCGAGGGCGGGCACTTTCACGCCGACGGCGCGCGTTTTCCGCTGCCGGACCATCCGGTTCCGCAGGACGGCGCGCCTGTCGACGTGGCGCTCCGTTTCGATCGGATTTCCGTTGTGGCGGCCGACGCCGCCGAACCCCTGGATGCGGTGATCCCGGCACGTTTCGTCGCAAGCGAATTCAACGGTTCGTCGGTTCTGTCCTTCTTCCGAATGGACGATGGGACGCTGCTTCAGGTGGTCGCTCATTTGAGTGGGCCGCCGCCGCGGAGCTTCGAGAGTGGCGCGCTCTACAAACTCGCCTTCGATCCGCGAGACGTCATCTCGTTCACCGAAAGGGCCGCATGATGGAGTTTGCCGGCGAGCAAGTGCAGGGCGCGGTGCAGGCGCAAGGCGGAGAAAACGGCGCGTCGCCGGCCGAGCGCAGAGCGCGGCAGGAGCGTCGCACCGCGCTGATGCTCATCAGCCCAGGCGTGCTGTGGATGGCGCTGTTCATGGTGCTGCCCCTGGTCATGGTCATCTATGTGTCGTTCTGGACCCAGACCACCTTCACCGTCGAGCCGACGCTGACTGTCGACAGCTGGGTGCGCTTCCTGACGAGCCCCACATATCTGGCATCGACCTGGGCCACGGTGCGCATCTGGGCGGTCGTTCTCGCGGCGACGCTGATCATCGGCTACCCGGTGGCGCTGTTCATCGGTCTGATGGTGCGCAACCAGACCCTGCAGACCGCATTGCTGGTCGTCTGCATCATTCCCTTCTGGACCTCGTTTCTGATCCGCGTGATCGCCTGGCGTCCGATGCTCGGCACCGAAGGCGCCATAAACACGATCCTGCTGAAGCTCGGCATCATCGACACGCCGTTGACGACACTCCTATTCTCGGAGTTCGCGGTGCTGGTCGGCATGACGCAGATTTACTGCGTCTTCATGGTCGGGCCGATCACCTTCATGCTCAGCCGCATCGATCCGAGCGTGATCGAGGCGGCGCGCGATCTCGGTGCCGGCTTCGGGCGCATCTTCTTCAAGATCATCCTGCCGCTGTCGCTGCCGGGGGTGATCGTCGGGGCGATCTTCGTCTCGGTCATGGTGCTCGGCGAGTTTGCCACCGCCGCCTCGCTTTCCGGCCGCAAGGTCAACCTGCTGGGCAACATCATCGTCTCGCAGGTGGGCTCGCTCAAATGGGCCTTCGCTTCCGTCGCTGGCGTCATTCTCACCACCATCATCGCCGCCGTCATCACCGTGCTGCTGCGTATCGTCAATGTCAGGAAGGAGATGTAGCCATGGAAGCACGTGTGCTGAAGCCGATTCTCGGCGTCTACTGCGCCGCCTTCATCCTCTTCCTCTACGGTCCGATGATCGTGCTCGCCATCCTGTCGTTCCAGGGTGCCGGGGGCGGGCCGCAATTCCCGATCATCGAGTGGTCGACCTATTGGTACCGGCATCTGCTCGGGATGACCGAGCCCGGCCGCATCTCCCGCCTGCCCATTGGCGACAGCCTGCTGCGTTCGCTGACGCTGGCGGTGATGACCACCGTCGTCTCCACCGTGCTCGGCGTCGTCACGGCTCAGGGCTTCCGCACCCGCTTCAAGGGATCCGGTGTGGTCTTCTATCTCGTCATCCTCGGCATGATAGTGCCGGGCGTGCTGGTCGGGCTCGGAATGGCGTTGCTCAGCAATCTTCTCGGCATCAACCGGAGCTGGTGGGGCACCGCCTTCGTGCTGCACGTGGTCTACACCTTCCCCTTCGCCTTCCTGGTCATGCTGGCGATCTTCAACCGCTTCGACCGCAGCGTGGAGGAAGCGTCCCTGTCGCTCGGCGTGTCGCCCGCACAGACATTCCGCCGCGTGACCTTCCCGATGATCTTCCCGGGCGTGCTGTCGGCGATGCTGTTCTCCTTCACGCTTTCCTATGACGAGTTCTCGCGCACACTCTTCACCTCGGGTCGTGAGCTCACCCTGCCGCTGACGATCTACGGGACCTTCTCGGTCGAGATCTATCCGAACATCTTCGCCTTCGGCGTGCTTACCACGCTGTTCTCCTTCACGCTTCTGCTGATCTACGCGCTGCTGATGCTGCGCGCGGTGCGCTCGGCGCGGTCCTTCAAGGGACAGGAGGAGGCCGCATGAGCCCGGCAGCGGGCAAGGTCGCGCTCGTCACCGGCGCGGGGTCCGGCATCGGGGCCGCCATAGCGGAGCGCCTGGCGCATGAGGGCTTCCGCGTCGCCGTCAACGATCTGTCGGCTGAAGCGAGCGCGCGCACGGCAGATGCGATCGTCGCCAATGGCGGCGTCGCCGCACCTTTCGCCGCCGACGTGTCCAGCGAGGCGGCGGTGGAGGACATGATCGAGGCCGCCAGCGCGCGTTTCGGCGGCATCGACCTGTTGGTCAACAATGCCGGCCACGGCCACCAGGCCGCGTTTCTCGATATTTCGCTCGCCGAATTCGAGCGCATGTTCGCGGTCCACGTTCGCGGTACTTTCCTCATGATCCGCGCCGTGCTCCCGGCAATGCTCGAGAGGGGCGAGGGCGTCATCGTCAATATCGCCTCGCAGCTCGGGCAGGTCGGCGGCGTGGAGCTTGTCCACTATGCCGGTGCCAAGGGCGCGATCATTGCCATGACGAAATCGCTGGCCCGCGAGGTGAGCACACGCGGTGTGCGCGTGAACGCCATCGCGCCCGGACCCATCAACACGCCGCTGGTCGAAGCACTCTCGGATGACTGGAAGAAGGCAAAGGCGGCCGCGCTTCCGCTTGGCCGCTTCGGCGAGCCGCGGGAGGTCGCGGGCGCGGTCGCCTTTCTCGCCTCGCCGGACGGTGCGCTGTTCGTCGGCCAGACGCTCGGGCCGAATTCCGGCGACGTGATGCTTTGAAGATTGGAGAAGAGCTCGTCATGGCCGACACGAAACCAAGGAAACGTATCGTTCTCGTCACCGGTGGCGGCATCGGCATCGGCCGCGCCGCTTGCGAGACCTTCGCGCGTGCCGGTGATCATGTCGTGGTCACGGACATACTGGATGCGGAGGGCAGGGCGCTCGCGCAGAAGATCGCCGAAAACGGAGGGTCGGCGGAATTCGCACCGCTCGACGTGCGCTCGACGGAAGCCGCCGATGCGCTCGTCGCGCGGCTCAACGAGGAGCACGGCCATATCGATGTGATCGTAGCCAATGCCGGCATCGCCCATCGCGTCCCGCTCGGTGAGCTCTCGGACGAGAAATGGGACTACACCTTCGACATCGACCTGAAGGGCATGGTGCGTGTCATCCGGCCGGCGGTGCCGGCCATGCGCGCGGCAGGCGCGGGATCGATCGTGTGCCTGTCCTCCATCATGGGCGTGGCCTATGGCTGGGGTGAGCATGTGCATTATTCCGCCGCCAAGTCCGGTGTGGTCGGGCTGGTGCGCGGGTTGGCGGTGGAGCTTGCCGCCGACGGCGTTCGCGTCAACGGGGTGGCCCCCGGCTACATCCGTACCGCGCAGCTCCTTTCCGAGAAGCATTCCCTTGGGCCGGAAGGCGCAGAAAAGGCTGCCGCCTTCATCCCCATGGGCCGGCTCGGCGAGCCGGAGGACATCGCCGACGTCATCCATTTTCTGGCTTCGCCTGCGGCACGTTACCTGACAGGGCAGGTGCTGACGGTGGATGGAGGCCTGCTGGTGGGCCGCTACTGAGGAAACTGGGCAAACAAAGATGGGGAACTGAAAGATGAGAAGATATCCGATGCTGAATAGACGCACCATGTTGAAGGGAGGCGGCGCAGGCGCCGCTGCGCTGGCAATGGGCGGTTTGTCGCCGTTCCTGCGTTCACAGGCTGCCTTCGCGCAATCGCTCGCAGACCAGCAGTTGCGCACCATCGGCCTTTCGGTCACGGTGCAGGACCGCATTCTGGACATGTTCAAGAACGAGAGCGGTGTCGGTTCCGTGTCCGGCACGGCATCCACCTATCCCGACAGCCAGACGCGCATTCTCTCCGGTGCCGCCGACTACGATTGCTGGGAAGTGATCGCCGAACGCCTGCCGGCCGTCATAGCAACCAACAATGTGGAGCCGATCGCCACCACTGACCTTCCCAACTGGAGCAGCATTCGTGACACCTTCACCAAGGAGAGCGACAAGTGGGAGCGTCGTGCGCAGATCGTCGGCCAGATCTGGGCCGATGAGGAACAGACCAAGCTCTACATGGTGCCGGCCGTCTACAACTACGATTCGATCGGCTACAATCCCGACGTCGTAAGCGATGAGGAAGCCAACAGCTGGACCGCGCTCTTCGACGAGAAATGGCGCGGCCGCTCGGGCCTCAATGTCGATCCGCTGATCGCCATCGGCCAGGCCATCATTGCCATGAACACGCTCGGCCATCTCGACGCGAAGAACCCCGGCAACCCGACCGTCGAGGAAATCGACGAGGCGACCTCGTTCCTGATCTCCAAGAAGAAGGACGGGCAATTCCGTGCCCTGTGGGGTGATTTCGGCGAGCTGGTGAACCTGATGGCATCGGGCGAAATGGTCGTTTCCGATGCCTGGCAGCCGGCGGTCATGGCCGTCAAGGCACAGGGGCGTCCGGCGAAATACGCCACGCCGGTGGAAGGCACGCGCGGTTGGACCATCGGACCCTCGATGATCGCGGGCACGCCCAATCGCGAGGCGGTCATCGCCTACGCCAATTTCTGGCTCTCCGGCCCGCCGGCCATCGCCGTCACGGAGCAGGGCTACTACTCGCCCAGCACCAATATCAAGGACGTGATGGACCCGGACAAATATGCCTTCTGGTATGAGGGCAAGCCCTGGGTCGGCGAACCCGAGCGCGGCATCAAGGAGGGCGATCTGCGCGATGGCGGCTCGCTGGAGGAGCGCGCGGCCAACGTTGCCTACTGGCATCAGTGGCCGGACGAGTACGACCACCTGATCCAGCGCTGGGACGAGTTCCTCAACGCGTGACGCAGTGAATGCCGCACCGGGCCGCGCGGGCGGTCCTGGTGCGGTTCCCGAACCACCCGGCAGGAGCATTGGACGGAAGCATGTACGATCTTCAACTCATAGGCGTCGGCAAGACCTACCCGGACGGAACGGTTGCCGTATCCGACTTCGATCTGGCGGTGGAGCCCGGCGAGTTCGTTGCCTTCCTTGGCCCTTCAGGCTGCGGCAAATCGACGACGTTGCGCATGATCGCCGGTTTCGAGGACATCTCCAACGGCGACATTCTCATCAAGGGCAAGAACGTGTCGGCGACGCCACCGGAAAAGCGGCCGACCTCGATGATCTTCCAGAACTACGCGCTGTTCCCGCATATGACGGTGCGCCAGAACATCGGCTTCGGTCTGGACGTGAAGGGGCTCTCCACAGCCGAGAAGAACGCCAAGGTCGATCGCATCATGGATATGTTCGGCCTGAACGAGTTTGCCGACCGCAAGGCTGACAGGCTGTCGGGCGGCCAGCGCCAGCGTATCGCGCTTGCCCGCGGCCTCGTCGTCGAACCGGACATTCTTTTGCTGGACGAACCGCTGGGCGCGCTCGATGCAAACTTGCGTCGCGTGATCCAGAACGAATTGAAACTGCTGCAGCGCGAGCTTGGCATCACCTTCGTCTTCGTCACCCACGCCCAGTCCGAAGCTCTGGGCCTGTCGGATCGCATCGTCGTGATGAATCGGGGGCGGGTCGAGCAGATTGGCACGCCGCATGAAGTTTACGCCGCACCGGCAACCGAGTTTGTGGCCCGCTTCATCGGCTCCAACGCCATCATCGAAGGGGCGAACCTGAGGATCGAGGGCGATATGGCGTCCGTCGAGACGGCATTCGGGCGACTGCGGGGGCGTTGTGCCTCTTCCATCACCCCCGGCGCATCGGTCCTCGTCGCCATCCCGGCCGAGGCCATGCGCATTCAACGCACCGGTACCGCCGGCGGGAGTGAAAACCGGCTTCACGGCAAGGTGTCGATGAAGCACGCCGTCGGAAGCGTAGGCCATTTCAAGGTGGATCTCGACGGAAAGCAAAGCGTCGATGTTCAGACCAGCACAGACAATGAGGCGCTCATGCAGCTAGCCATCGGCGACGCCGTCATCGTCGATTGCCCTTCCGACCGCGTGACGCTGGTCGGGCAGGGGTGACCTATCGGGCCGAAAGGCTCCGAACGGATCTCAACAAGGGAGTTTATGGATATGGCAAAGGAAATTCTGGTTGGCTTCGGCATTGATGTCGATGCCGTCGCGGGCTGGCTCGGTTCTTATGGCGGTGAGGATTCTCCCGATGATATTTCGCGCGGCATGTTCGCCGGTGAGGTCGGATCTCCCCGTCTGCTGAAGCTGTTCGACCGACTGGGCATCCGCACCACATGGTTCATACCGGGCCATTCCGTCGAGACTTTCCCGGACCAGATGAAGGCCGTGGCGGATGCGGGGCATGAGATCGGGGTTCACGGCTACAGCCATGAAAATCCCATCGCCATGACGCCTGAACAGGAAGAAGAGGTGCTCGACAAGTCGATCGATCTCATCACCAGCCTTTCGGGCAAGCGGCCCACCGGCTATGTTGCGCCCTGGTGGGAGTTCTCCAACGTTACCAACGAATTGCTTCTGAAGAAGGGCATCAAGTACGACCATTCCCTGATGCACAATGACTTCACGCCCTATTACGTGCGTGTCGGCGACAAGTGGACGAAGATCGACTACTCTGCCAAGCCTTCCGACTGGATGAAGCCGCTGGAGCGCGGCGGGGAAACGGATCTGATTGAGATCCCGGCCAACTGGTATCTCGACGACCTGCCGCCGATGATGTTCATCAAGAAGTCCCCGAACAGCCACGGCTTCGTCAATCCGCGGGACATCGAGCAGATGTGGCGCGACCAGTTCGACTGGGTTTACCGTGAAATGGACTACGCGGTGTTCCCGATCACGATCCATCCGGATGTTTCGGGCCGCCCGCAGGTGCTGTTGATGCTCGAGCGTCTGTTCGAGCATATGAAGGGGCATGAAGGCGTCCGCTTCGTGACCATGGACGAAATGGCCGACGACTTCGCCAAGCGCCACCCGCGCAAGAAGTGATCGCGAGCGGGGCGGTTCATGCCGCCCCGCGCATACCGTGGGAGAGAGAGCATGTGTTCGCTGTGCGGTGTTCTGGGATGCGACGATCACTGGACCAGCGCCATTGCGCGGTCCGGGGTCTATACGCGCAACACGGACCGGCTGAGCCGGCGCCGCGAGGCGGCCAACCGAAAGAAGCTTGCCAACGCTCTGCTTGAGCCGTGGCGGCTCAAGCTCGCCGAATGGCAGGGCACCTCCTATGTGCTTTCAAGTCCGACGGGCAACACGCGGGTTTTCGAAAGCCTTGCGCATCTCTGGCCCGAAGCCGAAGCGATGAGCGGTCGTTCGTTCGACCCGCTCGATCCGGATTTCCTTGGCCGCTTGCGGGATCGCCCATGAGCGTCGAGACACGGGCCGCCAGTCCCACGCCGATCAACCTGCTCACCGGTTTCCTGGGATCGGGCAAGACCACGCTTCTCCAGCGCCTTCTGGCGGACCCGGCGATGGGCAATGCGGCGGTTCTGGTGAACGAATTCGGCGAAGTGGGGCTGGATCATCACCTGCTCGACCGCATTGACGACAATGTGGTGCTTCTCAAGTCCGGGTGCCTCTGCTGCACGGTGCGCGGCGAAGTCGCCGACGCACTTCAAAGGCTGCATTCCCAGCGTGCTCGCAACGAAATCCCCTGGTTCGACCGGGTGGTGATCGAGACCACGGGGTTGGCGGACCCGTTTCCGGCCCTGTCGACGATCCAGTCGCACCCGGTCCTGCGCAGCCACTTTTCCATCGCCAATGTCGTGGTGACGGTCGACGCCGTGAACGGCGGCCGGCAAATCCAGGAACGGATGGAAGCGGTGCGGCAGGTCGGCGCCGCCGATGTGGTGGTCATCACCAAGACCGATATGGACGAGGCGGAAGACACCGAAAATCTCGTAGCACGTCTGCACCGGCTCAACCCGGCGGCCCGTCACGTGATCGCTCAGGAAGCGCGGGCCGAGGACTTTCTGGTGGATGCGAGCGCCGGGCGAAGCGAGGACTGGCTGCGCGACGCGCTGCAGGCGGTCGAGGCTTCGGAAGCGGCCACCGGGCATCACGAGTACGCTCACGCACACCACGATCACGCCCACGCATCGGTGCAATCCTTCTCCCTTGCCATTGAGGACCGGATCGATTGGACTGCGTTCGGCATGTGGCTCACCATGCTGCTCAACCGCCATGGCGATCGGGTCTTCCGCGTCAAGGGTATCCTTGATATCGAGGGCGAGGATCGGCCGGTGGCGGTTCATGGCGTGCAGCGCCTCGTTCACCCGCCTGTTCACATGTCTGCCTGGCCGGACGCGCGCCGCCAGTCGCGCATCGTGTTCATCGTCGACGGGCTCGATCCCGCGCGCATCGAAGAGTCGTTCCATGTCTTCAATCGCTTGTCCGAAAAAGTACTTGGACCAAACCAGACGCCACTTCGCCGAGCAGGGTAGGGCGCGTGAGTAGGGTTCGAGGCAGGCCGGCCGCTCCGGCGATCCATGTGCGCAAGCCTGCCCCCCTGCGGATTCTATGCACCGAGATCACGCCCTATCGCCAGCTCCAGGAACGCGCCGAGCGCGACCTCGGTTTCGAACTCGTCTTCGAGCAGCATGATTTCGTCACGGCCCAGCGCATCGCAGCCACCGAGCCCGGGTGCTACGACGTCTATGACCAGTGCTTTCACAATCTGGATATTGTCTGGCACTGGCGCGCCGTCCAAAGGATCGACCTGGAGCGCATAGACCTTTGGAGCGAAGTGACCGATCTGACCAAGAAGGGCTGTATCAACGCCTCGGCGCCTCTGGGCTTCGGCGATGCGCCGGCAACCCGGCTTTATGTCCAGCAGGACAACACGCTGTCTTCGGTGCAGACGCCCCACATCTCCATGCTTCCCACGGTCCACAATTTCGATTCCTTCGGCGTCAACGAGACGGCGACCGGCGTCGATGTGGACACGGAAGTGCGTTCCTGGGCCGAACTGCTGCATCCCCGCTGGCGCGGGCATGTCTCCATCGTCGATGAACCGGCCATCGGCATTTTCGACATCGCTCTTGCGGCGCGCGCTGCAAAGAAGATGAGCTTCAATGATCTTGGCAATATGAGCATCGAGGAGATCGACGCGCTCATCGACCTGGCGCTTGGCCTCAAGGCCAAGGGGCATTTCACATCCTTCTGGCGCACCACGCAGGAAGCCACGACGCTGATGGAGCGCGGCGATGCCTGGATCTCCAGCATGTGGTCGCCGAGCGCCGTGCAGCTCAAAAGCCGGCATCTGCGCACCCGTCAGGCCGTACCGGTGGAAGGCTACCGCGCCTGGCATGGCGGGCTTTGTCTGGCTCGTCATCTCGAAGGTCACAAGCTCGACCAGGGCTATGCCTATCTCAACTGGTTCATTTCCGGTTGGCCGGGCTCTGTCGTCGCGCGCCAGGGCTATTACATGTCGGTGCCGGAGCGTGTCCGCGAGCATCTGCTGCCCGAGGAATGGGATTATTGGTACGACGGCAAAGAAGCGCGCACGACGCTGAGCGATCCGGAGGGAAATCCGGCGATCCAGCCCGGCGCACTGAGATCCGGCGGATCCTACTGGAACCGCGCCTCGCACATCGCCCTTTGGAACACCACCATGGACGAGCACAACTATCTGGTGCGCCGCTGGGCGGAGCTGGTGAAGGAACCGGTGGAGAAGAACAGCCTCATGCGCAAAGCGTCCTGACATGAGCAAGGTCAGACTGATCACCACCGGCGGCACCATCGCCTCCAGCCGCCAGAAGGGTACCGACCGCGTGGTCGCCAATGTCAGCGGTGCCGAACTGCGTTCACGCCTGCACGACCCGCTCGACGGGATCGACATCGAGGTGGACGATTTTTGCTCGGTGGGCAGTTTCGCCTTCGACCTGCCGCTTGCGTTTTCGCTAGCCCGTCACATCGACATGGTTCTTGCCGATGAAAGTTGCGACGGCGTCGTCGTCACGCATGGCACCGACACGATGGAGGAAAGCTGCTATATGGCCGACCTTCTCGTGAGGAGCGACAAGCCGGTAGTCTTCACCGGCGCGCAGCGCCATGCCGGCGACCCGGACACGGACGGGCCGCGCAATATTGCCGAGGCCATACGCGTTGCCGCAGCGCCGCAGGCGCGCGGACTTGGCGCCGTCGTCGTGTTCGAGCAGGACATTCATGCCGGCCGCGACGTGACCAAGGCCCATACCTCGCGGGTCGATACCTTCCGCTCGAACGCCTATGGCAAGCTCGGCGAAGTGGATGGCGAAGATGTCGTCATCCACCGCAGGCCCGCGCAGCGCTTTCACGTGGATGCGCAAAAGGTCGTGCCCGAGGTGGAACTGATGAAGCTCGCCATGGGCAATTCGCCGGCCTTCCTGGAGTTTGCCGTCGCGCAAGGCGCCCGCGCCATCGTCATCGAGGCCTTCGGGCGCGGCAATGCGCCCAACGGGTTTGCCGAAGCGATTGCACCGATCGTTGACGGCGGCACACCGGTTATCGTCGCCTCGCGCTGCCACGAGGGGCGCACCCGCGCCATCTATGGCGGTGGCAGCGGCGGCAAGGACCTTGCTGATGCGGGCGTCATCTTCTCGGGAGACCTGAGCGGCCTGAAAGCCCGCATCCTGGCCTCGGTCCTTCTGGGGCGGGAGGCCGGGACCGAGCGATTTCGGCGTGATTTCGAACGCGCGGCGAGCGTGCCGGCGAGCTGAAAGCCCGCTGGCGATCGGTCATCTGGAAGCGGTGATCACGTAGGATGCGCTTTCATGCAGTTCGGCGGTCCAGCCGGGCTCCACCACGATCGTCGTCGTCTCCTCCTCGATGATCGCTGGTCCCTCGACGCGGTCGCCGGCGCCGAGCTTGGTGCCGTCATAGACACCATCTCGCCTGCAACGAGCAGGTCTATTTCGCCCAATCCGGGCGCGAGGTCTATTGCAAGCACGGCGGCTATATCATTGAGCGCAGCCATGAGCCGTATGAATTCAGCTATAACGAGCGTGCGGACCTGTGGGTCATGAAAGTAGAGGCATCAGCGCTGGGCGGACGTATCCGCGCTCCTGACCGCTTCTGCGGCATGCAGTTCAACGCGCATGGCGGTATTTCAGGTCTCTTCGTCGATATGCTCCACCATATCCCGCAGCGCTTCGAAGCGATGAGTGAGGAGGCTCGCGAGGCGGTCGGCCTTCAACTGGTCGATCTTCTCGCCCTGTCGATCCATTCGGATGACCGCACGCTTACATCGGGCACATCATCCGTAAGGGCCGCGCATCTGAGCCGTGTCGAGCACTTCGTCCGCGCCAATTTCCACCGGCGCGAACTGGATCCCGATCTTGCCGCCCGTTGCTGCGGAATCTCTGTGCGCTACCTGCACGAACTGTTCCGTGATACGGAGCGCACGTTCGGGCAATGGGTGCGTGATCTGCGTATCGAAGCGGTGAAAGCAGACCTTCGCGCAAAGGGAACAAAGCTCTCCATCGCAGAGATCTGCTTCCGCCGCGGTTTTGGCGACGTGGCCCATTTTTCCCGATTGTTCAAACAGCAGGTTGGGTATTCGCCAGGCGAATACCGGCGGCAATCGGTGCTTCCTTAAAAGGCTTGGTGACCGTATCGTTGAAGCAGGAACAATCCTGCGTCGCACTCAGCGCTTCATCAGATCGATGGTTACTGCCGCGAGTGTTTGGACGGCTTTCCGAATGCAAGTTTCATCCACTGATGTGGCTGCGGAGCGGTCAAATGTTCACCTGGAACGGTTGTTGGGTCGATGTCGCAGCCATCACATCCAGCATGATCAACTGCCACGTCGGCTTTCGGGCGGCGCGAAAGACCGCTCCCACGACCGATGTGCATGAGGCGCAAGCAGTCGTCCAACGACGAATATGCCAGTTCTGCCTTGCTCGAGAATAGGTCATTTGACGGGAAGAGATTCGAACTTCTTCACCGCCGAGAACCGCCGTTACTACGCTTTTTCGCCTTCTGGCTACTCCCGTCTTTCGCGCCGGCGTAGTACTGGCGGCGTTTGGCGGCAATTTTCGGTGTTGGCGTGTGAAATGGCGCACCGTCTCAGGTGGAGATGAGAACTACGTTTACGCTATAGCCCTATGAAATGAGACCGGAAGATCGGTCGGAACTCGCTGAGACAATAGCAGGATTCCGGTCTTGGTGTGTTGGTTTGCCATCATGCTGTGCTTTTGTCCGATTGAGCCTCGCTATAGCATTTCGCAGTCAGGTGGAATCACCTGACGTCCACATAAAAGCGGAAAAACAAAGAGATAGAGCGTACGATGATGCACTCGGTCCCTCTACCCGATCAAGAGACTGCGCCGGTCGATTATTGCTCATGGATCCCCGCAAGAGGTCTCGAATAGCCATCCGAGCCAATGGCATTAAAAGACCAATGAGGGGCCATCAGCGGAACGGCGGCTTGCTGATAACTCGAACCAAAAGCTGACCGTCAACTTTCAGCCCGACATTTAGATGTTTAGTCCCAGGCTGGGATGTGCAGGGCCGTTCGAAAACCGAACGGCCCGAAAATCGTAAAGCACGTAAGCTATCACGGCTTCTCTGGCAACCAGCCGCCGTCTGGTGTCGCTGCCAGGGCAGGCGTCCGGAAAACGGCGATGACCTGGTCGGGAAGGGTGGAGCCCTCCGCTTCGAGCACGCTGCGCCAGCGTGTCGTCTGAAGCATCGCCGCACCGATGGCGACCGGCTCGACGCCACACAGCTTCAAAAGCCGCAGGCCGGAGAGAATGGAGCTGCCGGTGCTGATCACGTCGTCCACCAGGAGAACGCGCTTGCTCTTGATGAGCGGCAGCATGCGCGGGTCGGCATAAAGGCGCTTCTGCTGCTCGGGGCTGGTCACCGAGCGCAGAGCGACGGATTGATTCTCACTGTACCAAAACTTGCGTGACGTGCTGAGCGGCACGTAGCGGCTGTGGCCGATCGCGCGGGCGACCTGGGCGGCAAGTGTCAGGCCAAGCGTCGGCAGGCCGACGACGATGTCCGGCCTGAAAGCGGCCGCCTTTTCGGCCAGCGCCGCCGCAAGCGCATCGACCACGTCGAAACTCGCCTGGTTGACGATCAGCGAGGCCAGCGCCTTCTCGCCGCCCGAAAGCATCCGGATCGGCAGGGCAAGCTGGCGCCCGTCGGGCAGTTCCGCCGGGTAGAAACCCCGGTGCCCGCCCTGCGGCGCGGTCTCGTAGGTGCCGGCGGGCGCGATCTCCTGCCAAAAAACATGCGGTTGGTGCCGGAAGTCGGCCTGTGTCATTGTTTGCAAGATGCGCTCACGTTAAATGTGCTTGATTTCTTTGGGCTTCCGTTTCCGGACAGGGTGGCTTCAGTTCCGGCGGCAGGCGCATTATCCGGGTTGGGACGACGATGGGAAGGGTGTTTGGATGACGAGTGTGGATGACGCGCAGGCGGACATGGATTTTCTCATCGCCTTGCGGCGCGATCTGCATGCTCATCCCGAACTTGGTTTCGAGGAGGAGCGAACCAGCCGGATCGTCGCCGGTCATCTTGCCGAGGCCGGCATGAAGGTGCATCGCGGACTGGGCGGCACAGGCGTTGTGGGAACGCTGAGCGTCGGCAACGGCACGCGCGCGATCGGGCTGCGTGCCGACATGGACGCGCTTGCCATGCCGGAGACCGCCGAGCGGCCTTACAAATCCACCGTGCCGGGAAAGATGCATGCCTGTGGCCATGACGGCCATACGACGCTGCTGCTTGGCGCAGCCCGCCAATTGGCGAGGACGCGGAATTTCTCGGGCACCGTCCACTTCATCTTCCAGCCGGCCGAGGAAGGGCGCGGCGGCGCAAAACGCATGGTTGATGAAGGCTTGTTCGAGCTTTTCCCGTGCGATGCCGTCTACGGCCTTCACAACATGCCGGGACTGGCGACGGACGAAATGGCCGTCGTCGCCGGGCCGCAGCTCGCCTCCTCCGACAGTTGGCATGTGACGTTCAGGGGCGTCGGCACCCATGGCGCCAAGCCGCATCTGGGCAAGGATCCGGTGACGGCGGCCGGTTACTTCCTGTCGAGCCTGCAGACGATCGTCGGCCGGGTTGTCGATCCTCTTCAGCCGGCGGTGGTCAGCGCCTGTTCCGTTCAGGCGGGTGATCCCAAGGCCCTCAACGTCATTCCCGATTTTATCGAGATCGGCGGTACGGCACGCGCCTATACACCACAGGTGCGCGATCAGATCGAAGAGGAGATCGGACGATTGGCGCGGGGCGTGGCGTCGATGTTCGCAATCGCCGCCGAATATCGCTTCATACGCCGCATCCCGCCCGTGGTGAACGACCCCGATGCCACGATGCGCGCGCTGAACGCTGCCCGTGCGGTATGCGGCGAGAAGGTACGCACAGCCTTTCCTCCGTCGACGGCGGGCGACGATTTCGCCTTCTTCTCGCAGAAGGTGCCCGGCGCCTATGTCTGGCTCGGCAACGGCCCTGCGGTCGAGGGCGCGCTGCATCACAACAGCGCCTATGATTTCAACGACCATGCCATTCCAACCGGCATGACCTTCTGGACGCGTCTGGTCGAGCAGGAACTCGCTGCGTAAGCCGCATCCTTATTCGAGAGTCTCCAGAACCGGCGTTTCCATGACGGCTGGCCGCGTGATGTCGGCGATGCCGAGATCGGTCTGGTGCGGGCCGGCATTGCAGGCGAGCGTTGCGCCGAAGCAGGCTTTGAAGACCAGATAGGGCGGCTCCCAGTCGACGATCTCGTCCATCGCCTTGCGCAGGGCGGTGAAATCACCCGCGATTTCGGCAAGCGGGGCTTCGGAAACGAGGCCGGACAGCGGCAGAGACAGCGATGCCACCACCTTGCCGTCCCGGGCCACGGCCATGCCGCCGCCGGCCTCGATCACCCAACTCGCCGCGACGGCCATGTCGGCCTCATTCCCGCCGAAGACGGTGATGTTATGGCTGTCGTGGGAGACCGTCGTGCAGAACGCGCCGCGCCATTTGCCCCAACCGGTCAGATAGCCCGTCCGGGGAACGGTCGGTGCGCGGCCATGGCGATGGATGACGCTGATCAGTGTCGCGCCATCGGGCGGGACGACGAAGCCATCCTCCACACGGGTTTCCGCCTCGCCCCATTCGGTAAAGCGCGGGCGGTGGATCGTCGCCACCTTGACGCGCCGGCCTCCGGAACGCACCTTGAAATCGCTGGCCGAAAAGGTCGGGCAATGGATGGAGTTCTTGAGGGACGCCGTGGAGGTGGCTTTTGCCTTCCCGATCAGTGTTCCGTCGCGCGCAACGAGCGCGCCATTGGCAACAACCGCCGCCGCCCTGAATGCCGACAAATCCTCGAACAGGGCAATGTCGGCCCGCCGCCCGGCAGCGATAAGCCCCAGGTCGGGACGCGCCAGCCGGTGAGACGCGTTCAGCGTTGCGGCCTGCAGGGCCCAGGCGGGCGGCATGCCGTAGCGCACCAGGCGGCGCACGACGTCGTCGAGCCCGCCGGCCTGTGCCAGATCGTCGGGGAAAACATCGTCCGTGCACAGCGTCACGGTGGAGGGGAGGTGGCCGAGCGCGTTCAGCGTGGCGACGAATTCCGGCAACAGGTGATCGTGCGAGCCGCGCAGCTCTATCGTCAGGCCCGCGCTAAGCTTGGCCATCAGGTCGTCGCCCGAGGTCAGCTCGTGGTCTGAAGTGATGCCGGCGGCCATGAAGGCGTTTAGATCGGCTCCGACCAGGCCTCGCGCATGGCCGCACACAAGCTTGCCGCTTTCAAGCCCCGCCTGCACGACATCGCTGATGGTCCGTGCACGCTCGATGACGCCGCGCATGTTCATGACCTCGGCCACACCGCCGATGCCGGGTCGGGCGAGCATGTCGGCGAGCTCGGCACCGCCAAAACCCGCGCCCGAACATTCGAGGCCGGGCGCCGCAGGCACGCATGAGGGGGCGAGCATGACGACCCGCAAGGGCAGATCCGCGCAGGCCTCCAGCGCCCAGGAAACGCCGGAAAGCCCATGCACATTGGCGAATTCGTGTGGATCCCAGACGATCGTCGTGACACCGCGCGGCAGGACGGCCTCCGTATAGGCGGCCGGCGTGATCATCGAGCTTTCGATGTGCATGTGTGTGTCGATCAGGCCGGGGGTCAGGATCAGGCCGTCAGCATCGACGATTTCGTTGCCGTCTGTGCGACTTGCCGGCGCGTGGACACTGGCGATCAGCCTGCCCGTGATGCCGACATCGGCGGCGCGCAGCCGGCCTGTTGCCGCATCGAAAACCCGGCCACCGCGGATGAGCAGGTCGAACGGGGCATCGCCGCGTGCTGCTGCCACGGCGCGGTCGCGCAAGGTCCGGTCGGCGAGGTCGTGGGGTTCCCTGTAGCGCGCGCTCATGCCCGTGCGGCCTCCATCAATGCATCGAGCGCCAGCGCGCGGACCCGCGCGGCATCTGCCTTCATGCCCCATTCGGCATTCGGTGCCGCTTGTGGCCGCTGATCGACCACGGTCCGGCCCCGTGTGTGCGTGCCGGCGAGTTCCATCGTGACGCGGGCCGGCTCAAAGACGAAGGCGTCGGGGGCGACAAGTGCCGCCGCCGCTGTCGGATCATACAGAGCCATGCCCGGCCTGCCCCGATGGAGAGCAATGTCGACATAGGCCCCGAGCAGGTCGGCAAGAAGGGGCGCCTTCGGCGAGGCGACAGCCTGCAACGCGTCGACATCCTCCGGTCCGACCTGCACCTGACGGCAAAGATCGAGATCGACCACCCGCAGCGGCAGACCGCTGGCAAGAACGATGGCGACGGCTTCAGGATCCGCATAGGCGTTGAATTCGGCCGAAGCCGTGTGATTGCCGCGCGTTGCGCCGCCGCCCATCCAGGTCACGCGGCTGATCTTCGGCTTGAGATCGGGGCGTGCGAGCGCGAGGATGGCGATATTCGTCAGGGGGCCGAGCGCGAGGATCTCACCGGGCGCGTCGAGGCCTTCCAGCCAGGAAGTGAGTGCCACAAATGCACTGGAAAGTGGCGCCGGTGGTACCTTGGGGAGGGATTTCCCGCGCGTAGGAATGCCGGTCGGGCCTAGCACATGGGCGGGCGTCTCGACGCTGCCGAGGATAGCTGCGTCCGCGCCGCCGAAGAAGGGGAAACGCCAGCCAAGCAACCCCGCCGCGCCTGCCGCGTTGCCGCGCACCTCTTCAAGCGGGGCGTTGCCGAAGACCAGCGAGACGCCGGCGATGTCCCGCGACGATGCCGTCACCATCATGATGGCAAGCATGTCGTCGAAGCCCATATCGGTATCGATCCAGACCACAATCGGCTCCCTCACATGCGATCGAGGACGGCGGCGCGTTCCGTCGGCAGGTCGAAGGCGAGCCTGCTGCCTGGGGCGAAAGCGGGGGCAGTGGCGTCCATCTCGGCCTTGATCGGGCCGAGCGGTGTCTTCAACAGATATTCGCGTGTGCCGCCTGCAAACGCCACGCCTAAGACCTCTCCCTCGAAACGCCCTTCGCCGAGTCGGACCATGTTCGGCCGCCAGGCGAGGCCGGTCGTTTGCGCGGAGAGCGGTATGGGAAGTTCGGTGAGGCCGTTTTCCGTTTGCAGCTGGCCGTCTTTGACCGGGAAGATGTTCTCGAAGCCGACGAAATCCGCCACGAAACGAGAGACTGGGCTGTTATAGACTTCCTCCGGCGTGCCGAGCTGTTCGATGCGCCCGTCCCTCATCACCACGATCCGGTCGGCCAACGCCAGCGCCTCGTTCTGATCGTGGGTAACGAACACCATGGTGACACCGCTTTCGCGCTGTACGCGCTGCAATTCTGTGCGCATTTCGAGCCGCAGCCGGGCGTCGAGATTGGACAGCGGCTCATCGAGCAGCAGAACCTTGGGCTGCATCACCAGCGAGCGGGCGAGCGCCACACGCTGCTGCTGGCCGCCGGAGAGTTCGGCCGGCTTGCGGCCCTGGAACTGGCCAAGCCCAACCATGGCAAGTCCATCTTCCACCTTCTTTACAATCTCAGTAGAGGGCAGCCTTTTCAGGCGCAGGCCGAAGGCGACATTTTCGAAGACGGAAAGATGCGGAAACAGCGCATAGGACTGGAAAACCAGCCCCACCTCGCGTTTGTTGGCGGGCAGGCGCGTGATGTCCTTGCCGTCGAGCGTGATGATGCCGGAGGCTGGTTTCAGGAGCCCAGTGATGGCGCGCATAGTGGTGGTCTTGCCGCAACCGGACGGACCCAGAAGTGCGATCAGCTCTCCCTTGCGGATCGGCAGGTCCAGCCGCTCGACCGCGACGGTCTTGCCATAGGCGAGCGTCAGATCGCTCAGATCGAGGTAGGCAGCATCAGACATAGCGTGAAAAACCCAGAAAACGTTCGGCGAGGAAAACGATGGAGATCGACAGGAAGGCAAGCAGTGCGGCAAGTGCGGCGACCGAGGGGTCGTAGGTGATTTCCATGTACCAGATCATGTCGATGGGCAGCGTGCGCACGCCCGGACCCGAGAGGAACAATGACACGGGAACCTGATTGAAGCTGGTGACAAAGCCGAGGATGAAGGCCGCGAGGATGCCGCTTTGAATGTTCGGCAGGACGATGCGGAAGAAGGTTGCCACCCGCGAGGAGCCTAGAAGCACCGCCGCCTCCTCGATGTCGCTGCGCAGATTGTCGAGCGAGGCGGAAACGACGCGTACCGCGTAGGGCAGGATCAGCGCCGTGTGAGCGATAAACAGCGCCAGGCCGACGCTGACATCGAGCGGGATCACCAGATAGCGCAAAAGCGCCAGGCCGACGATGATGCCGGGCACGATGATGGGCGCTGAGACGATGGTGCGGATCGTTTCGCCGAAGGGCAGGCGGTAGCGCGACGCGGCGTAGGCCACCGGTACGCCGAGCACCAACGCGGCCAGTGTGCCGAAGATGGCGAGGAACATCGAGAGCGCGAAGCTCTCCCGGAAACTCTCCACTTCGAAGACCTTGGCAATCCATTTCAGGGATAGGCCCTGCGGCGGAAAGGCCAGCGTCTCGCCGCCCGAAAGCGCGGCTGCGACGATGATGACGAAGGGCCCGATGAGGAACAGGAAGACGAGGGCAAGCGTCAGATAGGAATAGAGACGGGAGGTCATCGCTTGCTCCTCGCAGTGGCCAGTCGTTTGAGAAGCATGTTGGCGGAAAAGCTCATCACCATCAGGATCATGGCGATGATGCTGGCGGCGGCGAAATCGTTGGCGACGGTCACGCGCTGGTAAAGGAGCGTCTCAAGCATCAGCACCTTGGACCCTCCGAGGATGGCGGGAGTGATGTAGGCGGTGAGCGATCCGGTGAAGACCAGCGTGCCGCCGATCACCAGCCCTTCCTTCGTTAGCGGCAGAATGACCTTGAGGAAGACCTGCAGCCAGTTGGCGCCGAGAACGCGCGCGGCCGGCACCGCATCCTTCGGCATGTTTTCCAGCGCGCTGATGAGCGACAGGATCATGAGCGGCAGGAAGAGTTGCAAGAGGCCGATGAAGACGGCTGTTTCGGTGAACAGAAACCGGAGCGGTTCGTCCGAAAGGCCGAGGCCGACAATCGCCTTGTTGACAATGCCTGTGCGCCCCAGGATGACGATCCAGGCATAGGTGCGTGCCACCGGCGAGATCATCAGCGGCATGACGACGAGACCGATCATCCGACCGCGCGCGGTCGGCGGCAGGGTGACGATGGCGTAGGCCGTGGCATAGCCGATCACCGCCGAGGCGGCCGTGACAAGTGCCCCTAGCTTCAGCGTGCGCCAGAAGACAACGCGGTTGAGTTCGTTGTCGAAAAAGCCGGTGTAGGCCGAGAGCGTCCAACTGTCGGCGGCCCGAAAGCCTTCCGACAGGAGGATGCCGACGGGGACGAGAAAAACGATCGCCGCGAAGATGGCCGCGGGCATGGCCAGCGCCAGCGCTTCCGTCCGGTTGTGGAACATGGTGCGGGACCCTTGTGTTCACCCGGGAAACGCGCAGGCGCGCGGCTCCCCTTTTTTCGTCTCAGGCGGACGGTGTCCTATTGGCCGACCTTGGCGTTCCACTCGGAAAGCCACGCTTCGCGATTATCCAGGATGACGTCCGGCGGCAGAAGCTTGAGGTTCTTCACCGTTTCTGCACCATAGGTGAGGTTTTCGGCGATCTCGTCCGAGACGACGACCTCCGAATTGGCCGGGCTATCGACCAGCGCTTCGGCGAGCTTGGTCTGGATCTCGGTGGAGAGCCAGAAATCCATGAACTGATACGCGAGGTCCTCGTTCTTTGCGCCTTTCGTCAGGATCATGACATTCATGCCGCCTGTCTCGCCTTCCTTGGGTGTGGCCCAGGCCATGTCCATATCCATCTTGGAGTAGGGGCCCCAGGAGAAGCGGCCGATGGGGGCGGCGAGGATCTCCTCCTGCTGCATGAGCTGCGCCACCTGCGAGGAACGCTCATAGAAGGTGACGATATCGTCTTTGTTGCTGGCGACCTCATCTATGGGTGCCTTGAGGTCGGCGGCATCGTTGCCCATCGCCATGCCGAGCATGTAGAGCGCGGGCGGGCCCTGATTGGTGGTCACATTCGGGAAGGCAACGCGGCCCTTCAGCTCGTCCTGGAACAGATCGGCCCAGCTCTCGATCTTCACCTTGTCGGCACGGTAAGCGATAGAGGTTGCATAGAAGGTGTAGCCGACGCCCAGATGGCCGCCGAGCGGATCCTTGGCGATGTCGTAGAGCTTGTCGTAGTTGGTAAGCCTGGAAATATCGATTGGCTGGGTGATGCCCTTGCGGGCGGCGGCCAGCGCATCGTGGGTAGACATCACGGCCATGTCGATCTCGGGATCGTCCTTGCGGGCCTCCAGCTTGGCCAGCCGCTCGACGCTGTTGCCGGTCTCCACAACGAGATCGCAGTCGCAGATGGTCTTGAACGGGTCGTAGACGATCTCCTTGAATTCGTCCTGGGCAAAGCCATAGACGGAGATGACGAGTTTCTTGTCGGCCGCATTCGCGGCGGCGGCAAGCGCCGCGAGGGCGACGCTGGAGGCTAAGAGGGTCTTCAGCATGTCTGGTCGCTTCCTTCTCTGGTGGTGTTTTCCAAAATCGGCCCGTTCGTTTTGTTGGTGGCCGGGCGGGGACCGCCGCCCGACCTATTGCCTGCGGGGCCGGATGGAGCCGGCCCGCTGGATTGGCGGATGATGAGCTGCATAGGTACGCCCTGGCCGTCCGATTGGGCGGGCGCTCCCTCGACCTGGCGGATGAGATCGGCGACGGCGATCTCGGCGATGCGGGCCATGTTCATGCGCACCGTGGTGAGCGTCGGTGCAATGACCCCGGCCCATATCAGGTCGTCGAAGCCGGTGACGCTGACATCGCCCGGAATGGAGACCCCACGGCGCTGCAGCTCGGTGACGGCGCGTAGAGCATGCAGATCAGAAACGGCGGCAAAGGCCGTGACGCCTTTTTCAACGAAGGGCAGGAGGCCCAGTTCGCAGCCGGGACCATGCTTGTCCTCCAACTCGTCAATCCAAAGAAGCTCGACATGCGCCTCCTCCGGGAGGGCTGATTTGATGCCGCCAACACGATCATTCTGGACATTGGAATCGGGATGCAGGCCGATGATCGCGATTGACCGGTGGTCGAGCGAAGACAGATGCGCGCCGATCTGCGCGCCGCCGTTCCAGTGATCGGCCGAAACCGTGTTGCCCGGCGTCGACGGGGAATCGATGACAGCGATCGGATGGCCGATGTCGGCGATCCGTGTGCCGTGGCGCGGCACAACCACGATACCGTCGGCCCCGCGCTCGACCAGCCGGTTAATGGCGCGGGTCTGGGCTTGAATGTCGCCCCGGCTGTCGCCGATCAGGACACCGTAGCCGGCGGTTGATGCGGCATGCTCGATAGCCTGGGCAAATTGCGGGAAAAGAGGATGCCCGATATCGGCCAGCACCAGCCCCAGAACGTGGCTCCGCCCCGTGCTCAGGGCACGGCCGGCGAGGCTGGGAATATAGCCGAGCTCCTTCGCCTTATCGCGGATCACCCGCGCCATCTCTTCCGAGACCCGCCCCTTGCCGGACAGCGCGTTGGAGACCGTGGCGACGGAAACGCCAAGTGCCTTCGCGATGTGGGTCAGATTGGGTCGAGGGGTCATACAAGCCCAGTTTCGAGGAGATTAAACGTTTAACCAGCATGCCCGCACGGCACGCCGATGTCGACTCCAAATTTTCCCGGTGTTGATTTTCACTGAGACCTGACCCGGTATTCCACCGAGATTTTGACCCGCCTGGCATTCACGCTGACCGAGAAAACGCGCCGTGAGAAACATATTCCCACAGAAAAGGAACAGGAACGCTTCATGCCGCTGGCCTGCCCCCTGGAAAGTGGTCCTCCCTGAAGTAGGCTATTGAGCCGTAGAGAGGACGTTGGAATGCCCCAGAAGAAGCACAAGC
>NZ_WQNH01000020.1 GCF_009812055.1 Chelativorans xinjiangensis | reverse complement strand
AGGTTTCAAGCGTATCGAGAAGTTCGCGAACCGAAGCCGCGATGGCATTGACGGCGCGTTCGAAGGTTTCCTCGTTTCGCTTTGAGGGCGTGTCGAACCGCTCACTTTGCGGACGAGCTGAAGGGCCGCGTCATGGATTTCTTCGTCGGTGGCCGGTGGATCGAAATTGAAAAGAGTTCTAATATTTCGGCACATTGCTTCCTCCAAGCATCAGTCGATCGTCCCCGCCTTCCATTCATCTGGGCTGGTCATCCTTTGCCCGCGCTCACTCCGCGTCCAGCGGTTCCGTCCCGACCCGTTTCCCGCCGCGCCAAAGTCTCCCTAGCAGCCATCGGCGGACGCCTTACCGGCCCTATGCGGCGCATAGAGGCTTCCGTCGGTAGCAGAGGCGCGGAACCTCCGAATCATGTCGAAGAAGCGGTCCTGTGCCGGATCTTCCATGAGAGCGTTGGCCACGAACCCGATCTGATCGTGGGACATCTGCTTGCCGGCATGCCCGCTGCGTTCTATCCAAAAGCTTGGAAAGTTCTGGCGTGGCCGACAGGAGTTGGCGCAGCTGACCGCATATTGATGGAGCCAGGCATAGCCCTGCAGCAGCGGCCGTATCGCGTGGGCCTCGATCCGATCCCGCTGGACATTGTCGCTGATGCAGGAATGAAACACCAACTCAACCTCGCCAGCATAGGCTTGCCAGAGTTCGGGGAAAGCCCAATCAAGACAGATCAGGAAGCCGCAGTGTACACCTTCGATTGCGACCGTGAGCCCGCTCTCACCCGGGGCGAAGGCACGTAGGTCGTTCACGGAACATCGCCGCTTATCGTAGCGGCCGGCGATTTCGCCCTGCCGGTCGATGACGAGCAGCGAGTTGGTCGGCTGAACCTGCGGACTGGCCCGGTGGACGGAGCCTACGACCACCCAAATGCCGCTCGCGCGCGCCTCGGCCCGCAAAGCTTCGACCGCCGCATCCAACGCAGACCAATCGAAACCCTGCCAGTCGGGCCACGAGGCCGGGCCGTAGCCGGAAAGGGCGCATTCGGGGAAATGCGCCACGTCGGCACCGGCTGCCGCCGCCCGCCGCACGAGCTCCAGGATGTGCTGGAGGTTGCGGGCTATGTCATGCTCCACCGGAATCTGGCAGGTCGCCACCGCGAGGCGGGAAGGAGCGCCCGTCGCCGACGGTGGTGTGTCCCAAGTGTAGCCCTCCCATTTCGCCATTGCCGCCTCCTCCGATTCGGCAATCTTGGCGCGCGAGTCGATAGGGCGCAAGTTCCGGCTCTCCTGTCGGTCGACATGGCCCTCGCCCCTGATCAACCGACGAGACACAGTTTGCATGACCTGCTATGCGAACCTTACATTATTTAGATGAATGGAACGCATTTTCTGCAGATCAAATTTCCCGTCTGGATTGAAGCGTAATCGTTCACGCAAATCTGCATCGAGGCATCCAGTGGGCACCTGCTCGAATGCGATGTCGTAGAGCCGGCAGTAGGTTCGGTAGAAACCATAGCTGACGTCGGGGAAAAGCAGCGGCGCTTGATGCAGGGTGCGGCGACTGTCGCATCTCAATTTGCTGGGCGTGGCGCAGTTCAACTGGCTTTGACAAAATCCATCGGCGGGTGCGCTACACAGCCGATCGTGGCAGCGCCCATCGTTTGCGCCCCCTGCCCAGCACCCGGCGCGGCTTCACCTTCGACCGTACTTGGTTGCCCGAACAGCATGACTGGCCACTATCTTAACGTAGGCTAAAATCGCCCATAGCGGCAATATGGGGCCTAGGACGGGAGGAAGTGTCGCATGGCGGTCCTCGAACTGCGGCAAATCTCCAAGAGCTTCGGCGTGATCCGGGCGTTGGAGGCCGTTGAATTGAAGGTTGATACCGGCAAGGTTGTCGGACTCATGGGCGACAACGGCGCCGGCAAGTCCACGCCTTGATGTCTGTACGCAGGAAAATGCCGATTCCTGCCTGGTCAATAACGCTGTTTTGGAGCCCGGAACGTGGAGGGAGAACGTCCCGCCATACCTCCGGAGGTCGGCAAAGCCTGGTCCGGCTGCCACCTTCACGCCTGTAACCATGCGCTTCTCAGCCCGCACCGCGCGCGATCATTCCAGCGCTCGCGAAGCGCGCCTCCGGTAGAGGAACGCGCCACCCCGACCATGAGCCGACGATGGTGCGCCTACTGCGGCGGTGGTGAGACGACCGGCCGCCACAAGCCGATGCCGGCGATGGTGAAGATCTGCCCACGCACGAGGCGGGCAAGCTCGCGCCGCGCGATCGCCGTGGAGCGTTGCGGGCCGGTGGCGAGATAAAGCGTTCGCGTGACGTTGGGTTCGGCGATCGCGAAGGCCTGGAGGACACCTCGCGCGCCGCCGATCGTCGCCGCGGGAAGGATCGTGAAGCCGAGACGCTCACGCGTCAGCTCCAGCATCGTGTGGAGGGAATCGACCTCCATGACGACGTTCAGTTCCGCCGCGTTGTCGGCTGCAAGCGTGTCGACCAGGCGTCTGAGTCCATGCGGTCGGCTCGGCAAGATCAGCGGCAGACGAGCCATCGCGCGGAAGGCAATCGGCTTCTTACCCGGCGAGCCGGGCATTCCGGGCGCGCCGATCAGCATCAATTCTTCCTCCACCAGAGGCTCGGCGATCATTGGCGCCTGGCCGGGGTCGGAGTAGAGCACGCCGACGTCGATGCGGCCGCTCGATAGCCATTCAAGCACGTTGCCGCTGAAGCCCTCGACGATCTGCAGCTTGACCGCCGGGAAATGCTGCTTGAACATCCGGGCGAGCGGCGCCGACAGGATGCGCCCGACCGTCGGCGGCAGGCCGACAACGGCCGAACCGGAAAGCCGGCTTGCGATCTCGGCGATGTCGCGCGCGGTCGCCTGCAGCCGGTTGAGCACGTCCCGGCTCGATGCCAGCAGAAGTTCACCAGCGGCCGTAAGCGTCACACCCCGGCCGTGGCGATGCATCAGCGGAACGCCCAGCTCCTCCTCCAGCTTAGCGATCTGGCGCGAGAGAGCGGGCTGCGCGACCTGCAAAGCGATCGCCGCGCGCGAGAAGCTGCCGTTTTCTGCGACCCGCACGAAATAGTTCAGTTGCCGAAGCTCCATAGTCCCCCACCTGCAACGCATAATATGCCAATTCGATATAATAGATATCGCAGTCGGCATAGAGCACCGTTTTCCGGTTTGATCTAGAATCGCGCGGGCAACTCGGGAGGCAATGGCATGGCGAGCGGAACCGCAGATGGCGAGACGATCCAGCAAACCCGGCGGGCGGTCGCCGCGCTTTGCGCGCGTTTCCCCGGCGAATACTGGAGAAGGCTTGACCGCGAGCGCGCCTATCCGTCCGCATTCGTCGAGGCGATGACGGAGGGCGGCTTTCTCGGCGTCCTGATACCGGAGGCCTATGGCGGCAGCGGCCAGGGCCTGACGCTTGCAGCGAACATCCTGGAGGAGGTGCATGCGCAGGGCTGCAACGCGGCCGCGCTCCACGCCCAGATGTACACGATGGGCACGCTGCTGCGCCACGGCAGCAAGGCGCAGAAAGAGAAGTGGCTGCCGAAAATCGCCTCGGGCGAGATGCGGCTGCAGGCCTTCGGCGTCACCGAGCCGACCGCCGGCACCGACACCACATCGATCCGTACCTTCGCCGAAAGGCGCGGTGACAGCTACGTCGTCAACGGCCAGAAGGTCTGGACCTCGCGCGCCGAGCATTCCGACCTGATGATCCTGCTTGCCCGCACGACGCCGAAGGAGAAGGTCGAAGGGCTCTCGGTCTTCCTCGTCGACATGAAGAAGGCGCTCGGCAAGGGGCTCACCATCAAGCCGATCCGCACGATGCTCAACCATGCGACGACGGAGATTTTCCTCAACGATCTCGAAATCCCCGCCGATAGCCTGATTGGTGAGGAAGGAAAGGGCTTCCGCTACATCCTTGACGGCATGAACGCCGAGCGCATCCTGATCGCCGCCGAATGCATTGGGGATGCCGTGTGGTTCATCAAAACCGCGAGTGCGTATGCGAAGGAGCGTGTCGTCTTCGGTCGGCCGATCGGCGCCAACCAAGGCGTGCAGTTTCCGATCGCGCGCGCCTATGCCGAGGCGGAAGCCGCCAAGCTGATGGTCTATCGGGCGGCGGAGTTGTTCGACCGGGGCGAGCCGTGCGGGCCGGAGGCGAACATGGCGAAGCTGCTGGCGTCGGAAGCGTCTTGGAAGGCGGCCGACACATGCCTGCAGACCCATGGCGGCTTCGGCTTCGCCGAGGAATATGACGTAGAGCGCAAGTTCCGTGAGACACGTCTTTACCAGGTGGCGCCGATCTCGACCAATCTTATCCTCTCCTATCTCGGCGAGCATGTGCTTGGCATGCCGCGGTCGTATTGAGGCGCGGCGATGCCAAGCTTCCCTCCCCTTTCCGGCCTTCTGGTCGTCGCCATCGAGCAGGCGGTGGCCGCACCCTTCTGTACCTGCAAGCTCGCCGACGCCGGCGCGCGGGTGATCAAGGTCGAGCGTGCCGAGGGCGATTTCGCCCGCAACTACGACCGGCTCGCCGGCGGGCAGTCGTCCTATTTCGTCTGGCTCAACCGGGGCAAGGAGTCGATTGCCCTCGACCTCAAGGCGACCGAGGACCTCGATCTCCTGAAGTCGATGATCGCGCGGGCGGATGTCCTCGTGCAGAACCTGGCGCCCGGAGCGCTCGACCGTCTCGGCCTCGGGGCCGAGGCTCCTCTCGCCCTGAACCCACGCCTCATCCAGTGCAACATCTCCGGCTTTGGCAATGACGGTCCCTATCGCGACAGGAAAGCTTACGACCTCCTGCTCCAGGCCGAAAGCGGGCTCGCCTCAGTGACCGGCTCGCCGGCCGAGCCCGCCCGCGTCGGCGTCTCCGTCTGCGACATCGGCACGGGCATGTATGCCCACGCGGCGATCCTGGAGGCGCTGATCCGCCGCCGGGCGACGGGCACGGGCGAGATCATCGACATCGCCATGTTCGACGCGATGGCGGACTGGATGGCGGTGCCGCTCCTGCAGGCGGAGGGCAGCGGGGAGAACCCGCCGCGCCTCGGCCTCAAGCACCCCTCCATCGCACCCTATGGCCTCTTCGGCTGCAAGGATGGCAACGAGGTGGTGATCGCGATCCAAAACGAGCGCGAGTGGCGAGCCTTCTGCCGTCTGGTGCTGGAAGACGAAAAGCTGGCCGACGATCCGCGCTTTTGCGATCCTTCGGCCCGCGTTGCCAACCGCGGGGAACTGGACGGGTATATCCGGGCGATCTTCCGAAGTATGGATCATGAGGCGGTCGCCGACAGGCTGGAGGCGGCGCGCATCGCCTACGCAACGGTGAACACGCCGCTCGATCTTTCCAGGCACCCGCACCTGCGTCGCACCGAGGTCGCCACACCAAGCGGACAGATCTCCGTTCCGGCGCCGCCTGCCGTCACGCGCGGGGAGAGCCGCACCTTCGCTGCAGTGCCGGAAGTGGACGCCCACGGGATAGCCATCCGCGAGGAATTTGGCGGCAAGGCCTGACATTCAGCGGCGAAACGAAGGGAGGAGATGGAAGTGGCGAAGGACGGGACGCCGAATGGCGAGGATTCTTTTGCGGCGCTTACGGGCCTGACCAAAGCGGCTGCCGGCTTCGTGGCGAAGCTGCGCTTTTCCGATCTCGACGCGGCGACTTTACGGCTTTCGCGGCGCTGCGTGCTCGACGGCCTCGCGGTAGCGCTCGCCGGCTCCGAGCAGCCCGGCATGGCGCCGCTCGCCGCCTATATCGAGAGCCTCGGCGGCGCGCCGCAGGCACGAATGATCGGCGATGCCTCGAGGCGCGTGCCCGCCCATCTCGCCGCGTTGTGGAGCGGCACCGCGGGCCACGCAATGGACTGGGACGACACCCAGCTCGCCGAAGGCCCAGGGCGTCCCTATGGCCTTCTGATGCATCCGACCATGCCGCCGCTGGTCGCCGCACTCACCATATCCGACCTTGTTGCGGGCGAGACCGGCAGGCCCGTCGACGGCAGGCGGTTCATCACCGCCTTCGCCGCCGGCTTCGAGGTGGGCTGCAAGATTGCCGAGGCGATCAACCCCGACCACTATATGCGCGGCTTCCACACTTCGGGCACGATCGGCACCTTCGCGGCGGCCGCGGCGGCCGCCAAGATGCTGGATCTCAACGAAGACGGCGTGGCGCGGGCGCTAGGCGTCGCTGCCTCCATGGCATCCGGCATCCGTGCCGGCTTCGGGACGATGACCAAACCGCTGCATGTCGGCCGGGCAGCGGACAACGGGGTGACGGCCGCACTTCTGGTGCGTCACGGGCTCTCGGCGAACATGCAAGCGCTCGACGGGCGCTGGGGCTATCTCGCCATCGCCGGGCCGGGCGGCGAGCCGGCCCTCGTCGTCGGCCGCTTCGGCGCCCCGCACACCATGGTGAGCCCCGGCGTCTCCATAAAACCCTACCCTTCCGGCGTTCTCACCCATCCGAGCATGGACGCCATGCTCTTCCTGATGCGCGAGAACGGCCTTTCGGCTGGGGATATCGCAAGCGTGAAACTCAAGGCCGGAAGCAACGTGCTCGGGCCCATTCGCTTTCGCATCGCCAAGACGGAGCTTGAAGGCAAGTTCTCCTTCGCCTTCCTGCTGGCGGCCATCATCCTCAGGGGCCGCGCCGGCAAGGCCGAATTCACCGACGAATTCGTCGCCTCCAAGGCCAGCCAGGAGATGCAGGCGCGGATCGAGACGGCGTTCGATCCGGAGATCGAGGCCATGGGCTGGGACCGCATCCGCTCCAAGATCGAAGTCGTCACGCGGGACGGCCGGCGCTTCGAGCGCTGGGCCGATGAGAACTACCGCGGCAGTCCGCACAACGCGCTGTCGGATGCGGAACTCGAAAGCAAGTTCCGCGACTGCGCGGAGGGGCTTCTGGGCGAGGAACGGGTAAAGGAGGTCCTCAACGCCGTCTGGTCGCTCGAAGAGATGCCCGATGCCGGGCGCCTGTTCGCGCTTCTGGATTGGAAGAGCGCGTGCTGAGTTGGTTCGTCAGGCGTCAAGTCTCCGTCGCCGCGCGCATTGTCCTGATCAGCGCCGATTTCTGCTCGAAGCCGATGCCCGGTGCCTGCGGAAGGCCGACGCGGCCGTTCTCGACCCGGATATTGTCGGCGAAGCCGCCGAAGGGGGCGAAGACCTCCGGATAGGATTCGTTGCCGCCGAGTTTCAGTCCCGCGGCGATATTGAGCGACAATTGATGCCCACCATGCGGAACGCAGTTGCGGCTCGTAAAGCCTTCCGCTTCGATCGCCTTCAGGATGCGCAAATATTCAACCAGCCCGTAGCTCAGCGCGCAGTCGAACTGCAGCCAGTCTTGGTCGGGCCGCATGCCGCCGTAGCGGGCGAGGTTGCGCGCATCCTGGTGTGAGAAGAGGTTCTCGCCCGTCGCCATCGGCCCCGGATAGACCTTGGAAAGCTCCGCCTGAAGCTGGAAGTCGAGCGGATCGCCCGCCTCCTCGTACCAGAAAAGGTTGTACGGCTTCAGCGCTTCCGCGTAGGCGAGCGCGGTTTCGAGTTCGAAGCGGCCGTTGGCGTCGACGGCGAGATACCTCCCCTCCCCGACCACCTCGAGCACCGCCTCGATGCGGCGCAGGTCCTCTTCGAGCGAGGCGCCGCCGATCTTCATCTTCACCACCTCGTAGCCCATGCCGCGGTAGCGGCGCATCTCTTCCTGGAGTCGGGCGTCGTCCTTGCCGGGATAGTAGTAGCCGCCGGCGGCATAGACGAAGACGCTGTCGTCGTGGGTGCCGTCGCCACAGGTGTCGGCGAGGTGCTTGTAGAGCGGCTGGCCTGCGATCTTGGCCACCGCGTCCCAGACCGCCATGTCGACCACACCGACGGCGACCGAGCGCTCGCCGTGGCCGCCGGGCTTCTCGTTGGTCATCATGGTGGACCAGATGCGCGCGGGATCGAGATTGTCGCCCGCCTCGTTGACTAGGCTCTCCGGATCGGCCTCGCGCAGGCGCGGCAGGAAGCGCTCGTTCAGAAGCCCGCTCGCCGCGTAGCGGCCGTTGGAATTGAAGCCGTAGCCGACGACGGGCTTGCCGTCGCGCACCACATCGGTGACGACCGCCACCACGCTCGCCGTCATCTTGGAAAAGTCGATGAAGGCGTTGCGGATCGGCGAGGAGATGGGGATGACGGCGTCGCGGATATCGACAATCTTCATGTGCGGGACCCTTTCGAACTGGCGGCGAATCTGACGAGAAGCGGCGGGGCGATGATATTGGTCAGGAAGGACCGCGTGAACTGGAAGCCGGCGACGACGGCCGAGGCAGCCCCCAGCGCCTTGGCCGAGGCGATCATCTCGCCGAGACCGCCCGGCGCGAGAGCCAGCGCCAGCGTCGTCGGCGCGGCCTCCACGAAATGGCGCAGGATCGGCCCGAAACCGAAGATCATGATGAGGATGAGGCCGCCGCTGCAGAGGATTGCGGCGAGCACGGCGCGGGGCACGCGCTCGAAATCCTCCTTCTTGAGCCGCGCGCCGAGCGAAAAGCCGATGAGGATTTGCGCAAGGACAATGAGCGCTGGCGGCATCTGCCGGATCGGCAAACCGAGGGAGACGATGGCGATGCCCACGGCCATCGGCATGATGACCCAGGGGTTGAGAACCCCGAGCTTCGCCGTGACGGCGGACAGGACGAGCCCGCCGAAGACGCACATCAGGAGTGCGGCATAGCTTGCATCCGCGCTTACCGAGGCGCCGGCCGCGCCACGGTCGATGCCGAAGAGCAGAGGGACGCAGACGACGATCATCGCCACACGAAGCGTGTGGACCACCACCACGACATCCGCCTGCGCGCCCGTCTCACGCGCCAGCGAGGCCATCTCCGACATGCCAGCGGGCAGCGTGGAAAGGAACGCTGTCTTGCGGTCGACCCTGGCGATGCGCTGCAGCGGAAAGGCGAGCACCACGCCGAGCGCGTTGGCGACGACGGCGGCCGCCACCATGGCAGGCAACAGGCCGAGAAGCTGACTCAGAATATCGGGCGTTAAGATTGCAGCGGTGGAGGCGCCAATGAGAAGCTGGCCGGCGCGGCGGATGTATTTTGTCTTTCCGCCGAGGCCGACCGTATTGGCGTAGATCGCGCTGCCCGCCATGGCGCCCAGGATCCAGGCGAGCGGCACGCCTAGGAGAAAGAAAAACCATCCCGCGAAAGCGGACGCACAAAGGCCGCCAGCCAGCGCGAGAAGCGACCGGGCCATCATGAGAGATAGGCGCCGCCGTTGACGTGCAGCGTCTCGCCCGTGACGTAACGGGAGGCGCTGCCGCAGAGATAGGCGACCGCCTCCGCCACCTCTTCCGGATGACCCTTGCGGCCGACGAGATTGGTGCGGGTATCGTGATGTTTCGGCGCTTTTCCATGACTGGCCACGCGCTGCGTCTCGATCAGCCCCGGCGAAACGCAGTTAACGTTGATGCCCTTGGGCGAAAGCTCGTGCGCCATCGCCTTGGTGAGGCCGACCACGCCGGCCTTGGCGGCAATGACATGGGCGCGGCGGGCCGCGCCCGTATGTCCCGTCAGCCCGCCGATGTTGACGATGGCCGCCTGGTCGCTCTCGGCAAGGTGCGGCAGGGCCGCCTGCGAGACCAGGAAGACGGCATCAAGCGCAATCCCCATCACCTTGCGCCACTCCTCATAGGCAAGCGTCTCGAAGGGAGATTCCGGGCGGATCGCCGCGTTGTTGACAACAATGTCCAGACGTTTGAAGGCGGATGCTGCCTCCGCGACGACGCGGCGCGCAACCTCGGGGTCCGAAAGATCGCCGGAGACCATCGCCGCCTTGCGACCTGTCGCTTCAACGGCGGCGGCGGTCTCCTGTCCCGCCGCCCGGTCGCTGGCGACGTGGACGGCGATGTCGGCACCCCGGCCGGCGAGTGCCACCGCGATTGCCCGGCCGATGTTGCGTGAGGCGCCGGTGACGAGAGCCGTCCTGCCCTTCAGATCTTCAGTCGTCATGGCCAAGCTCCGCGATCAGTTCGTGTCCGCCCTGCATCGCGCCGATACGATCGCAGAGAGCAAGCAGGGCGTCGGCACGCGCATGCCCGCCGAACGCGAGGTTGGCGCGGAATTTGGCATCGATCTCGTCACGCGTCAGCGGCTCCTCCACGCCGCCGCGCATATGCCCCTGTTCGGCCTCTTCCACCTGTCCGTCTCGATAGGCGATACGGACATGGCCAGTGTAGGCGGCGGGATACGGGTTCTTCGGGTCGATCTCGAAATCAACCAGACCGGCGATGCGGATGAGTTCATCATCGGCGATCGCTGCCTCGGTAAAGTCGCCAAGGCCGGCGCGGCCGCGCACCAGGCCGAGCGCGACGCCGAAGGGCGTGGAGAATTTCGCCGCATAAGCCGTTGGCGGTCGGCGTTTCAGATCCAGCGGCTCCCACAGGCGATGGACGATGCCCTCGGCGGTCTTGCAGACGATCTTCTCGATACCCTCGAGCGGGATGCCGCGCGCCTTGAGCTTCATCGCGCAGTCGATATAGGGCTGGACCATCGTGCCGCAGGGATAGGGCTTGAAGGTGATGGTGTCCATGACGAAGGTCTGTCCGAGATCTTCGAAGAGTATGTCGGTCTTCGGCTCGATGGAGGGGGCGAAGGTCTTGAAGGCGCCGTGCGTGCCCTCGAAGACGGCGCGTGGACCGACGAAACCGGTCTCGGCCATGGCATAGGCGCGTAAGGCGGATTGCGCCGACCAGCCGGGGTGCATGCGCTTGGTCCAGCTGCCGTCGCCAAGATATTCGATGATGCCGGAGGCCATGCTGCCGGCAATGCCGAGAGCGTTGGCGATCACCTTCTCCCCCGCACGGCAGGCGACGCAGATGCCGAAGGTTGCACCAAAGGTGCCAAGGACCGCCGTAGGGTGGAAGCCGGCCTTGTGCACCGCTTTGGGCAGGGTGAGGGCGAGACGGCAGAGCATCTCAGTGCCGGCGGCGATGCCCAGCATCAGGCGGTCGTTCGTCAGCTGATAGCGTTCGGCGGCCGCTATGAGCGCCGGCACGACAACCGCGCCGGAATGGACTGGACCGCCTTCGAAGGTATCGTCGAAGTCCTCGCCGTGGGCAGCGGTTCCGTTGACAAGGGCGGCACTCGACGCCGAGGCGCGCTCCAAATGGCCGATGATCAGGTGATCGCCGGGTTCTGCCGCGGCCTTCACCGCCGCCACATAGTCGGTCCCGCGCGCGGCTACGCATAGGCCGACGGTGTCGACGAGAATGTCCCTCGCCTTGGCCTTCGCCGCATCGGGCAGGGCTTCCGGCGCGAGCGTGGCGGCCCACTCGGCCAGCCTCTCGGAAACCGAGCGGGCTTTTTCATTTTTCATCATCTTCATTCCCTGGCTTCGGAGCCTTCCGAAAAAGCCTCGACCCGGCGGCGGCGGGCGAGATCGTAGATTCTCTTGCCGAGCGAGCCGGCGATGAACAGGAACGCCAGCATGAGCAACGCCAGCGAGATGCGGTCGTCGACGAAGATCATGAGATCGTCGCCGGAGAGCACCAGCGAGCGCCGGAAGCTGCTCTCGACCAGATAACCGAGCACCAGCCCCAGCACCGTCGGCAGGAAGGGAAAACGCAGCATGCGCATGAAGAAGCCGACGGCGCCGGCGGCCATCATGATGCCGAGATCGAAGACCGAGTTGTGGATCGAATAGATGCCGGAAAGGATCAGCGCGAAGATGAAAGCGTTGAGATAGGGCCGCGGGCGGTTGACCAGCCAGATGCAGGCGGGCAGCAGGAGCATGCCCATGACGAGCATGCCGAAGGTTGCCGTGAACAGGCCGGCATAAAGCCCATGCACGATCTCGCCCGAGCGCTGGAAGAGCATCGGCCCCGGCACGATACCGTGGATGAGGAAGCCGCCGAGCAGGATGGCGGTGGAATTGGAGCCGGGAATGCCGAAGGAAAGGAGGGGTACGAGCGCCGTCTCCGCCACCGTATTGTTGGCGGTCTCGGGCGCGGCAATGCCCTCCGGCGATCCCTTGCCGAACTCCTCCGGACGGCGCGACCAGCGCCGCGCCTCGTTGTAGGACATAAACGAGGCGATGGTGCCGCCCGCCCCTGGCATCACGCCCTCGAAGGTGCCGATGACGCCGCCGATTGATTGGGGAAACGCGAGGCGCCGGGCGAGCTTGAGATCGGGGAAATTTATGCGCGGCCGCGAGGTCACGCGCTCTGCCTCCCCGCGCCCGCCTGCCTGGACGAGAAGCTCGCTCATGGCGAAGAGGCCGACCATGATCATGACCGGTTCGATGCCGCTGAGGAGCTCCGAGCTGCCGAAGGTGAAGCGCGTACCGCCGGTGACGGGATCGGTGCCGATGGTCGCGACCATGAGGCCGAGGATTGCGGCGATGAAGCCCTTGACCAGGTTTTCTCCAGAAAGCGTGGCGATGACGGACAGGCCGAGGACGCCGAGGGCGAAATAAGCGGGCGGCGTGAAGGCGAGCGCGACCCTGGAGAGCGGCCCGGACAGGAGGATGAGCATGGCGAGGCCGAAGAGACTGCCGAGCACGCCCGAATAAAGCGAGATGCCGAGGGCAAGGCCGGCCTTCCCCTGTCGGTTCATCTCGTAACCGTCGATGACGGTGGCGGCGGCCGCGTTCGTTCCCGGCGTGCGGATCAGGATGGCGGGGACGGAGCCGCCGTATTCAGCGCCGATATAGGTGGAGGCCAAGAGCACGATCGCGCTCATCGGCTCCATCGTGTAGGTGAAGGGCAGAAGCAGCGCCATGGTGATGGATGGCGAAATGCCAGGCAGTGCGCCGCCCATGATCCCCCAGGTGACCCCGGCGAGCGCGGCGATTATGACCCCGAGGTCGAAGAGATAGGACGCCGACTGAACGAGCGTTTCCATCAATCAGAACTCCAGAATGCGGCGCGGCGGCCGGCAGGATTGGGATGCCGTCACAGGCCGAGGCGGCCGAGAAGGCCGGAAGGCATGGATACGCCGAGGACCAGGGCGAAGATCGCCCACAAAGCGACAGCGCCGAGCGCCGCGATCGCCAGGAGCCGCGGTCCAAACCGGGCGCCGAGAAAGGTGGCGGCCGCAGGGATGAGCAGCGCCACCGACACGAGGTAGCCAAGCTTTTCGACGGCCGAGAGATAGGCAGCACCAATCGCAAAGAGGCCGGCCGCCCATCCGATCCGGCGCCCCTGCCCTTCCCATTCGCCTCGCAGCGCCTCGCGCCCGGCTGCCAGTGGGGCCCCGATCAGCCGGGAAAGGATCGCCTGCGCCGTCAGGATCAGTCCGAGGCTCAGCAGCAGCCATCCGTAGATGCGCGGCATGCCGCTGGGACCGAGGCTATCGTCAAGCGCACTGACGCGCAGCTGGTAGGCGAAATAGAGGTAGACGGCGCCGATGACGACCGCCGCCAATCCGCCGACGAGATCACGTGAGATCATGAGCCTCCTCGTTTCCTTCGGCACATGGTTCAACGGAGGTTCCGGCACCGAAGGATGCCGCCGGAGCCTTGTCGCCCGCTTCTATTCCCGCCTCTACTCAATGACGCCCGTCTCCTTCAGGAAGTCGCGCGTCTCGTTGCCGAAGTCCTCGATGAACTGCACATATTCCTCGTGCGGCATGTAGGCGGCACGAAGGTTGGCGGCCTCATAGGCGGCCTTGTACTCCTCATCGGCGAGAACCTCCTGGACAGCGCGCTCCCACGCGGCAATCACGTCGACCGGCAGGTCCTTGGGACCGGCAAGGCCGCGGAACTTGCGCACGACGACGTCGTAGCCGAGCTCTTCTACCGTCGGCAGGTCCGGAAAGGCTTCCAGACGCTCATCGCTGAAAGTGGCAAGCAGGCGCAGTTCCCCTGCTTCGAGCTGCGACTGGATTTCCTGAACCTCGCCAACGCCGATCTGCAGCGTGCCGTTCAAGACATTGATCAACAGATCGCCGCCACCCTCATGGGTGACGACAGCGGCATTGACGCCGGCAGCCGCCTTGAGCTGTTCGAGCGCCTGACGCTCGAGCGAGGCGGGATTGGCCGCGCCCCATTGGCCGCGACCTTCCCTCGCGTGATCGATGACATCCTCGAGCGTCTGATACTCGCTGTTCGCCGAGGTATAGATGACCTCGGGATCGATGAAGAAATTCACCAGCGGCTCGAGGTCGGTGTACTTGTATTCCGGGTCGGAGAGCAGCGACGTGTAGATGAAGGTCGGTGTCGTGGCATAGAATTTCGAGCCGTCCGGTGCCGACTGCGCAAGATTGGCCATCGCCGCCGCGCCCGAGCCGCCCCTGACATTCTCGACGACGACATTGGCGCCGAGGATAGGGCCCAGATAGCGGGAAAGCTCGCGAAGGAAGACGTCGCTGCCACCGCCGGGACTCGAATGGGTGATCAAGGTCACGGTGTCGACTGGATAGTCCTGCGCATGGGCGCCGGCGATCATGCCGCACATGAAGACCGCGCTTCCCGCCGCGAGTATGCGTTGTTTCCGCATGGCTGTTCCCTCCCAAAACCGGCCAAGGCGACGCGAACCCAAGGCAGATTGACATGATGGGGCTGAAAGCCCCCGCGTCGGTCATTCCGGCGGAGGTTAGGCGTCACAATTGTCAAATGTCAACAATTTTGTCTCATCCCTTGCCTAGTCGACGCGAATGCGTGTGGCGCGGAAGGCATCCTCGTCGAGCGTCAGCCCCAGTCCGGGACGATCGGGGATCGTGATGAAGCCGTCTTCCGGCTTCGGCGCGTCGGTGAACAGCGTCTCGCCGACGGCAACCATGCCGAGATGCCATTCCACGATCCAGCCGTTCATCATTCCGGCCATCAGGTGCATGTTGAACAGCGGCCAACCGCCGCCATTGGCAATCGGCATGTTGTAGATCTGCGCGAGATGGGCGGCCTTGCGTGCTTCCGTATAGCCGCCGCAATAGGTGACGTTGGGCTGCAGGATGTCGAGCGCCTGATGGTCGATGAACTCGCGCAGGCGCCAGCGATGCCCTTCCATCTGGCCGGCGGCAAGCGGAATCTTGGTCGCGCGGCGCAGGTCGGCGAGCGCCCGGGCGTCGTTCTGCATCAACGGCTCCTCGAACCAGGTGATGCGACAGTCCTCGATCTCGCGGCAGAGATACTTCGCCTCGACGGGATTAAAGAGATAGTTGGCATCGATCATCAGGTCGATATCCAGCCCCACGGCGTCGCGGATGGCCTTCACGCGGCGCGCATCTTCGCGCCAACCGCCGGGATCGACGGCGACCACCGACTTCAGTGCCTTAAAGCCGTTTGCCACATGAAGCTCCGCCGCTTCCTTCAGTGTGTCGACGTCGTACTGCGGAAAACCGAAGGTGACATAGGCAGGCACCTTCTTGCGCGCATTGCCGAGCAGCGCCGCGACGGAACGCCCTTGCGCCTTGCCGATGATGTCCCAAAGCGCGATGTCAAGGCAGGAGAGCGCCATGGAGATCGTGCCCGTCATGGCGCGCGGGTTGAGCTTCTGCCAGACACACTGGTGGATCTTCTCCAGATCCCGCACGTCCATGCCCTTTACGCAAGGCAGCACGTGCTCTTCCAGCGCGACGATGACGGAACGCGCGAGGAAATGGCCGGTGAGGCCGTAGCCGACATGGCCTTCATCGGTCTCGACCCGACAGAAGACGAAATGCTTCTGCTCCTCGCGGCCGTAGCCTTGAACCCGGCCCTCGAGCAGAGGAATTTCAATCGAGAAGCCATGCAGGCTTGCCTTGATGTCCGCTATTCTCACGTCGCGTCCCTCCTTCTGATCCATGGATTGTGTAGATCATCCCAATATTGTAGACAATCTACAAAAAGAGGAGATTGCTCATGCGCACGTCAGAGATGCCGGCCCTTGGAACCACGGCCACGCTAATGGAGGGTTTCCGGCGAGAGCGGGTGCGCACGCGCGGGACAGAGATCAATGTCGCAATCGGCGGCAAGGGCCCGCCCCTGCTGCTGCTGCACGGCAACCCCCTTACCCATGTGAGCTGGCACGAGATCGCGCCGGCGCTGGCGAAGAGCTTCAGGGTCGTGGCACCCGACCTGCGCGGTTATGGCGACAGCTCCAAGCCCGACGGCGGGGTGGACCACGCCGCCTATACGTTCCGCGCAATGGGCGAGGACAATTTCGACCTCATGGACCATTTCGGCTTCGAGCGCTTCCAAGTCGCCGGCCACGACCGCGGCGCACGCGTCGGCTTCCGCATGGCACTCGACCGGCCGGAACGTGTCGAGCGGCTTGCCGCGCTCGACATCGTGCCGACCCATCACGTCTTGACCAACGTGTCGCTCGGCTGGGGGCTCGAGAGCTATCACTGGTTCTTCATGGCGCAGAAGGCGCCCTTCCCTGAGAAGCTGCTTACCGCCGATCTCGATTATTACATCGACTACAAGCTGAACAAGAAAGGCGTGGGACTGGAGATATTCAGCGAGGCGGCGATGGCGGAATACAAACGCTGCACAACGCCGGACCAGATCCACGCCGTCTGCGAAGACTATCGCGCCACCGTCACGCTGGATTTCGAAATGGACACGGCCGATTACGGCGTGAAGAAGATCGCCTGTCCGGTGCTCGTCATCTGGGGCTCCAACAGCCATTGCGGGCGGCACTTCAAGCCGCTCGAGGCATGGAGCGAGTGGGCGGATGATTTGCGCGGCTTTGCGGTGCCGACCGGGCACTATCCGGCCGAGCAGCGGCCCGACCTCATCTACCCCGCCTTCTGGTCGTTCTTCAGCGGACGCGAACCCGAACTTGTGGACGCGGCATGAGGGAGATCGACGCAGCGGCGGCGCGCGCGGCAGTCCATAGTGGCCAGGAAGTCGCGTTTCTCGATGTCCGCGAGGCGGGGCAGTTTGGTGAAGGCCATGCGCTGTTCGCGGTGCCCGCCCACTATTCGCGGCTGGAGGCGGCTGTGCCGGGCCTCGTTCCCTGCCCCCGTATCGACATTCTCCTGATCGACGACGGCGACGGCGTCGCACACCGCGCCGCACGGGCGCTCGGCCGCCTTGGCTACACGGCCGTCTCGGTCGTTGCCGGTGGCATGCCCGCCTGGGCCGCCGCCGGCTTTCCCGTCTACAAGGGGGTGAACGTTCCCTCCAAGACGCTGGGAGAACTGGCGGAAACGGCCTGGCGCCCCGAGATGGTCAAGCCACAAACGCTCCATGACTGGCGGCGGTCCGGGCGGCCGTTCCGCCTCTTCGATGCCCGGCCGCCGGAGGAATATGCCAAGATGAGCGTGCCCGGCGCTGTCTGCCTTCCCAACGGCGAATTGGCGTATCGGCTGGACACCGTCGGTCTCGATAAGGAGCAGCCGGTCGTCGTCACCTGCGCCGGGCGCACGCGCGGCATCGTCGGCGCCATCGGGCTGCGGCTGGCAGGTCACAAGGGGCCTGTGTTCGCGCTCGAAAACGGCACGCAAGGCTGGGCACTCGCCGGCTTCGACCTCGAACGGGGAAACAAGGCCGAGCCTTACCCGTCGCTGCCGGTCCATACGCTCGAAGAGGCAAAGGCGCGCGCCCGCGCCATCTGTGACCGATTTGAAATTCCCTTCGTAACAGCGGCTGAAGCCGACCGTCTTCTCCACGACCAGAGCCGCACCACTTATCTCTTTGACGTGCGCTCGCGCGAAGAGGCGTTGCGCGACCCCGTTCCCGAGGCTGTCCATGCACCCTCGGGCCAGCTTGTCCAGGCGACAGACCAATGGGTTGGCGTGCGCCGGTCCCGTCTCATCCTCATCGATGACGGGGGCCTGCGCGCAGCACTCGCAGCGTTCTGGCTGGCACAGCTCGGCTACACCGTTCACGTCGCCTTGATCGATGATGCGGTGCGCCAGCTCAACCGCCCGCAGGGCGCGGCTCCCCGCGAAGAAGCGCCTGTCCCAAGAAAGGTCGATGCGGCCGACGCGCTTCGGGGTGTCCGCTCGCAGCGGGGCTGCTTCATCGACCTTCGATCCTCCCTCGCCTACCGGCGCGAGCATGTGGACGGCGCCGTCTGGTCGATCCGACCGCGCCTTTTGAGAGCGGCCGCCCCATACGGGGATCGCCGTATTCATCTAATCGCGGACGATCAGCAGATAGCCCGTTTCGCTGCCTACGACCTTCGGGAGTCGGGCTTCCATTCGACCTTCGTGGTCGAAGGCGGCTATGCCGCTCTTATCGACGCCGGGGCAGTCTGCCAATCCTCACCCGACGAGCCGCCGGACCCCGAGGCGATCGACCACCTCTTCTTCGTCCACGACCGTCACGACGGCAATCTCGAAGCCTCGCGCCGCTATCTCGCCTGGGAAACAGGGCTGGTCGACCAGTTGGACGCGATTGAGCGCGCCGAGTTCGGCCTCTTCAAACCTTGGGAAGGATCGGAAACGCCAACGGCGCTTGACCCGCCCTAGATCTTGGGCGCCGGCGTCTGCTCTCGTACCGTCATCTCGCGGACCGTGCGACGCCGGCGCCGCGCCTTCGACACGGCAGTCAGCGTCACCGACGCCACCATGATGGCGAGGATCAGCAAGGCGCCCGGCCGCTCCAGCGCATAGGCCGGATCGCCGCCGCTGACCTGATACGTGCGCAGGAGGTTGGATTCGAGCAGGCCGCCGAGAAGCAGGCCCACCACTGTTGCCGCCACCGGATAGCCGTAGCGCACCATCGCCCAGCCGAGCAGTGAGAAGACAAAGAGCGTGATCGGTCCTGACGACGTGCCGTCGATCGCGTAGGAACCGAAAGTGGAGACGACCAGGATCGTCGGGATCAGATAGCGCAATGGCACGCGCACCACGTAGCCGGCGATATAGACGAAGCCGAGGCCGACGATGAGCAGGAGGACTGCCTGGGCGAAATTCGAGAAGATGATGGCGTAGACGATGTCCTTGTTGTGGCCGATAAAGCTTGGTCCGCCGACGATGTTGTGCATGGCGAAGGCGGCGAGCAGGATCGCGGTGGCGCCGCCGCCGGGAATGCCGAGGGCAAGCATGGTCGCCATGGCGCCGCCTTCGGAGGAGGAGTTCGCCGCCTCCGCGGCGATGACGCCCTTCGGATTGCCCTGCCCGAAGGTATCGCCGTCCGGCGCATTTCGCTTCGTCTCCGAATAGGAAAGCAGGTTGGAGATCGACGAGCCGACGCCGGGGATGGCGCCGACGAGGATACCGATGACGGCACCGCGTAAGACGATGGCCGGATAGGAGATCGCTTGGCGGATACCCGAGATGATCTGCCGGAAGCTGATCTTGCGCGAGGCCTCGTCCTCGACAAGATAGGTCGTGTTGATCAGGCCGAGAAGCTGGCTGGCGGCGAGCAGCCCCATCATGGCGGGGATCGTGGGAACGCCGTCAAGCAGCCAGGGAACGCCCATCGTGCCGCGGATGAAGCCTGCCGTGTTCATGCCGACGGTGCCGAGCAGCACACCGAAGACACCGGCCAGCAGGCCGCGGGCCAGCGATCGGCCGGCGAGCGAGCCGAGCAGCATGAGGCCCCATGCGGCGACGAAGAAGAGTTCGAGCGGCCCCATCTTCAGCACCACCCTGGAGATAGGTGCGATCAGCACGAAGAGCAGGATGTAACTCGACAGCGTGCCGATCACCGAAGAGGCGAGCGCGATGCCGAGTGCCTTGTTGTGCTGTCCGCTGCGGGCCATCGGGTAGCCGTCGAAGGTGGTGGCGACGGCCGACGAGGTGCCGGGAATGTTCATCAGGACGGCCGGCACCGAGCCGCCGAAGCCGGCGCCGGTGTAGATCGAGGTCAGGAAGATGATCGCCGGCAGGAAATCCATGTAGAGCGTCATCGGCAGGAAGATGGCCATGGCCATCGTGATGGAGATTCCCGGCATGGCGCCGAAGAAGAGGCCGATGATCAGCCCGGGGATGAGGTAGATCCACGCCGACCAGTCCGATGTGAGCAGGCTGAAGGCGCCGCCGACCGAGTTGAAGTCAATCATTGCACGGCCTCACAGCACGGTCAGCGGGAACGGAAACGGGATCAGCGCGCCGTAGCCGTAGATCAGAAGCACGGTGAAGGCCGCCGAGAACGGCAAGTTGAGCCACCAGCGGCGCTCGCCGCAGATGAAGAGGGCCGCAATCATGAAGAGGAAGGTCGCGACGTCGAAGCCGACGATTTCGAGCGTCGTGGTGAAGGCGCCGAAGCAGGCTGCGAGGGCCGCCACCTTGCCGAGGTCGCTGAGGCTCTCGGTGGGCACCTCCTTCCCGGCGCCAGGCATGGTCCGCTTGAAGCATTGCGGGACGACCAGGGCGACGAGGATGAGCGCAAGGACCGAGGCCGGCTGCACCAGGAGCAGGTTGTTGATCTTCAGCGAGGCGGCGCGCGCATCCATCCAGTAGGCGACGACGACGCCGACGATGACCGCAAGCAGCGCCATATGTCCCCACATCACGACCAGCCTGCCTTGACCGGGTTGCATGGTCGGTTCTCCCGTTCGGAAAGGGAGAGGGGCCAACGCGCGAGCGACCCCTCATCGCTATGCGCTGCCTCAGGTCCCCTGAAGGAGATCGACGTGCTGCTGCATCACCCTCGCCGTGTCGGCGAGGGATTTGTTCGAATCCTCGGGCCCATACCAGTCGGTGGCGAGTTGCTGGTTCTTCAGCGCCTCGATGGCGGCGGGATCCTTCGAGGCTTCCTCGACAGCCGCGGCGAGGATCTCGTAGCGGTCCGGGTGGTTCTCGAGCATCGAAGCGTGCACGCCCCAGCCGCGCTGCGATCCCACAACGAACTCCGCGCCCTCCCCCGCGACGTCGGTTATGAGGGCTGCGTCCCAGTCGTCCCGCTGGCGGGTATCGAAGACGATGAGAGGCGTGATCTGCTCGGCCAGCGGAAGGAAGCCTTCGCCACCGACAAGGCCGGTATCGACCACGCCGCCGGCCGTCGCGTTGCGAGTCGGCCCGCCGCCATCATAGGTCACCAGCCGCAGGCCCTCGCGGGAAATGTCATTGGCGTCGCAGAACAGCATCAGGTTCACGAGATCGGCCGAGGCGGGCTGGATGCCGATCGACAGGCTGCTGTTGTCCTCCTTGAGGCGGGCGATCACATCGTCAGCGGACTTCAGGTCGGAATCGGCGCTCGTCGCCATCAGCGTGTAGTCGCGCGACGGCAGGTTGATCATGTGGAAGTCTTCGACGGTGAAGGTCGCGTCCTGCGTCAGGATATTGAGCGGAATGTAGGGCGCGGCCGACGTGCACAGGATGGTGTAGCCGTCGTCGGGCTGCTGAAGAAAGTAGGTATGGCCGAGCATCGCCCCCGCGCCGCCGCGATTGATTACCGTGAGCGGCTGCCCGAGTTTTTCCTGCAGAAACGGCGCGAAGGCACGTGCCAAACGGTCGTTGTAGCCGCCGGTGTCGAAAGGAACGACGATGTTGATCGGCCGATCCGGATAGCTCTCCTGCGCTCTCAGGATGGATGGCATGCCGAGCGAGGCCGCGGCGACGCCGCCCGAGGTCAGCTGCAGCATCCGGCGGCGCGTAACGCCCTTTTTCATTGTCTCCTCCGATTGTCCTGGCTGGACTTGTGTTTGCTGTTGTTTGCTGTTTCGGCCGAAAGGCCGGCCACTCCTTTGACTGAGCATTGTAACGCTACGAACCCTTTGGTAAACTGTCAACAGTTATGTTCCAGGTTTTCGTGCGAGCGCGCTTCACCCATAATCTCTCGGAACGTCAGGGAAACTGGGGATACTGTCTATAGAAGCCGCGCGGAAAGGGGAACTACATCGCGAGGTTTCGCCCGGCAATCGGGAGAGATTCTCTCCATCATCTGCAATTTTGTTGACAATCGACACCTATTCACGTTTGTTCCTGCAAGCGATGAGGCACTATCGCCGGCCCCGCTGAGATGGTGCACCTGTCCAATGCCGTCACGAGAGGGAGAGAGTAATGACTGCCGTCACCGCAGGAACAACCGCGACCGAGACGACGGGGCTTACCCGCGAGGTGGCCGCCTTCGTCCACGACGCGACGCTCCGCGATCTGCCGGAGGTCGTGTTGGCGAACGGCAAGAAGTCGATCCTCGACGGTCTCGGGCTTGCCCTTTCCGGCTCCGTCGCGCGCTCCGGGGACTATGTGCGCCGCCATCTGGACGACCTCGGCGCGGTCGGCGGCACGGCGACCGTCATCGGCTGGAACCGCAAGGTGGCGCCACGCTTTGCCGCTTTCGCCAACGGCGTCGGCATTCACGCCGACGACTATGACGACACGCAGCTTGCCGTCGCCAAGGACCGCGTCTACGGGCTTCTGACGCATCCCACCGCCCCTGCCCTGCCGGCCGCGCTCGCCATGGGTGAAACGCTCGGCGCCTCGGGCGCCGACGTGATACTCGCCTATCACCTCGGCGTCGAGGTGGAGTGCAAGATCGCAGAGGCCATCAACCCGCGCCACTACCAGACCGGCTTCCACGCCACCGCCACCTGCGGCACCTTCGCTTCCGCCGCAGCCGCCGGGCGGCTCGTGGGCTTCGACGTCGACGCGTTGCAGCGCGCGCTGTCGATCGCCGGCAGCCAGTCGGCCGGCCTCAGAGAGAACTTCGGCACGATGACCAAGCCTTTCCACGCCGGACGGTCGTCGGAAAGCGGAATCGTTGCCGTGCAGTTCGCCTCCTATGGCTGGACGTCGACGGACAAGATCCTGGAGGCGCCGCGCGGCTTCTTCTCGGCGGCCGGCGGCGGTTACGATCCGAACGCCATTCACGGCAAGCTCGGCAATCCCTGGACCTTCGACAGCCCCGGCGTCTCCATCAAGCCGCACCCTTCCGGCTCCCTCACCCATCCCGGCATGACCGAGATGCTGTGCCTCATCCGGGAAAACGGCATCAAGGCCGAGGACGTCGCCTCGGTGCGCGTCGGCACCAACTCCAACATGCCGAACGCCCTCATCCACCACCGCCCGCAGAACGAGCTCCAGGCGAAATTCTCCATGGAGTTCTGCATGGCGATCCTCTTGCTCGAAGGCCGCGCGGGCTTGAACGAGTTCACCGACGAGACGGTGCTGCGTGAAGACGTTCAGAAGATGATCGAGAAGGTCGATTTCGTCGTTGACGAGCGCGCCGAGGCGGCCGGCTACCACCTGATGACGACCTATATCGACATCGCGCTGAAGGACGGGCGCACTATCTCGGGCAAGGCGGATTTCGGCAAGGGCAGCCCGGTAAATCCCATGAGCTACGACGAGGTCGCTGACAAGTTCCTGGAATGCGCGGAATTCGCTCGCTGGGACATGGCCAAGGCGAAGGGCGTCGTCGACATGGTAGCGGCGTTCGAAACGCTCCCGGACATCCGCAAGCTGATGGCACTTGTCAGCAACTGAAGCGCCATGGACGCCAAGACATTCGCCGATTCGCGCGCAAGGCGCCCTGGTCCTCCGGACAAGTCCGGGCGGTTCCGTTCGCCACGATGGTGGGGGCTGGTCGTCCTCACCTATGCGGCCGCCGTGCTTGCAGGTGTCGCGGCGTCCTTCGTCAACATGCCGCTACCCTGGATGCTCGGGCCGTTTTTCGTGCTCGCCGCTTTCTCGGTCGCCGGCTTCGAATTTGCGCTTGTTCCCCTGGGGCGGGAGCTTGGCCAGGTGGCGATCGGCCTGGCGGTGGGCCTGCGTTTCACGCCGGCCGTCCTTGCTGCCACGGCAAGTCTGCTCCCGGCGATGATCGGCGCCACACTCTATGTGATCGCCTTTACGATGCTGGCGGCCTTCCTCTTCAAGCCGCTGGCGCGGGTGGACGATGTGACGGCGTTCTTCGCCACGGCGGCCGGCGGGGTGGCCGACATGGCGACGGTAGCGAAGGAACATGGTGGCGCGCCCGGCTCCGTCGCCGTTGTGCACGCCATGCGGGTCTCGGGCGTGGTCGCCCTGGTTCCGTTTCTCGTGGTGCTGTTCGGCCAGCCGGGCAGTGCCCCGGAGATGGCCGCCGGCGGCTCGTCGAACCTGCCGCTCGTCCTTCTGGCCCTCGTGCTCGGCTTCCTCACGGCGCGGCTCCTGAAGCCGACGCCGCTGCCCAATCCATGGCTCGTCGGGCCGATCTTCATGGGCATCGTCATCGGCGTGAGCGGCCTTTTCGAGGTCAGGGTTCCCTCGTCGCTGATCGTCATCGCGCAGATCATGCTCGGCACCTGGCTCGGATGCCAGTTCCGCCGCGACCTCCTGGCCGCCCTCCCCCGGGTGACGTCGGCGGCCATTGTCATCTCGCTCTTCATGATCGGCTGCGCCGCGCTCGGTGCGCTGGTGCTCACGGCGGCGACGGGCCTGCCGTTCACGACCAGCTTCCTGTCACTGGCGCCGGCGGCCGTGACCGAGATGGTACTGACGGCGCAGGTGATGCATCTGGAGGCGGAGATCGTCACCGCCTTCCACGTGATGCGGATCGCCGTCGTGTCCTCGACCGTGCTCCTCGTCTTCAGGCTCTATTCGACACTCAAGGGAGGCCGCGTTGGACCTTCGCTATAATGATCGCCGCGCCCTCGTCGTGGGCGGCAGCTACGGCATTGGCAAGGCTTCGGCCGCGCTCATGGCGGGAGAAGGCGCCGATGTCGTCATCGCCTCGCGCAGTGCCGAGAACCTCGAAACCGCGGCTAAAGCCATCGCCGCGGAAGCAGGCAGGCATCCGGCAACCCTCGTCTGCGACGTGACCGAAACTGGCGCCGGCCAAATCCTGTCCACGGCCGTCGAGGAGCGTTGGGGCGCGCTCGACGTGCTGGTCGCCGCTGTCGGCGGGAGCATCCGCTCCGCCTTCACCGACCTGACGGACGACGACTGGCTCGCCAACTACACCTTCAACGTGCTCTCGACGGTGCGGGCGATCCGGGCTTTGCTTCCCGTTCTGGAGAAGGGGCGGAACCCCGCCATCGTCACACTTGGTGCAGCGGCTTCGAAGATGCCCTATCAGCACCAAATCGTCTCCAACGTCCACAAGGCGGGCCTGCTCGGCCTGACAAAGACGCTGGCCTGCGAACTCGCCGACCGCAACATCCGCATCAACTGCGTGGCCCCCGGCCGTACACTGACGCTGCTCTGGCAGAAGCGAGCCAACAGGATGGCTACGGAACAGAACCGCAGCCGCCAAGCGATTCTGGAAGAATTCTCGAATGATATACCGCTCGCCCGCTTCGGCACGCCGGAGGAAGTGGCGGTCATGGTCGTGTGGCTTGCCAGCCCGCTTGCAAGCTACGTCACCGGCCAGGCGGTCAATGTGGACGGCGGCATCGCCCGCGGATTGCTCTGAGGAGAGAAAACAATGAGCCTTCACCAGGAAACCGCCCCCGGGGTTCCCCAAGTCACCCAGATCCTTGCTGACTGGGCGGTGAATATCAAAGGGGCCGACATCCCCGACGAGGTGCGGCGCGAAGGGCTTCGCACCTTCGTCAATTGGACCGGCTGCGCCGTCGGCGGCGCGCGCCATGAGACCATCGACCGCGCGCTCGCCGCCGTGAGGCCCTTCTCCGGCAAGGCGACGTCGACCGTGCTCGGCCGGTCGGACAGGCTCGACCCCCTGCACGCTGCGCTCCTCAACGGCATCTCCTCGCACGTGCTCGACTATGACGACACGCATCTGAAGACGATCATCCATCCGGCAGGCCCCGTCGCCTCGGCACTGCTGGCGCTTGCCGAGATGCGGCCGATCTCCGGCCGCGACCTCTTGACGGCATTGATCGTCGGCATTGAGGCGGAGTGCCGTATCGGCAACTGCGTATACCCGCACCATTACGACCGCGGCTGGCACATCACGGGCACCGTCGGTGTGTTCGGCGCAGCCGCGGCCGTCGGCAAGGTCATCGGCCTTTCCAGCCGGCAGATGCGCTGGGCGTTCGGCATCGCGGCCACCCAGTCGTCCGGCCTGCGCGAGATGTTCGGCACGATGACGAAAAGTTTCCATCCCGGCCGCGCGGCGCAGAACGGCATGTTCGCCGCACTTCTGGCGGAGGCGGACTACGACAGCTCCGAGCGCGCCATCGAGGCGCCACGCGGCTTCGCCAACGTCATGTCGGACGAGCAGAACTATGCCGAGATCGTAGACGATCTCGGCACGCGCTGGGAAGCGGCGCTCAACAGCTACAAGCCATTTGCCTGCGGCATCGTCATCCATCCGACCATCGACGGCTGCATTCAGCTGCGCGAGGAACTCGGCGGCAGGATAAAGGCGATCCGGTCGGTCACGCTCAAGACCCATCCGCTGGTCCTCGAGCTGACCGGCAAAAGGACGCCGAAGACGGGGCTCGAAGGCAAATTCAGCGTCTACCACGCCGCCGCCGCCGCGCTTCTGCGCGGTGATGGCGGGCCATTGGCCTTCACCGACGAGTTGGTCAACGAAGCCGACATCATCGCGCTCCGCAACACCATCACGGTGATGGCCGATCCGGCCTGCCATGAAGCGTCGGTCGATATCCACATCACCTTCGAGGATGGTTCGACGGCGACCAAGCATGTCGAACGCGCGATCGGCAGCCGCGATGTGCCGCTGACCGATGCGCAGATCGACCGCAAGTTCGTCAACCAATCGGTCCCGGTGGTCGGCAAGGCGGTGACGGAAGGGCTCCTGAAGACCGTCTGGAACCTGGAACAGCTTGCCGATGCGGCCGAGGTCGCACGCGCGAGCGTCCCCGACAACGAGGAGAAAGCAGCTGCCGAATGAACGAGACACAGAAAAAAGCCGCACTCAAGATCGGCATCCTCGAGGGCGATGACATCGGCCACGAAGTGGTGCCGGCCTCGGTGAGGATCGCGAAGGCAGCTGCCGACGCCGCCGGCATGGCCATCGATTGGGTCGACGTGCCGATCGGCCGGCGCGCGCTCGATACCCACGGCTCCACAATGCCGGAGGGCACGCTCGAGACACTCGGCGCCCTGGACGGCTGGATCCTGGGCCCCATCGGCCACCGCGAATACCCGAAAGTGCCGGAAGCCATCAATCCGCACCCGATCTTCCGGAAGCGCTTCGACCTCTTCGCCAATGTGCGGCCCACTCGCTCCTTCCCGGGCATCGGCTGCCTGCACGACGGCATCGACATGGTCATCGTGCGCGAGAACAACGAAGGCTTTCAGCCCGACCGCAACGTGGTGGCGGGCTCCGGCGAGTTCCGGCCGACGCACGACGTCACGATCTCGGTGCGCGTCATCACCGTGGAGGGCTCGAGCAAGGTGGCGCGCGCAGCCTTCGAGATAGCGCGCTCGCGCAAGAAGCGCCTGACGCTTGTTCACAAGAACACCGTCTATAAGCTCGGCTGCGGCATGTTCGTCGAAGCTTGCTACGCGGTGGCGAAGGATTTTCCCGACGTCGAGGTGGACGAGGTGATCGTCGACACCATGGCGCTGCGCCTCGTGCGCGAGCCGCAGCGTTTCGACACGGTGGTCACCACCAACATGTTCGGCGACATCCTGACGGATGAAGCCGCCGGCCTCGTCGGCGGGCTCGGCATGGCGCCGGGGCTGTGCATCGGCCGCGGCTCCATCGCCATGGCGCAGGCTACCCACGGTTCTGCACCGGATATTGCCGGCAAGGGGATTGCCAATCCCTACGCGATGATCGAATCCACGCGCATGCTGTTCGACTGGATGGGGCACAACCGCAAGATGGATGCAGCACTTGAGATGTCGCGCATCATGAAGTCCGGCATAGATGCCGCTCTTGCCGATCCTGTCACCCGCACACCGGACATCCGCGGAACCGGAACGCAGGCCGATATGGTCGAGGGCATCCTGAAGGGCATGGAGAAGGCCGTTGCGCACGCATAGGATCGCCGCAATCGGCGGGGATGGGGTCGGGCCGGAGGTTATAGAGGCGGGCATTTCCGTCATCGATGCGCTAGCCGGGAGAGACGGCGGCTTCCGGGTGAAGGCGACGCGCTTCGACTGGGGCTCCGACCACTACCGCCGCACCGGCCGCATGATGCCGGAGGGCGGCGTCGAGCAGCTTCGCTCCTTCGACGCCATCTACTTCGGCGCCGTGGGCGATCCGGACATCCCCGACCACACCACGCTCTGGGATCTGCGGCTTGCTATTTGCCAGGGCCTCGACCAGTTCGCCAATGTCCGTCCAACGAAGCTTCTGGGCGGCATGACCGGCCCCTTGCGGCCGGAGCTCGGCCAGAAAATCGACTGGGTCATCGTGCGCGAGAACTCGGAAGGCGAATATGCCGGGGTCGGCGGCCGCGCTCACCGGGCGCTTCCGATCGAGGTGGCGATGGACGTCGCCGTTTTCACCCGCGCCGGAATCGAGCGCATCGCGCGCTTCGCCTGCCAGACGGCGATGGCGCGGCCGCGCCGGCGGCTCACCATCGTCACCAAGTCCAATGCCCAGCGCCACGGCATGGTGTTGTGGGACGAAGTCTGCCGAGAGGTCGTTACCGACTTCCCCGAACTGGAGGTCGATTGGAAGCTCGTCGACGCGATGGCGGCGATGATGGTGACGCGGCCCGGCCAGTTCGACACGATTCTCGCCACCAATCTCCACGCCGACATCCTGTCGGACCTTGCTTCCGCGCTGACGGGGAGTCTCGGCAACGGCGCGACCGCCAATATCGACCCGACAGGGGAGAATCCGTCGATGTTCGAGCCGATCCACGGCTCGGCTTTCGACATAATGGGAAAGGGTATCGCCAATCCGATCGGCGCCTTCTGGACCAGCGCTATGATGCTCGATCATCTCGGCGAGAAAAACGCGGCTGAACGGCTGATGGCGGCAATCGCCGATGTCAGCCGCGCCGGCCCTTTCACGCCCGATCTCGGAGGGCAAGCCGATACGGCAGCGGTAACACGGGCGGTGATCGACGGCATAAGGGCCGGGCCTGGCTAAAAGGCTTGTTGCGGTTGGCTCAGCTGTTGTTTATTGCCTACAATCAAAAGGATGGTGGGCATCATGTCGGCAGGCCAGGAACAAGACCTGAAAAGCGATCTCCTGATCTTGAGAACGTCGTCGCTCACCGGCGCCCTCGAACGCGAGCTCGAACATCTCATCCTGACCGGCGAATTGAAGCCCGGGGAACGGCTGAACGAGATCCAGCTCTCCACCCGCTTCGGTACGAGCCGGGGCCCGCTCAGGGAAGCGACCCGCAGCCTCCAGGCGAAAGGGCTGGTCGACATCATCCGCAACCGTGGTGTCTTTGTCCGCTCCGTCTCGCCGGACGAAGCGCTCGAGATCTACGATGTGCGGGCGGCGATCTTCGGGCTGGTCGGCAGGCTTCTCACCGATGTCGTCACAGACGCCATGCTGACGGAGCTTAACGACTATCTCGACCGGATGGACCGGATCGCGAGCAGCCAAAATTTCGACGAATACTATCCCGTCAACCTCGCCTTCCACGACTACCTCGTCACCTCGACCGGCAACAAGACGCTGCTCCAGGAATACAAGAGCTTCGTCAACAAGCTGCATCTGTGCCGCGCCAGGGGCCTCGTGCAGGCCGGCGGCCTGTCTGTCTCCAACCGCGAGCACCGCGAAATGGTGGATTCGCTGGCCTCGGGCGACCGCTACCGCGCGCAGGAGGCCTTCTTCCGCCACGTCGAGCGCTCGAAGCACCGCTTCATGTCGACGCTGAAGGCAGCGGACTAGGCGGCCGTGGCCGACATGGCCCTGGCTCCCGGACCGTCAGATGTCCAGAGATCCAGTCCTCCTTCGACATCCATCGCATTGAGGAAGAGCGGCTCACCTTCGAAGAGCGGCCTTAGGCTTCGGTAGCGGAACAGCCGCGGAGGTGCGCCGTCGCGCAGTCGCGCCGCCATGTGAAGCAGCAGCGTGGCCTGGAGCGGCCCGTGAATGACCAGCCCGGGATAGCCTTCGGCTTCCGTGGCGTAATCGCGGTCGTAATGGATGCGATGGCCGTTGAAGGTGAGCGCCGAGTACCGGAAAAGAAGCAGCGTGTCGGCCACCACGGACTCACGCCACTGCGGCTGCGGTCGTTCCTCCGCGTCGCCCGCAGCTGGCACTCCACCGACAGCCGCCTGCCCCGTCGCTGCCTGCCGGTAAACGACGTCCTGATGCTCGACGATTGCCAGCCCCCTGGCGGTCGAAAGCCGGTGCTCGACCTTGACGAAGCACAATGGTCCCGTGCGCCCCGCTTTGGCAGCGATATCGGCAATACGCGATGTGCGCGTGACTTCGTCTCCGACCAGCAGCGCGTCATGGAAGCGGATCTCCCCACCGGCCCACATACGCCGTGGCAACGGAACGGGTGGGAGAAATCCTCCGCGCGCGGGGTGGCCGTCGACTTCTGTCTCGCCGGCCTTGGCGATGGCCGGCGCAAGGCACCAGTGGATGGCCAGCGGTGCAGGCTTGCCCCGGGGAGACGGGTCGAAGTCGAATGTCGCCTGGAAGCTCGCCGCCAATCGTTCGGAAATGGTATCCACCGCCGTTTCGCTACGGCCAATCCATCGCCGCAGAACGTCGATCTCAAGGCCAGCCGTGTCATGTCCATCCATCGCGCCCGTCCACGCTCGTTCCGTTACAGTTCTAGATCCCGGCATTTTTTTGCCGATGCCGGGGTTCGGCACCTCCTTCGTCGGACTGGAAGATAGCCGGCGGTCATGTCGCTATCGCTCAACCTTTTGCGCAGCATTCAGGGCCACCTCTCAGCAAATTCTATGGCCGGAACGGTGTTCCCAATTTCATTGGGTCGCGGTGCGAGACGTAGTCTTCGGAGTAGATCGCCCTGAGATCCCTCGATCTGGAACCGGTCATTGCTCCCGCGGTGGCACGGGGACGGTTGGTACGCAAGAGGAAGGCTCCGCATATATGATCATCGACTGCCATGGACATTTTACAACCGTCCCCACTACGCTGCGCGAATACCGCAAGGCGCAAGTGGTTGCCTGCGAGGCCGGGCAAACCGGGGACTTCGCACCGCCACCGGACTTTTCCGATGATGAGCTACGCGAACGTCTCGAAAGCGCCCAGCTCAAGCTCATGAAGGAGCGCGGCATCGACCTGACGCTTTTCTCGCCAATCGCAGGTCTGATGGGGCATCATCAGGGCAACGAAGCGCTCAGCAGGCACTGGTCGCGTATCTGCAACGACCTTCTCCACCGCGTGAGCAATCTCTACCCCGATCGCTTTGCGTCGGTGTGCCAGCTGCCGCAATCGCCCGGAATCCCCCCGCAGAACTGCATCGAGGAGCTCGAGCGCTGCGTCCGCGAACTCGGTTTCGTCGGCTGCAACCTCAACCCCGACCCGAGCGGCGGCCACTGGACCGATCCGCCGCTCACCGACCGCTGGTGGTACCCGCTTTTCGAGAAGCTGGCGGAGATCGAGGTGCCGGCCATGATTCATGTCAGCGGCTCGTGCAATCCGAACTTTCACCACACCGGCGCGCACTACCTGAACGGCGACACGACTGCCTTCATGCAGTTCCTGCTTTCAGATTTGTTTAGGGATTTCCCGACGCTGAAGTTCGTCATTCCGCACGGTGGTGGCGCTGTGCCCTACCACTGGGGGCGCTATCGCGGCCTCGCACAGGATCTCAACCGTCCACCGCTGGCCGAACTGCTGATGGAAAACGTCTTCTTCGACACCTGCGTCTATCACCAGCCGGGTATAGACCTGCTGTCCGAGGTGATCCCGGCAGACAACATTCTCTTCGGATCCGAGATGGTTGGCGCGGTGCGCAGCGTCGATCCCGAGACAGGCCACTACTTCGACGACACCAAGCGCTACGTCGAAGCTCTGACGGGCTTGAGCGAAGCGGACCGCAAGAAGATCTACGAAGGCAACGCTCGGCGCGTTTATCCGCGGTTGGACAAGCGCCTTCGGGAACAGGAAAAGATCGCCACGCCGGCCTGACGCCGTACGGCAGACATCCTCAAATGTGCGCAGGGGGAGGCGCCGGTTCGGCCACGGCTGCTGGCGTCGCATCCTCAGTCGGCTTACCCAGATGCGCGACCTCTCGCAGTTCGGGAAAGGCGCGGTACCACACGCCGCAAATGCCCAGAGCGACAATCGCTCCGCCCGCAACGGCCAAGACCGGGCCGAACAGCGCTGCCGTGGTGCCGGCGCGGAAGCCGCCGACCTCGTTTGATGCCCCGATGAACACCTGATTGACCGCGTTGACCCGTCCGCGCAGGTCGTCGGGCGTGTGGAGCTGGATCAGGGTGCTGCGGATCAGAACGCTGACCACATCGAAGGCCCCGATAAGGATCAGACAGAGGACCGAGAGCCAGACCACCTTCGAGAGAGCAAAGACGAAGGTGAACACGGCAAAGCCCGCCACGGCGGCGAACATGATCCGGCCGGCGTTGCGCGTGATCGGATGGCCGATCAGGAAGAGACCGACCATGACGGCGCCCAGCGCCGGAGCCGCTCTCAGAAAGCCCAGCCCCACCGATCCGATATCCAGCACGTCGCGCGCATAGACCGGAAGCAGCGCGATCGCGCCGCCTAGAAGGACGACGAACAGGTCGAGCGAGATCGCCCCGAGGATGATCCGCTTCTCCCGGATGAAGCGGAAGCCCGCCATCATTTCCGACCAGTCGCGCCGCGCCCGCGATATCTGCTGGCGAATGCGCGGCAAACGAATGATCAGCACCGCGGCGCCGAAGAGGAACAAAAAAGCCATCCCATAGGCGGCCACGGGGCTCAGACCATAGAGAAGGCCGCCGGCCACGGGACCGCAGATAGTCGCAATCTGGTGCGCGCTGTTATTGGTAGCCAGCGCCCGCGGCAGGTGCTCCGGCTCGACGATATTGGTCACGATGGACTGCCGCGCCGGATTGTAGAAGGCCCGAACGGCCCCGAACATCAAGATGAGGGTGAAGATGGGAAGCGTGGACCTGTTGCCGATCCAGGCAAGATAGGCGAGCCCGCCGGCGACGAATGCCATCATTGCCAGGCAGGTGCTCATCACCAGACGACGCGAGAGCCGGTCCGAGACTGCGCCCGTAAACAGGACGAGCGCGAGTGCGGGGGCGAACTGCGACAACCCCACAAGACCCAGTTGGAACGGGTCGCCCGTCAGGTCATAAACCTGCCATCCCACGGCGACCGTCTGAATCTGGATGGCGAAGCCGCCCAGGAACAGGGCGGCCACCAGGGACGGGAAGCCCGGATTCCCGAAGACAACGAGCCGCGACCGCAGGGCGCTCATTCCGCCCGACCGGCGCTCATTCGAGCCCGATCGTAGTGTCGTCGAACAACTCCTCGACGGTCATCCTGCGGCGGATCAGCCCTTGCTGGTGGCAGTACTTGATTGCCAGTTCCAGCCCTGGGCGCAGGGCCTCGAGCCCGTAGGGGCGCATGTCGATCTCACCCTTCGGCCCGGCGCGGGCCTTGCTCTTCTTCAGCAGGCGGAAAAGCTCGGCTACCACGCCGGGATGGTTCCGCGACAGGTCCGAGCGGACCACGAACATATGGTTGACCGAGACGGCGCGATGCTTCTCGTACCATGCGCGGGCGGCCGCCTCCGGGTCGGGGATCACCGTGCGCAGGCGCGGGTCGTCGGGCATGTCGCTACCCAGCATAGCCGCATCGAGTTCGCCGTCCAGCAGCATGTCTTTGAGCTTCTTTTCCGGCGGCGCGATGATCACGTTCGGCGGGTTCTCGTATTCGGCCACATGCGCGTCCTCGAAGGTGAGCCACGTCACCTTGCTCAGATCGACGCCGAACTGGTTCTGCAGGATGCCGCGCACCCACATGCCGGTGGTCTGCGTGTAAGCACGGACGCCAACTCGCTTGCCGGCCAAATCCTGGGGACGCAGCTCTCCGCACTCGATATTGTAGGCGATGCAGTGATGCTGGAACCGTCCCGAGATGGTGGCCGGCAGCAAGGTCAGCGGCTTGCCCCAGTCCTTTGCCTGCAGAAATGTGGCGATGGCCAGTTCCCCGGCGTCGAACGCAAGCTCGCGCACCATCGGCTTGAAGGCGTGGTTCGATACCTCGTAGGGCGCAAAATCGAACGCAATCAAATCCGAGCCGATCTCGCCTGTCCGCAGCGCGTGGGTCACGGGATAATCCGCCAGCAACGTGTGAAGTCGCATAGGGGTGGTCATGGAGCGACCTCCTTGTCGGCCAGTGCGGGATAGAGGATCTGCGCGGTTCCGGCCAACACCATGTGGCGCTGCTCGTCCGGCAGGCACGACAGCACCGACTTCGCCCTTGCGACGATGCCGGGCAGATCGCCTTCCGAGGACGGGTAGTTCGACCCGAAAGCCATCCGCTCCGCGCCGAAGACGCTGACGAGCCTGGGGAAATAAGTCTCCGCTGATGCCTTTCCCTCCAGCACCTGGTCGAAAGTGCGCGGGGTTACTTTCAGATAGACATTGGGCAGGTCGGCCAGGACGAAAAGCACCTCGGCCTCCTTGTAGGGCGGGCCGTCCGCCACGGGCGCGCGGGCTAGATGGTCGATCACCACCTTGACCTTCGGAAATCGCCTGGCCAGGGACCCGGCCTTGGGCAGCCCGACCGGCCGGGTCTGGATGCTGATCGCCATGCCATGCTCGCCCGCGGCCTCCCAAGCGGGATAGGTCACCGGGTCATCGAGCCAGTCTACATTCACCTGCATGGTGCTGCCGCCGGTGAACAGGCGCAGGCCCTGGATGCCGCGGCCGGCCAGGTCGGCGATGACCGCCGGCGCATCCGCTGCGGTGACGTTGGCGCAACCGACCCCGCAGACCCGCTCCGGCAGCTTGGCAATGGAATCGATGAGATAGCTGTTGTCGTAGCCGTAGCAGGTGGACGACTGCACGATCGCCGCCTTGTCGACCCCCGCCTCGTCCATCGCCTGCACGAACTGCTCAAAGATGACGGGACGTTCCTTGGACCAGTTCGACTGCTTCCCGCCCAAGGGCGAATGGGGATAGGCCGTCGTATCGTTGGAGATGATATGAGGGTGAATGTCGATTATTCGGCTTGTCATCACGCGTCCTTCGGCCCGTTTCCTCAAAACCAGTATCGGCAGATTTTCGGCACGGGCCGATTTGCGCGCCAATCCATTCCCTTCCCCCCACCATCAGAAATTTGATCTCGTCCTCGCCTGGGCAGCCGCAAACCGGGAGAGCACACAAATCTATGGGTGTCGGCGCAGAACCTATTCGAACATCGCGGGTGCACGGATTTCTATTGACCGAGGCCCGCCTTCCCCGGACGGGCCAAGTAATAGCAAGCTGGGAGCCTCTCGATGACCATCGACACCGATCTGTCGCTCAAGACCTGCCTGCGGAACTATCCGCATACCCAGGCTCTCAAGACCGGCGCCAGAGGCGTTCCCGGTGTCAGGCTCGAATTCGTCGACGTGAAGCCGCATATCGCCGCCTTCCGCCGGATGGTGCGGGACTTGGAATTCGACATGGCGGAGCTCGCGCCCACCACCTACATCATCGCCCGCACCTACGGCGTGCCCATCATCGCGCTCCCGGTTTTCTTCTCGCGGCGGTTCCACCATGCCGGCCTCGTCGTGCGGCCGGATGCCGGGATCATCGAGCCCAGGGATCTGGAGGGCAAGAAGGTGGGCGTGCGCGCCTATTCGGTGACGACCGGAGTCTGGACCCGCGGCATCCTGCGGGAAGAGTACGGCGTCGATCTCGACAAGGTGACCTGGATGGTCGACGACGAGGAACATGTCGAAGCGCTCAAGCTTCCCGAAAACGTCGTCCATGTCCCGGAAGGAAAGTCCCTGGCCGGGATGATCGCGACCGGCGAGATCGATGCCGGGTTCCTCGGCAATGCCGGGATCGGGCGCCAGGGGTCCCCGAAAGAAAACTGGAATGAGAACGTGCCGCTGGAGTTGCCGGAGCTGCGCGAGCTGATCCCCGATGCCGAGGCGGCCGAACGCAGCTATTACGAGCGCACGGGCATCTATCCGATGCATAGCACACTGGTCCTCAAGGAGGATGTGCTGACGGCGCGGCCCGCGCTGGCGAGGGACATCTTCAATGCCTTTGCGGCCGCCAAGGACGCCTATCTCGCTGAGCTGCGCGCCGGCACCACCGCCGGCAAGGATGCCGACAAGCATCGTGCGATGGCGGAGATCGTCGGGAAAGACCCCATACCCTATGGACTGGAGGCCAACCGGGCCTCGATCGAAGCCCTGATACGCTATGCCCACGGGCAGAAGCTCATCCCGCGGATGGTCTCCGCCCAAGAGATCTTCGTCGATCTCTAGGGCGTTCCCGGTCACGCCATTGGATCTTGCCGCTTAGGCGGAACACGACAGGAAAAGTGCCTCATGCCGCAGATAGAAATCGGAAGGCTGAACAAGGTAATCGGCGCGCTGGAACAGGGAGGCCATGCCTTCATGGCTTTCGCCAGGGCGGAACGCGAAGAGGCCATTGCACTCGCCGCCTCGCCGCTTGACGGGGTGATGTTCGAAATGGAACACAGCCCTTGGGACGGTGCCAATCTCCGGGACGCTCTCCAATACATGCTGGACCGGCGCCGGATCGCGGCGTCGGGAACCCTGGCGCCGTCGGTCGCGCCCTTCGTGCGGATCCCGGCCAATGGGGCGGAGATGAACCAGTGGCTCGCCAAGCAGGCGCTTGACAGCGGTGTCTATGGCGTCGTCTGGCCGCATGTGAGCACGGTGGAGCAGGCATTGAACGCTGTAACGGCCTGCCGCTATGCGCGTCCGCCAGAGGACGGGCTTTCCCATCCGCCCGGCCGTCGCGGCGACGGCCCCAAGGCGGCCGCACGTTACTGGGGGCTCAAGCAGGCCGAATATTATGCGCGCGCCGATGTGTGGCCCCTCAACCCCGCAGGCGAGATCCTCTGCATACTCATGATCGAGAGCATCGAAGGCATGAACAATCTGCGCGAGATACTTGCTGAGGTACCCGGGATCGGCGCCGTCATGATTGGCGAGGGCGACCTGTCCCAAGCACTCGGACATCCGCGCGACTATGAGCATCCGGCTGTCCGGGAGGCGATGGCCGAGATACTGGCGCGCGCCCACGAGGCCGATGTGCCGGTCGGGCATCCGCATGTCACGGCGGCCAATGCGCAGAAGGCGATCGAGGAAGGCTACCGTATCCTCTTCACCACGCCGCAGCGCAGCTATGCCGCCTACGACAGCGCGCGGACGGTCCTGGGCGTGAATTGATGCGCCTTTTCAGGACGCAATGGCCAGCTCGGCGGGCCGGCGCTGCCCCCTTTCGCGCATGGCGGGCGAGGTGGCCGTGCGTAGACAGTCGATGAAATCAAGATGCGCCTCCGTCGGCAACCAGCCCGACCGGGTGGTGAGCCCCTTCGGCGGCATCGGACTGAGATACCGGCAGGGCAAGCTTGCCAGCATCCCCACGTTGACGTCGAGCGTCATCTCGCTGCGCGCCATCACGGTAATCATATCGCTTTTGGACAGCAGGGCGCGCAGGGTCGCCAGCGAGCTCGTCTCGATCCCGAAATGCGGCTTCTGGCCAAAATCCTCGAACAGCCCGTCGATCTGTTTGCGACGCGGCGTGCCGGCAGCCGGCACGATCCAGTCGTACTGCGTCAGTACCTCCGGCGTTATTTCCGGCGCGCAGGTCAGGGGATGGCCGTGGCGGGCGGCAATGCAGTAGGAATCGCGGAAGAAGATTTCCTCCTCGACATCCGTGGCCCATTCAGGGCGGCGCAAAAGTCCGAAGATCATGTCGATCCGGCAATTCTCCAGATCGTCCAGCAGGCTGTGATAATCCCTTGTCAGGATCTGCACTCGCGCCTTAGGCCTTCGGGCCAGCAACGCGCATGTAGCGGTCGCAAGTTCTGAAGAACCTGCCATAGGCAGGGCGCCGACCATGATCTTTACGTTGCCGGTGCCAGTGGCGCTCCGAACCTCGCTGCGCGCGAACTCTATTTCGCGCACGGCACGCCGCATTCGGCGCGCGAGGTATTCGCCTGTCTTGTTGCAGACCTGACCGTTCGCCGTGCTGATGAACAGGCGGTGGCCGATGTGACGTTCCAGCTCCCTGACCGAGCGATACAGCGTAGACGCAGAAACCCCAAGCCGCGAGGCGACCTCATTGACGGTCGACGGTTCCGAGGTAACGATCAGCGCCCTGACCTGCGTCGCGGTGATCAGGCGCTCCACCGGCGGCGCCGGACGTTCCGAGGCGCCGCGAATTATCGCCATCGTGTGTTCCAGGATGTCGAAGAACCGGTCGATACGCCGCAGGAACAGCCGCCCCACCTTTGTCGGGTAGGTTCCCGTGGCCCGTCTTTCGAAAAGCTCCGCGCCCAGCTCGGTTTCCAGGTTCGAGATCGCCTGGGTCACCGCAGGCTGCGATGTATTGAGCGTGCGCGATGCACAGGTAACGCCGCCGAGTTGTCCGATCATCTGGACCATCCGGAGATGGCGTATATTGGGTATTTCCAGGCGGTCGTTCATGTTCGTGTCTCTTGGTGAAACTGCGTCCTGCCGCCCGATACCCTACAATGACGGTACCCAATTGGCGAGCACCGGGAACATCTCGCCCAGAATGGTGCTCGGCCAAGGTACAGAGATGATCCTGTCGAAGACCAGGTAGACGAAGGCCATGACGAGGACCGCATAGCCCAGGCACACCGGCCAGCGCTCCCGCCCCTCGAGGCGCATGAAGGCAACGATAAAGAGTGGCGTCGTGGGGATCAGGCCAATCACGGCCATGGAAGCCATGAAAACCAAAAGCCAGCCGAAGAACTGTGCGCCGCGCAGAGCGACCGCCCGGGGCGGCAGATCGCCAACCTCGGAGGCCAGATCCATGTGGATGCCGCTTTTTCGGGTTGATCTCGCCTCAACCGCCGCGTCGCTGCGGGCGAAGATCACGAAGAACAGGCTGATGGCGGCAAAAAGCATCATCGCCGTGCCGATGACAACCGGTCCGATCCGCGCCCCGAAAGGCCAGTCGAGCGCCTTGTATACGAGCACACCGGCCAAGACGAGGAAGAAGGCATAGACCAGGTCCTCGAGTCGGAAGGACGGACGCCCCCGCGGGACGAGATTGCCTACGCCGATCCGTCGGATTTCGGCGATCATCGGCCTGAACAGAGCCAGCAGGGCCAGTATGAGCAGGATCATGACCAGCGGCCGCAGCAGCCACTCCCATTCGAAGCGCAGGATCGAGATCTTCATGTAGCGCTCGATGAGACCGCCGAGGACCAGGCCGAGGATGACCGGCGGGCGCGGCCAGCGCAGACGCTTCATCGTCCAGCCGATGACACCGAAGATCAAGAGCGTGTAGAGGTCGCCCCAGTTGCGCGATCCCTGGAAGGCCCCGACATAGACGATCGCCATGATCGCCGGCAGCACCAAGGTGTAGCGCAGCGTCGAGATCTTGGCGAACTGCCCGCTCAGCCCGAAGCACAGGCCAGCGCCCACTATGTTTGCGACTGCGATGCTCCAGGCCATGGAATAGGTGACCTCGAGATTACGCGTCAGCATGTCCGGTCCTGGAACGAAGCCGTGGACCATGAGGGCGCCCAGCAAAATCGCCATGCTCGCGCTGCCGGGGACCCCGAAGGCGAGCGTCGGGATCAGCGCGCCGCCGTCGCGGGCATTGTTGGCGGATTCCGGTGCGATCACTCCGCGGACATCACCCTTCGAGAACGTCTCCGAAGCGCCCTTCTCGGTACGGATCGCATGGCCGTATACCAGCCAGTCCGTCACTGAGCCGCTGATCCCCGGAATTGCCCCGAGCAGGGCGCCGAGCCCGCTGCAGCGCAGAATCAGAAACCAGTTCTTGACGCAGTCTCGGACACCCTGAAGCATCCCGTCGCGGGGGTTGAAGGCGACTTTGTCGCTCAGCGCGCCACGGCGCACTGCGAGGTCAGCCAGTTCCGGCAGCGCGAAGATCCCCAGTAGGATCGGCAGCAAGGGCACGCCGTCCCACAGGTACAGAACCTCGCCCGCCCAGCGGAGAGTCCCAGTTTGCTGTTCCGTTCCGATCATCCCGACCATGATGCCGAAGCAGGCTGCGACCATGCCGCGCAATGGTGTGTTTCCCGATAGCGCCGCGACCATGGCGATACCGAAGACAGACATGGCAAGCAGCTCCGGCGAGCCGATGGCCAATACGAATGGTCGGACGATGGGGATCGTGAGGCCGAGGATCAGCGCACCGAACAGGCCGCCGGTGAGCGAAGCGACATAAGCCGCGCTCAGCGCTCGCCCCGCCTCGCCTCTTCGAGTCATCGGCAGGCCGTCCAGAACTGTGGCCTGCGATGATGCCGTACCAGGCACGCCGAACAACACCGCCGGAATCGTGTCCGATGTTGCCGTGACCGAGGCCATGCCTAGAAGCATTCCAAAGGCTGCTATCGGCTCCATCGTGTAGGTGAACGGAATAAGCAAGGCGAACCCGGTGTGGCCGCCAATGCCAGGAAGCAGCCCGATAGCCAGGCCGACAAGGACACCGATGCAGATGTAAAGGAGGCGCTCCGGCTGCAGGATCGTCTGAAACGCATCCATTGCGGCCTGTAGCACATAGATGTCGCCTAGCCCGTCCATTCTAGTTGGAACCCCATTTGTTCTGCTGGGAAGACACCGTCTTGACGCGGCTCATCGCGGCTTGTCCCCGTTCGCAACTTCCATCTCCCGCAGCGGAGCCATGATCGCCTCAACCGGCCCGGTCTCAAGGCAGAGGATGCTTTCGACGAAGCTGCGGGCCCTTTCCTCGGGCATCCGGCGGATCGCAATAGCCATGAACTTCTCGACCACCACAGCCTCGTTGAGCCCTCGCTCGGGAAAGGAATGGCCGGGATCATAAAGACATTCCTGCAGTTCTGTGCTGCCGTCTTCGAAGGTGACGCGTACCCGGCTGGGCATGCTGCCGGGCGCCCGTTCGGCAAGACCGGGTTCGACTCGCAGTTCAGTAAGATCGATCAGTCGCCTCATATCCGGCGCCTCCCAGCGCCGGTCGCGGAACTGGCGATCGGTCATTGCGCCTTCGACCATCGCGACCGCGGGCAAGAAGGTGAAGCTGTGATCGGCCGCTTCGCGGGTCTTCGGGAACCTGCGCTCGATTTCGCCCTGCTGTTTCCGGATCATCGGCAGGTCGGCCATGATGACTTCGATCCGGCTGATCGCGTCGATGCGGGAACTGACCCTAGGGTGCAGATCCAGCGCGGCCTTGATGACGGTCTGCGCAGTTCCGATGCAGGCATAGGGTTTGATGTTCGACGTCATGATGAAGGGCGGCTGTTCGATCGGCCCCCATAGCCTCTCGAGACCCAGCGAAGGTTCAAACACCTGATGCAGCCCGCCTCGGTGATCGAGAACTTCCAGCGGACCCGTGACGCCACGCTCGGCCAGCAGTGCGCCCTGCACGCCGCTCTGCGCTATCATTGAATTGGCCAGATTCTTCATTCCCGACAGCTTGCCCCAGCGAACCACGGAGGGCGTGGCGCAGCGGGCGGCGCCCAGGGCCAGCGCGTTTGCCTGCCGCGCCGGATCGAGCCCGGCGAGGCGGCCGTAGACCGCCGCGGCGACAAGACCCGAGACCGAGGTGCCGTCCCAGGCCGAGCGGAACGGCATCAGCTGTCGCAGCCGGCGGAAAAGCTCATAACCCATCGCAAGGGACGCAATCATGTCCGCTCCGGTCGCGCCGAACCGCTCTGCAGCCGCCAACGCGACCGGGATGTTGTCGCTGCAATGACCGGCAACGCTGAGTTCCCCCTCCTTCAGGAAGAACTGCACGTCGTTGTAATCCAGCGACCGCACAAGTGCGCCATTCAGCAAGACGGCCGACAGTATCGACGATCTCCGCGCCCGACCGATGAGCGTGCACTGGGGAGTGCCTCCCATCTCCTCAAGCATCGCAGCGACATGGCCCGGCGTGCTCACATCGAGCGCGGCGACCGCACAGGCAATGGAATCGGCGATCAGGAGTCGTGCCTGACGGGCAACGAGCGGGTCCGACCACAGCGGGTCGTCGGAGAGGGTCCATCGCGCAAGCTTGCGAATGGGCGTGGCCGAGTCGTTGCCCTCGTCGAAGGTATTCAGCAAGTTCTTCCTCCCATCGGGCGGTCCCATGCAGCAATCGCCAGATGGCCCTCCCAGTCACACCAGCATTCGATATTCGTCCGGAGATGCCCAATTGAAAGAAGATATCGCCCCATAAGAAACATTACTGCGCCCAGGGCAATCTTCCCCACGGAAGATAACAGTCTAGAGCAGATCGCGCTCTCGCCAGATCGGCAAAGGCTGGGATTTCTGGCAATGATTGAATGGAGCAGCCGTCAAATCCAATAGGTCTCGCACCGGTAGGGGCAATTACATTTTTGGCGCCGGCGATCAGCAAAGAGCGATAGGGAGGTGCCATGGCCGACAACCAAGCCATTTCTGCGGGACTTGCCGAATATATTCGGAAAGCCGCACACGAGCCGCTACCCGCCGAGGTAGCCGAACAGGGACGGTTGCATCTGCTCGACACGCTGGCGGCCATGGTCTCGGGCAGAACGCTGCCCGCGGGCCGGGCGATCATCCCCTTCACGCGCGGCGCCGGCGGGCCGCAGAAGGCATCGGTGCTTGCGACAGATATTCTGACCGGCCCGGCACAAGCAGCAATGGCGAACGGGATGCTTGCCCATGCGGACGAAACGGACGATTCCCACGCACCCTCGCTGACCCATCCCGGATGCGCTATCGTCCCTGCCGCGCTCGCCGCTGCCGAGTGGCTGGTGCGGGACGGTGCCGCACTCGTCCGCTCAGTCGTGCTCGGCTATGACGTTGGCACGCGGATGTCGATGGCTCTGGGCGGGAGCAGATTCGCCGACACCTATCACATGAGCTCCCACGCCTGGGGCGGGGCCTTCGGCGCCACAGCCGCTGCAAGTGCGTTGGCGCGCCTGTCCCCCGAGCAGGTTGTGTATGCGCTCTCGTACGCAGTGCAAAGCGCGTCGGGCAACCGCAGCTGGCTGAGGGACCCGGATCACGTGCAGAAGGCCTTCATCTTCGGCGGCATGCCCGCCCGTACGGGTGTTGAAGCTGCGAGCTTCGCCGCCGCGGGATTTACCGGCGTGAGCGACGCAATCGAGGGTACGCCCGGCCTCCTGGCCGCATTCCCGCTGACGGCGGATCCCGCGCGCCTCATGGACGGGCTGGGCAGCCGGTTCGAAGTCATGCGAACCTCCATCAAGAAGTGGTGCGTGGGCTCTCCCCTCCAGGCGGCGCTGGACTGTATCGAAGAAGCGGTGCGCGAACTGAAACTCGCCGAACCCGAAGTCGAATCGATCGTCGTGTCGCTGCCCGAACAGCGCAGCCAAGTTGCACAGAGCGACATGCCCGACGTGAACCTCCCGCACGCTCTTGCGCTCTACCTGGTTGACGGCTCGGTCGGTTTCGCCAGCCTGCACGATCACGCCCGCATGGCCGATCCCGAGGTACGCCGCGTTGCCCAACGCATTCGGGTGGAGCCGCGCCCTGGTGCGAAGCGGGGCGAACAAGCGCACTTTACTCTGCGGACACGGGACGGCCGCCGCTTCTTTCGTGCGCCGGAACATGTGCGCGGCCAGCCGGGCAATCCAATGACCTCGGCGGAAGTGGCCGAGAAGGCGCGCGATCTGTTCAGCCTCGTGCTCGGCGAAACGCGCGCTAGCGAACTTGTCGACATGGTGCTGTCGATCGAGTCTGTTGCCAACGTGCAGAGTCTGCGTAGCCTGTGGTGGCGTGCATAGAGCGCGTTCCCAGGCGCCGGGACAATACCCCGTTTTTGCGACAACCCGCGCCCGAAGAAGTTCTCGGAGGCGGCTTTCGGGCCGCAGAAGCCATGCTCTCGCGGGTATCGCGACCTCGACGGACTAGCCGACCGTCCTGCATGCCTTAGAGGAAATCTATATCGGGCGAGCCAAAATCTATTTCTTTGAATCCTCGAATGGTCCGATTTCTAGGGAAGCTCGATCACCTGCCGGAACGAAATCCAGGACAGGTGTTAGTCCGACCCCGATCAGGCGGACCAGCAGAGGGAGGAAAAGAAATGAAAATCAATGCAATCTGGAAGGCGCTTGCCGTCGCCTCGGTCGTCATGGCCGGGGCCACGAGCACACAGGCGCAAAGCGTTGAAGAGTTCTACAGCCAGAACGACATCACCATGGTGGTCGGAACCGCTGCGGGCGGCTCCACCGATTTCTTCGCCCGGACGATGGCGCCGTACCTATCAAAATACATCCCGGGTAACCCGGATATCATCGTCCAGAACAAGCCCGGCGCAGGCGGGCTTATCACTGCGGCAGAGCTTCAGACCACGATGCCGAGCAACGGTTCCTATATTGCCACCCTTCAGCGCAACAACTTCACCGACCCGCTGCTCAGCGATGAACGAGTGGATTTCGACGCGCGTGAGGTCAAGCATATCGGCAGCGTCGGCAAGGAAATCTACGTCATCTTTCAATATCCGGACGAACCGGGAACAACCACGGTCGAAGAGGCCCTAAATCACGAGATGATCCTGGCTGCAACCGGATCAGGCAGCGCCAACTACACTTACCCGCTGCTGGTGAACGAACTTCTTGGCGGCAAGTTCAAGCTCGTCCCGGGCTATTCCGGCAACGAGGAACAGGCCCTGGCGATCGAGCGGGGCGAAGCCGACGGGCGCGCCGGTACCTACAGCATGACCCAGCGTGGCCAGCTGAAGCAGTGGCAAGAGGACGGAAAGCTGCACTACGTCCTCCAGTTCGCCTTGGAGGACCACCCCGACCTCGCCGGGGTGCCGAATATCTTCGATGCCATCAAGGACGATGAAACGCGGAGGATCTTCCGTTTCATGCTGATCCCCCAGGGCCTCGGCCGCATCTTCTCCGCTCCCGGAGACATTCCGGAAGACCGCCTTGCTGCATTGCGCGAGGCTTTCGTCAAGGCCGCCGAGGATCCCGGCTTCATCGCCGAGATGGAGCGCAGCGGGGCCGAGGCTGAATACACGACCGGGGAGGAACTCCAGGAGATGGCCGAGGAACTGATGGGTACACCACCGGCCATTGTCGATCGGATCAAGACATTGATCTCGGGAAGCTGAGGACCTCGGGAAGCTAAGCAGTTCGCCTTTCCCCGGCACCGGCCGCTCGTCAAGAACGGGCGGCCGTCTCGGCCCCACGCATGTTCGCCCAGATGTGTCTGGTCCGCCCCAATACGGCCAATGCATTTGCGGGATTTCTCGGTCGGACAAAGGAGTGCCTGATGAGAGTGCGCAAGACCTATGACATCCTAGTGAACGCCTTTCTGCGGGAGAAGGTATCCACATGCTTCGCGCTCCTCGGGGATGCCAATATGCACTGGGCGACCCGCCTCGCCGAGCGAGGCACGAAAATGGTCTATGTCAGGCATGAGCATTGTGCGGTGGCCGCGGCCATGGCCTTTGCACGCGCCACGGGGGACGTCGGGGTGGCGACTGTCACCTGCGGTCCCGGGCTGACGCAGATAACAACAGCCCTGCCCGCTGCGGTGCGGGCACGCATTCCGCTGGTCATCTTTGCGGGAGAAGCACCGCTCAAGGCGAATTGGTACAACCAAGAGATCGACCAGGCGCCCTTCGTCAAGGCAACGGGAGCCGCTTATCACCAACTCCATCTGAGGTCGCGCATGCCGGTACAGGTGCGCGATGCATTCCTGCAGAGCCGGCAGGAACAGCGGCCGGTGGTGCTCGGCGTCCCCTTTGACCTGCAGGAGGCCGAGTGGGACGGGCCGACGGACCTCCCCTCGCCCTCATACGAGATCATACCGCGCCTCAACCCGATCCCGCCGCATCCCCACGACGTCGCGCGTGCTGCTGAAATGGTAGCCGACGCAGATCGCATCATCGTCATGGCGGGGCGCGGCGCCCATGTCGCGGGGGCGGGCGAGGCATGCCGAGCGCTCGCCGCCAGATGCGATGGGCTGCTCGCCACGACGCTCCTGGCGCGCGGACTCTTCCACGACGATCCGTTCTGCCTTGGGGTCGCGGGTGGCTTTTCTACGGATGTTGCGCGGGAGTGCTTCGGCGAGGCCGATCTCATCATCGCTGTGGGCACGATCCTGGCCCATCACAACGCGGATGGCGGCAAGCTGTTCGACAAGGCGCGCGTGCTGCAGATCGATATCGAGCCCCGCGGAGTCAGCCAGGGCCGGATCGCCGCCCACGCACATCTGCGCGCGGATGCGCGTTTGGGAATGGAGGCCCTGCTCTCAGCGGTGGCCGCGCGACCCGCACGCTGGCGGAGCGAGGCACTGTCCCGTCGCATCCGCGATACGCCCCCCGACGGCGCACGGGTTCCCGTGGAGCCGGGCCTGCACGACCCCCGGGACGTCGTCTCTGCCCTTGAGGCTGCGCTGCCCCGCGACTGGGAAATGGTGAACTCCTCCGGTCACTGTTCCTACTATTTCACGCACATGCCGTCCCGCCCGATCGAGCACTTTCTCACGATCCGCGAATTCGGTGCGATCGGCAACGGCATCTCCTTCGCCATGGGGGTCGCGGCGGCAAGGCCTGACAGCACAGTCGTACTGTTCGACGGCGACGGCAGCCTGATGATGCATGTGCAGGAACTGGAGACGATCCGGCGCCATGGCATGAATATCGTCATCTGCGTGATGAATGACGGCGCTTACGGCTCCGAGATCCACAAGCTCCAGGCCGATGGACTTTCCGACTCAGGCGCGGTGTTCGGACGTACCGACTTCGCGGCGGTAGCCCGCGGCTTCGGCCTCCGCGGTGTCCGCATTGCCGACCTCGGCGATCTGCCGCGCCTTGTCGCCGAACTTTCGGAGGAGGAGAGGCGAACCTGCGTCCTCGATTTTCCTGTTTCGACAAAGGTGGTGTCGCCGGTGATCCGGCGCTCCCACCTGCAGCCCCGAAAGGCAGTCGGAGAACCGTGATGTGCCGGCGAACCTGCACTACCACGGTTGCCCGTCTGTCCGAACGAAGACGCACGCGGGACGGTCTACCCGCGAGCCGGTGTGAGACTGGTTCCTGCCTGCACGGAATTTGCACGGTCGAAGGCAACGCGGTCCGGCTGCCACCTTCACGCCGGGTACGCCTGCCGGTCATCGCGCTCGACGACCTGGCGGTGATGTGGCGCCTGCGCCCAGGCAATGGGAGAAGGTGCGATGACCGTTCCTGAAGAGGTTCTTCGCCCACAGTGTGCAGATATATGACGATTTGCGCATGACCCGTGCACGAATGGATAGACGCGTGCCCTCGTGGAAACCATTTCCAGCCAAAGGAGAGCGCGGAGAATTCCGGCGCTCTCTTCGCATTTCAGACCATCCGACTGCGCGGTGCTGGTATCATCTCCAGGCTCGCTAGCTTTCCCCGAGATGATCTTTCTGTGGTCCCTTCATAGGCTCGCTCGGACGATCCTCAACGAGGAACCTCGATCTTACCCATTCCGAGAACTTGCCCTGCTTGATGCCATTCTTAGCGGTGCAGTCACTGGGGCCTGATTCGACATACAGGGACTTTCCGTCGAAACACGCTGCCGCCTTTTGGCCTGAGACCCGCGACCAGCCGTTGGATGTTTCGAGGACTGGTAGGGTCTCCCGAAAGAAGAAGCGGCCAACGACGCCGCACTCTGTTGAAGGGCATGTGAACCGTCTCAGGTCTTCAACTGCGACCCACATCCGCGAATCCGCCAGCGCCGGAAATGCACCAGCAACAACAGCTGCCAATCCGACAGCGCCACAGGCGAATGATAGTCGGTTTCGCATAAACTCGATCCTGGGTTCGTGTGCTGCAGCAGCATACATGGAGCCTCCGCAGTGCACAGCTTGCGCGAAAGCTGTCTTTACCTCCGCCCCTCAGTTCCATCAAAATCAAAGATCTCGCCAAGCAGCGATTTCTTCTTCTTGCGGGGACGTTGCGATCCATATTGGCGCTCGTCGCGATACCGTCCCTCGTCGCGATCACGTGAGCGCTCGTCAAATTGCGCAGGTAATGCTTCATTGGCAGAGCGCTCAATGATCTTGTCAAGCTCTCCGCGGTCGAGCCAGACGCCGCGACATTTCGGGCAGTAGTCAATCTCGATGCCCTGACGCTCACTCGAAACCAACTCAGATCCGTCGATTGGGCACTGCATATCTGTTTCCTTCTGATGAGCATCGGAAGAGACCACACATGGCTCTGACCGACAACAGCGCCACTTCGTCGATGAACTGATCGCCAAGTATGTCGAAGGAGCGCCGCAGAAACGCCTTATAGGCGAAGGCGTGGAAGCTGGCACCTCCACACCCCGCCTACACCGGCTAGCGCCAGCGCGTCAGTGGCAGTGGCAGTGGACCTGGTCCACACTATTGTCCATGTGGCAGCCCCGGCCATGTGCTCCAGCAGCAGTGGTGAGCGTTCGCGCCTTACCTGCACTTGAACTGCACCGCAGCCGATGTCGGCGCAAAGCGGGCAACCGTAAATCAGGGCAGTGTTCGGAGGTGAGCCCTTCTCCATAATGAGTGATGTTATGCTCTCCTTTTCCGACTAGCCTGTCGCCCGCGCTTCCCGAAACGAGACAAGGCGTTTGGCACTTTCATCCCACAGCACCAGTTTGACGCAGCTCAGGCTCTGGAGAAGGGTGAGGCGGCCCATGTCGCGCAGATCGGGATGGTCCCGCAGTACCTCCGGCAGACGATAAAACGGCACCTTGGCCGACAAGTGGTGCACATGGTGGATGCCTATATTCCCGGTGAGCCAGCGCAGCGGGAAGGGAAGATCGTAGTGCGAGCTGCCGTGCAGCGCTGCGTGCTGGAAGTTCCAATCGTCGCCCTCGGACCAGTGCGTTTCCTCGAACTGATGCTGAACGTAAAACAGCCAGACGCCCGCGGTGGCCGCCATCAGCGTGATCGGCACTTGCACCAAGAGAAAGGTGCCGACCCCAACAAGCCACATCAGGCTCGCGACCGGGAGAGCGACGCCGAGGTTGGTGGCGATCGTCGACATCCACGGCTGTACTCCGGCACGCATGAGACCGAAGGGCAATCGGTACTGACAGATGAACAGCCAGGCGGGGCCGAGACCGAACATCACGAGGGGATGGCGATAGAGCCGGTAGCGTGCGCGGCCCCACCAGGGCAAGGCACGATACTCCCGGACCGTGAGGGTGTTGACATCGCCGATCCCCCGCTTGTCGAGATTGCCTGCCGTTGCATGATGGACGGCATGAGTGCGGCGCCAGTAGTCGTAGGGCGTGAGCGTGAAAACGCCGATGACGCGACCGATCCAGTCGTTGATGCTGCGTTGGGCGAATAAAGTGCCGTGGCCGCAATCGTGCTGCAGAATGAAAAGACGAACCAGAAAGCCGGCCGCCGGGACCGTCAGCAGGAGGCCCCACCAGTAGCCGTGCACGACAGCTACCACCGTCAAAGCCCATAAGGCGACAAAAGGGAATGCCGTGGCGGCTATTTCGACGGTGCTCCGGGCCGGGCTCGGTTGTCTGTACTGTGCGAGAACCGCAGTCCAGGAGCGCCCCTTCCTGTCAATGGAGGCGCCATTGGCAACTTTACTTTTCACAAGATCTCCAAGGTTAGATATGCGCCCCAGCAGGACGCGTGTTAACAATCAGGCACGTATGCGGTGCTCGGGCTGCACGGCGGGAAGGAGTCCGTTCGGCTTCTTGCGGCGCGCCCCTTGGTCGGCCGCGCACGACGATCACGCGCCGTGGAGAGCGGACCGTCAATGGCGCCACTCGGATTGCGGCAGCAGGTCGCCTGCGACATCGACGTGAGCAGCGTCACTGGCCGCAGGCAGATGCTTTTCCGAGAAGCGAAGGCGGAGAAACCGCCCGTCATCGGTCAGGAGATGGAGATCCTCGCGCCCGAATATCTGTCGCAGGATGTCGGGAGGCATGCAGATTTCGCCGCTGCTAATCACTTCCCCCGGCTCCCTCAGGAAACAGTCAAAATCATAGTCCGCACGGGCAAGTGTTTTGCTCCCGCATTTCAGGGCGCCGGCTCCGTGAATTCCACCAAGATACTGCATGAACGCCTATTCCTTGAGCGATCGGTACGTGAGTGCATCCGCGTCCAGAGCCACGGTCAGTTCCTCCGGGTCGACTTCGACGACCTGATGCCGGCCGCTTTGGACGGAAATCGCAGGAGTGTGCAGCATCGTAGCCGTGCGCCGGTAGGCAAGAAAGGAAAGACCCAAGATCTCCTCCTCCTCAATTACGAGGCGATAGGTTCCTGCAGCCTGCCGAGCGTCAAAGGCGCTCAGCCTGAACGGTTGCCTGAATGTGACCTCTGTATCGGTGGTGCGAACGGTCATGGCAGAATCCATTGCTTCTTTCGCGTTCCCGTCGGGGTGGTCTGGGGAGCCACCGGCTTACCGGAAATCCGCTGCCGTTAACACATACACGGTCCTGCGGGCGCTCCCGTAGATTTCGCGCGCGACATCGTGGATCATGGCGCGCGCTGCATCGAACGCGGCCAGATAATGCGCTTCGCTGGCGGCTGCCGTCGAGAGCGCGTCAGTCTCAACGAAGAATGGCACCTCGAACATGCCATCATGGCCGATGAAGCGAACGCGCTGCCCGGCTTCGTCATAGCTGCGGCTTCTATTGGGAAAAGTGAGTGTCATGATTGTGTATCTCCATCGCGTAGGCAGTTGGACGCCGACGGCTCGCAGGTCCGTGGCATGCCCTGTGAGCGGGTTGGATATGGCGCCACAGCATAACGTCTCGGCGCTTCACACCGGGGGCCTGGCGCCGTAACCCGCCGACCCGAAGGCCTTCATCCAGGTGCGTGTGGTGGAACAAGGCGGGCACAGCGTAAGCCTTATTTCTTCGCCTTACCGCGCAATGCGCTGCTGGTCGCCTGCTTGACCTGAGAACCAAGAGGTGCATCCACCTTCACGGCAGCCTTTTCCTTCTTCGGCTTTCTCGCTTCGCGATTGCTGCGCTGTTGTCCTTTGGCCATTGTGTAAATTCCTTCTAATCGTGTGCAGCGCCGCCGGAGGCTTGCTGTACTTTTATCTCTTCGAGATTGTCTTCTGTGGTCATGCGTTCGTGACGCTCGTCGTCGTTGCGGATGCGGTATTGAGGCGAATTGTCCCTCGACGGCAGGGTTGCGGTGATGCGATAGATTTTGGCCGTGTCAGGCGAATGGCCGAACCTGTTTCTCATGCGGACATATTGTCCGATGGCGAAGCGATGGCTTGACATGTTTTTCACCTGACATGCCCCCTGTCCGTAGATAAACTGTCCCAAACGGGCGGGTGCATATTGCTGTTTCATGGCGATCCGGCCATTTCCGGCCGATACCGTGCTGCTCAGTAACCCATTCCACCCATATTGCCCCCGCCAGCCATGACTGGTGCCTCCTTCTGCGGAAGGTCGGCGACCATCGCCTCCGTCGTGACCAGAAGTGCTGCGATGGAGCCTGCATCCTGCAGGGCCGTGCGAACGACCTTGGCGGGGTCGACGATGCCGGCCTTGATCATGTCGACATAAAGTTCGGTCTGCGCGTTGAAGCCCATATTGGGGTCCTTCGCGTCCATGAGCTTGCCGACGACGATGGAGCCTTCGACGCCGGAATTGTCGGCTATCTGCCGGATCGGTGCTTCGAGTGCCCTCAGCACGACGGAGATGCCCGCGGTTACGTCGGCGTTTGGTCCGGTTAGGCCGGCCAGGGCCGCTTTGGCACGCAGAAGCGCCACACCGCCGCCAGGAACGATGCCTTCCTCGACCGCTGCGCGGGTGGCGTTCAGCGCATCGTCGATGCGGTCCTTCCTCTCCTTGACCTCGGTTTCGGTCACGCCACCTACACGGATGACCGCCACGCCGCCTGCCAGCTTGGCCAGCCGCTCCTGCAGCTTCTCCTTGTCGTAGTCCGACGTGGTTTCCTCGATCTGTCCCTTGATCTGCTGGACGCGGGCCGAAATATCGGCCTTCGCCCCGGCACCGTCGACGATCGTGGTCGTGTCCTTCTCGATCAGGACACGCTTGGCGCGGCCGAGCATGTCGAGGGTGACATTCTCGAGCTTGATGCCGAGATCCTCGGAGATCATCTGGCCGGAGGTCAGCACCGCGATATCCTCCAGCATCGCCTTGCGGCGCTCGCCGAAACCGGGCGCCTTGACAGCGGCAACCTTCAGGCCGCCACGCAGCTTGTTGACGACCAGCGTGGCGAGTGCCTCGCCCTCCACGTCCTCGGAGATTATGAGGAGCGGCTGGCTGGTCTGCACGACGGCTTCTAGGATCGGCAGCATCGCCTGCAGATTGCCGAGCTTCTTCTCGTGGATGAGGATGTAAGGATCCTCGAGCTCTGCCCGCATCTTCTCCGCGTTGGTGACGAAATAGGGAGAGAGGTAGCCGCGTTCGAACTGCATGCCTTCGACGACATCCAGTTCGGTCTCGGCGGTCTTGGCCTCCTCGACCGTGATCACGCCCTCATTGCCGACCTTCTCCATCGCCTTGGCGATCATCTTGCCTACCGTGGCATCGCCATTGGCGGCGATGGTGCCGACCTGGGCAATCTCGCCGGAGGATTTGACCTTCTTGGCGCGGGCCTGGATGTCCTTGACGACGGCAGCGACCGCAAGGTCGATGCCGCGCTTCAGGTCCATCGGGTTCATGCCGGCCGCGACAAGCTTGGCGCCCTCGCGCAGGATGGAGGCGGCGAGCACGGTTGCGGTGGTGGTGCCGTCGCCGGCAAGGTCGTTAGTCTTGGAAGCCACGGCACGCACCATCTGCGCGCCCATGTTCTCGAACTTGTCCTCAAGCTCGATTTCCTTGGCGACGGTGACACCGTCCTTGGTGATGCGCGGCGCGCCATAGGCCTTGTCGATGACGACATTGCGGCCCTTGGGGCCGAGCGTCACCTTGACGGCGTTGTTCAGCAGTTCGACGCCGCGCAGCATCCGGTCGCGCGCATCGGCACCGAATTTGATTTCCTTGGAAGACATGAGTTTTCGATCCGTTCGTTCTTGAAAAATTGATTGCGGGGACGTCGCCTGGTCAGACGGCGTTTTTGGCTGCCGCGGCCATTTCGACGATACCCATGACGTCCGCTTCCTTCATGATCAGGAGATCCTCGCCGTCGATCCTGACCTCGGTGCCCGACCATTTGCCGAAGAGAACGGCATCGCCTGTCCTCACATCGAGCGGAACCAGCTTGCCGCCTTCGTCGCGAAGGCCCGGGCCGACAGCGACCACCTCGCCCTCCTGCGGCTTTTCCTTCGCATTGTCGGGAATGATGATCCCGCCCTTGGATATGTCATCGCCTTCAGTGCGCCGTATGACGACGCGGTCGTGGAGGGGCCGAAATTTCATGAGGGTTCTTTCTGAGGCCGGGTGTAGGAGGCCACACCTTTATATAGGCTCTTTGGCAGTCGGGTAACAGGAGTGCCAAGAACAATCTTTTCGGCGGAGAAATATTTCAAGCATTTCAACAGGATTTCGATCGAAAGTTTCTCAGAAAAATATTTCGGAATCCATTCGCCTTGAAGAAGGAGATATCTCTCGCCGCACGAGCATAGGCTGAAACCCTGCGTGCCAGCGATTTGTCTCGCTCGCCATTGTATTTCAAACCTTGTCTCCGTATTCATTGCCCGAACAGAGGAAGGAGTCAGCATGGCACGAGCACCGAATTACAATCACGAGCGCAAGGAACGCGACCGCATCAAGGCGGCGAAGAAAGCCGAGAAGCTGGCAACCAAGGCGGCCGCAAAAGAGCGTTCAGTTGCAGCGGACCAGAGGCAAGCTGAAGAGACGGACTAGGCGTCGGCTGTGAGCGCGGGCCACACCGGATCTCGAATGCTGGCCGCCGGCGCCGAGCGTGCCGACTCCTTGGAGGTTGACGGCCACAAACGGCTTACGAGAACGGCTTCGCCGCAGGCTATTTGGCCTAGACTGCCGATGATGGCCGCAGCCCGGAGCAGATGCAAACATTACCGCCATGAACAAGCTGGCAAACGATATTCTCGATGCCTGCCTGGGCAGCCTCTTGGCCGAACGATGTCAGGGTCCCGGTTTCTGCTGATTTCTGTCTAATCGTCAGTTCGGGCGCTGACTTCCGCGCGCGAAGGCTCAATGCTTCCGCGCCTGCACCAGATAAGCTTCGATCTCGGCTTCGCCGAGCCACTTCACGGCTTCGAGCCGATGCAATCCCTCGACCAGCACATAGCGTTTGCCGTCGCTACGCACCTGGATCGGCATTTTCATTCCGTTCTCCAGGATATCTTCAGCGAGCAGCCTCGCCGTCTCTGGATGCAGTGTCCTCCGCCGCGCGGTTGGCACATAGATGTCGTCGATCCTGATTTTATGAATGCGGAGCATGAGCCTCTTCACGGTAGGGGCGGAAGCGCCCTCGCCCATGGATAGCGCGTTCAGGCAAGAGTCCATAGTGCTTATGAATCTCTCTGGTCTCAGAAGCGGATTGCCGAGCGAAGCCAAGCCCTTGTGGTGGGCTGCTCCGGCCGTCCCTGCGGGGCTCTGAGGGTGTGGCTGACCGATATTTCGGAAATCAAGCGTGTCGTGCCGAAGCGGATTCCGGCCAACACACTGGACCACCGCCCAGTCGGCGAAGGTCGCGAAGTGTCGCCGAGATCTCGCATCACGCCGTAATGTTCTTGAAACCGAGGGTACCGGTCGGCAGGACGGTTATGCTTGCCGTCAAGGAAGCCTTGACGAACGCTGCGCCCGCGCCGGGCCTTGATGCAAGCGGACTGGCGTTGCTCGTGCTGCCGAAAGCATCGAGCCCCTTGCTGATTTCGACCTCGATGCTATGTCGCGTGCTCGCACTTCGTGCGGACGAGTAGACAAGCCGGTCGTGCAGAATGTTCAGCCGCTCGTTCAGAGTGCTCGTGCCGCAAACCTCCCAACCGTACGGCGCTGTTCGCATGAAGGTCCGCTGTGGATGATCGATATGAAGGGCAGCTTATGGCGCGACCGAGACGGCCAAAGGATCGACTCTTGAGTACAGCCACGGAGCGTTCTACGACGCGCTTGGGTGGAAAGCGGGCGGAGCCATACTCCTCTGGAGCCGTGCGCCTATTGACCTGTGGCAACGGTGGCGCGGTTTCAGCGTCGCATGATCGTGCGGAGTGTTTCGGGATCATCTCGGAATAACAGGCGGCACGTGCATCGCCTGTCGTCTCGATCTTATCTGGCGAACTTTCGCGCTCCGATCACGCACAGAATGACGGCGACAGTAACGGCGAGCATCCCCCAGGTCACGGATTCGTCCAGCAGGGTCGCGGCCAGCGCCAGTCCGAAGAACGGCTGCAGGAGCTGAAGCTGCCCCACCGCGGCAATGCCACCTTGCGCCAGGCCCCGATACCAGAAAACGAAGCCGATCAACATGCTGAAGAGCGAGACGTAGGCCAGGCTGATCCAGGCGGGCACCTCGATACTGGAGAACGTCGGCGGCACGTGGACGATGGTCAACGCGATCATGAGCGGCAGCGACAGCACCAGGGCCCAAGAGATCACCTGCCATCCGCCCAGCGTCCGGGACAGCGTTGCGCCCTCGGCGTAGCCCAGCCCGCAGGTGATGATCGCGGCAAGCATCAGCGCATCCCCGATGGGAGAAGCCGCGAATCCCTGCGACAAGGCGAAACCCGCCACCACTGCACTGCCCAGCACCGAAAAGAGCCAGAACGCCGGCTTTGGCCGCTCGCCGCCGCGAACGCCGCCGAAGATCGCCGTTGCCAGTGGCAGGAGACCAATGAAAACGATCGAGTGCGCCGACGTCACATGCCGGAGCGCCAGCGCGGTCAGCAAGGGAAAGCCGACCACGACGCCCAAGGCGACGACCATCAGAGATGTGATGTCCCGGCGCGTGGGGCGTTTTTCCTTGAAAGCCAGCAGCAGGAAAGCCGCCAGGATGCCGGCGATGGCCGCGCGGGCAACCGTCAGGAAAACGGGATCGAACTGCATCACTGCCACGCGCGTGGCAGGTAGGGACCCGCTGAAGATCACCACACCAACGAGACCATTGATCCATCCGCTAGCCGTCCGTTCCACGCCGCACTCCGTTAATTGCGCGTCCCTTATCCGTTGCTGCCGCTGGCATCGCCAGCAACAGTCCGATACGGTTTCGCCGAACTGTTATGGTGAGAGGATCAGTACGGATGGACCGAAAGGCGGCGGGAGGCACCCGGGTGGCGATGGTGATGGCCACGATCCGGCAGCGCATCGCGGGACGCAGCTTGACGCCGGGTGCAAAGCTGCCATCGATCCGCGGGCTAGCCGGGACGTTGAAGGTATCGACCTCGACAGTCGTCGAAGCCTATGAGCGCCTGGCGGCGGAGGGTGCGATCCACTCCCGGCCCGGTTCCGGTTTCTATGTCGCCAGCCAGACTGCGCCGCTGTCCCTTTCGGGGATCGGCCCGAAGCTCGACCGCGCCGTAGATCCTTTTTGGGTATCGCGGCAGTCCCTGGAGGCGGGCGACGACGATCTCAAGCCGGGTTGCGGATGGCTCCCGCCTTCATGGCTCCCCGAAGACGGTCTGCGACGGGCGCTTCGGTCGCTGTCTCGCGCCGACGACGCCGCTTTGGCCGATTACGGTTCTCCGCTGGGTCTGCCGCCCTTGCGCCAGCTCATCGCCCGGCGCATGGCGGAGCGCGGTATCGAGGCCTCCCCCGATCAGATCATGCTGACCGAATCCGGAACCCAGTCGATCGACCTTCTGTGCCGATTCCTGATCGAACCTGGCGACACCGTGCTGGTCGATGACCCATGCTACTTCAACTTCCATGCGCTGCTGCGCGCCCACCGCGCCAAGATCGTCGGCGTCCCTTACACTCCGTCCGGTCCGGATATCGAGCGATGCGCGAAAGTGCTCGCGGAAAATCGGCCCCGGCTCTACATCACGAACTCCGGGATTCACAATCCGACTGGCGCCATTTTGTCCCCGGCTATCGCTCATCGGATGTTGAAGCTCGCCGATGAATTCGCTCTCACCATCATCGAGGACGATATCTTCGCCGACTTCGAGCCCACCCCGGCACCGCGTCTGGCGGCGCTCGACGGGCTCGACCGCGTCATCCACATCGGCAGCTTTTCCAAGACCTTGTCCGCCTCGGCACGCTGCGGATTCGTGGCGACGCGACCGGAATGGATCGAGGGTCTGACCGATTTGAAAATCGCCACATCTTTCGGTGGCGGTCGGCTCACCGCAGAGGTGGTCCTGAGCGTTCTGAGCGATGGCGGCTACCGGAAACACATGGATAGTCTGCGCAGTCGCCTCTCCCGCGCCATGTTCGATGTCACGGCCAACTTGAAAGCCATTGGCATCGAGCCCTGGATTGAACCACAGGCCGGCATGTTTCTGTGGAGCCGACTCCCGGACGGATTGGACGCCGCAAAGATCGCACGCGCCGCGCTCGCGAAGAACGTCGTACTGGCACCGGGGAACGTGTTCAGCCTCTCGCAGTCCGCGACGAGCTTCCTGCGGTTCAACGTGTCGCAAACCCTCGACGACCGCATCTTCGATGTGCTGCGCGAGGCATTGCGAGCGAACAGGTCCGGGTGGCTCTGAAATTAGCAGTGGGGAAGTCGCGCCAGCGATCCGCAGTCCTTTCACTTTCGCCGCACCTCGGCTGCCAGCTCGCGTCGATCGGCCCCGGTGATAATCGCCTCGACCTCGAGGATGTCCGTGTCGGCGGCGTCTATATCCGCCACGATTGTGCCCTGACGCATGATAACGATGCGGTCGGCCACCTGGAAAACGTGATGGATATTGTGAGTGATATAGATGACCGTATGGCCGGCATCACGCACCTCCCTGATAAAGTTCAGAACGCCGTGCGTTTCCTCGACACCGAGATTGTTCGTCGGCTCGTCAAGGATGATGATTTTGGCGAAGAAATGCATCGCGCGTGAAATCGCGATCGACTGGCGCTCGCCGCCCGACAGCGCCCTGATCGGCGCGTCGGCGTCAAGGTTCTTCTTGATACCGACCCGCTTCAGCAATTCCGATGCCTGGCGTTTGAGCTGGGCAAGGTCGAGCGGTGCCAGCGGACCGAGAAAGCTGGCGCGCACCGGTTCCCGCCCCAGAAACAGGTTGCGGGCTATGCTGAGATCGACCGCCAGAGAACTGTCCTGGTGGATGGTCTCTATGCCCAGATTCATGGCATCCCGTGCGCTGCGAATCTCCGCCTTCTTGCCGCCGATGTAGATATCCCCGCTGTCGACGCCGTGCAGGCCGGAGATCGCCTTGATCAGCGTCGACTTGCCTGCGCCGTTGTCACCCAGGAGCGCGACCACCTCACCGTCGCCTACGGCGAGGCTGACCCCGTTGAGGGCTTGCACATTGCCGAAGGACTTAGTGACGTTTTCGAGCCTGAGCACTTCCTGTGTCGTCTGCCGCACCATGATCTCAGCTCCGAATCGACCGTTTATGTACGATGGAGTGCACCATCAGCATGATGAGAATGATGCCGCCGACAAAGATGTTGAAGGCAAGACCCGGCACGCCGACCAGAACGATGCCGTTGCGGATGATGCGCAACAGGAACACGCCGATGATCGTGCCGATGATCGTGCCGCGACCGCCGGTGAGCGCTGTCCCGCCGACAACGACCATAGCTATGACTTCCAGCTCGTACTGATCTCCGGCGACCGGAGACGCCGATGAGATTCGCAGCGAGCTGATGATGCCGGCAAGCCCCGCAAGGAGCGAGGTGACGATGAAAAGACCGATCTTGACGGCGTCGGCAGGCACACCGCGAGCAACCGCGGCGCTGCGATTGCTGCCTATGGCCGAGATCCAGTTGCCCACCTTGGAGTAGTTGAGCACGTAGAACATCAGGGCAGCCAAGGCGGCGAACCAGATGATGGATGCATGCAGCCGCACCTCGCCGACATAGAAGCTGCCTGCGAGCAGGATTTGCAGAATCGACTCGCCGCTCCAGCTCGCCAGCGGAAAGCCCTGAGTGGCAAAAAGCGTACAGCCGCGCACCAGCAGCAGCATCGACAAGGTGACGAGGAACGACGAAATGCCGGCCTTCGTCACGAACAGGCCATTGGCTGCGCCGATGGTTGCCGTCAACGCGAAGCCGACGATCAGCGCCGTCCCGAGATCAATGCCGGCGTGCTGAACAAGAAGCATCGAGATAACGGGGCAGAATGCGAAGACCGCACCGACCGAGAGGTCGAACTCGCCCGCGGTCAGGAGCAGCGTCATGCCGAGCGCGATGATACCGAGCTCGGGCAGGAAGGCCAGCAGATTGGACACGTTGAGTGGCGACAGGAATCTGTCATTCGCAACCGTGAAGAAAACCACGGCCAGACACAGAATGAGAAAGGATGATGTCTCCGGCTTGCGCAAGAGCGCGCGCCAGCGGGAGTGTTTCATCGACGGCCCCCCTGCATCCCCATCGCGGTTAACAGAGCGGTTTGGAGCCCGGACATCGCTGTCCGGGCCGGAAAGAGTGTTATTCGCCATAGAGATCGAGAATCGGTTGGACGCTGTTCTTGTCATAGGTCTGCAGCGTGAAGATATCGTAGCCGATAGGTTGGCCGTCAGCGGCCATCTTCAGTAGCGCGACCGGCATGAAGCCCTGATGTGCGGGATACTGCCAGAGCGCCGCGTTCACGTATCCATCCTTGACCGCATTGGCCGTCTCTTTGGAGTTGCCCCATCCGACTACCGGAACGGCGCCTGGTGCCATGCCAACATTGTCGAAGACCCGCTGCACGCTGGCAGCGACCAGGTCGCCGAGCGCGATGACGGCGTCGACATCGTTAGCGATCAGATACTCCGACATTTTCTGGATGACGCCGGCGGGGTCGGTGCCGGCATCGACGACATCGTATTTGATGCCCAGCGGATCGAAGACGCTGGCAATCCCTTCAGTCTCGAGCTGCTGATAGCTGGCGCCGGGCACCTCGACCGGCATGAAGACGCTATCACCCTCCTCCACCAGTCCGTTGTCGACCAGATAATTGGCCCAGATCTGCCCCGCGAGCCTGAGATTGGCGCCGACATAGGCGTCGCGGCCAGTGTCGGGGTCATCGGTGTTGAAGAAAACGATCGGTACGCCCTTTTCGTGGGCGAGCTTCACCTCTTCGGTCCACAGGCCCGGCTGGGCCGATGTCGTTCCGATGCCATCGGGCGCCGACGCGATCGCCGCATTCAGTGCCTCCTTCTGCACGGCGAAATCGCCGCCGGAAAAGGAGATGTTGCAGGTGACATTGAGCTGCTCGCAGGCAGATTGCGCACCCGCGTTCCAGTCGATCCAGAACGGATCGGATTCGCCGCCGTGGGATAGTAGATAGAAGGTTCTCTGCTCCTGCGCATAGGCGCCGGAAGCGCCCGCTGTCAGAAACGCAGCGGCTGCTGCTATAAAAAATCGTCTCATGTCTTTTCTCCTCCACTCCTCATCGGGGACCCTGCCCCGGCACCAAATCCCGTCACCGGCGCCTGAACGTCGGCGCGCGCTTTTCCTTGAAGGCCACCCTGCCCTCACGGGCATCCTCGGTGGCAAAGCAGATCGTCTGAAGGTCGCGCTCGTATTCGATCGCTTTCTCAAGAGGCATCGTAAATGCAGCCTTCAAGTTGAGCTTCGCAGTCTCGGCCGCGATCGGCGCGCGACTGGCGATGGTCGTGGCAATCTCTTTCGCGCGTTGCAGAAGCTTAGCCTGCGGCACGACCTCGCTCACAAGGTTCCATGCAAGAGCGCGTTCGGCCGGCACAGGATCGCCGGTCATGATCATCAATGCAGCGTTGGAAGCGCCGATCGAGTGCGCGAGATAGGTCGCCATCCCCCCGCCCCCGATCCAGCCGAGCTTGATCTCTGGCGCCGCGAACTGCGCGTTATCCGACGCAATGCGGATGTCGCAAGACATGGCCGTCTCCAGTCCGCCGCCGAAGCAATAGCCATTGACGGCGGCGATAGACGGCTTGAGCAGTGCGCGGATGGCATCGCAATAGTCCGGCCGATTACGGAACTGCCAGGGCGTCTCGTATGTATCCAACTCGCGGATATCGGAGCCGGCACAGAAGGATTTCTCGCCTGCGCCTGTCACCACGACACAACGGATCGTATCGCTATCGTTGCATTCCCTCACCGCCGCCACGATCGCGTCCGCCATTTCCGGTGTAACGGCGTTCAGCTTCTGCGGCCGATTGAGCGTGATGGTGGCGACGTGACCGTCAATCTCGAAAAGAACGTCTTCGCTCATCTATCTCTCCCCGCCCTTCACGGGACGGCTTTCCTCGTAAAGTGCCTGAATGGCATCGACGGCCCGCGCGGACTTTTCGCCGCGCGAGAGTGCCTCGCGTAGGTAGGCTGAAGTTTTGGTTTGAAAGGCGATGTAGCCGGCGTGGCGCGGACGAACATAGGCCGCCTCAAGCGTCGCGGCGGTATCGCGGTAGAAATTGTCCCAACGCCTGTTGACCTCCTCATCCTGCCAAGCAGAATGGCTGCTTGGCTGTCCTTCATGCGAGGGAATGAATTCCCTCTGAGCGTGATCACCCAACAGCCATTGCAGATGCTTTTTCAGCTCCGATGACACGGCGCACCGGCCGGAGATTCCAATTCCGGTACCGCCGAGCGTCGATCCCGGCCGGCTTTCCGGCGAAATGCGCGGCGCATTCGCGAAACGGATCGGGTGGCCCCTCTCGGGCGCTGCGTAGTTCACATAGCCGTAAATTAGAGGACAGAGGATGACGTCCTCATTCTCGGCCATATGGCTGAGGATGCCGATCGGGTTTTTCGCACCGACACTCGGCGGGCTGCCGGTTGCAAGCTCGCGCATGAGTTCGAAGGCCGCCTCGCCGGTTGCTCGCGAGACAAGCACGTCCGGGTCGCGCTCGGCTGGTGCTTCGCCAAGCGCGGTCACGATGGAAAGGTAGCAAAGAATAGCGTGCGGGCCTGCCAGCGAGAGCACGACCTTGCCGCACGACTTCGAGAGCGCGCGGACATCTTCCCAGGTGGCCGGCAGGTCCCCGTCCAGGAGGTCGGTGCGCACTGCCATGACCTGCGTTGCCGCATCCAGCGGCAGGGCCCAATGTCTGCCGGCAAAACGGTAGCTGGCTAGGCAGGGGCCGATCGTCGCCTTCTCGAGCTCCCGGATAAAGCCGCCGTCGAACACCTCTTCGAGTGGCATGAGGCACTGCGCAGCCACCGCTTCACCGACGTGAGGGTGATCAAGCACCACAAGGTCGTAGCGGCTGCACAAGTCCTCGATCGGATGAGATTCGAAGCCTTCCAGTGGCTGCTTGTCCCATGCGATCTCGAGCCCGTCGCGTCCGGGATCAAGCTGCGCGGCGGCCGCGGCCAGAGCATTGTAGCCGCGCGGATGATCCCAGGTGAGGCCACGGTAGCTCTGCATCAGTCGGCCCGTTCCGTCGCGACAATGCCTTCGCTCTCGAGGCGATCGATCTCCTCATCCGGGTAGCCGAGATCCTTGAGCACCTCGCGCGTATGTTCGCCGGCAAGCGGCGCACCGCGTTCGACACGCGAAGGCGTCTTCGAGAACTTGATGGCAAAGCCGGGCGTCTTCACCCGCCCCTCGGTGGGATGCTCGTACTCGACAAAAGTTCGATTGTGGGAGATCTGCGGATCATTGACGAGATCCTCGTAGCCATAGACCGGTCCCGCCCAGATATCGGCTTCGGCGAAGAGCGCAAGCCACCCGGCAGACGTCTTCCCAGTCAGCTTCTCGCGTGTCTTGGCGAAGATTTCATCCCGGCGCGACCAGCTGTCGACCTCGTCGTCCATCGTGAGGAAGCTTTCCTCGCCGATTATCTCGCCCAGCGTCTTCAGGGGCGGGAAAGCGATAACGATGTAGCCGTCCTTCGTGGCGAAAGTGCCGTAGGGCGCGCGGATATAGACGTGGGCGTGCGGCTCGGCAGAACGCTCTTGCTTCTTACCGCCGACGGTGAAGACCGACAGCTCCTGCATCTGAATCGTCGTAATGGCGTCGAGCATATTGACGTCGACGCGTTGCCCCTCGCCCGTCCGCTCGCGGTGAAAGAGCGCCGCTAATGCGCCCTCGAAGGCGGTATAGGCCGTTACAGCATCGACCAGATATTGCCCGGCAGGCGTCGGCGCTTCGCCCTTTCGCCCCGCCGAAAGCATGGCACCGGACATGGCCTGCAGAACCAGGTCCTGTCCCGGCCGGTCCACATAAGGCCCGCTCTCGCCATAGCCCGACATCGATACATAGACGAGGCGCGGATTGAGTTTTAAGAGGGTCTCGTAGTCGACGCCAAGCCGCTTGGCGACGCCCGGACGGTAGTTCTGGAGGAAGACATCAGCCGTCTTCACCAGGTCGAGCAGGATCTTACGCCCCTCCTCCGACTTAAGGTCGATCGCAAGCGAGCGTTTGTTGCGATTGAGCGAAAGGAAAGAGACGTTCACCCGGTTGCCTTTGGCGCCGCCGGCCGAGACGTGGCGCTGCCATTCCCCCTTGACCGGCTCGACCTTGATCACGTCTGCCCCGAGATCGCCGAGGCGCTGGGCCGCAAAAGGCCCCGCCATTGCGATTGAGCAATCGAGCACGCGAATACCGCTCAGAATTCCCATGGATTGGTCCTTCATGTCAGTGCATCACCCAGCCGCCGTCGACATTGACCGTCTGTCCGGTGATGAAGCCCGACTCCTCGGAGGCGAAGAACATCAGCGCGTTGGCGATATCGTGCGGATGGCCGCGCCGCTTGACCGCCTGATGGTCGAGGACGAACCTGGTGTAGCCCTTAGGGTCGGGGTGAATCTTCTCGGCATCGGTCGGAAAGGCGCCCGGAGCGATCGCATTGACGGTGATACCGTACTGGCCGAACTCGCGCGCCCACGCCCGCGTCAGGCCGATCAGCGCGCCCTTCGACTGGACATAGGGTGAAAGGTTCGCCCAGCCGCCATAGGCTGTGACGGAGGCGATGTTGATGATGCGGCCCCAGCCCTTTTCCCGCATGCCGGGCAGCGCCGCCTGCACGCACACAATGGCGGCATCGACATTGACACGCTGGACCGCCTGGTGCTCCTCGATAGTATATTGCTCGAAAGGCTTCGAGGGATAGATGGCGGCGTTGTTGATGACGACGTCCAAGCCGCCGAGCTCCCTTGCCTTCTCATCCAGTCGCCGGCGCAGGTCCGCGTGGTCGGCTAAATCCGCCTCGCACATGGTCAGGTCCTGCAAACCCTCGCTTTTTACCCTTCCAAGAAGCGCCTCGACCTTCTTGCGATCGTTATCGATGGCGACGACACGGGCGCCGGCACGCAGGAAATGAAGAGTTGTTTCGGCACCCAGACCGCCGGCCGCCCCCGTGTAGAGAATGGTCTTGTCGGCGACCGACATCACGCCTGCCTTCTCTTTCTTTGTCTGAAGATTCATGAACGCCCTCCAATGGGCAGATGCCGTCCGGAGGGTTCGGGGTACTCCTCAGCCGGTTGCACCGCGAGCGACGTGATACGCTTCTCGGATGCCGCGATCTGGTCGCCACTGGTGAGAATTCGGAATGTCGTGTCGTAGGCACGCTCGTCGCCGTGCTCGAGCCAGATCAGTTCACCCCTCTCGCGGGCAGCGGCGTGACCCAGCACGTAGTTGGTCGACGGTTCGATGCCGAGTGCATACTGCCCGGCCTGAAGGTTCTGCCACTCATACATGCATGGAAACTGCTCCTTGCGGGTGACGACCTCGAAGCCGATGCCGAGTGCATCGTTGACGACCGCGACGGGCACTTCGCCTTCATCGGATGCCGCCAGTTCGTGCTGCCACACCTGCTCGTGAAAATTCCGCTGCGGTCCGGCCAGAGTGCGGTAGCCGACATTCTGCTTGCAATAGTCTTCGCCTGCGTGCGCGGCCCACACCACGTCCTTGATCGGCGCGAGATAGCGGGCGCCTTCGGCCACCACGGGATGGCCGACATTGATGTGGTAGCAGTACATGTGCGGTGTTCGGTAGAAGCCGCGATTGACCACCCTGTCGGAAAGCTTGATCTCGTCGGTGCCAACCTTCGCCTCGATGCGGCGGACGAGTTGCAGATCCTCGCCGAAAACCGTGCCCTGGCTGACCACGCCTTCGCACCAAAGGAAACATTCGTCACCTTCCCAGCGCTCGCCATAGCCCGTCAATCGGGCCGGGATCGTACCGACCCGGCCGTGGATGGAATGGCTGACTGTCTTGCGGGGACCGTAGACGTAGTGGTCGGCCGGCTCGTCATACATGAAAAGGATGTGGTCGAGGCCGCAGGTGACCATGAGGCCGGAGAAGGAGCGCAGCCAGGCCAGTCCCCCCTCGCCCTCATATTCGTGCAGGCCGGGATGGCGGAAGCCTGCGGGCGAATGCCACCCGATCGCCATACCGCGATATTCGCAGTCGGCGATGTCGAGCGCGCGGTCGACGAGCACCGTGAACCGCAGGCCCGTGCCTGTGCGGAATTCCAGCATGCGGATGCCGCGCTCCAGCCCGTCGCCCAGCGTCATCAGCCGGACGCCGGCGAATTGAGACAAAGAACCCGCCCTGGCTGCGATGTCGCGGCGCGACCTCGCCTCCCCGTATAGTTGGACCATAGTCGATCTTCCTCTTGTCTGCCCGGTAGCGGCCGACCCTTTCGTCTGCTTTATCCCTCGCCCTGCGAGCGGCGCGGCGGCGCCAACACCGCCACGCCGCCGGATCAGAACCCGTTCGCCCTCAACTTTCCGTCGATGAACTTCTTGGCGCGCGGCACATCCGCCTCGTCCAGATGCTCGATAATCATCGGAATGTTCGGGTGCTTCCTGGCAAGCCGCTGGAAATATAGGTCGTAGTTGAGTTCGCCCAGACCCGGCGCCGGCAGTTCGATCTCGCCTACGCCGCGGAAAGTATGGCTCTCCAGCGCCTCCTCGTCGCCGATGTCGGCATGCTTTTCGGACTTGTCGTCGCCCGAGCGCTTCACATCCTTCGCATGGCCGATCCTGATCTTGTCCGACAGCGTGTCGAAGACCTGAGTGAGGATTGCGTCCATCTGGTCGATGTTGTGCGTCTCGAAATAGTTGGTCGGGTCCATGAGAAGGCCGAGGCCGGGATGATCCACCTGGGCGAACATCCTGACCGTCTCCTCCACCGAGCCGACGACATTATTGACGTAGGTCTCGAGCAGGAACATCGCGCCATGGTCATAGGCGTGCTGGGCGAGGTCAGCGATGACCTTGCGGCATTCCTCGAAGCCTTCTTCCGTCTTGTTCTTGGGATGGTGCACCCAATCGCTCTCGGTGTTGAAGGTGCCCGTCTCGGATATGACGTAGGGGCTGCCGAGATACTGTGCGTGGCGGATGATCTCTTTCAGGTAGCCGACGCGCCGCTCGCGCTCCGCCTTGTCGGGGTGGATGATGTTCGTGTAGCCCGAAATACAGGAGATCGGCAGGTTGTGATCACGGAAGGTCTCGCGGATCTTGATGCACTTGTCCTTGGTGATCTGCCCGGCCGACAGGTCCATATCCTTGAAATGCATGTCGAGCTGGACCGTGTTGAAGTCGAGGGCGCGGATCTTCTTAGCCGTCTCCTCCAGCGTGTAGGGAAAGTATCCCGTGAAAATGCCTACCTGCATCATGGTGCGTGTCCTCCCTTGGAAGCTAGTTGGTGGGAATTTCCGAAAGCCTGACTGCGCGGCCCTCGGCGATTGATTTGTAGCCGGCCTCGACAAGCGCCATCGTCTTGACGTTGTCGGCCACCGAAAGCGCCGGCGGCTCGCCGGATTTGACTGCGTATTGGAGCTGTTCCATCACGCCGACGAAGGCGTGGGGAAACCACATCGTCTCCCATTTCGGCTCAACCCAACTGCCGCCCGTCGTCCTGGTCGACGCATAGCCAAGGGTCGACGGCGCGCCTGTCGGCCAGCCGATGGTGCCGCGCGCCACGCCGGCCGTGCCTTCCACGCGCCAGCGAATATGCTGGTCGTCCTCGTAGCCTTCCTCGCGCGGCCCCGACCAGACGTCCTCCAGCGAAAGCGCCATCACGCCGGAGGGGAACTTCAGCGTGGAGACCGTGATCCCGTCGGAGTGATCGAACTTGGTGCGCGGATCCTTGCGGGTGAGAGTGGTGATCTCATCGGGGTCGCCGAACAGGAAACGCAGCGCGTCCAGGTGATGAACGCTCATGTTGGAGAGCGTCAGCCGGTCGTAGTCCTCAAGGAAGGTCTGCCAGTGCGGAATCGCGTGCATGTCGATCTGCGCAAAGATGAGCTCGCCGAGTTCGCGGTTGTCGAGAATCTGCTTGAGCACGCGTATCGACTGGTCGTAGCGCATGTTCTGGTTGACAGAGAGGATCTTGCCCGCCGCCTTCGCCTCGTCGCGAAGCTTGATCGCCTCATCCAGCGACAACGCCAGTGGCTTTTGCGCCAGGATCGCCTTGATGTGCGGCTGCGTGAGCGCGTGGCGGATGAGGGCGGGCTGCTGGTCCGGCGGAAAAGCGAGATCGATGATCTCGACGGACGGATCTTCGATCAGCGCCTCCGGTGTGTCGTGTACCGATGGAATGCCGTAGCGCTCCGCCACCTTCTGTGCATTCGCCCTGGTGCGCGATGCGATCGCCCCCACCTTGAAGTCCGCTTCCTGATAGGCTGCCAGATGGCATTCGGCCATGATCATGCCGGCGCCGATGCAGCCGATGGTGAAATCGCGGCAGCGCACCTCTACATCCGGCTTGAAACTTTGGGCTTGTGCCATGTCCTCCTCCGATTCCGTCTTCAGCGGGCAAGCGTCTCGCCCGACGTTCCAAAAAAGTGCATCTGCTCGGGGCTGCAGGTCAGCGCGACAAGCGAATCCGCCGCAATCTGCGGTTGGCCCCGCATCAGCGCCTTCAGCATCTGCCCGCCTGCTTCCAGCGTCACGACCGTATGGCCGCCGAGCGGCTCGACCTCGAAGACCGTCACTGGCTGGCCCTCTCCCCGGTCGGTCCACGGCGCGACCTTCAGGTTCTCTGGCCGGATGCCCAGATTGGACGTCTCCTCCGGGACAACCCCGGCGGGCAGGCGGATGGCGCCGCCCGCCGCCTCAAACGAATTGCGGCTTGCATCGAGAAGCGCCGGCACGATGTTCATCATCGGCGAGCCCAGGAGCCGGGCGACATATTCGTTGGCCGGGCCGTCGTAGATTTCGACCGGGGTGCCCACCTGGCTGACCGCGCCCTCCTCCAGGATCGCCATCCTGTCGGCGATCGACATCGCCTCCTCCTGGTCGTGCGTTACATAGATCAGCGTCTTGCCGAGCTCGCGCTGGATGCGCTTGAGCTCGACGCGCGTCTCTTCACGCAGCCGCGCGTCGAGTGCGGAGATAGGATCGTCCATCAAATAGGCGGCGGGATCGCGCACCAGGGCGCGCGCGATGGCCACGCGCTGACGCTCACCGCCGGAAAGCTGTGCCGGCGGCTTGTGCAGGATGTGTCCGATATGAAGCTTCTCTGCCACCTCCGCCACGCGAGCCACGATCTGTGCTTCCGGTTGCTTGCGCTCCACGAGCGGGAAACGCACGTTGTCGCGCGCCGTCATGTGCGGAAACAGCGCCAGCTTCTGGAACACCATCGCCACGTTTCGGGCGGCCGGTGAAACGCCGTTCACCGGCTGCCCGCCAATGAGGATCTCGCCTTCATCCGGCGTCTCCAGACCAAGGATGAGACGTAGGATCGTCGATTTTCCGGAGAGCGGCGGCCCGAAGAAGCAGAAGAACTCGTTGTTCTCGATGGTGAAGGAAGTGTTCCTGACTGCAATCGTCTCGCCGTAGCGCTTGGTGACGTTGCGAAAGGTGATATCGGCCATGGCTCAAGCGCTCCCGATTGCCTGGCCGCTCGCAGCGTCGAAGAGCCGGACGGTTTCTTCGTTGGCGCTGATCACTGCGGTCTCGCCGGCCGAAAGGCCGACATCATTGTCGAAAACCGCCTTTGCCGTTTCTTCGCCCTCGCCCAGGTGCACGATGGTGCGCGCGCCGATGCGCTCCACGAAAGTGACCGGCATCGCCAGCCCCCTTCCCTCTCGCGCAATGGATATCTCCTCCGGGCGGAAGCAATAAAAAACTTCCTCCGCACCAGCCGTTCGCGCGGCAGCTGCCAGCGCGTCGGGCAGCGGCGGTGTCGCACCAAGCTGCCCTAGGTCGACCACTGGCCCGCGGTCGCTGTCGGCCAGGCGGCCTTTGAGCAGGTTCATGCCGGGCGAGCCGATGAACCGGGCAACGAAGACGTTGGCAGGATTGTTGTAGACCTCGAGCGGAGTGCCCACCTGCTGCAGCACGCCGTGGTCCATCACCGCGATGCGGTCGGCCATGGTCATCGCCTCGAGCTGGTCGTGCGTGACATAGACCATCGTCTGGCGGAAGGCGTGCTGAAGGTGCCTCAATTCGGTGCGCATGACGGCGCGGAAGGCCGCATCGACATTCGACAGCGGTTCATCGAGCAGGAATATCGCCGGTTCGATGATGGCCGAACGGCCGATCGCAAGACGCTGGAGAATGTTGACCGAAAGCTTCGCCGACGGCCTGTCGAGAAGCGACGTGAGTTGTAGGAGTTCGGCGACGGCGCCGACGCGCTTGTCGATCTCCGCCCGCGGCATGCCGCGCATCTTGAGCCCGTAGGCGAGGTTCTGCCGCACGGTCATGTGCGTGAAGATGGCGTAGTTCTGGAATACGAAGCCGACGCCGCGCTGTCCCATCGGTACGCTGGCCATGTCGCGGTCGTCGAACAGGATGCGCCCCTGCGTCGGCGCTTCCATGCCGGCAATCATGTTCATAGTCGTCGACTTGCCGCAGCCGGACGGTCCCAGCAGCGCCATGAACTCGCCGTCCCTGATTTCCAGGTCCATAGCCCTCAGCGCGGTGAAATCGCCAAATCTCTTGACCAGGCCTTCGAGGTGGATCGCCGTCATCGCCTCATGCCTCCCGCCGCTGCGCGGACATATACTTGATGGCGACGCCTGCCACGACGGAGAGAACGATGAGGATCGTCAGGCCGATCGCGGCGACATAACCCCACACCAGTTCCTGCGTCGTCACCTTGTAGATGAAGATCGAGATGGTTTCGGTCGCCACGCCCGGGCCGCCGCCCGTCATGATGTAGAAGGTGTCGAAGACCTTGAAATTCTCGATCACGCGGATGGCAAGTGCGATGACGATGATGGTCTTCATGCGCGGCAGGACGATGGTCACGAAGCGCTGCCACCAGGATGCGCCAAGCAGCGTGGCGGCCTTGAGCTGGTCTTCGGGCACGCCCAGCAGGCCCGCCAGAAGGATCAAGAACATCAGCGGCGTCCACTGCCAGATGTCGGAAGCGATGACCGCGAAGAGCGCCAGGTCCGGGTCCGACAGCCAGGCGATCTGGACCGGGGAACCGATAATCGCGGAAAGGATGTCGTTTACCGGCCCGCCCGATTGGAAGAGCATGAAGAACATGTAGCCGGCGACGGCGGGCACCACCATCATGGGCATCAAGAGTACGGAGTAGAAGAAACGGCGGCCGACGAAGTTGCCGGTGAAGAGGATCGCCAGGCCGAAGCCGAGCAAGAACTCGGCGGGTACGCAGATCGCCATGACGATGATCGTGCGCCCCAACGCCCCCCAGAAGCGGTTGTCGGTTGCAAGATCGGAATAGTTGGCAAAGCCGTTCCACAGCTCCCAGGCGCGCCACCAGCCGATGCCGTCGAGCGGTGACCAATCGGTGAGGCTGATATAAGCCTGCATGAGAAGCGGAAAGGCGGCGATGAAGAGCACCAGCATCTGAGCCGGAACGGTAAGCGCGAAACCGAGGCGGCGGCTTTCCTCATCCTGCCGGCCTCCCCCGCCTGCGGCATCGACGACAACCATCTCGGCCTCCTCCTTCGTGCTGACGGATAGGCTCATTGCTTCAGAGCCCCGAAGGTAAGCCCGCGCACAAGATGGCGCTGGATGGCGATCCCGAGGATTACCGGTGGCACGGCCGCGATTAGCCCGAGGGCGGCCTTGGCGCCGTAGAGCTGGCCCGTCATGGAGGAGGAGAGCGAAGCCATGTAGACCGGGATCGTCACCCACTCGCGCGTCGTCAACAGAAGGGCGATCAGATAGTCGGACCAGTTGAGAATGAACACGAAGAGCGCGGAGCTTGCCAGCGGCGCCCGCATCATCGGCAGCGTGACCCGCATGAAGACGCGAAAGCGCGAACAGCCTTCGACCAGTGCGGCCTCCTCGATTTCGTAGGGCATGTCGTCGAAGAACGTCTTCATGAGCCAGAAGGCGAAGGGCAGCGTGACGATTCCATAGACCAGCGCCAGCCCCCACCAGGTGTCCGTCAGACCCAGGAAGGCCCACATGATCATGACCGGGATCATGACCGCCAGCGGCGGGAAAAGACGAAGCTGCGTCAGCGCCAGCGGCAGGCTCTGACCGGCGCCGAAGCGCGACAGGCCGTAGGCAGCCGACGTGCCGCTGATCATTGCGATGAGCGTCCCGAAGACGGCGGAAAGCAGTGAGGCCAGGATTGGCTTGCCCGCAGTGCGGTCGAGCGCCACGATGAGCTCGCTGCTGGATTCACCAAAAATGAAGCGGAAATTGTCGAGCGTCGGCTCGTTGGGCCACCACGTCAGATCCGCACCGGAGGCCGACCATTCAGGGATCGGCTTGAAGGCCATGGACGTCATCCACAGCGTGGGGATGAGCGTGACGGACAGCGCCAGCAGGATTACAGTGTAGCGAAAGATTTCAAAGGCGGGCGAACGTGTCATCGTCAAACGCTAATGCAACTCTTGTTGAGAGGCGGGAGGAGCATGACGCCCCTCCCGCAAGGCGGGCCCGTTGAGCCTTGGGAAACTCACGTGCCGACGGGATCGAGCACGGTCGGCCAGGCTTCCTTGTTGGTCTTGATCGCCTCGAGCAGCTTCTCCTCGCCCACGCGGCGGGCGATCCGCTGCCATTGCCGCTCGGTGTCGGCCATGGCCTGTTCCGGCGTCTTCGACTTCGTCAGCGCGGCCATGAGATTCTCGTCGAGCGCGTTGTGGAAGGCGGTAGCGCCCGGATAGTTAATCGTGGGAACCGTGCGCTGCACCGTCTGGCGCACCACGTCCATGTGGTAGGCGTGGTATGTCTGGCGCACCAGCGGGTCGGAGAAATCCGACAGCCGGAACGGATCGAAATAGCCGCCGGGATTGGCCGTCATCCATGCGTAGATCCGGCTTGAACCAAGCCACTGCAGGAACAGATAGCAGGCCTCCGGATGCGCGCTCTGGGAAGAGACGGAGGCGGAAAGATTGAGCCAGAGCACCGAACGACGCACGAGGTTCCCGTCGATCGCGCGTCCCGGCGGCAGCATCGAACCGACCTTGCCCGTGACCTCGGAGCCCTGATTGCTGGGATTGTCGAGGAACTTGGGCAGGTTGGAGAAGGCGCATGTCATGGCGGCACCGCCGGAGGCGAAATTGCCGTACTGCTCCGGCCAACCCCAGGAGATCGCGTCCGGCGAATGGTGGGTCAGCGAAGCGACATACTCTTCCGTTGCCTTCATGCCGGCCTCGGAATTGATAAGGGCGGCACCGGCATCGTCGAAAAGGTACTGGTTGGGCGCCCCCATGGAGACGAAGCGCTGATACCAGTTGGTATAGCCCCAGCCCTGGTTGCGCAGATCCGTGGAGCCGAACAGGCCCTGATCTGGGCGATGAAAGAAGGCGGCCACCTCGTCGAACTCCTGCCACGTCGTCGGCAGGGTCAGCTCACGGCCGTGCCTGTCAGCAAAAGCCTTCTTCTCGGTATCGTCTTCGAAAAGATCGGTACGGTAGACCCAGGTCTGGAAATCGCCGTCGAGGGACACGCCGTAAGTCGAGCCGCGATACTGGTTGAGCAGCGACACACCCTTCTTGCCATTGACATAGCCGCGCTCGGGGTCGTCCCATTCCGGCCCGTGCTTCTCAACGAAGTCGTCGAGATTGACGATGCCACCTGTCTCGGCCAGGTCGCCCAGACGGTTCCACTCCACCGCATAGATGTCGAAGGCCCCGCCGTTGGTGGAGATGTCCTGCATCGTCTTGGTGAATTCCTGGCCGTTGGGCACGCCGACGACTTCAAGCGGAATGCCGGTCTCCCTCTCCCATAACTCCTTGATCGAGGGCGCGCCTTCGGGGAAGGGCTGGGTAAGCTGGCCGATCGAACCGTCAGACAGGCCGAGAACGATCCTGGCAGGCGCGCTGCCCGCACCCTTCATCTCCTTGACGGCCTCGATGGCCCTGCCCTCCGGCGTGTCGGGCCCATATTGATAGCGCTCGGCACCCTCGAAGCCCGTGGGTCCGCCGATCATGCCCGGCGCCAATGCGTCGGCTGCCAGGGCACGACCCGGACGAATGAAGTGCGGCGCAATTCCTCCCGCGGCGACCACCGCCGCCGCCTGGCCCGCAGACGCCAAGAGGCGCCGCCGCGACATGCGGATATGTTCTGCCATTGGAAACTCCTCCCCTGCAAAGCCACACCTCATCTGCGACTTTGGCATGATCGATATTGACGGCAAATATCATCAGAGTCAACATCATTTTAACTCATAAAATATCATTTATCGTCATGTGGTGATAAAGCGGGCCACTTTGCAGCGGAGGCATCTAGTTCATGCAAGAATTTGAGGCGATCTGCCGATCGAATTCGACGATAGGCGTGAAGATTCCGACGTTGCCCTTGAACGCGCGGACCAGATTGCCTCATTTAACATCAAAGCTTCCTGCCGCCCCGAATCGGAGGCTCACCATCGGCAGCGGAGCGTAGAAAGGAATTGCAGAACATGCGTTCAACGCTGCAGGACATAGCCCGAGAGGCAGGCGTCTCCAGCGCCACGGTCGATCGCGTCCTCAACAACCGGGCGGGCGTGAGAAACCGCACCAAGGAGATCGTCTTGGAGACGGCGCGGCGTCTTGGCTACATTGCCGATTCCGCAGTGACGTTTCCGGCGGGCGCCCAGGTCAGGCTCGCCTTTGTCCTGCCCGCCGGCACTAATACCTATATCAAAAACCTCCACCATCAGATCGAGGCGCAGGGGGCGACCCGGCCGGACCTTGACGTGCACGTTGAGACGATCGAGGGCTTCAATCCAGACAGCCTAGCTCGTGCACTAAACGATCTGCACGGGCGGGCGGAAGGCGTCGGGGTCATTGCGCTCGACCACCCGACCGTACGCGAGGCCATACGAGGCCTCTCCGGTGCCGGCATCAAAGTGGTAACTCTGGCTTCCGACATTCTACACGTCCCGCGTGTAACCTATATCGGTATCGACAACCGCGCGGCGGGTCGCCTGGCGGGGTATCTGCTTGGCCGCTTCCTCGGCGCGTCCGGTGGGCGGAAAGTCGCGCTATTTGCTGGCTCTTTGTCCTATCGCGGCCATGAGGAACGCGAGATGGGCTTCCGCCACATCTTGGCGGAGGAATTTCCAAATCTTGAGGTGGTCGAGCTACGGGAGATGAAGGACGACCGAGAAAAGGCCTTCCTTGAGGCGGCCAATCTGCTCGAGCGGCACGCCGACCTTGCCGGGATCTACAACATAGGCGCCGGAAACCAGGGAATTGCACGAGCACTGAAAGACCGATCTCTCCAAGGGAGCGTCGTCTTTGTGGGGCACGAACTGACGGAACAAAACAAGGCCCTGTTGCTCAATGGCACGCTGGACGCGGTAATCGACCAGAACCCGCGTGTAGAAGCCCGCGAGGCGCTGAACATTTTAAGCAACAGTATAAGAGGCCTTCCGGGAGAGCAGCACCTGCCCCGCCTTCAGGTGATATTCCGCGAGAACATCCCCGAGGTCTAGTCACTCGCGTGAGGCCAATCGGCGCTCATGGCCCAAAGCGAACCTTGCCGTTGGCTTCTTCATGCGGCAGGTGCGGAACCCGCGAACAGTCTATGCCGAGGACCGTGGCTCGACCATTGCGGATCCACTAGAATCTGCGCCGCCTGTTCGACGGACCACCTTATGGGCACTCTCTGATAGCTCATGCCGGCAGCCACTGGGAATCCAGGTCAGAGCGCATCTTCCTCGGCAAGATTTGTTAAGCGGGCCGCCGCCTCTTTTGGGGAAATTACGGTGGGGACCATCACGTCCAGACCGCGTGGGGAAAAGCTCATGAAAGCTTCCGTGCGTGGTGACTACACGGATCGACATAACTGCTGGTCATGCAAAGCGAATTGCCGCCCTGGCGCGGGCTTTGGCTGCCTCTTCCTCGCGGCTACGCGGATGCTGGGAGGTTTCAA
>NZ_WQNH01000002.1 GCF_009812055.1 Chelativorans xinjiangensis | reverse complement strand
TGTGCAGCTTGATGGCGCGCCGGCCGTTCTGCGTCTCCAGCCAGCCCCGGCTCAGCGACGACATCTGCACTCTGGTGGCATCGAGGATACGCACCGCATCCTTGAGGTGCCGGCGCGTGCGGCGGCTGGCCTGCGCCGCCATATGGGCGAACAGCTCGCCATAAAGCGCGGCCGGCCGCCGGGCATTGGCATCGGCCAGGGTGGAGCGCGCCACGCAGCCCATGCCCAGGTGGTAGAGACGGGCGGACTGGCTCATCAGCCCCGCCTCGATGTCGCGTAGGCTCGCCGCCCCCGCCAATTGCCCGAACAGGAGCGCCAGGAACTGGCTCTTGGTGTCGAGCCGGCGCACCCTGTGGTCGGCTCGGTGCTTGTCCACAAGCCGCTCGAACACCGCCCACGGAATATGCTTCTGAAGCCCGTGAAAAACGCTATTGTGGTGCCGCATGACATTGACCTTCTGCTCGTGTCTCAAACGCCGCGAAACGTCTGAAACAGAGTAGAATCAATGTCATGCGCCGTGTCCAGAAAATTTAACCGGACACCAGTGGGTCAAGCCCGAGGATGACGAAGTGGGGATGTCTGCGCCAATCGCCAACGTCGGAGATTTGCGGGAACGCCCCTGCCATCGTCATCCGTGGCCCTCGGGTTAAACCCGAGGATGACCCGAGGATCCATGCCCGAACATCGACGCGCCACCAGCGGTCAAACATAAGGCCGTCGATATTCGTCGCAATTGTGGACGGAAAAGTCGGGTTCTATTTTCCCGGAATCCTCCAGAGATGCCTCTTGCAAAAGATATATCGTTTGCTAGATATAGCGCATGTTAGGCATAACTTAGGAGAAATCTCATGCACGGTATGCATGGATACAGACACCGTCGATGCCGGGACGCCTGGGCTCTTGCGGCATCGCGCGGCCATCATGGCGGGTTCAAGGGCGGCAGGGGCGGTCCGTTCGGCCGCCATCGCGGCGGACCGTTCGGCGGAGGCGGCAGGCGGGTGTTCGATTCGGGCGCCTTGCGCCTTGTCGTCCTTGGCCTGATCGCGGAAGAGCCGCGCCATGGCTACGACATCATCAAGGCGCTGGAAGCCCGCTTCCAGGGCGCCTACAGCCCGAGCCCCGGGGCGATCTATCCGATGCTTCAGATGCTGGAGGAGGCCGACCTCGTTTCTTCCAAGACGGAGGGAAACAAGCGCCTCTTCACGATCACGAAGCAGGGCCGCGCCTTTCTCAAGGAGCACAACGATGAGCTCGAGCGCATCAATGCGCAGCTCGACGAGGTCTCGGCCGACATGCAGGGCATTGCGCTCGGCGAAGCCTTCAGGTCGCTGCGCCACACGCTCTTCGGTAAGGTGCGCAGCGGCGAGATGAGCACCGAGCAGGCGAAGAAGGCGCTTGAGATATTGAAGAAGGCGCGCGACGAGCTGAACGATCTGTAATGCCGGCGGCCTTATGTTGACCGCTGGTGGTGCGGCGATGTTCCGTGAGCCCGCCGCTTAGCTCCGCGCCCGCCGCCGTTCCCGCCGGCCGGCGGGGGCGCTTCCCGCGCCGCTCTGGGCGGCGCCCTTGTTGCGCATCGGGCCGACGCGCGCCTCGATGTCGGCGATGGTGGGGCGGGCGGCAGCCTTCTTGTGCTCGTCGAGCGCCTTGCGCATGGCGGCCAGGTGCTGGAAAGAGGTGCCGCAGCAACCGCCGACGATCTTGGCGCCGCCGTCGACCGCCAGCCGCACATAGTCGGCCATCAGCTCCGGTGTGCCGGAATAATGGATATCCGTGCCGCGGAATTCGGGAATGCCGCAATTGCCCTTGATCACGATGGTGCTGTCGGGCCGCGCCTCCGACATGTCGAGGAGGGCGGCGAGGATGTCGGGCGCGCCGACGCCGCAATTGGCGCCGACGGCGACCGGTTTCACCGGCAGCACCTCGGCCACACCGTGGATGTCCTTCGGGGCCAGACCCATCATGGTGCGTCCGGCGGTGTCGAAGGAGCCGGTATAGGTGTAGGGCAGGCCGGCGCGGATGGCGGCTTCCGCCGCGGCGCGGATCTCGTCCGGCGCCGACATGGTCTCGATCCAGGCGACCTCGGCGCCGCCCGCCTTCAGCCCTTCGATCTGCTCGGCAAAGGCCTCCACCGCCTCCTCGTAGGTGAGCGCGCCGAGCGGCACCAGAAGCTCGCCCGTGGGACCGACGGAACCGGCGATGATGACGCGTCGCCCGGCCTTTGCGGCCACCCGGCAGGCGATCTCGGCCGCTCGCCTGTTCAATTCGAACACCCGGTCCTGGGCGTGGTGCAGCTTCAGCCGGTGGCGCGTGCCGCCGAAGGAATTGGTGAGGATGATGTCGGCGCCGGCATCGACGAAGCCCTGGTGCAGGGCCTCCACCTTCTCAGGTGCGGACTCGTTCCAAAGCTCCGGCGCTTCGCCCGATTCCAGCCCCATATCGAAGAGATTGGTGCCCGTCGCGCCGTCGGCGAGCAGTACGCCCTTTTCGGCAATCAGCGCATCGATAGGGTTTTGCATTGGGGGCGCCTTCTTCAACTGCGCTCAGCACGTTTGGGAAACTGGATAAGGATATAAAGAAGTCTTTATATGGGGTCAATGGAGGCTGAGCGGATGCGTGGAGAAAAGTTGCCGTCGCGCCCGCAAGCGGGGAGACATCATCCCGGCCTCAGGCATGCCGGTTCAGCATTGCAAGGCTCCCGTCAGTCCGGCTTCAGGCTTCGCACAAACGCCGCCGTCTCATGCGCGTTCACCTCGGCGATGCGGATGAGGCCGTCGAAGTGGCGCGTCAGCGTGGTGATGGTCTGGCGGGCGTTCAGGACCAGGTACATGCCGCCCATGTAGATCGCGGCGCGATAGGGCCCGAAGATCGTGTAGGGGGCGGAGAAGCGCTCGCGCCAGTCGAAGAGGAATAGGCGGAAGGTCGGGTAGAGATCGTCGATCAGGGTCGCCATATGCGCGAGCTGCGCGGCGCGCACGTCCCGCGGCAGGCCGTGCCATCGGCCGAGGCCGCTGGCGAACAGCTCCAGCGTCTGGCGCGGCATGCACACCTCCATGTCGGTCTCCGGCCGCCGGTTGTAGTCCACCCGGTACTGCGCCTCGTCGCGCTGGGCCTCACGGCTGGCCTTAGCGGCATCGGCCTCGAAATAGATCACATCCTCGCTTCTGAGGAGATCGGGGATGCCCGACGGCACGTAGCGGATCTTGGTGCCCACCGCCTCGGCGTGCCATTTGGCCAGCAGCGTGCTGTCGAAGCCGCCCTCGGCTTGCGCGATCTCCATGTTCTCGCGCAATTCACCGGTAATCCCCTCGTCCTGGCTGAGGCCCAGAAGCCAGTCGAGCGACACCTGGTGCCGGGCGGAGATATTCATCAGCGTCTCGGCGCGCGGCAGGCGCGTGGAACTGCCGGCGAGAAGCTGCGACAGTGCCGAGCGGTCGATGCCGACGGCGGCGGCGAAGGCGGATTGGTTGAGGCCCGAGCGCGACATGAGCACCTTCAGCCGCTCGCGGAACGTCCCGGACAGGTCGCGCTTGTCGATGATCTTTTCCATTGGGCTCCCTGCCGGATTCGATGGCGGAAACCGGTAAATCTTCCGCATTTGTTCACTTAAGTCAACAATTGGGGTAGATGCTTCCGATAAGCATCGCTTTATGCGCATTCTCGCGTTGCGGCTTTCCGTCCCTCCTGACATCTATTTGTCAGGAATCGGACGCGGTGCCGGGCATGGGGTTTGGCACCGCAGACCAGGACAGCAATGAAACCTAAGACCAAGAGCCGGCGCGGCCGTCCGGCGATTGAATGGCCGACTATTGCCTTGATTCTGCTTTGCTACGCCGCCTGGGGAGCGGCCGGCATATTCTTGTGGCCCGACTGGCCGCTGGCAGCGCTTGCCGCGTTTGCGGTCACGATCGCCCTGCAATCCTCGCTCATGCACGAGTGCCTGCACGGCCACCCGACGCGCAACTCAGCTGTCAACGAGGCGCTGGTGGGCCTGCCCGTCGGCCTCGTCTATCCCTATCGCCGCTTCAAGGCATTGCACCTGCGCCACCACGCCCACGAGCGGCTCACCGACCCGTTCGAGGATCCGGAGAGCTACTATCACGCATTGTGGCGGTACGAGGAGCTGCCGGAGGCCATCAAGTTCATCCTCAAGATCAACAACACGATGATCGGCCGCTTCGTCCTCGGCCCGCTCATCATGAACGCCGCCTTCTTCGCCTCGGACGCGAAGCTGATCGCGGCGGGCGACCGGGGCGTCAGGACAGCCTGGGCGCTGCACGCCGTGGGCCTGGCCATCGTCCTGCCGATCGTGTCTCAAGGCTTCGGCATGCCGTTATGGCTCTACGTCCTGGTGCCGGCGTGGCTCGGCCAGTCGCTCATCTCCGTGCGCACCTTCGCCGAGCACCAGTGGTCGGAGCGGCCGGACGGGCGCACCATCATCGTCGAGCGCTCGCCGCTGGCGCTCCTCTTCCTCAACAACAACCTGCATCTCGTGCACCACAAGCTGCCCTCCGTGCCGTGGTACCGGCTGCCCGCGCTCTACCGGGAAAAGCGCGCCGAGTGGCTGGCAATGAACGGCGGCTACGCCTATCCGAACTATCTTGCGCTCCTGAAGGATTTCGCCTTCCGCGCCAAGGAGCCGGTGCCGCACCCGGTCCTGCAGCGCGAGCCGCATGCACCGCGGGCCTTCCGCCCGCGCGCCCGCAGCCATTCGCTGACGGAGGCGGGCACCGTGCCCGTGCCGGCAAGGCCGGCGAAGGAATAGGCGCCGGCCTTGCCTTCTCCTGCCTTGCCTTATCCGGCGCAGGAGGCCGATAAGGCATCATGAGCAGTCTCGTTGCCGCCCTGCCGATGTACGACTGGCCCGAGACGCGGGCTGAGACGGATGCCGAATGGGCGCGGCTTTGCGATGCCCTGCGGACGGCGGGGATCGCTGCACCTCTCCGGCTCGCCCGCCGCAACGCCGACTTGCCGGCGGTCACGGGCGGCATACGGGACGCCGAGGGCCGGCGGATCGCGCCGGACCCGGCGAGGCTGCCCCCGGAAGAGCTCGATCTTGCAACATTGTGGCGGCACCCGCGGCTCCTCCTGGCGCAAACCTGCTGGGGACCGATGGAGGCCGGGCTTGAAGCCCATGTGCAGGTGGTCGGCCAGCCGGATTATTCGGCCTTTGAGGGCGGGGAAGGGGCGCTCTATTCGAGCGCCATCCTGATGCGGCGCGGCGACGCGCCGGCCATCGCCGCCCCCGCCGGCGGACGCACCTTCATCCCGCTCGAGACGCTGCGCGGCAAGCGCTTTGCCTATAACGAGCCCAACTCCATGTCCGGTTTCATCGCCCTGCGGCGCGATCTGGAGGCGATGGGCGAGGGCTTTTCCCTGTTTGCGGAGAGAATTGCGACAGGTTCGCACGGCGCTGCCGCGCTGGCCGTGGCCGAGGGCAGGGCGGATGCCTGCGCCGTCGACTGCCGGACCTTTACGCTCATCCGGCGCTTCAGGCCCGCATCCGCCGGCCTTGTGGTCGCCGGCTGGACGGCGCGGCGGAAGGGCCTGCCGTTCATTACGAGCAGAGCGACCGCACGGGAGCATCTGGCGATCCTCCGACGCGCGCTCGGGCTCCGCACCCCCGCTTGATTTACAATTACGATTTACCGCTGCACCCCTTCGCGCCCCCCTCTGTCCTGCCGGACATCTCCCCCACGAGGGGGGAGATTGGCTGTCATCATTGCTTTCGCCAATCTTCAACGCTGCAGAAGAGGCGAGACATCAATGAAGAGATGGTCTCCCCCCATGTGGGGGAGATGTCCGGCAGGACAGAGGGGGGCGCGAAGGGGTGCCGACCATCCTGATTTCCAAATTTACAACTGTCTTAAGGGGCAGCGGCTACCCCCGCATCCGCTCCCCTTCCGGATCGAACGGCGGCAGAAGATTGATGCGCGCCGGGCGGCGCTGGCCGAGGATCTCGATTTCGAACAGGCCCTCGCTCTCGTCTTCCGCCAGTTCCGCCGGCAGATAGCCCTGAGCCATGGATTTTTCCACGAAGTGCGCGTAGCCGCCGGAGGTCACCCAGCCGACGACGCGCCACTCGCCGTCTTCGATGCCGCGGATGTGCGCCGGATCCTCGCGGCTCGCGCCGGCACCCTCGCTTCTTTGCACAGCCTCGCCGCCGGCCGCAAAGCGCGGCGCCCCGAAGCCGTGCGGCTTCTCCACGGTGCCAAAATCCTTCTCGCCAACCTTGGCCCAGATCGGCTCGTCGCCCATCACGTCGGCATCGAGCGCCTCGAGGATGAAGGAGACACGGCGCAGCCTCGGCCCCTCCGCCTTCTCTCTTGCCGCCGCCTCACGGCCGATGAAGTCATTCTTCTCCAGCTTGACGAAGCGCTCCATCGCCCCCTCGAAGGGGCCGTAGATGGGGCGCAGTTCGCGGAACCAGGTGGGAAAGTTCTTCTCCAGCCGCATGGACAGAAGCGCCCGCATGCCGAAATCGACGATGCCGAACTCGGCGCCCGCTTGCCTGATGCCTTCATAAACACGCCGCTGATAGGCCGGCGGCATCCAGATCTCGTAACCGAGGTCGCCCGTATAGGTGAGGCGGTTGACCATTGAGGGCGCGCCCGCCACAGCCATCTCGCGGAAATCCATGAAACGGAAGGCTCCCTTGGAGACATCCGTGTCGGCAAGCTTCTCCAGCACCTCCCGCGATTTCGGCCCGGCAATGGACAGCCCCACCAGCGTCTGGTCGAAGCGGTGGATCCTCACCGAGCCATCCCTCGGCAGGTGCTTCTCGAACCAGCGCATATGGTAGACCTGCGCGGCCGACGAGCCCCAGATCATGAAGCGCTCCTCGCCGGCCCGGGCGATGGTGAAATCGCCGATCAGCTTGCCGAACTCGTTGAGCATCGGCGACAGCACGATGCGGCCCGCCTTCGGCATGCGGTTGGTCATCAGCCGGTCGAGGAAGGCGGCAGCGCCCGGCCCCGAAACCTCGTATTTGGCGAAATTGGCGATCTCGGTGACGCCGACGCCGTTCCTCACCGCGCGCACCTCATTGCCGACATGCTCGAAGTCGTTGGAGCGGTGGAAGGAGACGATGTCCTTCGCCTCCGCGCCTTTCGGCGCGAACCAGAGCGGTGTTTCCAGGCCCCAGCTGTCGCCCATCACGGCGTTGTTGTCGCGCACCATGATGTCGTAGAGCGGCGTCGTCTGCGCCGGCCGCGCGGCCGGCAGTTCCTCGTTGGGGAAGCGGATGGAAAAGCGCCGCGAATAGTTCTCGCGCACCTTGGCGTTAGTGTAGCGCAATGTCGCCCACTCGCCGAAGCGGGCGACATCCATGCCCCACACGTCGAAGCCCGGATCGCCGTTCACCATCCAGTTGGAGAGCGCCAGCCCCACGCCGCCGCCCTGGGAGAAACCGGCCATGACGGCGCAGGCACACCAGAAATTCGTCAGTCCCTGCACGGGCCCGACCAGCGGGTTGCCGTCCGGCGCGAAGGTGAAGGGGCCGTTGATGACCTGCTTGATGCCGGCGTTCTCAAGTGCCGGGAAGTGGCGGAAACCGACCTCCAGCGAGGGAGCGATGCGGTCGATGTCGGGCTGAAGCAGTTCGTGGCCGAAGTCCCACGGCGTCTCTAGCTCCGACCAGGGCTTTGCGGCCTTCTCGTAGGTGCCGAGCAGGATGCCGTTGCGCTCCTGCCGCGTGTAGATCTCGCCCTTGAAGTCGATGATGCCGACCATCTCGCGCCCCGTGGCGCGGTTGAACTCTTCAACCTCCGGCATCGGCTCGGTCAACAGATACATGTGCTCCATGGCGAGCAGCGGCAGTTCCAGCCCCACCATGCGCCCCACCTCGCGCGCCCATAAGCCCCCGCAATTGACCACGTGCTCGGCCTTCACCGTGCCTTTCTCGGTCACCACATTCCAGGTGCCGTCCGCTTCCTGCGTCAGCTCCACCACCCGGTTCCTCAATTCGATCTCCGCCCCCAGCTTGCGCGCGGCGCGAGCATAGGCGTGGGTGGTGCCGGAGGGGTCGAGATGGCCCTCCACCGGGTCCCACATGGCGCCGACGAAGTTGGTCTCGTCCATGAGCGGGAACATGGCCTTGGCTTCCGACGGCGTGATCAGCTCCGTCTCCATGCCGAGATACCGCCCCTTGGCGTGCGCCAGGCGCAGGAAATCCATACGCTCCGGGCTGTCGGCCATCATCACGCCGCCCGTCAGGTGCAGCCCGCAGGACTGGCCGGACAATTCCTCGATCTCCTTGTATAGCTGGACGGTGTAAGCCTGCAGCTTCGCCACGTTCGGATCGCCGTTCAGCGTATGGAAACCGCCGGCCGCATGCCAGGACGAGCCGGATGTCAGCTCCGAGCGCTCGATCAGAAGCACATCCGCCCAGCCGGCGCGCGCCAGATGATAAAGCACCGAGCAGCCCACCACACCGCCGCCGATGACAACTGCTTTTGCATGGGATTTCATTTGGTTATGTCCGTATATGCGAGAGGTGATTCAAGAGCTTGAAAGGACGACGCCCCTTCACGCCCCCCTCTGTCCTGCCGGACATCTCCCCCGCATCGGGGGAGATCAGTCGGTCATTTCGGCTGTCGCCAACCGGCAACGCTGGAAAGTGAGGCGCTGGTATCTCTGCCAGCCAATCTCCCCCCTTGCGGGGGAGATGTCCGGCAGGACAGAGGGGGGCAACGTAGAGCGCTTCGTTTTCCATGGGTTCTGCTAAAAATCCGTCGGCGCCCCGCCCTCGCGGATGCGGCGCTCCACGAACGCGTCCAGTTCCTCGCGGATCGCCTCGTCCATCGGCGGCGCCTCGTATGTCGCCAGCCGCTCTTTCCAGAGCCGGTTCGCATGCTCGATGGCCGTCGGGCTGCCGGCCTGCGCCCAGGTCTCGTAGTTGCGCCAGTCGGAGATGATCGGTGAGTAGAAGGCGGTCTTGTAGCGTGCCTGGGTGTGCGGGGAGCCGAAGAAATGGCCGCCCGGGCCCACCTCGCGGATGGCCTCCACGCCAAGCGCGTCCTCCGACAGGTCGAGCGGTGTCAGGAACTCCGCGACCATCTGCAGGAGGTCGAAGTCGAGCATCATCTTTTCGTAGGAGCAGCATAGCCCGCCCTCGAGCCAGCCGGCGGCGTGCTTGACGAGGTTGGCGCCGCCGTGGATGCAGCCCCACAGCGAAAAGACGCTCTCATAGGCCGCCTGCGCGTCGACCGTGTTGGCCGCGCAGACATTGGAGCTGCGGTAGGGGATGCCGTAACGGCGGGCGAGCTGCCCGCCGATGAGCTGCGCCTTCATGGATTCGGGCGTGCCGAAGGCCGGCGCGCCGGAGCGCATGTCGACATTGGAGGTGAAGCCGCCATAGCCGACCGGCGCGCCCTTCCGCACCATCTGCGCAAAGGCGAGGGCGGCGAGCGCCTCCGCGTTCTGCTGCACCAGGGCCCCCGCGACGGTGATGGGCGCCATGGCGCCCGCCAGCGTGAACGGCGTGACGATGACCACCTGGCCGTGGGTCGCCATCTGGATGACGCCCTCCAGCATCGGGATGTCGAGCTTCAGCGGCGAGTTGGTGTTGATGACGGTGAAGCAGGAGGGCTCGTCGCGAAACTGCTCGGCACTGACGCCGCGGGCGATGCGGGCGATCTCGATGCCGTCCTGGTTGCGCTCCTTGCCCAGCGAATAGATGTGAAAGGTCTTGTCGGTCAGCGTGGTGATGTCGCGCAGGCACTCCAGATGCCTGATGCCGGCGTGGATATCGATCGGCTCCACCGGGTAGCCACCTAGGCCGTGGACGATGTTGTGCATCTGGGCGAGCTTCACGAAATTGCGGAAGTCGGCCTGGTTGCCCGGCCGCCGACCCCTATCCGTGTCGGAGCAGTTGGGCGCGGACCCGATCTGCGCGAATATGATGTTGTTGCCGCCCATGCGCAGGTCGTGCGCCGGATTGCGCGCGTGGACGGTAAACTCGGACGGGCAATGGGCGATGAACTCCAGCACCATGTCGCTGTCGAAATGCACCCGGTGCGTATCCTCGCGCACATCCGCGCCATGGCGGCGCATGATGGCGCGCGCCTCGTCGTGCAGCACCTCGACGCCGATTTCCTTCAGCACCCTGAGCGAGGCGAGGTGGATCGATTCCAGCTCGTCCTCGGACAGGAGACCCGTCGGCGGGAAGGGAACGGTCAGCTGCCGGAAGGGAGGCTGGTCGAAGGCGTCGGCCATGCTATCCCGCTTTCCCGCACGGCCGCCACGCCGCGTGCGGCCGGCCTCCGGTTGTGCCTCGGCGGCTGCGTCCGGGATGGTCATGGGATGCCTCGCTTCGCGTTGCGCTGACCGGCATCATGACCTGTCGCGCGAAGCGCCGACAAAGAAACGGCGACCGAAAGCGCAAGAGAAGCGACATAAAGGTGACGTATTCCGACAAGACGCGGGTGCTGCCACAGGCAGCAAAAAACCGCGCCCTCCGACTGGAGAAACGCGGTTCTGTGTAACTCGACAGGCGCCTTCACGGGTACAGTTACGCTTGTGAAGGCGGTCCGCTCCGGTACGCGAGACCTTTTCCGGAGCTGGGGCGGTGCCTGTGATGTCCGCCTGCTTTTGTTCTAAGCCGACATCGTTACCGGGAGGTTAGCAAGTGCTTGCGCAATCCTTAATCTCGACATTTTTCTGACGCGGGTTCGTTCAACCCGCCTTTCCGCGCAGGAAGTTTATGATGCCGGAAAAATCCTTGCCGCCGTTGCCCATGGCCTCGAACAGGGCATAAAGCTGTGCCGCCTCCGCGCCCAGCGGCGTCGCCGCGCCCGAGGCTTGGGCGGCTTCCTGGGCAAGGCGCAGATCCTTCAGCATCAGGCTTGCCGCAAAGCCCGGCTGGTAGTCGCGGTTGGCGGGCGAGGCTGGCACTGGGCCCGGCACCGGGCAGTAAGTGGTGAGCGACCAGCATTGGCCGGACGCGGTGGAGGCCACGTCGAACAGCGCCTGGTGCGACAGCCCCAGCTTCTCCGCCAGGACGAAGGCCTCGCCGACGCCGATCATCGAGATGCCGAGGATCATGTTGTTGCAGATCTTCGCCGCCTGTCCGGCGCCCGCCTCGCCGCAATGGACGATGCGGCCGGCCATCGGCTGAAGGAAAGGCTCGGCCTTGGCGAAGGCGGCCTTGCTGCCGCCGGCCATGAAGGTAAGCGTGCCGGCCTCCGCACCGCCGACACCGCCGGAGACCGGCGCGTCGATGGACAAGAGGCCGTGCTCGGCGGTGATGACATGCGCCTTGCGCGCCGACTCCACATCGATGGTCGAAGAATCGATGAACAGCATCCCCTTCGCCGCCTTCGGCGCAATGTCCCCATAGACCGACAGCACATGCCGCCCGGCCGGCAGCATCGTGATGGCGACCTCCGCCCCTTCCAGCGTATCAACCGCACTCGCCGCCACGTCGACGCCGTTCCCGGCGGCCTTCTCCAGGTTCTCCGCCACAAGGTCGAAGCCGCGCACCTTGTGCCCGGCCTTGACGAGGTTCGCAGCCATGGGGTTGCCCATGTTGCCGAGACCGATGAATGCGATGGTGGTCATGTCGATGCTCCTCCGCGAGTGGGGAATAGTGAAGTAGTGAAGTAGTGATAGTGAATAGTGAGTAGTGAGTAGTGAGTAGTGAGTAGTGATTGGAATTTTTGGAATTGTTGTTGCGAATCAAAAATCCATTCTATTCACTATTCACTGTTCACTCTCCCCACCAGATGCCGCGCAATGATCACGCGCATGATCTCATTCGTGCCTTCCAGGATCTGGTGCACGCGCAGGTCCCGCACCAGCTTTTCCAGCCCGTAGTCGTGCAGGTAGCCGTAGCCGCCGTGAAGCTGCAGGGCGTCGTTGGCGACGTCGAAGCAGGTATCGGTGACGAAGCGCTTGGCCATGGCCGACCACTTCGAGGCGTCGGGCGCCCTGGCATCCAGCTTGGCGGCGGCGGTGTAGAGCAGCACGCGCGCGGCGGAAAGGTTCGTCTCCATGTCCGCCAGCTTGAACTGCAGCGCCTGGAAGCGGTTGATGGTCTTGCCGAAGGCCTCGCGCTCGGCCGTATAGGCCTGCGCCTTCTCGTGCGCGGCCTGGGCGCCGCCCAGCGAGCAGGCGGCGATGTTGAGCCTGCCGCCGTCGAGCCCGGCCATGGCGATGCTAAAACCCTCGCCCTCGTTCGCCAGAAGGTTTTCCGCCGGCACCTTGCAGTCCTCGAAGACCACCTGCCGCGTGGGCTGCATGTGCCAGCCCATCTTCTTCTCCAAAGGTCCGAAGGAAAGGCCCGGCGCGTCAGCCGGCACGACAAGGGCGGATACGCCCTTCGGCCCGTCCTCGCCGGTGCGCACCATGGTGACGTAGAGCTCGGTCTCGCCGGCGCCGGAGATGAACTGCTTGGCGCCGTTCAGCACGTAGTCGCCGCCCGATTTCACCGCTTTCGTCCTGAGGGCCGCGGCATCCGAGCCGGAGCCGGGCTCCGTCAGGCAATAGCTCGCCAGCCATTCCATCGAGGTGAGCTTCGGCAGAAGGCGCTTGCGCTGCGCCTCATCGCCGAAGGTATCGATCATCCAGGCGGCCATGTTGTGGATGGAGATGAAGGAGGAGAAGCCGGGGCAGGCGGCCGCCAGCGCCTCGAAGATCAGCACCGCGTCGAGCCGCCCGAGGCCGGAGCCGCCGACATCCTCCGCGCAATAGATGCCGCCGAAGCCGAGCGGCCCCGTCTGGCGGATGACGTTCAGGGGGAAATGCCGCTCACGGTCCCAGTCGAGCGCGAAAGGCGCCACGTGGTCGGCGGCAAAGCTCCGCGTCATCTCGCGGATGGCGCGCTGGTCGGCGTTGAGCGTGAACTGCCCGCTGCCGCCGTCGGCGATGGCCTCCATCGTGTCCTCCCGGCCTTTCTTTTCTTTCGGTGAAGTTTAGTGCATTGGAGGGCGCGCGCAACGGGAGGATGGCCCATGGCCCACGCCATCATGCTGCAGGGAACCGGTTCCGACGTCGGCAAGACGGTGCTCGTCGCCGGCCTGTGCCGGGCGGCGCGCAAGCGCGGCCTGAAGGTGCGCCCCTTCAAGCCGCAGAACATGTCCAACAACGCCGCCGTCGCCGCCATTCCCGGCGAGGCGGGCGAGGGCGAGATCGGCCGCGCGCAATGGCTGCAGGCGCTCGCCTGCGGCGTGCCGCCCACCGTGCACATGAACCCGGTGCTCCTGAAGCCGCAGAGCGACATCGGCTCGCAAATCGTCGTGCAGGGCAGGGTGGCCGGCGCGGCGGCCGCGCGCGACTATCAGGCGCTCAAGGGCCGGCTGATGGAGGCGGTGATGGCATCCTGGGCGCAGGTGGGCGAGGGCGCCGATCTCGTCATCGTCGAGGGTGCCGGCTCACCGGCGGAGATCAACCTGCGCGACCGCGACATCGCCAATATGGGCTTTGCGACCCGCGCGAACGTGCCGGTGGTGCTGGTCGGAGACATCGACCGCGGCGGCGTGATCGCCGCCATAGCCGGCACGCATCTCATCCTGGCGGAAGAGGACCGGCGCATGGTGGCCGGCTACATCATCAACAAGTTCCGCGGCGACGTCTCGCTCTTCGACGACGGCATCGCGGCGATCGACCGCTTCACCGGCTGGCGTTCCTTCGGCACGGTGCCGTGGCTTTCCGAGGCGGCAAGGCTGCCGTCGGAGGATTCGGTGGTGCTGGAGCGGCTTGCCGGCGGCAGCGCGCGGCCGCTCAAGGTCGCCGTGCCCATGCTGCCGCGCATCGCCAATTTCGACGATCTCGACCCGCTGCGCGCCGAGCCGCAGGTGGAGGTGGTCTTCGTGCCGCCGGGAAGCCGGCTGCCGGCCGATGCGGCGCTTGTCGTCATCCCCGGCTCCAAATCGACGATCGGCGATCTCGCCGCGTTCCGGCAAAACGGCTGGGACAGCGATCTTGCCGCCCACCGCCGGCGCGGCGGCCGCATCGTCGGCCTGTGCGGCGGCTACCAGATGCTGGGCAGGCGGGTGAGCGACCCGCACGGGCTGGAGGGCGGCGCGGGAGCGGTCGAGGGCCTCGGCCATCTCGACGTGGAGACCGTCATGGAGCCGGAGAAATCCGTCCGCAACGTGCGCGCCCGCTCGCTTCATCACGATGTGCCGCTCACCGGCTACGAAATCCATCTCGGCCGCACGCAAGGCGCCGACTGCCTGCGCCCGGTCGCCGAGATCGACGGCCGCGCCGACGGCGCAACCTCCCCCGACGGCAAGGTCTTCGGCACCTATCTGCACGGGCTCTTCGGCTCCGACCCCTTCCGCGCAAGCTTCCTCGAGGCGTTCGGGATCGTCGGTGGCGGCGCCGACTACCGCGCCGGGGTGGAGGCGGCGCTCGACGCGATCGCCGATCACCTGGAAACCCATCTCGACTGCGACGCGCTCTTTGCCATCGCCCGGTCGGGCGGCCTGCGTTCCCAAACCGCATGAACGGGCAGTGCGCCGGGCGGCGTCAAACATTTGGCAATATTGCTCTGCAAGGGAAAGAAGGGACTTTCGCTCGCAAGGGCCTCTGTCGGCGAGGCGGGCTCGCCTGCCGCCTTGCACGGACTGGGGATGCCGAATAATGGCCGTGGATATGCCGACCAAGACCGAAGGCCCCGTCGGGCCCCGCCCGGCATCTCCGACGGAGCTTGCCGGAGACGTCCTGCTATTGCTGCGCCTGGTGCTGAACGACGGCGAGATGACGCCGTCCGCGCGCGAGGCCCTGCAGCGCGTGGCCGAACGCGCCTTCGGCATCGACGCGCCGACGTTCGAGGCATTCCTGCCGGTACTCCAGCCCTTTGGCGCGAAGGGTACGGCGCGGGCCGGCGCGGTGCTCCGCGCGCGGCCGAAGGAAGAGCGCGTGCTTCTCGCCCGCATGCTGCTTGCCGCCGCACTCAAGGGCGACACGCTGACCCTGCACGAAGAGCGCCTGCGCGCGCGGGCGGCGGAGATCCTCGGCCTGGACGAAGGGGACGTGCGGTAGCACCACAGTTGCGATTTGGGCGCCCTTCGCGCCCCCCTCTGGCCTGCCGGCCATCTCCCCCACGAGGGGGAGATTGCGGCTGCCGCTTGCTTGGGCACCTCTTCTGCGACGTGAAAAATTGGCGAAACCATACGTGACAGCTGATCTCCCCCCGTGTGGGGGAGATGGCCGGCAGGCCAGAGGGGGGCGCGAAGGGGCTCGGCTTTTCAAGCAACCGTAACGCCAGGCCCTTTTCCTCACCCGCCCGAAACCCGCGCCAACCGCATTCTCAGCGCCCGATCGAGGTCAGGCGCGGCGGCGACGAGCGCCTTGGCCGTTTCCGTCTCCGGCCGGTCGAACACCGTATTTGTGTCGCCTTCTTCCACGATCTTTCCCTCATGCATCACCATCACCCGGTCGGTGATGGCGCGGGCGACCGTCAGGTCGTGGGTGATGACGAGATAGGCCACCTTGAGCCGCCGGTTGAGGTCGGCGAAGAGATCGAGGATCTGCGCGCGGATCGACACGTCGAGGGCGGAGACCGGTTCGTCGGCGACGATCAGCTTCGGCCTGGTGATGACGGCGCGGGCAATCGAGATGCGCTGACGCTGGCCGCCAGAGAACTCGTGCGGATATTTTTCCATGTCGGCAGCCGAAAGCCCCACCTCTTCCAGCGCCTCGGCCACGAGTTCGCGCCGGCGCGCTCGATCCGGCTTCTCGTCCAGCAAATGCAGCGGCTCGGCCACCAGGCGCTCCACCTTGTGACGCGGGTTGAAGGAGCCGTACGGATCCTGGAAGACCACCTGCATGTGGCGGCGGGCCGGACGCAGCTCTCCCTCGCTCTTGTTCTCCAGCCTCTCGCCCTCGAAGCGTATGGAGCCTCCGGTCGGCCGGTCGAGCGCCAGGATCATGCGGGCGAGGGTGGACTTGCCGCAACCCGACCGGCCGACCAGCGCCATGGACTGACCCCGCGCCAGCGAGAAGGAGACGTCGTCGACGGCGCGGAAGGAATGCTGCGTTGAAAAGAGCGACGCACGGCGGATGGGATAGTCGCGCGTCACGCCCTCCACGTTCAGAAGCGTCTCCCCCGGGCCGCTGTCGGCCGGCTTCGCGCGTTCCGGCACGTGGGTGGAGGCTTCGGCGAGCCGGCGCGTATAGGGATGCACCTTTTCGGTCAGCGTGCGCGCCGTCTCGCCGGCTTCCATCACCTGGCCGTGGCGCATGATGGTGGTGCGGTCGGCCATCTCAGTCACCACCGCCAGGTCGTGCGAGATGAGAAGCAGGCTCATGCGGTTTTCATCGACCAGGTCGCGCAGAAGGTCGAGGATCTGCGCCTGCAGCACCACGTCGAGCGCCGTCGTCGGCTCGTCGGCGATCAGGAGCTTCGGCTTCAGCGCGCAGGCGATGGCGATGACCACGCGCTGGCGCTGCCCGCCCGACAGTTCGTGCGGATAGCGCGTCAGGGGAAACTGCTTCTCCGGCAGCCCGACGCGTTCCAGCATGGCGCGGGCGCGCGCTTCGGCGTCCGGGCGGTTGGCGCCGGTGTGCCAGCGAATCCCCTCGGCCACCTGCTCGCCGATCGTCTTGACGGGGTTGAGCGCCGTCATGGGCTCCTGGAAGACCATGCCGATGTCGTCGCCGCGCAGCCGGCACATGGCGGCTTCCGGGGCCGCGACGATGTCGATGCCGTCGAAGACGACACGTCCCTTGGCGCGGGCGGCATGCGGCAGGAGCTTCATCACCGTCAGCGCGGTCATCGATTTTCCGGAGCCCGATTCTCCCACCAGCCCCATCACCTCGCCGGCGGAGATGGAAAGGTCGATATCCTTGAGGATCGGCGCCTCGCCGATCGTCAGCGACAGGTTCTCGATCTCCAGCAGGCTCATCGCTCGCGCCTCAGCCTCGGGTCGAGCACGTCGCGCAGGCCGTCGCCCAGAAGGTTCAAGCCCAGCACGGTGACGACGATGGCAAGCCCCGGGAAGAGCGCCAGATGCGGGGCAACTGCCATGCGCGTCTGCGCCTCGAACAGCATGCGCCCCCACGAGGGCATGGGCGGCTGTGCGCCGAGGCCGAGATAGGAAAGCCCGGCCTCGGCCAGGATGCCGAGGGCGAACTGGATGGTGCCCTGCACGAGCAGCAAGCTGACGATGTTGGGCAGGATGTGCTCGATGGTGATCAGCGCCTTGCCTTTACCGGAGGCGCGGGCGGCCAGGATGAACTCGCGCGGCCACAGCGAAAGCGCGCCGGCGCGGGCGATGCGGGCGAAGACGGGCACATTGAAGATGCCGATGGCGATGATGGCGTTGACGGCGCCGGGGCCGAAGATGGCGGTGATCATCACCGCCGTTAAAAGGGCGGGAAAGGCGAAGACCACGTCGTTGACGCGCATCAGCGCCTCGTCCGCCCATCCGCCGCGCGCCGCCGCCCACGTGCCGAGCGGCACGCCAAGCCCCATGCCGATGCCGACCGCGACGATGGCGACGGCGATGGAGTTGCGCGCCCCGATCATGATCATCGACAGGATGTCGCGGCCCATATGGTCGGTGCCGAAGGGGTGGGCGGGGGACAGGCCCTGCATGCGGGCGGCGACCTGCAATCGGGTGATGTCGTGAGGCGTCCAGAAGAAGGAGACGAGCGCCATGAGCGCGATCACACCGGTGACGACAAGGCCGATGAGGAAGGAGCGGTTGGCGAGCGCCTTCATCAGCACATGGCGCTCGGGCGCCGGGGTGAAGACGGGATCGAGGCTCATCGGCCGGTCCTCAGGCGCGGGTCGGCGACGGCGTAGCAGATGTCGACGAGGAGGTTGACAACGATGATGCTGGCGACCAGCAGCATCACCACGCCTTCGACGACGATCAGGTCGCGCTGGCTGATGGCCTGGAAGATGAGCCTTCCCAGGCCCGGCAGGTAGAACACGTTCTCGATGATGATGGTGCCGGCCAGCAGGAAGGCGAATTGCAGGCCGAGGATGGTCAGCACCGGGATCAGCGCGTTGCGCAGCGCGTGCCGCCACAGGACGGCGCGTCGCGGCAGGCCCTTGGCGCGGGCGGTGCGGATATAGTCTTCGCCCAGCACTTCCAGCATGGCCGAGCGGGTGACGCGGGCAAGGATGGCCGCCTGCGGCAGGGCGAGTGAGACGGCCGGCAGGAGCAGCGCCTTGAACCCCTGCCAAAGCCCACCCCAGCCCTCGCCCCAGCCGGGAAAGCCGCCCGCCGGCAGCAGGCGGAAGCCGACGGCAAAGACGTAGACGAGCAGCATCGCAAACCAGAAATTGGGGATGGCGACGCCCACCTGCGCAGCACCCATGGCGAGCGTGTCGGAGAGCCGCCCGCGGCGGGCGGCGGCGAAGATGCCGACGGGGATGGCGATGGCCGTCGACAGCGTCAGCGCCATCACGGCGAGCGGCAGGGAGACCGCCACGCGCTCGGCGACAAGCTCGACGACAGGCGAGGAATAGGTGTAGGAGCGGCCGAAATCGCCCGTCGCCATGCCGGTGAGCCAGTCGAGGTAACGCAGGACCACCGGGCGGTCGAGACCCATCTGGCTGCGTAAGGCATCAAGCGCCTCCGGGCTCGCGTTCATGCCGAGCATGATGCGCGCCGGATCGCCGGGGAGGATCTCCAGGACGGAGAAGACGACGAGGGAGGCGACGAAGAGGGTGGCGAGGCCGACGGCGAGGCGCTTTGCGAGGTAGGCGGTCATGGGCGGTGGTCCCAAAGCAGCAGGCTATGTCCGCGCCCCTTCGCGCCCCCCTCTGTCCTGCCGGACATCTCCCCCGCAAGGGGGGAGATTGGCCTTGATTGCCGGATGCGCATAGCCTCCAACGTCGACGATTGGCGAAATCGCGGGTGCAAGCCGATCTCCCCCCTTGCGGGGGAGATGTCCGGCAGGACAGAGGGGGGCGACGTAGGGCGCAAGCTTTTACCGACTTCCCTCAAAGAGGAATCACTCCACCCACCGCACCTTCGTCAGGTCGTTCGCCTGGATGGGCGTGTTCTCCCACATGCCTTCCAGCTTGGCATCCCACACCCCCGTCTTCGGCAGCTGGAAGAGGAAGCCGTTCACCGCGTCCTCGGCGAGGATGCGCTGGGCCGTTCCAAAGAGCTCCTTGCGCTTGGCCGGGTCGGAGGTCGCGCCGAGTTCTTCCATCACCGCATCGAAGGCGGGGTTGTCGTAGTTGAAGTAGTATCCCTCGCGGGCATAGATGTTGATGTCGTTGGGCTCGGTATGGGAGACGATGGTCAGGTCGTAGTCCTTGTTGGTGAAGACCTGCTCCAGCCACTGCGCCCATTCCACGGGGATGATCTCCAGCTCGATGCCGATCTCGCGGAGCTGCGAGGCGACGATCTCGCCGCCCTGGCGCGCATAAGGCGGCGGCGGCAGCTTCAAGGTGGCGGAGAAGCCGTCCGGATAGCCGGCCTCGGCGAGCAGCGCCTTCGCCTTCTCCACGTCGTGGGGATAGGTGTCGGTCAGGTCGATATTGGCCGCGTTGGCGGGCGAGAAATGGGAGCCGATAGGCACGCCGTTGCCGGCCGATGCGCCGAGGATGATCTCGTCGCGGTCAAGCGCGTGGGCGATGGCCTGGCGCACCATGAGATTGTCGAACGGCGCCTTGCCGTTGTTGGTGGCCAGTATCGTCTCGCCCTCGGTGGCGCCGATCACCACCTCGAAGCGCGGATCGGCCTCGATCTGCGGCAGGGCATCGCCCGCCTGCAGGTTGGGGAAGGTGTGCACGTCGCCGGACAGGAGCGCGGGCACCGAGGCCGCGGCATCGGGAATGAAGCGGAACTCGGCCTTTTCCAGCGCCACCGGCTCACCCCAGTAGTCGGCGTATTTCGAGATGGTGACGGAGGAGCCCTTGGCCCAGTTGTCGAACTTGAAGGGGCCGGTGCCGATGGGTTTTTCCTTGTTGGCGTCGGCCGATTCGGGCGCCACGATCACGGCGTCGCCCCAGCCAAGGTTATAGGGAAGGGCGCCCTGCGGGTGCCTGAGCGTGATCTTGACGGTCGTGGGATCGAAGGCCTCGACGCTCTCGATGGCCGAGAAGAGCACCTTTTGCGCGTTCGTCGAATCCTCGGCCCTGGCGCGGTCGAGGGAGAATTTCACGTCCGCGGCCTCGAAGGTCGTGCCGTCATGGAAGGTCACACCCTCACGAAGCTTGAAGGTGTAGGTCAGTCCGTCATCGGAAACCTCCCAGCTTTCGGCAAGCGCCGGCTCGACCTCGCCGCTGGGGCCGATGCGGGTGAGGCCCTCGAAGACGTTGGCATAGACGATCTCGTCGATGGCCGCGGCCGCACCCGCGGTGGGGTCGAGATGCGGCGGTTCAAGCACGACGCCGACAACGAGGTCCGTACGCGCGCTCAAGGCGGCTGAGCCGGACGCAAGGAGAACCGCCGCCGCACCGAGCATCGTTGCAAAAGTCTTCATGCCGTATCTCCCATTTTTTTCGGCGCGATTGAAGCGCGAATCCGGTGGTGAGTAAATCGCCCTTACGCCACACCGCGCAGCAGCGTATCGAGGCCGGCGGCCATCACCTTGGCCGATTCGACCATATCCTCGATGCCCACCCATTCGTCCGGGCGGTGCGCCAGGTCGAGGATGCCGGGGCCGTAGGCCACGCAGTCGTGCAGGTGGCCGAAGCGGGCAACATGTTTCTGGTCGTAGGTTCCGGGCGAGATCACGTATTCCGGCTCCTTGCCGAAAACCTCGCGAATGGCCCCGGCGAGCGCGTTGGGCACCGGTGCGTCGCGCTCCGTCATCAGGGGCAGCACCTCCATCAGGTCGCGGATGGAATAGTCGAAGCGCGGCCGCTCGCGCTTCAGCCGCTCCAGTATCGCCACCACCTCGCCCTTCACCTGGCCGATGTCCTCCTCGATGAGGAAGCGGCGGTCGATGACGAGGCGGCAGGAATCGGCGACGTTGGGCGACGGCAGGCCGGGGAAGAAATCCTCCGTCTGCCCGCCATGGATGGAGTTGATGTTCATCGTCGAGCGGCGCGCCCCCTCCGGCACCACCGGCATGTGCGTCTCCTTGGCCGCGAGGGCCGGAAACAATTCCTCCTCGAACGCGCTGAGCACCGCACCCATGTGGCGGATCGCCGAATCGCCGAGGAAAGGCATGGAGCCATGGGCAATGGAGCCGGCAGTTTCGATCTCCGCCCACCACACGCCGCGATGGCCGAGGCAGATGCGATCCTTGTTGAGCGGCTCGGGAATGATGACGTGGTCGACGCGGGGTTTTGAGAAGAAACCTTGCTTGGCCAGATGCGCCACGCCGCCATAGCCGCCCGATTCCTCGTCCGCCGTGCCGGAAATCTCGATGGCGCCGGGAAAATCCGGGTTCACGGCGAGAAACGCTTCCACCGCGATGACGGAGGCGGCGAGCCCGCCCTTCATGTCGCAGGCGCCGCGGCCGAACACCTTGCCCTCGCGCACCACGCCGGCGAAGGGATCGACCGTCCAGCCCTCGCCGGCCTCGACGACGTCTATATGCGAGTTGAAGTGGACGGTGGGGCCGGGGCCCCGGCCTTCGCGGCGGGCCACCACGTTGGTGCGCGGATAGCGGTCGCTGTCGCCAGGTGCGCCTTCGCCGCGGATGAGCCGGGTGTCGAAGCCGCGCGCGGAAAGCCGCCGGCCGATATACTCCGCGCAAGGCGTGTAGGCCTCGCCCGGCGGATTGACGGTGGGAAAGCGGATCAGGTCGACGGTAAGCGCGACGAGGTCTTCGACACGCTCGTCGACAGCGCGGAACAATCTTTCATTCATTGCGGCATAGAGACGGGAATCGGCCAGCTTGGCAAGACGGCAGGCAGGTCTTCCCCCGCTCCGCCTCCATAGACCCACGCACGAACCTGCAAATATCGCAGCCGCATCCTGCCGAACGGCCTGAGAAATGGGGGCTGGCCTCAGCGCCGCTTGCGGGTGACCTCCCAGCGCCGGTGGAACCACATCCACTGGCCGGGGTCGGCGCGCACCCATTCCTCCACCACGTCGTTCAACTGCTGCGCCATGCGCTCGACGTCGATGGCGCCGCTCGCATCGCGCGGCGGTTCGAGCTTCTCGCCCACCTCGATGCGGAAGCGGCCGTCGGGCAGACGGATGCAATGGGCGGGGTAGACGTCGCAGCCGTACTGGCGCGCCAGCTTGGGCACGAGCGGGCTCGTCTCGCATTCGCGGCCGAAGAAGCGGGTGCGCACGCCGCGCCTGAATTTCTGGTCGACCAGCACGCCGATATTGCCGTCGTTCTCGATCACGCGGGCGAGCTGCAGCGCCGCGCCCGCCCGCGAGGGCAGGAGGCCGCCCATGGAGGTGGTGCGGGTGCTATGGATATAGTCGGCGATATAGGGGTTGTTCGGCGGGCGGAAGAGAGAGGTGACCTCGAGGCCGAAGGTCGCCGCTGCGATCGGCAGGAACTCGAAATTGCCGAGGTGGCCGGTGAAGAAGATGTGCGGCCGCTTCTCCTCGCGCACGCGCTTGAAGATCTCTATGCCCGTGACCTCGACGCGGCCGGGCCTCTCGCTTTCCGGGTCGAAGTCGAACAGCTTGTCGAGAAACACGTACTCGACGGAAAGCCGGGCCATGTTGGCCCACATGTCGGAGGCGATGGCCTCGATCTCGGCTTGCGGCTTTTCCGGATAGGCCTTGCGCAAATTGTCGAGCGCCAGGCGGTGGCGGCCGACCAGGGGGCCGGCCTTGCGGGCGACGCGCTCGGCGAAATTCAGCGCCTTGTCGGGCGGCAGGCGGCGCAGGGCGGAAAGGACGGCGAGCGATATCTGCGCCGTCAGCCAGTGCTCGGCGGTCTGAAGGTGGCGGCCGAATTTGACGAGGAGGCGATTCATGCGGCGGCGCTACTGAACGCGCAGGACGATCTTGCCGAAGACGTCGCGGCCTTCCATGCGCTTCAGCGCGGTTTCGATGTCCTCGAACCCCACCACCGTGTCGACGACCGGCGCGACGAGGCCGGCGGCCATCTTCTGCATGGCATCGGCCATGTTCTCCATGCGGCAGCCGAAGGAGCCGAAGATCTTCAATTGCTGCTGGAAGAGCTGCATCAGGTTCATGTTCGTCGAAACGCCCGAGGTGGAGCCGCAGGTGACGATGCGGCCGCCGCGCCTTAAGCACAGCATGGAGCCCGCCCAGGTGTCGGCGCCGACATGTTCGAAAACCACATCCACGCCGCGCTTCCTGGTGATCTTGCGCACCGCGCCCTCGAAGCGGTCCTCGCGGTAGTTGATGACGTGGTCGGCACCCAGTGCCTTCGCCTTCTCGATCTTCTCATCCGAGCCGACGGTGGTGATGACGGTGCAGCCCATGCGCTTGGCGAGCTGGATGGCCGCCGATCCGATGCCGGAGCCGCCGGCGTGCACCAGGATGGTCTCGCCCGGCTCCAGCTTGGCGTTGTCGAACAGCATGTGCTCGACCGTGCCGAAGGTGACGGGGGCGACGGCGGCGCCGATCTCGTCGACGCCCGGCGGGGCTGGGACGAGCAGGCGGGCCGGCAGGTTGATCTTCTCCTGGGCAAAGCCGTCAAGATGGAAGCCGTGCACGCCGCCCACATTCTCGCACAGATTGTCGCGTCCCTCGCGGCACGGGCGGCACAGGCCACAGGTGCGCGCGCCGTAGATGGAGACGAGCTGGCCGGGCAGGAGATTACCCACGCCGGCGCCGACGGCGTCGACGGTGCCGGAAGCCTCCGCCCCCACCACCAGCGGCAGCTTGCGCTTGGCGAATGCCATGCCGCGCCAGCCCCACACGTCGATATGGTTGAGCGCAACGGCGCCAACCCGCACCGTCACCTCGCCCCGGCCGGGCGGAGGGGGCGGCGGAACGTCGGCGGTTTCGAGCTGGCGATCGGCAATGAGTTGCAGTGCGCGCATGGGTCGGTGTCTCGGCTATTGGTAAAATAGTGAGTAGTGAGTAGTGAGTAGTGAGTAGTGAGTAGTGAATAGTGAATAGTTAATGGTAAATTCCTGGTATTTCGTCTTGAAGAATATGTCCGCGTGGTTTCCTTTATTCACTATTCACTATTCACTATTCACTATTCACTATTCACTATTCACTATTCACTATTCACTATTCACTATTCACCCCGCCTCCCGCGCCATCACCAGACACGTGTTCTGGCCGCCGAAGCCGAAGGAGTTGGACAATACCGTTGCAACATCGGCATCGCGCTTCACGTTCGGCACCACGTCGAGCTCGATCGCCGGGTCCGGATTCTCGTAGTTGATGGTGGGCGGAATGACCCCCTTGCGCATGGTCATGATCGAGAAAACGGCCTCCACCGCACCTGCTGCCGAGAGCGTATGGCCGATCATGGATTTGTTGGACGAGATCGGAATCTCGCGCATGCGCTCCCCGAAGACGGTCGACAGCGACAGGTGCTCCATCTTGTCGTTCTCCGGCGTCGAGGTGCCGTGGGCGTTGATGTACTCGATCTCGTCCTCCGACATGCCGGCGTCGGAAAGGGCGGCGCGCACGGCGGCGATGGCGGGCGATCCGTCCGGCTTGGAGCGCGTGCGGTGGAAATCGTCCGCCTTCTCGCCGCAGCCGCGCATGATGCCGAGGATCTCCGCGCCGCGGGCGAGCGCGCTTTCCAGCGATTCGAGCACCATCGCGCCCGAGCCCTCGGCAAGCACGAAGCCGCTGCGGTCCTTGGAAAACGGCTTCGACGCCTTCTCCGGCACCTCGTTATGGGTCGTCAGCGCCGAAAGCAGCGAGAAGCGGATGAGCGCCTCGGCCGTCGCCGAACCGTCGGAGCCGACCGCCAGCGCCCGGTCGCACTCGCCACGGCGGATCGCCTCGATACCGAGCTGGATGGCCGTGGCGCCGGAGGCGCAGGCGGTCGAAAGCGTGATCGGCAGGCCGCGCGTGCCGTATTTCTCCGCCATCCGGTCGGCGATGGTGGCAAACTGGCTCTCGTCGAAAAGCTCCGCCTCGTCGGCCTCGCGCGCCGCCTCGATCAGGCTACGCCAGTCGCCCGCGCGTTGCGACTGCGCGTAAAGGCGCAGCCGGTGATGCCAGTCGATCTCGACCGGCGGGGCGGCAAGGAACAGCGGGCCGCCAAAATCGGCGGCGGGAAGGCCGGCTTCGCCCACCGCCTCCTCGGCCGCAAGGTCGGCAAGCGCGTAGGTGAGGGGACTTGCCCCACGCCGGCTTTCGGGCAGGAAGTCGACAGTGCCGGCGATGGTCGTCGCCAGGTGGCTGGTGGGAAAGCGGGTGATGGGATGGATGCCCGAGCGCCCGCTTGTCAGCGCCGTCCAGTTCTCGTCCTTGCCCTGGCCGAGCGAGGTGACCACGCCCATGCCGGTGACGGCGACGAGCGGCCTTCCGAAGCTGTCGGTTGTCTTCATGCTTCCTTCCTCAGCCCCTTATCTCTCAGGCCTTGACCACGAGCCCCATGCCCTCGAAGCAATTGTAGCCGACCGCCGTGGCCAACGCGGCCGATGGGGCGGCTTCAAAGGGCAGTTCGCCCTCCGCGAATGCAGGATAGGCCTTTCCGTGATGAACGGCGAGTGCGGCAAGCGCCATGGCGAAGGGGAACTGCGCCTCCTTCATGTGCCCGGTGAGCGAGGAGAAGCCGCGCGCCGCGACATGTCCGCGGGCGTCGAGCGCGGCTTTTTCGGCCTTCGTCACCGCGTGCGCGCCGGAGGCGCCGGAGATCGCCAGCACTGGCGCATCGCCGTCCAGCAGTCCGCCCACCATCTCCTCCAGCGCTTCCTGCAAGCCATCGCCACCGCGCCGCGCCCGGCCGGAGGCGACGGGGCCGACGGCCGCGTAGGCGGTGCGGCCGCGCTCTTCAGCATGTTCGCGCGCCTCCAGCACCAGGAAGGCCGCGCCCGAGCCGGTGATGACGCCGCCGCCTTCCTCCGGCCGCCGCTGCCAGAGCGGGGACCAGCCGCCGCGCTGCAGGTGGCGGCCGAGCTCGTAGGCGAGAAGCATGTCGGGATGCTCGGTCTGGAACGCCGCGCCCACCAGGAGGTGGCTCGACTGGCCCGAGCGGATGCGCGCGGCCGCCGTCTCGATCGCCGAGACGCCGGCGCCCTCCTCGCCCATGAAGGTGCGCGAGGAGCCGGTGACCTTGTGGACGATGGAGATGTTGCCGGCCAGAAGATTGGAAAGCTGGGCCAGGAACAGGGTGGGCCTCAGTTCCGTCGTCAGCTTCTCGTTCAAAAGCACGTCGTGGTCGTTGCGGGTGAGCGATGTGTCGAGGATATCCTGGTCGACGTCCACATCGCGCTCGCCGCCGCCGGCAGCCACAACCATGTCCATGGAAGCGCACAGCGCCTCGTCGTCCTTCATGCCGGCGTCGTCCAGTGCCAGCCCGGCCGTATAGGTGCCGAGGCGCTGCCAGGTCTCCATCTGGCGCTGGTCGCCGCGCTTGGGGATCTGCGTGCTCCAGTCGACCTCGGGCAGCGGATGGATCGTATAGGGAGCGAAGCGCTCTCCATCGAGAACGGGCTTCGGCGCGGCGCCCGTCAGCGCCTGCCAGTGCGCGTCAACGCCCAGGCCCAGCGACGAGACGACGCCGATCCCGGTGATGACCACGTCCTTCGGGTTCATGTCGCCTCGCTGCGGTTCGGGTATCGGTGCGTGCTCAGGCGGCGGCCTTGGCGGCGACCAGGCCGTCGATCTTGGCGCACAGGTTCTTCATGACGAAATATTCCTCGGTCGCAACCTTTCCGTCATTGACCTCCTGCGTCCACTGTTCCAGCGGCACCTTGATGCCGAACTCCTTGTCGATCGCGAAGACGATGTCCAGGAAGTCCAGGCTGTCGATGCCGAGATCGTCGATGGTATGGCTTTCAAGGGTAATCTTGTCGCGGTCGATCTCGCTCGTTTCGGCGATGATGTCGGCAACCTTGTCAAATGTCGTCGTCACTGCGGTTCCCTCGGTGTGGGGGATTCGGTTCTCTACGTGTGCGCCGGCTGTCTAATCGGTTTTTAACGGCAGGAAAAGGGCAGTCGCGCTCAATCCAGGCGGATGTTAGTCGAAGGTGAGACGAGCTGCGACTCTGACCGCATCATCCGAGCGTGACAGAACGACCGCCTCGCCCTCCCGCGGCCGGACACCGGCGATCGCTTCGATGTTGGCTCCGTGCGTCACCATGACGAGATTTTCCGACCCGCTGTAGTCGAGTATGCGCTGCAATGTGGCCCGTATCTGCTCGTCGGCCGCTTCCGGGTCGCGCGCCAGTTCGTCCAGCGCGTCGAACATCTCGATCGGGCTGTCGCGGAAGGCAATGTCGGCGGTATCGCGGGCACGGCAGTAGCGGCTGGTCAGCACCATTCCGATGGGTGCGGCACGGGCGTAGAAGAGCGCGCCCATCCCGCGCGCCTGCTGCCGTCCCTGTTCGGAGAGATTGCGCTGGGTGGCGCAGTTTTCCAGGTCGAAATTCGCAGGGTCGCCGCTGCCGGGCGCATGGGCATGGTTGACGAGCACCACCTGGCCGCCGTTCCGCAACAGCGCCCAGGCCGCTTCCGTCGCCTCCGCGGTTGCCACCGCCAGAAGCATCAGAAAAGCGATGGCGGCACGAAACATGCATTCCTCCGAGGTTGTCTTACCATATAGGAGGATGGCGCGCCGGTAAGCAATCACGGGTTTTTCAACTGTGTATTCCCGGCGCGCCCGCTTGCCGTTCCTCACCCGGTGCCATAAAGCCGGTGCCGATGTCCCCCCTCGTCGAAACAATCGCTTTCGTCTTCTCACTTGTCGCGCTCGGTTATGCCAGCGGCTTATTCGGGCTGCTCAAGCAGGAGACCGGCGAGGCCTTGTCGGATTTCGCCGTCTCGGTGGCCGTGCCGCTCCTGCTTTTCAGGACCATGGCCGGCGCCGACTTCGGCGGCAGCCTGCCGGCGAGCCTCTGGGTGTCCTATTTCACCGCCGTCGCCATAACCTGGCTCATCGGGTTGCTCGCGGTGATCCACGTCTTTGGCCGCGACAACCGTGCCGCCGTCGTCGGCGGGCTGGCGGCGAGCTTTTCCAACCTGGTGCTCCTCGGCATTCCTTTCATGCTCGGCGTCTACGGGCAGGAAGGTTTTGAGGTCCTGTCGCTCATCGTCTCCATCCATCTGCCGGTCATGATCGGCACCTCCATCATCCTGTTCGGCTGGCTGGGCGGGGAGGGGGCGCCGCGAGGGATCGCCGGTGCCGTGCACGACTTTGCGCGCAGCATGGGGTCGAGCCCGCTCATCGTCGGCATCGCCGCCGGGCTTCTGTGGCGCATTTCGGGAATGGAAATGCCGTCGCTGATGACGCGGCTGGTGGATGCTCTGGCCGATGTCGCAGGTCCGGTGGCGCTGTTCGCCATGGGGCTGGGGCTCAGGCGCTACGGCATCACCGGCAATGTGCGCCCGGCGCTCGCCGTGGCGGCGCTGAAGCTTTTCGTGATGCCGGGCCTGGCGCTCGTCATGGCCAAGCTGACGGGCCTGCCGCCGATGAGTGCGAAGGTTGTGGTGGCCGCCGCCTCGCTGCCGTCCGGCGTCAATCCCTATCTTATCGCCATGCGCTTCGGCACGGGCCAGGCGCTGTCGGCGAACGCCATGAGCATCGGCACCGCCTCGGCTGTTCTCACCATGGCTTTCTGGCTGTCGGTGGCGGAGTGGGTGTTCGGCTGACTGCGCTTTTGAGCTTTTCGGGCGTGGCCCAGCCGGCCCGCATGGACAGGTCCTTGCCGCAGCCTGGCAATTGCACCAGTTTCTAGACGACCCCGAAAAAGCCAACCGCGCCCGCCGGCGCGAAGGAGGAAAAATGCTCAAGAAGACAAGCCATTTCATGCGCGAGGCGAATTTCATCGGCGGCGCATGGGTCGGGGCCGATACGGGTGCCACGATCGATGTGGTCAACCCCGCCACGCGACAGACGATCGGCACGGTGCCGAAATGCGGCCGCGCCGAGACCCGGCGCGCCATAAAGGCCGCCGAGGAAGCCTTCCACTCCTGGAAGAAGACCTCGGCCAACGACCGCGCCAAGCTCCTGCGCAAATTGCACGATGCCATCATGGACAACCAGGAGGCGCTGGCCGAGCTTCTGGTCATGGAGCAGGGCAAGCCGCTGGCCGAGGCGCGCGGCGAGGTCGGCATGTCGGCGGCCTATGTGCTGTGGTACGCCGAGGAGGGCCGGCGGACCTATGGCGACGTCGTGCCGTCGCCCTGGGCCGACCGGCGCATCCTCGTCACCAAGGAGCCGGTCGGCGTGATCGGCGCCATCACGCCGTGGAACTTTCCTTCCTCCATGCTGGCGCGCAAGCTCGGCCCGGCGCTCGCCGCCGGCTGCACGGCGGTCGCCAAGCCGGCTTCGCAGACACCCTATTCCGGGCTCGCCTGGGGCGTGCTCGCCGAGGAGGCGGGCTTTCCGGCGGGCGTCGTCAACATCGTCACCGGCTCTGCCTCGGAGATCGGCGACGAACTGACGGAAAACCCGCTGGTGCGCAAGATCACCTTCACCGGCTCCACCGAGGTCGGCAAAACCCTCATCCGGAAGTCCGCCGGCACCGTCAAGAAGGTGTCGATGGAGCTCGGCGGCAACGCGCCCTTCCTCGTCTTCGACGATGCCGACCTGGAGCGAGCGGTCGCGGGCGCGGTGGCGGCGAAGTACCGCAACTCCGGCCAGACCTGCGTGTGCACCAATCGCTTCTTCGTGCAGGAGGGCGTCTACGACCGCTTCGTGGAAAAGCTGGTTGAGGCGACCGAAAGGCTCAAGGTGGGCTCCGGCCTCGAAGAGGGCACGCAGCAGGGACCGCTGATCGACGAGAAGGCGGTCGAGAAGGTCGAGGAACTGGTCGCCGACGCCGCCGAGAAGGGCGGCAAGGTGGTGGCCGGCGGCAAGCGGCATTCGCTCGGCGGCACCTTCTTCGAGCCGACGGTGATCGCCGAAGCATCGCCTGAGATGCGCTTCATGCAGGAGGAGATCTTCGGCCCCGTCTCGCCCATCTTCCGCTTCAATAACGAGGAAGAGGCCGTCAGGCTCGCCAACGACACCGCGTTCGGCCTTGCCTGCTATTTCTACACGGCCGATCTCGGCCGCGCCTTCCGCGTGATGGAGGGGCTGAGATACGGCCTCATCGGCGTCAATGAGGGCATCATCACCACGGTTGAGGCGCCGTTCGGCGGCCTGAAGGAGTCGGGCCTCGGCAAGGAAGGCGGCCACCAGGGCATCGAGGACTATCTCGACACCAAATATGTCTGCATCGGCGGGCTGGGGCTGTAGCCCTCAAGCCTCGGCGAACGCTTCGCGCAGCACGGAAAACGGCGCCAGGGCCCCGTGCACCTGGATCACCGCCGCCGCCACCTTGTGGGCGCGGCGGGCGGCCGTCTCCGGCGCGAGGCCCGCAACCCTTGCGGCAAGATAGGCGCCGTTGAAGGAATCGCCGGCGCCGGTCGTATCGACCGGATCGGCCACCGCGACGGCGGGGATTAAGACCGTCCCGCCGCCGGCCGAGAGCAACGTCGGCTCCGCCCCGTTCTTGATGGCGATCTCGCCCACGCCGGCCTCCGCCAACCGCCGCATCGTCGCCTGCAGGTCCTTGTCGCCGTAAAGTTCCGCCTCGTCGGGAAAGGTGGGCAGCGCGATATCGCAGACGGCAAGCGCGGCATCGATCGCCGCCCGCGCGGCCTCGGGCGAGGCCCAGAGGCGCGGCCGGTAGTTGGGGTCGAAGGCGATGCGGCTGCCGTTCTCGCGGGCGGTTTCCAGTGCCGCGATCAGCGTCTTTCGCGCCGGCTCCTCGAGAATTGCCAAAGTGATTCCGGAAAAATAGACAAGCGCCCGTTTTTCCAGGCTTTTTTCCAGTGCCTGCGGATCGTCCGCCAGGCACCTCGCCGCCGAATCGGCGCGCCAATAAGTGAACGAGCGCTCGGCGCCGGCGAGCGTGATGGCATAAAGGCCGGGACGCCTTCCCGGAATGACCGGGCTCGCCGCGGTGCCGATGCCATGATCGGCAAAGAAATTCCTCTGATCGGCGGAGAAGGGGTCGTCGCCGAAGGCGCTGACATAGTCGGCCGCGATCGTTTCCGGCGTCAGTGCGCGCATGGCCCACAGCGTGTTGAAGGTGTCGCCGGCATGCCCCATGCGCCAATTGCCGCCGCTGCCGCCGGAAAGCTCCAGCATGCACTCACCCACCGACGCGATGCCGCCCATTTCCATACGCTTTCCCTCGCTCGAAAACCGCGTCGCGCATAGCACGTTCCTTGGGTGGGGCAAATGGGCGTGGTATCGTCGTCACGCATGCAAGTTGGTGCTATGGCGAGGGCATGCTATATTTGTATAGCAACCGGGAGTACGACCATGCTGGCTTTGAGGCTTCCTCCGGAAATCGAGGCGCGGCTCGACGCGCTTGCCAAGCGTACAGGGCGCAGCAAGAGCTTTTACGCGCGTGAAGCCATCCTCGAATATCTGGACGACCTCGAGGATCTCCATCTGGCTGCTCAGCGCCTGGAGGAATTGCGCAGGGAGGATGGCGAAACCGTGCCGCTTTCCGCCCTGATGGCGCGCTATGGCGTGGAGGATTGAGTTTCACAAAGCCGCCGAGCGCGAGCTCGGCAAACTGGGACACGAGGCGGCGCAGCGGATTCTGCATTTCCTTCATGAGCGCGTTGCGAAATTGGACGATCCCCGTGCGATCGGCGCAGCGCTCAAAGGGCCGGATTTGGGTTCATTCTGGAAATATCGCGTCGGCGATTATCGCCTGATTGCCCATATCGAAGACGACACGGTGAGGATTCTGATCGTGCGGGTCGGTAACCGGCGCGACATCTACCGGCGATAACTACTCCCTGATCGTCTCCATCGCCACGAATGTCGAGGTATGCGAGACGTGGGGCAGGCTGGAGATTTTTTCGCCCAGAACGCGGCGATAGGCCGAGATATCCTTCGTACGCACCTTCAGAAGATAGTCGAAGCTCGCCGCGATCATGTGGCACTGGTCGATCTCGGGCACTGCCAGAACGGCGCGGTTGAAGGCCGCGAGCGCCGCCGAGCGCGTGTCGGAAAGCGTGACCTGGACGAAGGCGACGTGGCCTTCCCCCATGCGCTCGCGGTCGACGATGGCCGCGTAGCCGCGAATGACACCGTCCTTCTCAAGCCGCTTGAGGCGCGCGAGGACCGGCGTCTTGGAAAGCCCGACACGCCTTGCCAGTTCGGCCATCGAAAGCCGGCCGTCCTGCGACAGGGCGCCGAGGATATTGCGGTCGATGCGGTCCAAACGGTCTGAAGACATCGGTTTTTCCAGTGCGATCACGAGATGAAATCGGCTTATAACAGCCGTTTCCGCCTGGCAATATCCTCATTTCAGACCGTGGCGGGGAAACACCATATGTTATGAGTCCGAAAAACCGCTGGCCGAAGAAGCACAGGGGCCGAAGAAGTACAGGGGAATGAACGATGCTCGCATCAGATCTCGACGTTCTGCGCGGGGCGATCCGCGCGCAGTATCTCGCCGACGAAGACCGCGCTCTTGCAGGGCTCGTCGGGATGGCGGCGCTGTCCGAGGCGCGGCGCGAGGCGATCTCCGCGCAAGCGGCGGAGCTTGTGCGGGCGGTCAGGGCGCGTTCCGACCTGCATCTGATGGAAGCCTTCCTGTCCGAATACGGGCTTTCGACGGCCGAGGGCGTGGCGCTGATGTGCCTGGCCGAGGCGCTTCTGCGCGTGCCCGACGCGGAGACGGTGGACGATCTCATCCGCGACAAGATCGCCCCGCACGACTGGTCGGCGCACTCCGGCTCCTCCGCCTCCATCTTCGTCAACGCCTCCACCTGGGCGCTGATGCTCACCGGCCGCGTCCTGGACGAAAGGGGCGACGGCGTGGAGGCGACGCTGCGCGCCATGGTGAGAAGGCTCGGCGAGCCGGTCATCCGCACCGCGGTGGCGGTGGCCATGCGCGAGATGGGCGAGCAGTTCGTGCTCGGCCGCACCATCGGCGAGGCCGTCAAGCGCGGCCGCGCCAACACGGACAAGGGCTACACCTATTCCTACGACATGCTGGGCGAGGCGGCGCGCACGGAGGCCGATGCCCTGCGCTATTTCGAGGCCTACCGGCAGGCGATCGCAGCCCTTCGGGGCGAGGCGAAAAGCGGCGACATCCGCGCCAATCCGGGCATCTCGGTAAAGCTCTCGGCGCTTCACCCGCGCTATGAGGCAACGCAAGGCGAAAAGGTACTGCCGGTGATGGCGGAGCGGCTCCTGCTGCTCGCCCAGGCGGCGCGCGCGGCGGGCATGGGGCTCAACGTCGACGCCGAGGAGGCGGATCGGCTGGATCTCTCGCTCGACGTGATCGAGCGCGTCCTTGCCGATCCCTCTCTCGAAGGCTGGGACGGCTTCGGCGTCGTCGTGCAGGCCTACAGCCAGCGCGCGCCCTTCGTTCTCGACTGGCTCTACGTGCTGGCCCGAAAGCTCGACCGCAAGATCATGGTGCGGCTGGTCAAGGGCGCCTACTGGGACACGGAGATCAAGCGCGCCCAGGTGATGGGGCTCGAAGGCTATCCCGTCTTCACACGCAAGGTGAACACCGACGTCTCCTACATCGCCTGCGCCCGCAAGCTCCTTTCCATGACCGACCGCATCTATCCGCAATTCGCCACGCACAACGCCCACACGGTGGCCGCGGTCCTTGCCATGGCCGAAGACAAGCAGGCCTTCGAGTTCCAGCGCCTGCACGGCATGGGCGAAGCGCTGCACGAGATCGTGCGGCGGCGCGAGGGCACGCGCTGCCGCGTCTACGCGCCGGTGGGCGCGCATGAGGACCTCTTGGCCTATCTGGTGCGGCGGCTTCTGGAAAACGGTGCCAACTCCTCCTTCGTGCACCAGATTGTCGACGAGGAGGTGAGCGCCGACGAAATCGCCCGCGACCCCTTCATCGCCGTCGCGGCCAACGGCAAGGCCGCCAACCCGGCCATTCCCGCGCCGCCCGCGATCTTCGGCCCGCAGCGGCGGAATTCGAAGGGCTGGGACCTGACGGACCCGGAAACGCTCGCCGGTATTGAGGAGGCGCGGCGCCCCTTCCTCAGCCCCCACCGCTGGGAGGCGCGGCCGATGACGCGCGCTCAGGGCGGGGGCGAAGCCCGTACCGTCCTCAACCCGGCGCGCACGGACGAGGTGGTCGGCACGGTCCTCGACGCCTCGGCCGAAGAGGCGCGGGAGGCGGTGGAGATCGCCCTTGCCGCTCAACCCGCCTGGACTGCCACGCCCGTCAAGGAACGGGCGGCGATCCTGCGGCGCATCGCCGATCTCTACGAGGCCCACGCCGGAGAGTTCTTCGCGCTCGCCGCGCGCGAGGCCGGCAAGTCGCTGGCCGACGGCATCGCCGAGGTGCGCGAGGCCGTCGACTTCCTGCGCTACTACGCCAACGGCGCGCCACAGGCGGAGGAGGGGACGGAAGCGCGCGGCGTCATCGTCTGCATCTCGCCGTGGAACTTCCCGCTTGCCATCTTCACCGGGCAGATCGCCGCCGCGCTCGTTACCGGCAACGCGGTGATCGCCAAGCCGGCCGAGCAGACCTGCCTGATCGCCGCGCGCGCGGCGGCACTGATGCACGAGGCGGGCATCCCTCAGGATGTGCTGCAGCTTCTGCCGGGCGACGGGCCGTCCGTCGGTGCGCCGCTGACGGCCGACCCGCGCATCGCCGGCGTCTGCTTCACGGGCTCGGTGGAGGTCGCCCGCCTGATCGAGCGGCAGCTTGCCGAGACGGCGTCGCCCGATGCCATGCTGATCGCCGAGACCGGCGGGCTCAACGCGATGATCGTCGATTCGACGGCATTGCCCGAGCAGGCGGTGCGCGACATCGTCGCTTCCGCCTTCCAGAGCGCCGGCCAGCGCTGTTCGGCACTGCGCGTCCTCTACGTGCAAAAGGACGTGGAAAAGCGCATCGTCGGCATGCTCAAGGGCGCCATGGAGGCGTTGTCGGTCGGCGATCCGTGGCAGGTTTCGACCGATGTCGGGCCCGTCATCGACGACGAGGCGCTTTCCGGTATCGCCGGCTACTGCGAGAAGATGGAGAGGGAAGGCCGCCTGATCGCCCGCATCGAACCGCCGGCGGGCGGTCGCTTCGTTGCCCCCAGCGCCTTCAAGGTCTCCGGCATCGAGGAGATGGAGCGCGAGGTGTTTGGCCCCGTCCTGCACGTGGCGACCTTCGAGGCCGAAGATCTGGCGAAGGTGATTTCGAACGTCAACGCAAGGGGTTACGGGCTGACCTTCGGATTGCACACGCGCATCGATGCGCGGGTGCAGGAGGTGGTCGACAGCATCCATGTCGGCAATATCTACGTCAACCGCAACCAGATCGGCGCCGTCGTCGGCTCGCAGCCCTTCGGCGGCGAGGGCCTCTCGGGCACCGGGCCAAAGGCCGGCGGGCCGCTCTACCTGCGCCGCTTCCGCCGCGGGAAGGGGGCGGAGGGCGCGCCGACGGCAAGCCCGGTCGATGCCGAAACGCTGGCAGCGCGCATGCCAGACCCGAGGAAGGGCAACTGGGTACGCCGCGCCGACCGCATAGCCACCCTTCGGCGCCTGTCGCGGGGCCGCTGGCCCGACGCGCTCGCGGCCGCCGCCGCGCTCGACCACGGCCCCGTCGACCTACCGGGACCGACCGGTGAGGCGAACGCGCTGCAATTCGTCCCACGCGGCCGCGTCCTCTGCCTTGGTGTGGAGGGGGAAGCACTCGCCGCCCAGGCGGTGCAGGCGCTCGCCGCGGGCAATGCGGTCCTGGCGGTCGGCGAGGGCGCGACGGCACTCCTGCAGCCGCTCATGAAGGACAACCTGCCGCTCGCGGTCATCGACGGCGCGGTGGCGCCGGAGAGCCTGGAAAACCTGCCGGTCGATCTCGTCGCTGCCACCGGCGACAAGGCATGGCTCGCCACGCTGAGACGCGCGCTCGCCCGTCGCGAAGGGCCGATCGTGCCGCTGGCGACGGAGACCATCCTTCCCGCCGCCTACGTGCACGAACGGGCCGTCTGCGTCGACACCACGGCAGCGGGCGGCAACGCGAGCCTGCTGGCGGCTGCGTAGGGCGGGGTGGTTCGAGACGCCGGCGCCCTTTCGCGCCCCCTCTGTCCTGCCGGACATCTCCCCCACAAGGGGGGAGATTGGCTTTCGCCACTTCTTTCGCCAATCGTCAACGTTGCAGAAAGAGTTCCGGCCGCGCGGCCGGCACAATCTCCCCCCTCGTGGGGGAGATGTCCGGCAGGACAGAGGGGGGCGCGAAGGGGCGCATTCGTCGCCTATAAGCCCGCCCCAACTCCAGCCTCACGCCCCTTCCACGACGCTGAACCCCTCAAACATCGGCGGACCCTTATACAGCCCCTTGTTCTGGCCGGCGTTCTTATGCGCGTTGCGAAAATTCTCCGACTTCGTCCAGGCCACGAAATCCTCGTGGCTCCGCCAGATCGTGTGCGAGGCGTAGAGCGTATAGCCTTCCTCGGCGTTGTTCGGCCCGAGCAGCAGGCGGAACTCGACGAAGCCGGGCATCTCCTTGAGGCTCGAATCCCGGTTCTTCCATACCTCCTCGAACGCCTCCTCGGAGCCTTCGAGCACCTTGAAGCGGTTCATCGCGATGAACATGCCTGATCCTTTCATTCGTTCTTTGCGCCTGCCTCGGCTTCCGGCACGGGAAACGGCAGCACATTGTCGGGAAGCGCTGCCGTCCGCGCCGGCATCGGGCTGGGCCCAGCCTGCCGGCCAATCTCGGCCACCTTGGGATTTGCTTCAATGGCGGTGCGATGACGCAGGAGCGCCAGCAGTTCGGGCCTGAGCCCGTCGCCACGCGGAGCGGCCAGTTGGTGGAGCCTTTCGAAGGGAGACATCGTCGATCCTTGTTCTTAGCGGGTGAAGGCGAGCGGCACCGTGAAGGGCCAGGACGAGCGTCCGGCGCCGTCGGGAATAGCCGGGAAGGGTGCGGCCCGCCGCACGGTTTCGACCGCCGCCTGGTCGAGGATCGGCGAGCCGGAGCTGCGCACGACGCGGATGCCGCTCACCGCCCCGTTGCCGGCGACGGTGAAGGCCACGCCCACCTCGCCGCGCAGCCGCTCGCGCTGCGCGGCACGCGGATAACGCAGCGCCCGGCGCAGCCTGGAGACGATCTTGCCGGGATAGTTCGAGACGGCGGCGTTGCCGATCGCCGTGGCGCGGGCGGCCGTCCGGCCGCTGTTCGCCCTGGCGCTCTGCCCGTCCTCTGAGGAGCCGCGCCTTGCGTCCCGGCTGTCGCGCCCGCCGGAACCGGCGGACCTTTGCGCCTGTCGCCGCACCGGCGGCGGCTGCACCGCGGCCTGCCTCGTCTCCTTCGGCGGCTCGTAGTCGGGGCGCGGCGTCGGGCGCGGGACATTCACCATTGCCGTCACCGTCTCCTCGGGCTCGGCGGGCTCGATCTCGGCCGCCTCCGGCTCAGACGGTTCAGCCTCCGGCGGCTCCCTATCGGGCGTCGCCTCGGCCTCGGCCGGCGCTTCGGTCTCGGTCGGAGGAACGGCCGTTACGACCGGTGCTTCGGCCGCGGTCGTCTCAGTGGGCTCGACCGGTGTGGCCTCCACCGGCGCCTCGGTCACGGGCTCCACCATCTCGGCCGGCGTTCCTGCCGCCGAAAGATCGGCAAAGGCGTTGCCCGCCATGGCGATCTCGATACTCGATCCCCCGGCAATCTCCACCTCCGGCTCGCGCGGCAGCATGAAGACCGCCGCGCCGGCATGGATCACGCCGGAAAGGCCGAGCGCCAGGCCCCATTTCCACGCGTTGCCCTTCATTCGGCCGTCCGCTCCGTGACGATGCTGATCTTGCCGGCGCCGGCCTGCCGCAGGGCGCCGACGATCTCGATCAGCCTGGTCGCCGGCAGTTCGCGGTCGGCCGCCATCTTCACCTCGAGGGCGCCGTCCGCCGCGCCCTCCGCCTTGAGCGCATCCACATAGCTTGCCGCGTCCGTCGCCTGCCCATGGGCGCGCAATTCGCCCTCGCGCGTCACGAAAAGCGCGTCCGGGGGCTCGGCGTGTTCGGCCGTCGCCGTCGAGATCAGGTCGACATCGCGCTCGAGCGGCGGCGTCAGGGTGCCGGCGACCAGGAAGAAGATCAGCATCAGGAACACGACGTTGATCAGCGCGATCGTGCTTTCGCGCCGGCGGGCGGGCAGGGGACGGGAAAGACGCAGCATGGCATTCACCTCGCGACGGTAAGGTCAAGGGTCGTCTCGCCTCGGATGCGTTCGATCGCCGTGACGAGCTCCTGTGAGGTCACCTCGCCGCGCACCAGGAGAACGGCGCGTGCGGCACCTCGTTCCTGCAAACGTTTCAGTTCGGTCACCGCCTCGTCGGCGCCTGCGGAAACGCCGTTCACCTGCCAATCGCCGCCGTCGAGGCGGATCAGCACGTCCGGCGCCTCGGCGGCCGTGCCGGCGGAGGCTGCCCCGCCGGTCACCTCCACCTCTGCGAAGCGCACGAAGGTGGAGGACAGCATGAAAAAGAGCAGGAGCAGGAAGATGACGTCGATCAGCGGCGTCAGCGGCAGCGGGCGGCGGCGGGCGGCGGCAAGGTCAATGCGCATGGCCGACCCCCGCGACCGCATCCAGCGCTCCGTCTGCCGCCCGCTCCCGCCCGCGGCTTTCAACGCCGTGCGAAAGCACCGCGCCGGTCATGGTCTCGATCGCCACGCGCTCGTTTTCCAGCCGCGTCTCGAACCAGGTGAGCACCAGCGAGACGGGCATGGCGACGGCAAGGCCCGTCGCCGTGGTGAGCAGCGCCACCCAGATGCCGCCGGCCAAAAGCGACGGGTCGACCGCGTTGCCCGCCTCCTGGAGCTGGCGGAAGGCCTCGATCATGCCGAGCACCGTGCCGAACAGGCCGAGCAGCGGCGCCACCTGGGCGATGGCGTCGAGCGCCCGGAAGCCGCGCTGCAGGTCGTGCAGGCGGGTCAGCGCGATGCGGCCCACATCGTCCTCGATCTCGGCTTTCGGCACGTTCCTGAGGGCGGCAAGGCGCATGCAGGCGGCAAGCGCGCTGCCCGCCGGCGAGCGGTCGCCTTCAAGGTGGCCGCGCGCCTCGCCGTAGCCGTCGTGGAACCAGGCGTGGAGCGCGCGCTCGGCGCGGCCGTGCCGGCCGACGCGCTCGCGCCAGAATTGCACGAGCTTCAGAAGGATGAGCGCCAGCGCGAAGACCGACAGGGCGATTAAGAGGGCGACCACGGGGCCGCCCAGCGTCAGGAAGGAGGCGATGGTATCGAACAGTCCGGCGGGCATCTTTGTCTTGTCCTTTCGCTGGCTTGTCTGCTTGCTCGAATGTTCAGGTGCCGAAGGCGACGCTGCCGCGCGTTTCGGTCTTGAGTGCGTCCATACAGGCGTTCTCGCCGCCCTCGCAGGCCGTCGCCCCGTTGATAAGGACGCGGCCGAGCCCTTCGCAGTCGATGTCGGGAAGGTCGAACTGGCGCACCTTGGTCTGGCCGTCGGGCAGGTCCTTGAAGTCGAGCACCGTCAGGCGCTTGACCAGCCCGTCCGTGCCGAACAGCGCCACCTCGTAGGCGGCCCGGTCGATGTCCTCACCCAGCCGGTTGGCGGCGACGAAGGTCAGCCGGCAGCCGCGCTCCGTCGCCTCCGCCCCGTTGAGCTCGAGGGAGAGGGAAGGCGGCTCGCCGCCTTCCTGGGCGCCGGCGGTAAGGGCGCCCGCCGTCAAAAGAAGCGCCATCGCCAGGCTCGAAGATATCCGTGCAGCACGCCCCATGATCACCACCCGAACTGCTTGGCCAGCGAGACCTTGAAGGTCCGGCCCTTGGCGGCATCGTTGTGGAGGAACTCCTTGTACTGTTTGTCGAAGATGTTATCGACGCCGACCTCCGCCTCCCAGCCGGCAAACTTCCCGTCGTCCGGCTTCCAGGTCAGGAAGACGTCGTGGACGTCGAAGGAGTTGGCGAAGCGGCGCGAGCTTTCGGTCCAATTGGCCTCCGACGAGCGCCGCGCCCGGTCCTGTGGTGCGGCCACGATGCGCGTCCTCCAGCCGAAGCGCAGGTCGTGCTGGGGCAATTTGCCGCCGAGCGTCAGGGACAGTTCGTGCGGGGCGATGGTGGTCAGATAGTCGCCCGTGTCCCGGTCCTTGCCGACCACATAGGAGTAGCCCGCTTCGGCGAAGACGTGGTCGGCGTCGTAGGCTGCCTCGACCTCGAAGCCGTAGATTTCGGCGCTTTCGATGTTCACATAGCCCGGCACCGGGACGAAGCCCGTCTGCCCATCGAGCGCCGGGTTGGTGTCGATGAGGTCGTTGACGCGGTTGTAGAAGCCGGTCGTCTTGATCTGCAGGCTGTCGCCCGGCTGCGCCAGATCGTAACCGGAAACGGCGAAGCCCGCCTCGAAATTGTTCGAGCGCTCCTTCTTAAGGTCATAGCTCGGCAGATAGGCCGTGCGCGAGCCGGCGGTCGAGAACACTTCGTCGATCGTCGGAAAGCGCTCGGTATGCGCGATGGAGCCGAAGATGGCGAAAGTGTCGTTGAAGCGGTAGTGCGCCGCGATCTTGGGCGAGAAGGCGAAGTCTTCCTCCGCCTCGCCGAGGCCGGTCGAATCGTCGGGCGACAGCCGGTGCCAGTCGATGCGCATGCCGGGGATGAGGGTCAGCCGCTCGTTCCAGACGAACTCGTTCTGGACGAACACGCCCGACTTCAGGTCCTCGCCCTCGGGGTGGAAGGTGATGCCCGCCGGCGTGCCCGTGAGGTCCACCGCCTCGGCGCTGCGGATCTGATAGGCGGTCTGCCAGCCGTAGGTGAGGTAGTTTTCCCAGCCCTCGCCGTGCCACTCGCTGGTATTCTCGGCGTTGAACTGCCAGGTCTGGTAACCGTAGTCGGTGTCGCAGAAGAGAGCGCTGGTGGCGCAGGTGACGAAGGGCGGAATGCCGGAGGCATCCCTCTGCTCCACAGTCGTGTCGGAGAAGGAGGCCGACAGCTTCAGGTCGAGCCAGTCGTTGTCCGAGAACGGGTTTTCATAAGAGACGACGGCCGTCTTGTCGATCACGTGGCGGTCGACCGTGCCGAAACCCGACACCGTGCCGCCGGAGACGGATCCGCCCACCTGCGCGTAGTCCTGGTCGTCCGCGTCCGAATCCCACTGCTGGTAGGAAAGCCGCAGCGTTCCCTCGTCGCCGACCTTGAACGTGCCCTTGGCGAGGCCCGACCAGGCCTCGAAATCGGAGCTGGGAACGATGCTGCCGTCGCCGGTTTCATAAGAATCGGCGCGGCGATAGTTGCCGGTGAGCAGGAACTCGGCGTTCTCGCCCATGCGCTGGGCGAGGATGACGGAGCCGAGCCAGCCGTCCTTGTTGGAGTTGTAGCTGCTCTTCAGGCGCAGGGCGCCGTTCTGGCCGTCGGCGATGAAGTCGGAGGCGTCCTTGGTCTCGAACCGGATGACGCCGCCCAGCGCGCCCGAGCCGTAGAGCGTGGAGGAGGCGGGACCGCGCAGCACCTCCACCCGCTTGTAAAGCTCCGGCTCGGAGAAGAAGCCGCCCATTCGGTATTGCTCGTAATATTTCGTCGCCCCGTCGACGGTGACGATGATGCGGCCTTCCTCATTGGCCGATTCGGGCGCGCCGATGCCGCGGATGTTGAATGTCTGGCCGAAGAGGCGGTCGGAACCGGAGGTGTTGACGCCCGGCACGCGCTTCAGCATCTCGCCCACGGTCATGGGCTGCTCCTCGTCGATGTCCTCTTGGTCGACCACGGTCACCGATTGCGGCGTGTCGATCGCCACCTTCTCGACGCCCGCGCCCACCACCAGCCGCTGCAGCGCGGTGACGCCGATCGCGTTGTCGGCGGCCTGTTGTGCCGCAGCACCATGCATTGAAAGAACGGTCATAACAGCCGCCCCGCCGAGCGTCGCCGTCCTGTGTCGAGCCAGTAGCCCCTTCATCTCTTTACCCCTGATGTTCACGCGGCCTGATGCTGGCTCGCCCTGAAATCCAGGCTTGCTGGCGTGCCTTGCCTCCGGCGGGCTAATTTGTTGACTTGATTTGTCCGGTATTGCAGTGTCTATAAAACATGATACTTTCTGTCAACAAATGCTCCGTGCGAAATATTCCGCCGTTGCGGCGGGGCGGGCGGGCGAAGATTTCACGTGACGAGGAGAGAGGGTTCAGACCATGAGAAGCGACATTTCGGCCGACAGGATTCAGCCCGTGCCCGTCCGTCAGGGCGTCGATTTTCGCAATAGCGGCGCAATCCCGGATCGCACCGTCACCAGCGACGACCTTTTTTGCGGCCGCCGCGAGATCGCCATCGAGCATGCCGGATCGTTCTACCGCCTGAAGATCACGCGGCAGGGCAAGTTGATCCTCAACAAGTGAGCACGGTGGCGGACATGACGGTGGAGACGGCTCTTCAGCCCGAGGACATCCGGCGCAAGCGCGCCGAGAACCCGAAGATGCGCGAGCGCGACCTTGCCCGGATCCTGGGCATTTCCGAAGCCGAGCTGGTGGGCGCCCATTGCGGCCACGGTGCAACGCGCGTCGCCCCGCGCGTGGCGGATTTTCTCGCCGGCATGCCGGCCGTCGGCAACGTGATGGCGCTGACGCGCAACGAAAGCGCCGTGCACGAGAAGATCGGCGTCTACGAGAATGCCAAGGCGATGGACAAAAGCGCCATCGTGCTCGGCAAGGACATCGATCTGAGGATATTTCCCTCGCAATGGGCGCACGCCTTCGCGGTCGAGAAGCGGGACGGCAACGACGTGCGCCATAGCCTGCAGTTCTTCGACCAGGCGGGCGATGCGGCGCACAAGGTGCACCTGCGGCCTGATTCGAATTTCTACGCCTACCAGAACCTTATCGAGGCGCTGGCCTCGACCGACCAGAGCCCCGAGGTGCAGGTAGGGCCCGTCAAGGAAAGCGGGCCGCCGCACGAGAGCGACGACACGGTGACGCAGACGCTGCGCGAGCGCTGGAGCGCCATGACCGACGTGCACCAGTTCGCCGGCATCCTGCGCACGCTGAAGCTTTCGCGCCGGCAGGCCGTGCGCATGATCGGCGAGGAGTACGCCTGGCGGCTCGACGAAGGGGCGCTGCCGGCGATGATGAGCCATGCCGTGCAGCAGGAAATCCCCATTATGTGCTTCGTCGGCAGCCGCGGCTGCATCCAGATCCATTCCGGCCCCATCGCCAATGTGAAGACGATGGGCCCGTGGCTCAACGTCATGGACCCGACCTTCCACCTGCATCTGAGGCTCGACCACGTGATGGAGGTGTGGTCGGTGCGCAAGCCCAACAGCGACGGCCACGTCACCTCGCTCGAAGCCTACGACGGCAACGGCCGCCTCATCATCCAGTTCTTCGGCAAAAGGCGGGAAGGCGAGGACGAACGCGGCGAATGGCGCTTCCTCATGGAACACCTGCCGCGCGTGCCCCAGGCCTCGGCGGCTTGAAGTTATGGGAACTCCTTATGACCGCGCGTCATCCCGGAAAGCCGAAGGCTTGTCCGGGATCCATTCCGTGACTCGTCCACGTTCCGGCCCGCTTCGCCGGAGCTTCAGCGAGGCGAGAATGGGTCCCGGACAGCCTCCGCTTTGCTCCAGCTTCCGGGATGACGCCGGTTGTGGAGCAACGCGTGGACGAGGACAAAGGCTCTGCGGTCCCCTCCGAGAGGCGATCACTAGGATAAAGGCTATGTTGAATAATTCCGTTCCCCTCCGCCTTTTCGCCGCCCTCATCGCCGCCGCCCTCATCGCCGCCGCTCTCCTGGCCACGCCCACCCACGCCGCCGAAGACCTCCCCCCGCCCTTCGAGGACGCCTCGCGCCTCGTTTCCATCGGCGGCTCGCTGACGGAGATCGTCTATGCGCTGGGCGAGGAAGGGCGCCTCGTGGCGCGTGATTCGACCGGCACTTTCCCGCCCGAGGCGCAAGACCTGCCCGACGTCGGCTACATGCGCGCCCTTTCGCCGGAGGGCGTGCTTTCGGTCACGCCGAGCGCCATCCTGGCGCTGGAGGGCAGCGGCCCGCCCGAGGCCATGGAGGTGCTGGAAAAGGCCAGCGTGCCGCTCGTCGTGGTGCCCGAAACCTTCGACCGCCAAGGCATCCTGCGCAAGATCCGCTTCGTCGGCGCCGCCCTCGGCGCGACGGAGAAGGCGGACGCGCTTGCCGCCACGGTGGAACGGGACATCGACGCCGCCGAGCGCCTGACGGACGGCGTTGCCGAGCCCAGGCGCGTGCTCTTCATCCTCAGCATGCAGGGCGGGCGCGTCATGGCGTCGGGGAAGGGCACCGCCGCCGACGGCATCATCGCCATGGCTGGCGGCGTCAACGCCGTCGACGGGTTCTCCGGCTACAAGCAGGTCTCGGAGGAAGCGGTGGCCGAGGCCCGGCCCGACGTCATCTTGATGATGGACCGCGGCGGCGACCACGGGGCCGCCGACGAAGAGCTTTTCAGCCATCCGGCCATCGCGCCGACGCCGGCTGCCCGCGACAGGGCGGTCGTGCGCATGGACGGCGGCTACCTCCTCGGCTTCGGCCCGCGCACCGCCAGCGCCATCCGCGACCTCGCCGCCGCCCTCTACGGCCCGCCGGCGGCGAACTGAAAGTTATTGAGTTGGAAACCCGCCGATGACCCCCTCTCTTGCAAATTCTAAGGACTTGGGCTTCCGCCCAAACCCAAGAATTTGCTTTCTCCCCCGCCAGGCGGGGGTATCGCATGTGGATGGAGTCTTTGTTCGGCTTCGCCGGACCCCCACCCTCAATCCCTCCCCTCAAGGGGGAGGGAGGCAGGTCGAGCACGGCTCCGCCCCCCTCCCCCTTGAGGGGAGGGGTGAGGGGTGGGGGTTCTCGGGCGCCACTTACTTCCATACTCCCGGCAGGTTTAATCCATGTCTCTTTCGGCCCGGATGATCTCCTTCCGGCATCTCGATGCCGCCCCTGCGGGCGACCGCTCGGCGCGGGCGCGGCTGGCGATCGCGCTTCTTGTCGCGGCGCTTGTCGTTGTCGCGGCGATCAGCACCGCCACCGGCGCCTCGGATGCCTCCGTCCTCGGCGTCATCAAGGGCTGGTTCCATCCCAGCGAGGAGGCGGCGCTGTCGGCGCGCGACCGGCTCATCGTCTACGAAATCCGCCTGCCGCGCGTCGCGCTCGGCATCCTCGTCGGTGCCGCACTCGCCGTCTCCGGCGCCCTCATGCAAGGGCTGTTCCGCAATCCCCTGGCCGATCCGGGCATTGTCGGCGTGTCGGCGGGGGCGAGCCTGGGCGCCATCACCGTCATCGTCCTGGGCGGCACGGTGCTCGGTCCCTTCGTCGGCCTGTTCGGCATCTATGCGCTGCCGCTGGCGGCGTTTATCGGCGGGCTGGTGACGACCCTGCTGCTCTATCGCGTGGCCACGCGGCAGGGGCAGACGTCGATCGCCACCATGCTTCTTGCCGGCATCGCGCTGGCGGCGCTGGCGATGGCCTTGTCGGGTATCCTCATCTACATGGCCGACGACCGGCAGCTGCGCGACCTCACATTCTGGCAGCTCGGCTCCCTCGGCGGGGCGACATGGAGCAAGATCGGGTCGGCCGGTCCCATCATCGTGCTGGCGCTCGCCTCCTCCTCCTTCCTTGCCCGCGGCCTCAACGCCCTGGCGCTCGGCGAGGCCTCGGCCCGCCATCTCGGCATCCCCGTCCAGCGCATGAAGAACACCGCCATCCTCGCCGTCGCCGCGGCCACGGGCGCGGCCGTCGCCGTTTCCGGCGGCATCGGCTTCGTCGGCATCGTCGTGCCGCATCTGCTCAGGCTCGTCATCGGCCCCGACCACCGCTACCTGCTGCCGGCCGCGGCCCTCCTCGGCGCCAGCCTGCTTCTCCTCGCCGACGCCGTCAGCCGCACCGTCGTCGCGCCGGCCGAACTGCCCATCGGCATCGTCACCGCCGTCTTCGGCGCTCCCTTCTTCCTGTGGGTGCTCCTGCGTCGCCGCGGCATCCTCGATCTTTAGGAAAAAACCATGATCGAAGCCCGCAACGTCACCGTCTCCCTCGGCCGCGCACGCATCCTTTCCGGCGTCGACTTCACCGCCGAGCCCGGCCGCGTGACGGCCATCGTCGGCCCCAACGGTTCGGGCAAGTCGACGCTCGTCAAGGCGCTCTCGGGCGATCTTCCCTATGGCGGCAGCATCACCTTCAACGGCCGCGAGCTGGCGCAGATGAAGCCGGTGGAGGCGGCAGCCTCACGCGCCGTGCTGCCGCAGGCCGTCGCGCTGTCCTTCCCCTATACGGTGCGCGAGGTCGTCCGCCTGGGGCTGATGGGCGGGCGCTCGGGCGCGCTCGCCGGGCAGGACGAGCACCTGCCGGAACGCGCGCTCGCCAAGGTGGACCTCTCCGGCTTCGCCGGCCGCTTCTACCAGGAGCTTTCCGGCGGCGAGCAGCAGCGCGTGCAGCTTGCCCGTGTGCTATGCCAGGTGTGGGCGCCGGTGCTCGAAGGCCGCCCCCGCTACCTCATCCTCGACGAGCCGGTATCGAGCCTCGACATCAAGCACCAGCTTCTCGTCATGAAGATCGCCCGCGAGTTCGCGGCGCGCGGGGGAGGGGTGGTCGCCGTCCTGCACGACTTGAACCTCACCGCCGCCTTCGCCGAACACGTGCTCGTCATGCGCCGCGGCACGCGCGCGGCGGCGGGAGCGCCGGACGCGGTGATGCAGGATGCGCTTCTGTCGGAGGTGTTCGACTGCCCGTTGAAGGTCGGCGCCGTGCCGGCGGGGGCGACGCCGTTCGTCCTGCCGCAGGCCGTGCCAGTGGTCTGACCCAAACAGATGGTGCCCATCTGTTTGGAAAAGTCAGCCCACAAGCTATTAATCCGGTGGGGCGATTTTTCCTGACAGATGGGTACCATCTGTCAGGATCGCACCACTGGCCTGAGCGCCTTTTTTTGCGCCGCACAATTATTCGTTTGCACTTTCGCCCGTCATACGCCATATGGGCCCCATAGGCGCATGGGCCGGACCCTCCGGCTTTCTCGCAAAGAGACTGGTTGCGTCTCATTCTCCCTAACGTTCCCTTTGGACCGGCAGGCGGGAAAAGCCCCGGGCGGTAACGCTTCGGGCGCGACAGCGCAGCCGCGCGGAGCACGTCTCCGCCGCCTTGTCGTTCACCCAAAACCCATTTCGGCAGGTTGCGCCCTGCCGCAATCCGATTCGCGCGCCGAAACCCCGGCGCCGCTTATGAAAGAGATAAGAATTGACCAATGACAACAACGCGAAGCCGGCAGGCTTCGCACAGCTCGGGATCTCCGGCACACTGCTCGACGCGGCCATTGCCGCCGGCATGTCCGTTCCCAAGCCCATCCAGGAAAAAGCCATTCCCGCCTTCCTCGAAGGCCGCGACATCCTCGGCGTCGCCCAGACCGGCTCGGGCAAGACGGCGGCGTTCTCGCTGCCCATCCTGTCGAAGATCATCGGCCTCGGCAACAAGCGCCGGCCGCGCACGGCGCGTGCCCTGGTGCTGGTGCCGACGCGCGAACTCGCGGTGCAGATCGAGAAGGTCGTGCGCGAGCTCGCCAAGGGCGCGCATGTCTCCACCGCGCTGGTGCTCGGCGGCGTCTCGCGCCGCAGCCAGGTAAAGCGCATGGCGCCCGGCGTCGACGTCCTGATCGCCACGCCCGGCCGCCTGACCGACCTCGTGCGCGAGGGCGAGATCGTGCTTTCCGATACCACCTGGCTCGTCCTCGACGAGGCCGACCGCATGCTCGACATGGGCTTCATCAACGACGTCCGCCGCATCGCCAAGGCGACGCACCCCGCGCGCCAGACGGCCCTCTTCTCGGCCACCATGCCGAGCGAGATCGAGAAGCTCTCGGCAAGCCTCCTGCGCGAGCCCGTGCGCGTCGAGATCGCCCGCCAGGGCACCACGGCCGCCGAAATCCGCCAGAGCGTGGTGATGGCGCGCACCAAGCAGAAGCGCAAGGTGCTCTCCGACATGCTGGCCGACGATAAGATGCGCCAGGTGATCATCTTCGCCCGCACCAAGCACGGCGCCGACCGAGTGACGCGCGATCTTTCGCGCGACGGTTTCGAGGCCGCCGTCATCCACGGCAACAAGTCGCAGAACGCCCGCCAGCGCGCGCTCGACGGCTTCCGCAGCGGTTCGGTGCGCATCCTCGTGGCCACCGACATCGCCGCGCGCGGCATCGACGTGCCGGGCATCAGCCACGTCGTGAACTTCGACCTGCCGGACGAGGCGGAAAGCTACGTCCACCGCATCGGCCGCACCGGCCGCAACGGCGCGACGGGCGAAGCCATCACGCTCTGCGATCCCACCGAGGCGTCGAAGCTCCGCCAGGTGGAGCGCATCATCCGCATGCGCCTTGACGTGACGCAGGACGTCACGCGCGAGCCCGATCCCGTGCACCGCGATCCCGCGCCGGCCCGCCAGGAGCCCGCCAACGACCGTCCGCGCGCCTTCAAGCCGAAGGGCAACGCCGGCGGCGAGCGGCCGGGCTCCAAGCCCCCACGCCGCAAGCGCAACCGCCGCGGCGGACCGAAGAACGGCGCCGTCCGCTTCGGCTCGAAGGCGGCCTGACGATCCGCCAGGGCAATCGCTCGATAGGTTTTCGCCCCTTCGCGCCCCCTCTGTCCTGCCGGACATCTCCCCCACAAGGGGGGAGATTGGCTATCACAATGGCCTTCGCCAATTGGCGACATTGCAGAGCAGATGCCGGAGCAAGCGGCCGGCGCAATCTCCCCCCTTGTGGGGGAGATGTCCGGCAGGACAGAGGGGGGCGCCGTAGGGCTCCGGCTCTCAAGCGATTGCCCGTTTTGGGCAGGGCGCCAGGCGCATCAAGCCGGCACCCTGGACCCCGTCACCGCCCACCCTGGCACAATTGCCTGGCCTCTCCCCCTGCGATAGACCTCAGGCCGGCCCGCGCACCGCCTCGCACGCCTGCGCGCAAAAGGCCGGGAGGAGGAGCATCGATGGCAGGAATTGCCGCGCTGGCGGCGGCTTACGTCCTTTCGCAGTTCTACCGCTCCTTCCTCGCCGTCCTCACCCCCGCGCTGACTGTGGAGCTTGGCGCCACCAAGGCCGACCTCTCCGCCGCCTCCGGCGCCTGGTTCGCCCTCTTCGCGCTGATGCAGTTCGCCGTCGGCGTGTCGCTCGACCGCTACGGCCCGCGCCTGACGGCCGGCATATTGCTCGCCCTTTGCGCGGGCGGCGGCGCCTTCCTCTTCGCCTTTGCAACCCAGCCCTGGATGGTGATCGCCGCCATGGCGCTGATCGGCATGGGCTGCGCGCCCGTGCTCATGGCTTCCGTTTTCATCTTCGCAAAGTCCTTTTCGCCGGCGCGGCTGGCCGTGCTCACCTCCTGGATGATGGCCATCGGCACGATGGGCAACGTCGTCAGCGCTTCGCCCTTGGCGGCCGCGGCCGAGGCCTTCGGATGGCGCGAGGTGATGGCGGGGCTGGGCATCGTCACCCTCCTGGTGGCCGGCGGGATCCTCCTGATCGTGCGCGACCCGGCGCGCGAGGAGGGTGCTGCCGGCAATCCCGGCCTCGGCGGCTATCTCGAACTCATCCGGCTCAGGGCCCTGTGGCCGATCATCCCGCTCGCCGCGCTGAACTACGCCGCCACCGCCGGCATCCGCGGCCTGTGGGCGGGGCCGTATCTCGCCGACGTCCATGGCGCCGACGCGCTGCTCATCGGCCAGGTCACCCTTTTCATGGCGCTCGCCATGGCCGCCGGCACCTTCATCTACGGCCCGCTCGACACGATCTTCAGAACGCGCAAATGGGTGGCCGCGGCGGGCAACACGCTCGGCGCCGCCGCCGTCGCCTGGCTCGCCGTCTTTCCGCTCGCCGGCGTCGGCGCGGCGACGGCCGCCCTCGTCTTGATCGGGCTCACCGGCGGCAGCTACGGGGTGATCATGGCCCATGGCCGCGCCTTCATGCCCGCGCATCTGACGGGGCGCGGCGTCACGCTCCTCAACTTCTTTTCCATCGGCGGCGTGGGGCTGATGCAGTTCGCCACCGGCGCCGTCGTCACCGCGTCCACCGTCCCGGGGGAGCCGGCCGTCGCCTACCGCACGCTGTTCGTCTTCTATGCCGGCGTGCTCCTGGCGAGTGTGCTGGTCTATCTTTTTTCGCGCGATGCCCGGCCGGAGCCTATCTCGCGGCCGTCCCCCCGGCCGGCGGAGCGCTGAAACCTTGAGGGAAAATCGTCTTCCCGCTGCCGCCCGCGCCGAACCGTATGCCAGCAGGGGGTATGCCGGCGCAAAAACACGCCTTGTCGCGGCTGACGGCGGCTTTTAGGCTTCGCCGGCAAAAACGAGGCCGGAAAAACGAGGAATCCCCCATGCAGCCTTCGGTGATCGAAACCATCGGCAACACGCCGCTCATCCGCCTCCGTCGCGCCTCCGAGGAAACGGGGTGCGAGATCTACGGCAAGGCCGAGTTCATGAACCCCGGCCAGTCCGTGAAGGACAGGGCAGGGCTCTTCATCATCCGCGATGCGGAGAAGAAGGGCCTGCTTCGGCCCGGCGGCGTCATCGTCGAGGGGACGGCGGGCAACACCGGCATCGGCCTCACCGTCGTCGCCAAGGCGCTCGGCTACCGCACGGCGATCGTCATCCCCGAGACCCAGAGCCAGGAGAAGAAGGACGCGCTGCGCGTCCTCGGCGCCGAGCTGATCGAGGTGCCGGCGGTGCCCTACCGCAACCCCAACAACTACGTGAAGGTCTCCGGCCGCCTTGCCGAACAGCTCGCCAGGACCGACCCGAACGGCGCCATCTGGGCCAACCAGTTCGACAATGTCGCCAACCGCGACGGCCACCGGGCGACGACCGCGCAGGAAATCTGGCGCCAGACGGAAGGCAAGGTCGACGGCTTCGCCTCCGCCGTCGGCACCGGCGGCACGCTAGCGGGCGTCGCCGACGGCCTCAGGGAGAAGAAACCGGGCGTCAAGATCGCGCTCGCCGATCCCATGGGCGCGGCGCTCTTCAGCTATTATACGACCGGCGAGTTGAAATCGGAGGGAAGCTCCATCACCGAAGGCATCGGCCAGGGCCGCGTCACCGCCAACCTCACCGGCTTCCGCCCCGACTTTTCCTACCAGATCCCCGACGCCGAGGCGCTGCCCATCATCTTCGACCTCGTCCAGGAGGAGGGCCTGTGCATGGGCGGCTCCACCGGCATCAACATCGCCGGCGCCATCCGCCTGGCGAAGGAGATGGGCCCCGGCCACGTGATCGTCACCGTGCTCGCCGACTACGGCACGCGCTACCAGTCCAAGCTCTTCAACCCCGTTTTCCTGCGCGAGAAGGGGCTCCCCGTGCCGGACTGGATGGAGAAGGACGTGACGATCCCGGTGCCGTATGAGGAGGTGCCGGCGGAGTAGGGATGACGCGCGGGTGGGGATGACGCGTTTGGAGGAACCGTGCATCCTTACCGGCTCAAGGCGTGACCTCGGATAAGCCCGCGCCCCTTCGCGCCCCCCTCTGTCCTGAGCTTTGTCGAAGGGCCGGACAGAGGGGGGCGCGAAGGAGTGCCGGCATTTCAAGGAAAACCCATCACTCGCGTCACCCCGGTCGCGCGACGACATGTGCGTACTACGTGCCCATCTCCACCCCCATCCCACCCCACCCGCGCGCGTCATCCCGGAAGTCGGAGCGAAGCGGAGACTGTCCGGGACCCATTCCGTGACTCGTCCACCTTCCGGAATGGGTCCCGGACAAGCCTTTCGGCTTTCCGGGATGACGCGCGCGGGTAGGGATGACGCGCGTTGGAAAGGCGGCGGGCGCCCTTCACCTCAGCCGGCGATGCCTCGCCTGCGCGGGGATAAAATGTGGCGACAAAGATTTTTTCTTCCGCACCAACCCATTGTTTTCCTTCGCTTCGGAATAATTTCTCCAACTTTTTTCGCAGGAAAATACGCCCCCCTGCCCAGCCTGCCCTTAAAATCCTCCCCATCCCACCCGCGCGCGTCATCCCGGCCGCGCGGCGACATGTGCGTACTACGTGCCCATCTCCACCCCACCGCCCGCGCGTCATCCCGGAAGTCGGAGCGAAGCGGAGACTGTCCGGGACCCATTCTCGCCTCGCTGAAGCTCCGGCGAAGCGGGCCGGAAGGTGGACGAGTCACGGAATGGGTCCCGGACAAGCCTTCGGCTTTCCGGGATGACGCGCGCGGGTGGGATGACGCGCGTCGGAAAGGCGGCGGCGGCGCCCTTCACCTCAGCCGGCGATGGCTTGCCTGCGCGGGGATAAAATGTGACGACAAAAATTTTTTCTTTCCCACCAACCCATTGTTTTCCTTCGCTGCAGAAAATTTCTCCAACTTTTTTCGCAGGAAAATACTCCCCCTGCCCAGCCTGCCCTTAAAATCCTCCCCATCGCTCTTACGGGAACCGGGTCCGGACCGGGGATCAGGGAGAGCGGCGGAGACCTCTCCCTTCGGGCTCGGTACCCGGAGGCCTGAGGGCCCGCGACAGCCGGCGGTGCCGGGAGCGCTGGGTGACAGCGTTGCCGGCATTGCGGAGAAGCCGCCAGGGCTTCTCGTCCGGCCCGGCAAAGCTCCCAATTGGGTGCAGCCGGGAAGGGCGGGGAGGCCGAGTGATCGGCCGACTGTCGGGACAGACTCCGGCGGGGCGCGTTGGACGCGCCTAAAAAAAAAAATTGAGTGGCTCGGACAACGCGCCCCGCTTCCCAACTTACCCAAGAGGCCAGACGCGAAGGCGGGCGTGGCGGCGATGGCGCGCGCCTACCCTCGCCCTGAGCTTGCCGAAGGGTGAGGCTGTCGAAGGGTCGAAGAGCGAGAAAGGCAATCTCCCATGGCACCCACCGAACTCCCGGCGACCCTACCCAGGCGCGGCCGCCGTCGGCAGCTTGCCGCAGTCGTTGGGCGCGGCCTCGCCCGCAAAGCGCGCGGCGATCCAGCCGGCCGCCTTGTCGGCGCCCTTCTTGGCCGCCGCGAGGTGGTCCCCGCCTTCGATCCAGTCGAAACTGACGGGCGTGCCGGTGCGGCAGGCGCCCTGCGCGTAGGAGATGGTGACCGCGGGCCGGACGACCATATCGGCCGAACCCTGGGCGATGAAGAGCGGCGCGCCTGCGGCCGCGCTGTCGGTGGAATTTTTCACGAGAAGCGATCTCCAGGGCTCGACCTCGCTCAAGTCGCCGTGGATGAAGTCCTTTTCGATCGCCTTTTCGTGCCTGCGCAGCAAAAGCGCCTGGAACAGGCCTTCGAGGCAGTCATCGGCGATGCGGTCGACGGCGGCGTTGGTGTAAGGATCGAGCAGATTGTCGAGCGGGGCGCCGTAGACCCGGTTCCACGACCAGAGTGCATAGGCGGTCAGAACCCTGCCGGGCCCGCTGTCGATGTCGTCGCGCAGAAGCTTTGTCAGGTCGGAGGCCGGAGCCGCCGCGGCGATGCCGGCGAGCTTCAGATCCGGCGCATAGGAGGCCGCCAACTGCCCCGTGAACAGGGCCGCATGGCCGCCCTGCGAGTGGCCCCAGACGGCAAACTCGTTCGATGCCCGGATCTCGGCCAGCCGCATCGCGGCACGGACCGAGTCCAGCACCGCTCGCCCCTCGCTCGTGCCCACCAGATAGGGATGCGGGGCGGGCGTCCCGAGGCCGGGATAGTCCGTGGCGACGACCACATAGCCGCGGTCCAGAAACGCCTTCAGCCCCGGAACCGAGCCGAAGAAACCCCTGCGCAGCGACGGCGCGCACCGGCTGACGATACCGGTCGTTCCATGTGCCCAGGCGACCACCTTCCGTGGCGCGTCGCTCGGCTCCTCGGGCGCAACGATCACGCCGGAAACGGCGATCGGCTCGCCTTCAAGCCCGGTGGTGCGGTAGAGAACGCGCCAGGCGCGCGCACCCGTGGGCGCGCCGGCAAACGCTTCCGAGCGGATGATGTCGCCGGGCGCGCCCGCCAACTCCGATTTCTCCACCTGGTAGAACGGCCCCGGAGCGTCCGGCTCGATCGCGCAGCTGCCCGCCAGGAGCATGAAGGCCGCCAGACACAGGCCGAACAACGGTCCCGCTCGCAAAATCCCAACCCGCCGCATGGGAAATTCCCCTCCATTGGCGGCGCCGCAGCTTCCGGCGGCGCGCCGGCATTCTGCCACAGCTTGAACGGAAATCGAAAGCCTGCCGGTTCCAATATGACTATCGCCGGATTACGGTTTCGCCGGAACGTTTCATTGGAGGATGCCGTGGAGCAGATGACGCGCACCGAAGCGCTTTTTCGCGACAAGCCCTATCTCACCTCGACGGAGGCCGCCGTTCTCGGCATAAACGACCGCGGCGGCGTTATCCTCGACCGCACGGTTTTCTACGCCACCTCCGGCGGCCAGCCGGGCGATACGGGCCGCTTTTTGCGCTCCGATGGCTCGAGGATCGCCGTCGCGGCCACCGTGACCGGGCTCACCAAGGACGAGATCGTCCATGTGCCGGCGGCGGGCGAGCCGCTGCCCGAGGTGGGCGAGACGCTGAAGCTCGAGATCGATTGGGACCGCCGCTACCGGCTGATGCGCATGCACACCGCCTGCCATCTCCTGAGCGCCATTTGCCCGTTTCCCATCACTGGCGCCTCGGTGGGGGAGGAGGATTCGCGCCTCGATTTCGACCTGCCTGACGCGGGCTTCACCAAGGAAGGGGTGACGGAAGAGCTGATGGCGCTGGTCGCCGCCGACCATCCCGTCTTCACGCGCTTGATCGACGAGGAGGAACTTGCGGCCAACCCGTCGCTGGTGAAATCGAAGAACGTGCGCCCGCCCGCCGGCACCGGCCGCATCCGCCTCGTCTGCATCGGCGAGGGCTCCTCGGTCGACAGCCAGCCCTGCGGCGGCACGCATGTGGGGCGCACGGGCGAGATCGGCGAGATCCACATCGGCAAGATCGAGAAGAAGGGGCGGGAGAACCGCCGCTTCCGCATCCGCTTCGGGCCGTTGCCGGCGGGCTGAGGAGCCGGCGGAGCGTGGCGAAGGCTCTTGCCGTTTGCGCGAGATTTCTATGTTGTGCCAGTAGAGGCGGCAGCCACCGGAAACCGCAACGGAATAGAACCGCATGAGCCAGAAGAGCCCTTTCATCGTTTCCGCCGACTGGCTGGAAGAGCGCCTCCACGAGCCGGGACTGTCGATCCTCGATGGTTCCTGGTATCTGCCCGCGCAAGGGCGTGACGCGCGCGCGGAATACGAGGCGGCCCACATCCCGCGCGCCGTGTTCTTCGATCACGATCTGGTGGTCGATCCCGACTCCGACCTGCCGCACGCCCTGCCGGAACCGCTCACCTTCGAGCGCTTCGCCAGTTCCATGGGCGTTTCCGAGCGCGATACCATCGTCGTCTATGACGGTCCCGGTCTTTTCTCCGCTCCGCGCGTGTGGTGGCTGTTCCGGGTGATGGGTGTGGAGGAGGTGTTCGTGCTCGATGGCGGGTTCGACCGCTGGCGCGCGGAAGGCCGCCCGGTGACGAGCGAGCCGACGAAGATCGCGCCCACCGCCTTCCTGCCGCATTTCGACAGGACCCGCGTTGCCCGGCTCGCCGACATGCGGCGGATCGTCGAGGAAGGCAGCGCGCAGGTCGCCGATGCGCGGCCTGCCGGGCGCTTTACGGGCGCGGAGCCGGAGCCGCGCGCCGGCATGCGCTCCGGCCATATGCCGGGCGCGATCAACGTGCCGGCCACGTCGCTTTCGGAAGACGGCAGCCTGCTGCCGCCCGACCGCCTGCGCAAGAGACTGGAAGAAGCGGGGCTCGACCTTGAGAAGCCGGTGGTCACCTCCTGCGGGTCGGGTGTGACGGCGGCCGTCATCACCTTTGCGCTCGAATCGCTCGGCCACCGCGACAACCGCCTCTACGACGGCTCGTGGAGCGAGTGGGGCGGGCGCGACGATACGCCGGTCGTCGCGGGGTCCGAATGAACGCCGTCCTCAAGCAGCGCGGCGGCCACATGCTGCGCGCCACCGTCATCCATCTGGAGATGGCGGCGCCGCCGCGCACCTATCCGGCCATACCCTCGGGGCGGCAGCTTGCGCTCCTGCGCTGCCACGACATGCCGCTTCACTTCTACCGCTACCTCTACGACCGCGTGGGCCGCGACTGGCACTGGACGGCGGCGCTGAACCTTTCCGACGCGGCGTTGGCCGAGCGTCTTCAAAGCGCGCAGACGGACATCCACGTCCTCAACATGGAGGGATGCACCGCGGGCTTCTTCGAATTGCGGCTTCTAAAGGGCGATGAATGCCGGCTGGTGCATTTCGGCCTGATGGCGCATGCCGTCGGCACCGGGCTCGGCCGCTGGTTCCTGGGTGCCGCCATCCGCACCGCCTGGTCGCACGGGCCGCGGCTGGTCTCGGTGGAGACCTGCACGCTCGACCATCCGGCCGCACTCGGGCTCTACCAGAAGATGGGCTTCAGCCCCGTATGGCGAAGGGAGGAGATCGTCACCGTGCTCACGCCCGAGGCGCGGGCGGCGGTGCTTTTGCGCTGATCGCTCATGAATCGGGTGGTCGGGCCGCCGGTGATCGATATCTTTTCCTACTTCGAAAGCAGGAGAAGAACCATGGGCCTCATACGATTCATCGCCATGCCGACGTTGGAGGCGCGCGCTTTTCAAGGTGGCGGCATCGACGCCTACGGCAAGCCGCCGGAGCGCCGCATCTCGGACGGCGACGGCGTTCCCTGCCGCCACTGCCTGCGCCATGTGCCGGCAGGGCGGCCCTATCTCGTGCTCGCCTACCGGCCATTCCCCGACCTCCAGCCCTACGCGGAGACGGGACCGATCTTCCTGTGTGCGGATGAATGCCCGCGGGCGGAAGAGAGCGACGTGATGCCGGAAATGCTTCGCGTCTCCACGGAATTCCTGCTCCGCGGGTATGGCGCCGACGACCGCATCGTCTACGGCACCGGTGCTGTGACGCCGAAGCAACACGTCTGCACGCGGTCGCATGAGCTCCTGCAGCGGCCGGAGGTCGCTTACCTTCACCTGCGTTCGGCGAAAAACAATTGCTACCAGTGCCGCATCGAACGCGCATGAAAATGCCCGCCACGGGTGGCGGGCAGGTTTTTCGGGAGGAAAGGCGGCAGTCTCAGGCGGCCAGCGCGGCCTTCGGCTCGGCCATCTCGTAACCCAGCGCCTCGGCCACCGCGCGATTGGTGATGCGGCCCTTGTGGACGTTGAGGCCGTTGCGCAGGTTGGGGTCGTCGGCAAGCGCTTTCAGGCCCCTGTCGGCGAGCTGCAGGCCGTAATGGAGCGTGGCGTTGTTGAGGGCGTGGGCCGAGGTGACGGGGACTGCTCCCGGCATATTGGCAACACAGTAGTGGATGATGCCGTCCACCGCGTAGGTAGGGGCCGAATGGGTGGTCGGATGCGAGGTCTCGAAGCAGCCGCCCTGGTCGATGGCGACGTCGACGAGCACGGCGCCCGGTTTCATGCCCGACAGCATCTCGCGGGTGACGAGCTTGGGTGCGGCAGCACCCGGAATGAGCACGGCGCCGACGATCACGTCGGAGGAGAAGCATTCCTCTTCCAGCGCCTCGACGGTGGAATAGCGCGTATGCACGCGCCCGGCAAAGATGTCGTCGAGCTGGCGCAGGCGCGGGATGGAGCGGTCGATGATGGTGACGTCGGCTCCCAGTCCCACCGCCATCTTGGCGGCGTTGAGGCCGACGACGCCGCCGCCGATGACGGCGACCTTGCCCGGCAGAACGCCCGGCACGCCGCCCAGGAGAACGCCGCGCCCGCCATTCGCCTTCTGAAGCGCGGTGGCGCCGGCCTGGATGGCGAGCCGCCCGGCGACCTCGGACATCGGTGCCAGCAGCGGCAAGCCGCCGCGCTCGTCCGTCACCGTCTCGTAGGCGATCGCGCTCACGCCCGATGCGACCAGCCCCTTGGTCTGCTCCGGGTCCGGGGCGAGATGCAGATAGGTGTAGAGGATCTGGTCCTCGCGCAGCTGTACCCATTCGGAGGCCTGCGGCTCCTTGACCTTAACGATCATGTCCGCCCTGGCAAAAACCTCGTCGGCAGTCTTGGCTATCGCGGCGCCGGCTGCACGGTAGGCATTGTCGTCGGCGCCGATGCCGGCGCCCGCGCCCGTCTCCACCAGCACCTCGTGGCCGTGCGCCACGTATTCGCGCACCGAGCCGGGGGTGAGGCCCACGCGGTACTCGTGGTTCTTGATTTCCTTGGGGCATCCGACGCGCATTTCAGGCGATCTCCAGCATGTGGGGGGTTCGATACGCAAAAGTAGCGCAACCGGCCCCGCACGTCCTTGCGAAGTGGTTTGCCTTGTCGGTCCGCTTTCGTTATTTCTTGCGTAAAATATAGGTATCGATGGAGAAAATACGAAGGATGCCGCTCGACAGGATTGATATTGCCATTCTCGACACGCTTCAGCAGGACGGGCGCATTTCCAATGCAGCGCTTGCGGAAAAGGTGGGGCTTTCGCAATCGGCCTGCTCGCGCCGGCTCGATACCCTGGAGAAGACGGGCGTCATACGAGGCTATCACGCCCAGCTTTCCAACGCCGCATTAGGACATCGAATGACGGTGATCGTGCACATCTCGCTCACCGGCCAGTTCGAGAAGACGCTGACCGAGTTCGAGGCGGCGGTGAAGCGTTGCCCCAACATCCTGTCCTGCCATCTGATGTCGGGGGAATACGATTATATCCTGAGGATCGCCGCACGCGATCTGGAGGACTACGAACGCATCCACAAGGAATGGCTGACGGGCATGCCGCACGTCATCAAGATCAATTCCTCCTTCGCGCTGCGCGAGGTGATCGACCGCACGGCAATCGGCATCCGGCCGGAAATGGCTTGATGCTTGAACCCTGCTGTCAGTCGGCCGGCAGTCCGGCCATCCCGTCCGGCAGCTTCTGCGGCTGTTTCATGATGATTTCGCGGTGCGGGTAGGGGATCTGGATGCCGTTTTCCTTAAAGGCGTCCCAGAGAGCCAGGAGCACCTTGCCGCGGATATTGGTCAGTCCCTGCTGCGGATCGCGGATCCAGAAGCGCAGCACGAAATCGAGGGACGAATCGCCGAAGCCGGTGAGCCAGCAGACCGGGCGGCGGCTTGCCTCGACACGGCCGACACCCGCTGCGGCCTCGATCACCAGTTCGATGACCTTGTGCGGGTCGGCGTCATAGGAGACGCCGAATTCCACGTCGAGACGAACCAGCTCGTCCGAGAACGACCAGTTGATCACCCGCTCGGTGATGAAATCCTCGTTGGGAATGAGGTACTCGCGCCCGTCGCGCGTTATCACGGAGACGAAACGCGCGCGCAATTCGCGGATCCAGCCGAAAGTCTCGCCGAGCGATATCGTGTCGCCCGGCTTGATCGACTTGTCGAGCAGGATGATGATGCCGGAGATGAAATTGGAGACCACCTTCTGCAGGCCGAAGCCGAGCCCGAGACCGATGGCGCCGGAAAAGACGGTGAGGGCGGTAAGGTCGATGCCGACGGTGGAAAGGGCGACGGCACCGGCAATCAGGATCACGCCGATCTTGGCGACCTTGCCGACCAGCACGCGGATCGACGGCGTAAGGTCCGTCGTCTGCTGCACCCTTTCGTCGAGAAAATTGCCGGCAAGCACTGAAATCCACAGTGCAGCCGCCAGCACCAGCAGCGATTTCAGGACGACCAGTGCCGACAGCCTGAAGTCGCCCAGGGGGAGGGCAAGCGAATCGAGAAGGGCCGCGATCGGCTGGTCGAGACCGAGGATCACCAGCGCGGCATAGACCCACACCAACCAAGCGACAATGCGCGCGGCGAGCCTGTTGCGGATGACGCGCGACAGAACGGAGGCAGCGATCCAGGCCGAAGAGAGCGACAGCACCACCGCGATCAGCCAACTGCGGCTCGGCCAGGTGACGGCGCGCATGACCGACAGTGCCAGGAAGAGGAGCGCTGCGAAGATGATCCAGTCCGCCTGGTGGATAAGCGCCACCGCGATGCGCATGAAGCCCCGGTGGCCGTGGATCTGGCGTGCCCGGTCCTCCAGCCTCGGCACGACCCCGCGCGACAGGAACTTGGCGCTGGCGAAGAGGATCAGGATGATGACAAGCTGATAGGCGAACCAGGGTTCGGTTACCTGGTCGAAACCTTGCCGCAGCAGGCCGAGGAGCGAATTCGCAAGTCCGCCCAGATCGGGAGCCTCAACTGGCTGTTCCATAACCAACCCCTTGCCTTTTGCGCCCCTTGACCGTGGAATACTAAGGTCACCGCCACGGCCCGACAACTGTGGCGGAAGGGGCCCATTTCGTCACGCTGCCGTCATTCGAATTTGCTGGACTGGACGGGCATTAGGCGCAACAGTTCTTCCTTGTTATCAAGGCCTGCCAGAGAGGGAATTCATGTCCGCGACGCACTATCCCATTTCCCGCCGTTCCTTCCTTGCCGGAGCCGGCGCGACCGGCGCGTTGATTGCTCTCCACCCCTTCTCCGCGCGGGCGGCCGCCAATCAGGCGCATCTGCGCATCATGGAGACGACGGACCTGCACGTGCACGTCTTCCCCTATGACTATTACGCCGACAAGCCCAACGACACGATGGGGCTGGCCCGCACGGCGACGATCATGGACCAGATTCGCGCCGAGGCGACCAATGCGATGCTGATCGACAACGGCGATTTTCTCCAGGGCAACCCGATGGGCGACTACGTTGCCTACGAGCGCGGCATGAAGGAGGGCGACGTTCACCCGATCATCAAGGCCATGAACACGCTCGGCTACGACTGCTCCACCCTCGGCAACCACGAATTCAACTACGGCCTCGACTTCATGTTCAAGGTGCTGGCCGGCGCCAATTTCCCGTTCGTCTGCGCCAACCTGACCAAGGGCGGGCTTGCCACCAACGCGCGCGACGATGCGCTTTTCCTCAAACCCTACATCATCCTCGACAAGAAGCTTACGGACGGAGCGGGGGAGGAGCATCCCATCCGCGTCGGCCTCATCGGCTTCGTGCCGCCGCAGATCATGACCTGGGATTCGAGACACCTGGCGGGCAAGGCGATGACGCGCGACATCGTCAAGTCCGCGGAGGCCTGGGTGCCGCAGATGAAGGAGGAGGGTGCGGACATCGTCATCGCGCTTTCGCACTCCGGCGTCGGCCCGGCGCAATACGAGGAGAACCTGGAGAATGCCTCCCTGCTGGTGGCCGGCGTCGATGGCATCGACGCGGTTGTGACCGGTCATAGCCATCTCGATTTTCCGGGATCGAAGTTCGACGGCGTGGAAGGGGTGGACAATGCCAAGGGCCTGATCGGCGGCAAGCCGGGCGTGATGGGCGGCTTCTGGGGCTCGCATCTTGGGCTTATCGACCTGATGCTCGAGCGCGACGGCAACGCCTGGCGGGTCGTCGGCTCCACCAGCGAAGCGCGGCCCATCTTCGATCGCGTCGAGCGGGCGGTCAAGCCGACGGTGGAGAGCAAGGCAGACGTGGAAGAGGCGGTGCGCGAAGACCACCAGGCAACGCTCACCTACGTGCGCACGCCCGTCGGCAAGACTTCCGCGCCGCTGCATTCCTATTTCGCGCTCGTTGCCGACGACCCGTCGGTGCAGATCGTCTCGAAGGCGCAGGTCTGGTATATCAAGGACATGCTGAAGGACACGGACTACAAGGATATTCCCGTGCTTTCGGCGGCCGCCCCCTTCAAGGCGGGCGGGCGCGGCGGTCCCGACTACTATACGGACGTCCCGGCGGGCGACGTGGCCATCAAGCACGTGGCCGACCTCTACCTTTATCCCAACACCGTACAGGCGGTGCTCGTCACCGGGGCGGATGTGAAGGAATGGCTGGAGCGGTCGGCCGGCATCTTCAACACGATAGAGCCAGGCAAGGCGGACCAGCCGCTGTTGAACACAGCCTTTCCTTCCTACAATTTCGATGTGATCGACGGTGTCACCTATGCGATCGATCTTAGCCAGCCGTCGCGCTATTCGTCGGACGGGGAGCTGATCGATCCCGACGCTCACCGTATAACGGACTTGATGTTCGATGGTGAACCCATTGACCCGGAACAGAAATTCGTCGTCGCCTCCAATAATTACCGCGCCGGCGGCGGCGGCAACTTTCCCGCCATCGGGCCGGACAAGCTGATCTTCGAGGCGCCCGACACCAACCGCGACGTGATCGTGCGCTACATCATCGAAGAAGGCACCATCAACCCGTCGGCCGACGCCAACTGGCGTTTTGCGCCGCTGGAGAACACGTCGGTTCTGTTCGAAACCGGGCCGAAGGGTGCCGCGTTCGCGGCGGACGTGGAAGGGGTTTCAATCGAGCCGGCGGGTGAGGGGCAGGAGGGCTTTGCGCTCTACCGCATCGCCCTATGAGTAGCTGGGTGAGTGGTCGGGTGAGTGGCTGGCGGAAGCTGTGAACCTGAACGCCAGTGGTGCGATCCTGACAGATGGTCCCCATCTGTCAGGACAAATCGCCCCACCGGATTAATAGCTTGTGGGCTGACTTTTCCAAACAGATGGGGACCATCTGTTTGGGTCAGGCCACTTAGGGCGCGGCAGCGCGGCGCATTGACAACCTGCCCTCGGTCGCACGAGTTCTGCGGGTGACAAAGCCGGAGGCCGCCCGTGATTCGCCACATCGTTTTTTTCAGCGCCCGAAAGCGCGAGGACGTCGAGCGCATCGCCGAGGAACTGAGCATCCTGGGGCAGATCCCGCATTCGGATTTCTTCGAGATAGGCATCAACCGCAAGGTCGATCAGCTTGGCGGGGAGGTCGACGTGGTGGTCTATGGCGAGTTCCGCGACGAGGCCGCGCTCGCCGCCTACAAGGCGCACCCCATCTATGCCGAGTGCATCACCAAGGTGCGCCCGCTAAGGGAGATGCGGCTGGCCGCGGACTTCGTTTCCAAATCGGGCAAAGGCGGCCGGAAAGGGCGTTGAAACGCCCGAGACGGCACGACAACGCAGAAAAAACCGCGCAATTCCGGTATTTCAACCGTCGGTAAAGAAAGAAATGGCTCCCCGGGCCGGATTCGAACCAGCGACCAACCGGTTAACAGCCGGTTGCTCTACCGCTGAGCTACCGGGGAATGCCTGTGCTCTGGCGCGTGGCTATAGCAAAGAGCTTTCACTTTTGCAAAGCGCCATCGGCGACTTTTTTCCACTATTTTCGAGGGCGGCCTCGCATTCGCCGCGGCATGGCCACATATGGGGGGACGCCCGACGTACGGCAAGAGGGAAACCGGGCCGGAGGAGGCTGAATGGAATGGACAGCGGAAGCCAATGCAACAGCACAACACCTCGCCGGAAGACACGGACGATGATCCGGGCAGGAAGAAGCGGCCGTACGTCTCCATAGCCGGGCGGCGCCTGCCTATTCCGCATTCCCGTCCGGCACGGCTCTTGAGCGGCGGCGTGCTGGTCCTGCTCGGCATTTTCGGCTTTCTGCCGGTTCTCGGCTTCTGGATGATCCCCGTGGGCCTGCTTATCCTTTCCTACGACTTGGCCGCTATCAGACGGTGGCGGCGGCGCCTCGAGGTCTGGTGGCACCGGCGAAAGGGAAGGCGGGACTGACGGGCGCCGCGGCCGGATGCGGTCACCGTCAACGACGATCGCCTGGCGTGTTCCCATTCTGCCGTCCCGATACTACATGGAGCGCGGGGGAAGGCGCTCGCGGAAGATGCGCAGGAAACCGTCAGTAATGACATATGTCGGCTTGACGCGAATTTCGGCGCCACCTATTGAACCTCCTCGCTGCTCATGAGCGGCATGGCCTCGTGGCGGAGTGGTTACGCAGAGGACTGCAAATCCTTGCACCCCGGTTCGATTCCGGGCGAGGCCTCCACCTCCCAAATTTTCCGCTGCGTTTTCAGTGTCATGACCTTTCGCGCTACACGAATACGTGTGTAGTGTCGTTTAAACGCTACACATTACCAAATTTCTCTGACGCCTCATCGGCCATCTTGCGCCGATTCGCCGCCTGCACATAAGGCCGCGCCTCTTTCGCGTCTCTCCAGCCGAATAGCGCCATAAGCTGCATTTCTGATGCGCCATTCTCGGCTATCTTCGTCGCACGCCATTTTCTAACACTGTGCGCCGTCATCTTCTCCACGCCCGCCTGCCGAAACCACTTCGCTACACGCTGCGAAAGAGCCTTGTCGCTGGCGAACGGTCTGCCCCACTCGTTAGTCAGGAACGTCATCTGATCGCGCGGCAGCGCCGCCATAAGCTCGGGATGGATCGACAGTTCGCACCGAACGCCGGTCTTAACCGTCTCGAATACGAGGTGACCTTGGCGAATATGCTGACGGCCGAGAATGCGGAGATCCGATACACGAACCCCTGTGTGCCTCAGGATCGTCATGGCGAGCCATGCCGGCCCGCTGGTGTGCCTTGCGAGGTATGCGGTGATGTCGTCGTCCGTTGCTGTATCGTGGCCACCACGGGGAACAGAGAGACGCTCCACGACCTTTACAGGGTTGTCCGCACGCCACCCCCTGGCGATGGCCAGCTTGAAAACTTGAGACAGGATTTTCAGCCGCTCGTTGGCTGCATTCGGGCTCTCGGCTTTCCGGTCGCGCAAGGCAGAGATATGACGGGGCCCGATCTTGTGGGCGCGTTCAATGGCAAACGTCTCAGGATAACGAGGGTTTATCCGCTCCTTCGTCATCGACAGTATGACGCGGCGGCGCGCCTCCCTGGTGGTCTTTGCCTTCCCCTTGAATTCGGCGCTGTCCATGTACTGGTCGCAGAGCCATGCGAATGTACCCTCGGCGGCATGGACGGCTGGAGCAACCCAATCGAGGTTGCGCTGATACGCCTCCATGAACTCGGGCGAAAGAGGATCGTCGGGCAGGCGCGCCATGGGCTGGCCCCGGCGCCGGAAATAGTAACGGAAAGAGCCATCCCTATTGGGATAGGCGGTGACGTGCTGGAGCCTGAGCTTCATCGGGGCGTTCACGGTTGCGGCTCCCGAATTAGCCCGTCATCGTTCGCGATCTCGTCAATACGCGGGGCTGGGCCATCCCCGATATCCCCGCTAATCACAACCCGCAGCTCATCGCCGTTGAAAATGACTTGACCGACGATAAGCCCGCAACTCCGCACGGCCTTGACCATGCGGCATACCTCGTCTTGGGTGATGCGAGCTGCGCGTCTCGTCACCTATCTCTCCTCCCCTTGTTCAGAGAGGGAGCGGCGCCCGGCAATTTGGGCGTCAATCAATGCCCGGTGCGCCTGCGATGGCGTCATGCCGGACTTGCGGGACCGGTACCGGGCTCTCTTCTGAGCCTCCTCAAGTGGAATCAACCCTCCCTTGACCGCCGCTATGTCATCCTTCCTAGCGGCGTTTTCTGCCGCGCCCCACGCAAGCCTCTGCGCTTCCGTCAGCCTCATTCCCCGCCCCCTTCCTGCTTCAGGGCGCGGCCCATCTCGCAGAGCGCCTTGTGAGCCACATCGGACTGTTCGGCGGCGCTCAGATGGTCCATTGCAATCCTGCGAAGGGCCGTCCCCGCAATCTTCACTGGATCAGGATCGCCGGGAGCAACAAGGCGGTAGCCTGCGGCTGCTAGGGCTTCGAGTATGTTGTCTGCTATGTCGTCCGAGCCGTAGATGCGGCTCGTATGACGCTGTGCGTGCACAATATCTGATATCGTATCCCGCGCTGCGATACGAGATATGAGGTCGCGCAGGTCAGCCATGGTCGCCCTCCGGTTCTGTGGAGGGGGTGACACACGAGAGAATGCGGTCCATTTGGGGCTCGGCATCGATCCCGGACGCATAGCGGTCGATCCAGTGTAGCGCCATGGATTCATCGCGCCACGCCACCGCATTACCCTCCGGCACCATAAGGGGAGCGGCAGAGCGGATGAGGGCGAGAAGTTTCCGGCAGTCTCCCAAGGTCCATTCAATGGGATAGTCGTCATGCTGGCGCGGGATTTCCCGCTCGCCGCCGAGATCGGCAACGATGGTTTCGAGACGCTGGACTAGATCACCCCACTCCGGATCCGCCCCCGCTTCCTGCGCCGGCTTGTCGCGCCACGCGGCAAACGGCCCAGAGCGAAACGTTGCCGTGCATTCAATGCCTAGTTTTGCCGCGCGACCGCATAGGCAGTTGGGGCAGAGCAGGCCATCATCCGGCGCGATCTGCCGCCATATGTCATGCGGGACAACAAGGTCCGGGAACTTGGCGTCACCGTAGGGGAGCCCACAGTCCATGCAGACCGCCCCCGCTTCCTGCGCCGGGGCTGGGGAGGAATGACCCTCGCTCTGAACGAGGGCGGAAAGGATGCGCGCCTCGAAATCGGCTTTGGCGTCGGCTTTGGCTGCTTCTTCTGTCGGCTTGTTGCCTTTATTGAACGGCCATGACCACCCGTAAGAAGCGTCACCGTAACGGACTACAGCAACTTCACCGAAAGGGCTTTTAGCTATCCATGCATCGTAGGAAATACCCTGAGCGCCTTGATGGAATATCCACTCCAACGCCCTCACCCCCACCACATCACCCTTCGGGGCATGGGCGAGGGCTGCGGAGAGGAAGGGCATCAATGCTTCTGCCAGAGCACCGGCACCAAGCGAATTGCTGCCGTCAACGCGTCTGATTTCTTGCGCGAGCGCGTCTGTGTCAATCGTCATGGCGCTTTGCCTCCTTCATCCATTCGCGTGCGGCGCGAAGATGGCCCTGCGTGAAGTCGTGCGCCCACGCCACCCAATCGTCGTCACCATCTTCGGGTGGATCATAACTGTCTGCCGCTTCTGCCAATGGTGCGACAACCCTCTCCGCAGCCTCTAGTCTGGCGGTGAGGCGGACGCATTCGGCTTCGGCGGCTGCGATCTTATCAACCGCCTCCATGAGAACCGGGCCAAGACCGCGTTCATCGTCGGCTTTGAGGATGAGGGTTTGCAATTGGTCAGAGCGGGCCTTCAGCACATCGCGCTCTGCGAAAAGAGCCTCAATCGTTTCTGTCGTTCCAGCAGTGATGTCCCGCTCGCGCTTCTTCATCCATCCCCCAAATTCGCGGGCTTTCTCAAGGTCGGCGGATAACGAGCGCAGGGCAATGGCAGCTTCGCGCTTCAGAGGGCCGCTTTGGCCGTAGCCGCCAGTTGCCTCTAGACGCTTGCACAGCGCCTCAACGTCCATTGGTTTATCGGTGGTCATGATATGGCCTCAAATAGTTTGCGTGGCGGCAACGGCTGTTTGCCCTGTCGCTCTGGTTTCGATGGCTTGGGGAAAGATGGTCGGCTCTTGAGATTGCCAGCAGGCTTGGAAACGCCACGCGCCTTGTCCTGCTGCCGAAGCGTCTTCGCGGCTTTCGGCGTGTCATGCTTGGCGGATTTGTGCCTGTGGCAGGGAATGCATGTCGCCGCGCAATTCGACAGGCTGTTGTCCTTCGAGTTGGCGTCGAGGTCTATATGGTCGAACTCCACGCCGGCCGACAGGGGCGCGTTGCAGCGCTTCCCGGGTTCTAGGCCATACCACGCGCCAATCGCCTCACAGCGGCCCTGTGAGCGCTCTAGGGCGGCACGGCGTGTTGCCTTGGTGAACTCCCTGCGTGCCATCAGAGCCGCTTCCGTATCTGCACATAGGCAACCCACAAGAGACCCACGACGCTAAGGCCGTACAGAATGCCCTTGATGCCCAAAAGCATGTGGAGGGTGAGGGAAAACATACCGATTGCGGACCCGATATAGATGATGGCCATCAGGATAAGCATCGCATCCTGGTTCTTCATCCTTTCGTCGCGCGCGCGCCTCTCGGCCCTGTACCGCTTCATGGCCTTCTCATATTCGGCATCGCTGTCGAACATACACCGGGGCGGCTCTGGCATTGGAGGGGGCATCATGGGTAGCATCACCACGTCTCCCGCAGCACGGTCAGTTCACCCTCGCTAAACACCTCCTCCAGCGCAAAGACGCATACCCGCGTGAGATGGGCATCAACCTCTTCGCGTAGCTGACGTGTCTTTGCTTCGCGGATATCGGCGTAGGGGTCGCGGGGAGAGCGACGCAGATGTTGCTTAATATGCAAGAACTTTGTCATGCTGCCACCTTGCCCATAGCGCGGTAGTTGCTCTGCACCGTGCGCCATGCCTCTATCACGGCCTCGCATTTTGACCGCTGATTGCGATATTCCTCGTCGGTCTCGACGGCGGCATAGAAGCGCTCGCAGGCAAGTTGGTATTCTTCCGACAGGACCGCCTTGGATTCCCGCTCGGCAACGCTGCCGGCGGCTTCTAGGAAGGCGCGGGCCTTCGCGGCCCGGCGCTCGTCTTCCCGGCGCTCACGCATGGCCCTTGCAGCGGCTGCTGGCTGCGCATGGCTTTCCAGCATGTCGAACGCCGCGTGAACCGTCTCGTCTCGAATGGTGAAGCGCATGTCTCTCTAGCCTCCGTCAGAATGGCAGATCGTCTGCGTCGTCGGGGTCGGGGTCGTATCCGCTCTGCTGCTCGCCGTAGGAGCGGCGGATTTCAGCGGCGCGCTGTTCTTTGGGCTTGAGCTTCCCGGAGATATATTTGTTTCCGTTTCGGTCCACGTTCGTCCATGCGTCAGCAAAATACTGGACGCCATCGACTAGGGCGGTTCCCGACATGTCGGGGTGTTTGTCTGTTTTCCTGTCTTTGTTGGGGAACAGCGAAAACGTCATATCTTTCCGTTCGTAGCTCATAGTGCTTTCCTTCTGGTCCACTTCTTTTCCACCGCGCCCGGAACGTGTGACCAAGTTGTTCCAAGGCAAATGTCCGTAACGGTTCCCAGAGGAACCCCGTACTTCCTCACAATTTCCGAATAGGTCATCCCGGCGTGCCGATCTGCCCGCATAGCCATGACCGTTTCGCGATTGACGCGCGTAGCATGGTGTGACGATCCGCGCCGTCTTCCGGCCTTCACAGACGCGGCGACCGCATCTACGCAATTCGCCCTGCCCTTTCGGGCCATATCCGCCATGTTCTCGGAGTGGGTGCCAAGGAATAGATGGTCTGGATTGATGCAAGATCGGTTGTCACACGTGTGGCAGACGCTTATCCCCGCAGGGATACTGCCATTCGCAAGAATGAACGCGGCCCTATGGGCGCGCAGAACCTTTCCGCCAAAACCGACAGCGCCGTAGCCCGTAGGCCCACGATATCCGGTCCATTCGATGCACCCGGACGACAAGACCTTGGATTTTCTCCGCAGTCTCTCTCGCAGAGAGTCGAGCTTTTTGGCATCGAATGCCATAGCTATGCGTCCTCTTTTTCCATTTGTTCGATTAGCTTTTCTTCGAAGGTATCGAATTCATTGGCCAAAGAAGACAGCCACGCCGTCGTCCACCCGTCCTTCTTCGCCTGTGCGCGGTAGGATGCTTTCATCGCCTCAAGGGCCATGAGGGTTTTCACGTCCTGGATATCGGCGTGGAATTGCTCCATGACGGCAGGCCATGCACCTTCGCGCTTAAGAGCGGCGGATGACTTGTGGGGGGGCTCTTGGGGAGCGCCTCCGGGCTTGAAGTCGTCACTCTCTTCCTCGGAATAGACGAGGCCGTGCAGACCGACGAGCTTCAGAACAACGCGGTCCTTGGCCCTCTTCTCCGCCATTGCGTAGGGGTACGCATTCTTGTTGTTGCTCGGAGCCGCTTCCCCGAATGACCACTCTTGGCGGTCGCCCATCTTTCCAGAGACGGCGATAGCAACTGTCTTGCCGGCGCTGTTCGCCTCGATGATCTGCGGCATGTCGAAGACGACGCCGGCCTTAGCTGCGATACGCTCGATTGCCTTGTGATATGCTACCCATGTGCCGTGGCAATCCCACAACGCGTCATTCGGGCTCTCCCCATATTCGGTGAGGATTTCGATCAACCTGGGGTCAATATTCTTGGTCATCGCTTCGCCCTCTCTCGCTCGTCTTCCAACATCCAAGACAGCATCCACGCCGCCCTCTCTGCCCCGTACAGTTCAATCAGGTTGCGGATTGCGCAGCGTGCCTCGTACTCGTCTAAACCTGGCGGGCGTTTCGTGGGCGCCTCTGGGCGCTCCAGCGTGTCGGTCGGGATCATGACGCATCCCTCCCAATCAGAGGGCCGCTGTAGTAGCGGGCGATAGCGCCGCTATCGTATCGCCAGCTCTTGCCGGAACCGCCGCAATCAGGGCACTCATCCGGCTCCTTGACGCCAAACGACCAAACCGTGAGATATCCGGCCCCATCGCATCTGGCACACCTGATGTGCTTGCCGTTCATGGCTTGCTGTGCTTCGCTCATGATTTCTCTCCGAGCATTTCGCGGATACGCTTGCGCTGTAGATTTATGCCGGCGCGCTCTGCCTCGGGTGTAAGGATGGCACCGGGGATGGGTGTGGGCTCGGGAGCGCATGCCCGTTCTGCCTCTTCAAGGCTTAAGCCGGCGTCTATCAGTTCCAGAATGCGGAGCGTCGGAATGTGATACATCTGGCGCAGCATCTTGCTCACGGCGATGTTCGCGGCTTCATCGACCTCTAGGGGGTTGCGGCTCATCATCTCATCCTTCACTGGAGGGGGAGGCGACATATTGCGGGCAATCCTGATACGGCTGGTGGCGGTCGATATACCCACCACATGGCCGGCTCATTCCGCCGACAAAATACCAAGCGGATGGGAGTGGGGTTTCGGGCATCTCCCACGTGCACCGACCATCACCAGACGGATGAAGCCTCCCCGTCTTCGTGGTGCGCCAGCGGGCAAGAGAGCACGTCATGCATCCGCTCATCACCGAACTCCTTCACTGGAGGGGGGGGCAATCGGCAAATGTGCCCTCGCGGAATCGTGGACCGCCATCAGCGTGCGAGCCCATCCGATTAGGCCGTGCCACTCGCAGAACTCTGCGAATGCCTCTTCCGGCGTCATCCGCGCGATTACCTCGTCTTCAAACTCACGGTATTCCATGGCGGAATGCCGGTAGTCGGACGCGATGATGCGGTCCCAGCGTTTGGAGTCGCTCATGATTCTTCCCCTCGGCCTTCTGCCTTGGCGATGGCGGCGCGGATTTCAGTAACGCACCTGTCCATCGCTTCCCCGACTGACCGGCGACCGGCATCATCGAGTGTGGCCTTTGCCCACAAAAGATGATCTTCGGCTTCCTTCAGCGCATCCAGCATGTCGGGAGCCGCAGCCATGAGGCGGGCATTTGCTTTCATCCGCGTTTCGGTGTCGTTGTCCGTGTCGCAAATGCCGATGCAGTTATTGCCCGAAAAGACGTACCTGCCCTTGGCTTCCCATTCTCCCGGCGTATACTTCTCGCTGCTCATCACCGAACTCCCTCAAGGCGCTCGTCGTTCTGGAAATCGGCTCTGGAAGCCTCCCGGTCGAACCCGTCGGGAACGTCCTCCGGCTCATCGATCAGCGTCAGCCAGTCCTCGTCGGGCTCTTCCTCGCCCGAAAGCACGAACTGCAACTGGTGGCCGTGGCATCGCCACGTCTTGCCGGTCTCCCGGTCGAAGACATCGGCGGTATGCGTCGGCTTGCCGGACAGGGCGCTATTGCCGAAACGCTGCTTCACGACAAAGAAGCGTTGCTTCTGCGAGGCCAATGCCTCGGCTAGGTCGGAAAAGGTGCGGGCCAGTGCGTTCATCTCGGGTTCCTTCCGTCTCTCACCGTGTGCTTCCCCGTTTCCGGGTGGGGTGGGTGGGTATGGGAGTGAATGTAGGACCGTTTGTCCTTGCTGTCAAGGACGAAATGTCCTAAGTGTTGCCGCATGAATAAGGACAGCGGCGAAGCCGGTTTTCACCGGAACAGAAATGAGTGGGTGGATTACGTGCTGGAGCGGGACGACCTGCACCCGACGATACGCCTTATCGGGTGCTGGATTGCGCGGCGGATCAACGAGAACACGCGGGACACCTGGTATCAGGTGAGCACGATTGCCCTGAAAACGGGCGTTTCTTCTCGAACAGTGATTAGGGCCGTAGCCACCCTAGAGGGAGAGGAGCTTCTATTCGTTCGCCGTGACGGACAGCGCGGCCGACAGAAGGCCGTCAATCGATATGAACTGCTCTATCCGTGGCTCTGAAAGTGACATGGGTGTCACCTTGGGAAAGTGACATGGGTGTCACATAAATTTAAAAGGCACAATTACAAAAGGTTATTCTTTCGGTATAGGGCTCTGAGAGAGGTTATCTATATCACTGAGGGCCGGAAGACGTTCTTTGCCCGTCACGAGCCAGCCGATTGAGATGCGGCACGCCAGGCAAAAGCGCTCGACAAACTGATGGGGTAATTTGCTGCGGGTTTCGTATTGCTTATAGCGATCCTGCTCCATGTCGAGAAGTTTGGCGATTTCGGCCTGAGTAAGGCCGGACCGCACGCGCGCCAGCTTGGTGCGCTCTATGAACCTCACATCATAGGCAGCTTGCGGCGCCCTCGAGGGCTGTTTGGATCTCGGAGCCATAGCGGGTTCGTTCTTCGAAAATTCAGCTAAGGACAGTTTGCCCAATTCGAAAAATCGTGTCCAAGGACGATATGCGCTTGCATCCAAGGACAATTGGTCCTATAAGGGATGCATGTACACGTCATTCCAAGATGTAATCGGCCTTTGGCCCTCCCCGGATGCGATGGCGCAAGAGATAGGCGCGAGCCTCCCCGCCGCCCGCAAATGGAAGCAACGCAACAGCATCCCGGCCGAGTGGTGGAACGACATCGTGTCCGCCGCCCGTCGCCATGGGCACCTGATTAGCGTTGATGACTTGGCGGCGCTGGCGGCATCGAAAAGGGAGGCCGCAGCCTAATGAGACAGCGCCCGCAGGTCCTCCGCCCCACAGCATCGGTAGCCCACCGCCGTCATGCAGGTCTTCATCCCCGCCAGTATGGCCGGGAGGGTGGCGACAAGCCTGACCTCGATGGTGTGTTCCATGCCGCCGTAGATGGATTCCCGCGTGGCGTAGAATGTCAGCCTGTACATCCCGTCCCCCATGTCTTCGACGTGCGAGAGACCGGAGACATAGGTATCCGGCACATTGACCGGCTCGGAAAGCATTTCGATGGCGCGCATGGAGATGAGGCCCCCTTGGGTTCTTATTCTTGTGCCCTTCACGGAGAGTTTCACGCAGATATATCGGTTGTAGCAAGAGGCATCTCCTACACGTCCGTTGCCTTCCGGGCTCTTGGTTTCGAAACCGTTAACGGCCCCGCTCCTAAAGAAGGAGCGAATGCATGAGCATCCCCGACGCAAACGGCTGGCGCAGCATAGAAACCGCGCCGAAGGATGGGACGGAATGCCTGTTCTACAGCCCCGGCAAGAAGCGCGCGAACAATAAGAACGCGACCGACCCGCACGTGCATATAGACCTCTTTAGCGAGCATTGGCCCCGTGCCATGCATCAGTATCCGGAAGCCCCGTACACCCACTGGCAACCCCTCCCCAAGTCTCCAGTCGAGGAGCAGTCCTCATGACCATTAGACCCATTTTCGCTTGGTACGACCTTTGGATTGGCGCGTTCTGGGATGGCGGTAAGCGCAAGCTCTACATCCTCCCCGTTCCCTGCATCGGCGTTGTCATCCAATTTCCCACCGCTCCCCACGAGGGAGACGTCTCATGACCATCCTCCCATTCCCCACCAATCCCCATCGCCTCGTCTACTCCTCCCAAGCCGAGGCGACCCTGCGTCAGGAGGCGAACCCCTCCACGCCTCCTGACGCCCTTTCTTCAATTCGCGGCGTTGCCAGTCCTGTCGTCGCGAATGAGACCGGCGCGGGTTTGCCCCTCGCGGACCCCGCACCCGCGCCGGTCCACCATTATCTCTACTCACCCTGGACCGTCACCCATGACAATTGGTGGCGAGCATGACACGGCAACCCCACTACGATTTCCAATTTGCCAAGCTCTGCCGCTTCCTCATGGAGCGCGGATTGACAATGCACACCCCGCGAAAGGGCGATCCGTATTTCCGCGTCAAGCTGGGCAAGCCGCACCCCCCCATCCGCACACCGGAAAAGGAGGTGTAGAGGATGAACATCCACGTCTTCCTTCATTGGAAGGACCTCGACACGCCCGGAAAGATCGACGCGATCAAGGCGGTGCACGAACACGGCATGAGCGCGCGCAAGATTGCCCAGGAGATTCCCGGAGCATCCCGGAACAGCATAATCGGCATGTACCACCGCCACGCCAACAAGCTTGTCGGATTCGCCCTCCCTAGCGGCCCTGGCACCATCACCACCAAGAAACGCAAGGGCGCGCAGGCCGAAGCCATCATTTCCTTCATCGAAGCCAATCCCAAGGCTACGGCATCGGAGATAGCAAAACACGTTCGCACCAACCACAGCTATGTCCACACCGTTGCCAAGGCAAATGGCCACATCATCCCGCGCGGGGATGTTGGCGGATATCGTCCGCGCGTCGGCAAGCCCGGCGCAAGGTTGGCAAATCTTCAGGATATAGAGGGTCGTCGCGATTACGGGACCACGGCGCTTGATTTTCGTGTCCGGAAACCCAACCGCCCCGCATGGCGCGATCTCCCCATACCGGACGATGCCCCACCGCCCCGCATGGTCTCCCTGCTCGATCTGGAGCCCAACGAATGCAAGTGGCCCTACGGCGATCCCAGGGAGGCTGATTTCGGTTTCTGCGCTCATGAGCGCGCCCCCGGCTCTCCGTATTGCCGATACCACGCGGCGTGCTCCAGCGGTTCGTTCCACTGCGAGGAGCAGGCGGCATGAGCGGCATCGTCCGTCAAAGCCAGTTCGATAGGCCCGCTATACCGGCGAATCCCGGAGAAGTGTGGAAAGACATATCCGGATTTGAAGGGCTTTATAGCGTGTCGACGCACGGCCGCATCTGGAGTCACGTATCTGGTTGCTTGAAAAAAGCCAAAACCTCGCGGCGCGATAGATATCTTTCCGTCAAGATTTACAAGAATGGGCAAGAGAATAATTTCCTCGTTCATAGACTTGTGGCTGAGACTTTCATTCCAAATCCAGAAGGGAAGCCTCAAGTCAACCACAAGGACTTTGATAGGCAAAATCCAAGAGTTGATAATCTTGAATGGAATACCCCTCTGGAAAACGTTGGTCATTTCTTGGCTAGCGGGAGGAAGAAAAGGTGCCATCGATCCCATCCCAGATGGCATGTGAATAGAGTTCGCTCTCTCTATTCCTCCGGAGACCTCTCGATTGAACAACTCGCGAGAGCCTTTCGCATGTCTACAAAAACAGTGTGCAAGATGATCAACGGGGAATACGTGTGTCATGACTGAAATTGTCATTGGCATATCCGTTGCGGCGGCAGCTGAGTGGGGATGGCCATCTCAACGAGGAACTGCGCATGGCCATCCCCGGCAGCGCAGAGCGGCGGCACTGCGCATTCAATTCCGAAATTCTGCCCGGCCTTACGGCGCCGGGAACCGATTTGCGGCGTGCATCCAAGCCTGCAAGCAATCTGCTCGCCGCCTGCTCGAAAGTTTCCATCTGTCTCCAATTGCTCTCTTCCATGGTCATTACTGTAGCCATGGAGTGAGTGATGAAGCGAGGCAAAGTCGTTTCCAAGTTTGTAAAAAGTGTTTCCGAGGATGAGATGAGCACGACAGCGCTTATTGAAGCGAAGAGTTGGTACGAAGGGCTTCTGGATGCTGAGTTCAGGGGCCGGAAAGACACGGACGGGGCAGCCCGTTACCGGCTTTCCGAGCGGCTTGGCGTGAAGGAGAACAAACTATTCCGTCTTCAATACCGCTTTGCCGAGATGAGAGATGTGGCTGGCGAGGTCTATCGCCGGCTCCAGCTCGCGCACGATGAGATGTGCGCGAGAAACGAAGCTGCCGCCGACGCAGATCGAGCCGAGCGGCTTGAACTAAAGGCAACACGACATGCGGTTCTTCAAAAGCCTGCTTCGGCGGGCGTTGCAGAGGTTGCTGCTTCTGATCGAGCGGCTGAGAAGGAGATGAGATGAACGAGGCAGAAATCACCACCGAGGAATACCGCGAATATCACTATGGCGATGGCGATGTGTATCGCATCGATGGTCCCGTGCGCCTCTGGTGGAAGCGCGACGAGGACGGCGACAGCCACCGCATCCTAGACGCCAGCGGCGTCACCCATTATCCGCGCCGTGGCTGGGTGGCCATTACGTGGAAGGCGCCCTCGGAGCCCGTATCGTTCTGATGAACATTCAGCCGTTCTTGATAGGCGAAGGATGGGTCGAGGTCCGCGACGGTAACGACACTGTGCGCGCAATCTTCGACAACCATTACAGCCGCTATTTCTACAAGGACGGCAGAAAGCCCAAACTGTTCGTTGGACCGGGCGAAAAGACGGTTCTGATGACCGCCGATGCGGGCGCTATCTGCGTTTGGCGCAAGTTCATCAGCGGCGATGGCCAAGACGGCGTGAATTGTGTGGTGTTTAGGCGCGAGAGCGGCGACGTGGCGAGCGAATTGCTTGCCGAGGCCCGGCGCCTGGCGTGGCAGCGCTGGCCCGGTGAACGTCTTTACACATACGTCGATCCCCTTGGGGTCGAGCCGACAATCCGTGCCGGCCGGCCCACTTGGGGTCATTGCTTCTATCAGGACGGATGGAAGTTCTGCGGGTTGACCAAGAAGCGCCTGCACATCCTCGAACGCCTCCCGGGGGAAGACGACTAATGTACACCCCAACCCCATCAGAAAAACTCGCTCTCAATCTCACCGGCGTCATAGCCGCCATCGCCGCTGTTCTAGTCGTCTTTTCGATTGGCGTAGCGGTCGGCACGGTTCTGTGACGCTCGGGATATCCCCATCTGACTCAAGGAGAACGATGATGATACGTAATCTCAAGACCGTAGCCACTTCCATCATCGCCACCACGGCGGTTGCCGGCGCGCTTGTAGCGGCTTGGCCGGCTCATTCACAGCAGCGCCAGGCCTGCATGCCGTTCGATAAGCTGTCCGACAGTCTGGCGGAGAAATATCACGAGCAGCCGACAAGTATCGGGCTCGTCAATGAGACAACCATTGTGCACGTCTTCGCATCACCGGACGGCCGGACGTGGACCCTCGTCTCCGTAACCGCCGATGGCAGAGCCTGCATAATGGCCTCCGGCGTGTATTGGTCGCAAGAGAAGCTGCCGCTGTCGGGGGATATGATTTAATGACTTGGATGTTGATCGTCATCATCACACTATCTGGTGGCTTTCCCCTGTACCAGAAGCTTCCATACGAGACGCATGAAGCATGCCTTGCGGATGCGATACACGCAACAAGCGTAATCGAAGAGAATTTCGCAAGGGGAGCAATTGAGGGTTCTTGGACGGTAACTTGCGTGGAGGCGAGCTGATGCTCTCGCATCTCCTCCTCATGCGGCTTGCCATCGTCACCGTCGCCGGTTGCGTCCTAGCAATATGGGCGCACGCCAATGGCTTTATTACGCCGATCTTTGCTGCCGATGTATCGCGCCTTTCGTATGCTATTGTCGCGCTTTTCGTGACCGGTCTCGTCTCGACCTTCGTCCGCGCCGCAAAGGTGAGCGAGGCCATCAATCGCCATAAAGCCGACCGCCGAGCCGATGCAGCCAAGCGCCGGAAGGCGGCGAAGTCTGCCGACAAGAACGCTCACATTGGCGCCATCGCCGGATGGCTACAGGTGCTTGGTATCCTCGGCACTGTTGTTGGGTTTTCAATTGCTATCGGCGGCCTTGAAGGCGACGAGACAACCGTTGTGCTTGAGGGACTGCGCACGGCGATTGGCACTACAATCCTCGGGGGCTTCCTGTCTCTTTGGACGAGCGTCAACGCGCAAATGCTGGATACGGCGACGGCCGGATTTGTGGAGGACGTACGTTGACGCGGCGCACCTTCGCCCTTCCGGTCATCTTCACCGACTTCTTGTTCCTGGCTCTGCTGGCGATGCTCTTGCTCATCAACCCGCCGACAGAGGCAGACACGGCAACCCCGCCGGGCAACATGTCTGTGACCATCGTCTGGCCCGAAGGTAGCGACGATGTTGACCTGTGGCTCATCGGGCCGGGGCAGGCAAAACCCGTTGGCTATAGCAATCGCGGCGGCAGTCTGTGGAACCTCCTTCGAGATGACCTCGGCACGTCGTCGGACCCCATGCCGCTCAACATGGAGCACGCCTACAGTCGCGGCCTGCCTGCTGGAGAATACATCATCAACCTGCATGGTTTCCGCCTTCCCAATTCGCCGGTGACGGTCGCCGTCGAGGTCCGTAAGGGCGAATTTGGCAGACGGCAGGCATTGCTTTTTCAAGAGACGGTGGTGCTTCGCGCCGCGCAGGAAAAGACCGTCGTGCGGTTCAAGCTCGACGGAGACGGAGATGTCATTCCCGGCAGCGTCGATCACGTCTTTCGTCCACTGAGGAGCAGAAGATGACCATCATCATCGTCATGTCTATTGCCATCCTCGCGCTCGCTGTCGGCGGGATTGCCTACGACATTATCGTGTTTGGCAGAGAGGATTGGGACGAATGACCACCGCCTGGCTAGCCTTGACCACCATCCTCGCCGCCTTCGCATGGCTCACAATTTGGGCGCGCCGTCCTACGGCCAGCCGCTACATCGCGGTAGCCGCATTGCCGTTAGCGTTGGCTGCGGTGTGGCTTGCCCTGACCTCGATGCTCGGCAAGCCCGCCGATGGTGGCCTTCCGCCCGGCGAGTACGAGGTGCTTGGCGCCAGGATCGACGTTGACGAGGCGATCTATGTCCTCTTGGACGGTGAGCCCCCTCGTTATCACCGTCTCCCCTACAGCGCACAAGCCGCAGAGCAATTGCAGGGCGCCATAGAGAGCGGCAATGGCGTGCAGATTACCATGGACGGCGACGGTGGCGAGATGACGTTTCACGAGCCGCCCATCGAGGCGGACGCGCCGAAGCGCATCGAGCGCCCATCTATGAGGGTTGGAGAATGATCCGCGCCATGAGCCCCATCTCAGCCAAAGAATATCGCGCCATGGCCAAGAAGCCCAAGCGCAACAAGTTCAACGCCCGCAAGGTGACGGTGGACGGCCGCACCTACGACAGCAAGGCGGAAGCCGCGTATTGCGAGACGCTCCTGCTCCGCGAGAAAGCGGGAGAGGTGAGCGCCATCGAGTTTCAGAGGCCATTCGCGCTGATAGGCCCGGACGGAATGCTCATCACCACCTATCGCGCCGATGCAGCCTTCTGGGACAACATCGAAAATCGCTTCCGGGTGATCGACGTGAAGGGCTTCGAGACGAAGGAATTCAAGATCAAGCGCAAACTCATGAAATCGCTTCTCGGGCTGGATGTGGAGATTGTGAAGGCATGACACAGAGCATTATTGAGCGCGTTGCAGAAGCACTGTTCCCTATCGGGACTGACGATGATCTTGGCGACTGGTCCGAAATGGGTGAGAGCATCAAGGATCGCTATCGTGGGTACGCCCGCGCCGCCATAGAGGCAATGCGCTTTAACGAGGACGGCACCGATTGCCCTGAACCCATCCGAATAGCTGGCGAGGAAGCGTATTCCGAGAATGGAGACAGCCGGGCGATCTTCAATGCGATCTTAGACGCCGCTCTCAACGAGGAGAGCGCGAAATGAAGAAAATCCTCGAAAATCTCATGGCTGGCGGTCTCGATGAAGAACACGCCCGTGCCGTCGAGGAATATCGGCGTGTGACAAAGAAGGCCAAGCTCACCCCCTTTGCCGCGAAGCTTCTTGCCAAGCGGTTTTCCGAGTGGGGAGACCCAAACGAGGCCGCTGAAATTATGATTGAGAAGTGCTGGCAAGGTTTCAACGCCTCATGGCCGCGTGATCGCCCGCGCCCAGGTGCCCCCCCCTCCACCGGTCACGCCCTTGTCGATGCCCTATACGCGAGGCACCATTGACACTCCCAGCCACCCAGACCCAGAGCAAGCTACCGCTCTCGCCTCTATCGATAGACGAGGCGCGCCAGCCGCTAGCCATGCTCTTCGCTGCTTATCCAGAGCCTTGGTCAGACAAGAGCGCCAGCCATGCGCAAGAGCTGATCGATGCGAAAGTGCGAGCATATGTCCTTGCCGTTCAGGGCATCCCTGCGTGGGCCATCGAGCAGGCCGTAACGGATTTCATTCAGGGCCGCGTCGAACGCCGCGCACGGGGCAAACTCCCCGCTGCCGAGGAAATCGCCTTCGCGGCCCGCAAGCACGTCGAAATCGAAGCCTCCCGCCAGATGAAACAGAAGGCCATCCAAAGCCAATTGGACGAGGCAGAGGAATGGAAGCGCCATCAGCAATGGCTCTCCACCCCGGAGGGGCAGGCGCACCAGAAAGAACGAGCCAGGAAGGCAGCGGAGATTTTGGCGCGCGCCAGCCTCCAGTCCATGCCGAAGGAGGAATAGCCATGAGCGAACCGCAATGCACGACAAACGACGCTCAATACACGACAAATCCAACCCGCACCCAGGCACAGCTCCACGCGCAATACAAAGCGGCTCAGGAGCGCATGAGGGCTGCGGCGCGTCGGCACCGTGAACCACCACCACCTCCGGCCCCAGAGCCCGTTATTGTGCCTGAGAGCCAAGTCGTCATCGCCCTGCGCCGTGAGATTGATGTCATGGCTGCGAAGATACGCGAGCTGGAATGGATCGTCGCCGGCAAGCCCAAGGTGCATGTCTCTGCCAAATGGCACTCGTACCAATCCATCGAGCGCCGCATCTGCCGCGTATTCGGCATGAACCGGGCGGAGTTACTGGCAAATCGGAGGGATAAGAGAACCGTGTTGGCGCGCCAAGCCGTCATGTACTGGACCTGCCGGCTCACCAAACGCTCGCTTCCGGAGATTGGCAGACTCATCGGCGGCCGTGATCATACTACCTGCCTGTCAGGGAAGAATGCTTATCCGAAAAAACGTGCCGCCATGGGCCGATTTCTTCGCGCGGTGAGGTAGCTAAGTGTTTGCCGAAATTGGTGAAATAGTCTATAAAAGACGGGCTGATTTGGTGTTGCGAGCACCGAAACCAGCCCTGACCAGACGAGCGATAGGGACGCCCGAAATGGCTAAGCCGACACAAGCACGTGCGCGTGAATATTTCAATTACGATCCAGAGACTGGAGTCCTGACGTTCAAGGAACGTCCGCGCGAGGAGTTCTCGCCACCGCGCTACAGCGACCACCTTAAGCGCATAGGCAAGCCAGCCGGTTGCCCCAACCAAGATGGCTATATCAAGGTCTTGATCGATGGCACCTACCACTCTGCCCACCGGGTGATTTGGCTTATGATCCATGGGGAGTGGGCCGAATATCCTCAATACGAGATTGACCACATCAACGGCAATCGCGACGACAATCGCCTCTCCAATCTCCGCAAAGTCACGAAGAGCGGAAACCAGCGCAACAGTAGTAGACGCATCAACAACACATCTGGCGTTCATGGCGTCAATTGGAAACCGCAATACAATTCCAAGCCAGGAGACGGCCGTTGGGTGGCGCGCATCTGGAATGGCCCTCGCCACGTTTATCTCGGATCGTTCAAAACGCTACATGAGGCGCAAATCGCACGGAAAGCGGCAGAGCGTGTCCTTGGCTATACGGGCACGGAACGGGAGCCTTACGGCATCCGCAAGCACATCGAGCGCATGGCGCAGGAGACGGAATGATGACCGACAGGTGCGAGAGATTGGGGAAGTGGATTGGCGGGTGCAGATTTGAGGCCCGCTATGATCTCGGGCCGCCAGACCTATCGCGCTTCAAGTCTTTTGAACGCGCTACCCTGGAGTTTTTCGAGATCATGAAGCCCAAAACATACGTGCATGACGTTTGCGTGCGCTGCGGCAAGATCGTGAAGCGGGAGACGGAATGATGAACATGATTGAGCGCGTGGCGCGGGCAATTTGCAGTGACGACGGCCACTACCCAGACAAATACGATTTTGACGTACCGCGCGAGGACAAGCGCAATTGGGAGTTTTACGTTTCTTGCGCCCGCGCAGCCATAGAGGCCATGCGCGAGCCGGAAGTTGAGATGATCGCGGCCTTCTGGCGTCAGAAGAATAACGGCACGCAAGATGTCGGTGAAACCGGCGATGCTCGCAGCGACTATGACGCATACCGCGCCATGATTGACGCCGCTCTCAGCGAGGAGACGGAATGAAGGCGAAAAACTTTCCTTGTCGGATTGATGGGTGCGCGAGGACGGCTTGCAAAAGAGAGTGGTGCTCGAAGCACTACCAGCGATGGCTTAAGCACGGCGATCCGCTCGTTACAGAGATAGATTACCCAGATCGTGGCGACACGCTGAAATGGATCGAGGAACACCTGTCCTACCAGGGAGAGGAGTGCCTAGTATGGCCATTTCATCATGATAATAAAGGATACGCGAAAATCAGGGTTAACGGTAGGAACATGCAAGTCTCTCGATACATATGTGAGAGTCTGTATGGGCTACCCCCCACACAACATGAAGCGGCGCACAACTGCGGTCGCGGAAGGATGGGATGTGTCGCGCCCAATCATGTGCGATGGGCTACTAAGGCCGAGAACGAGGCCGATAAAGAAGCACACGGCACGCGGCTCAAGTGCGAAAGGCACCCATTGGCAAAACTTACAGACGAACAGGTGGCGACGATTCGAAGGCGCTATACGGGTCGGCGCGGACAACAGAAGAAACTCGCTGATGAGTACGGAGTTTCATACTCTACGATATGCGGCATTGTATCCGGAAGGCGGTGGGCTCTTCATGGGTAAGGCGAAAACCAAGAGCCAGAAGCGCCGGGGCAGGCCCAAGAAGGAAGACGTATATCGCACGGAATCCGGGCAAATCTCACGCGCCAAAGACCCGCCATCGAAACTCGCATTGGAAGCCAGGGCCAGAATGCATAAAATCAGCGTTGAACGCGCCAAGGATCAGCATGCAGCGACATATCTTGGCCGGCTTCACATGGCCTACATGGCGTGGAAGAAGCTCTATCAGGAATGGGAGAAGCGCGGCAGGGGTATGGAGCCGTCGCAACCCTCTCAAAGCATCTCGACACGGCAGTATTTCGCTCTCCTGCAATACCGCGAGCTGCATAACGACTATCTCAAGGCTATTGGAGCGCCGGGCGCTTATTACGAGCCGCGCCTATCGGCCAATGAGGGCGACGACGACGCAACAGCCGAATGGCGCACGTCTGTCATCACTGCTCACAAGGATGCATCCGAGGCAATCCAGCAGATGCAGAACGCGGAACGGTCGCACAACCTATGGGCCGCGCTCGATTACTGTGTGCTGAGAGAGGAGGAACACGCGTACATGATCGGCGCCCTGAGAGAATTGGGGAACGCACTGTCTCGCCACTTCGCAAGGGCTTGACTGGGGCTTCGCACCAATGTATTTTCCTGCGCAGATATTCACAACAGGAAGTTTGTCTTCCGACGGGCCGCCGACAGTCAGTCGCGCGGCCTTTTCATTTGCCCGCCACCCATCGACCACCACAGAAGCAATCCTAGCTCTTAGCGAGTGGGTAGCGCGGGCAATTCACTCCGCTGCATTGGTCTAAAGGCATGACCTAGTGGATCTGGTTTGGCAGTCCGTGCTGTCCCATCATGAGCGCAAGGCGAAAGACCGGCTCGGGGATATCGGCGCGGCCCACTTCGAGCTTATAGATGCGCTGCCTACCGCCAGGGACACCAAGGGCATCGGCATAGGCCTCTTGCGAAATGCCAAGGCGCTCCCTGATTTCTCGGAAGCGCTGGGCGCGTGTTTTTTTGTCGGTGAGGGTCATCGGCGCACCCATGCGCAGACGGCTTGTTTGATAGCCGGGAGGGCGGCGCGAAGATGGTACCAATTCTCGGCCGGGATATATCGCGTGCTCGCCAATCCACTCCATGCGGCATCGCGGGATTCTCCCGTCGCGCGCGGATGCATTCGCGCACCGGGAATAGCTTCGACAATCGAAAGGATGGTCGCAGCAGGGGGTAGTGATAACTCGAAATGTGGTGCGCCCGCCATGCCGAGAGAGAGCCGGCAGTAATAGCGATGGTGCTGCGACCCGAGGGGAACACGGTGGCGGCGCATGCGCTGCCCATTGATGCGCGGCAGTTCCGGGAGGTCATCAAGGCTGGCCCATTCGGACCAGTCCTCGAAGAAGGCTTCATCGGCTTGCCGGGCTTTGGAATAAGCTGCCATGGTGTCCTCTTTGCGTCGGATTGACCGGTTTCGATCCACGCCCCTCGTGAGAGGCGACAATTATGGAAGCTGCCTCATAGGTGAGACCCGGCCTGTAGGTCGGATGCAACGATTTCTATGATCTGTTCGTCGCTCGGGGATTCATCGAGCGAATAGGATCGCCACATTTGGACGTCGGGCGGAAAGAAAAGCTCCGCCTCGACAAACCACATTCTCTCGCCGTTGGATGGGCGCACGTAAGAATAGAGATCGATCTTGGGCTTGGTGTAGTCTCCGGTCACGATGCCGCCAATAGCCGTTCGCTCCAGGACGCATTCGACCCCGTGCTTATCGACAAGCGTCTTGCGCAGCCTTGGGCCAGTTTCGGTTTCGTCGGCTTGAATGATAGTAACCATAATATCCTCCTTAGCCGTACAGCGCGCCATTGGGGTTGTACATGTGATGGGCGAGGTTCTTGCCGTTGATCGAAGAGCCGGCCGAGGCACTGATGCGCTGGGCGGCGGCGTCGAATGCGGCCCGAAATTCGTCGGCACAGGCGTGGTCGGCTGCGATGGCCCAGACAAAGCCGCGCTCGTCCTTGCGGCAGTATGCGCCGCGCAGGTTCTTCATGCGGCCGATCAGCGCCTTGTCGTACTGTGCCGGGCTGTAGGCTTTGAGAAACTTATCGCCCCGGCTGTCAGTGATTTCGAAAACTTCGCAGGCCGTGTTGGTCATCTGTCTATCTCCCTTGCTGATAATCTCAATGTAGTCTATCGGACTACGGATTACAATAGGGCATCGCAATTTTTTTTCGAAGAAAGGGAACCCACCATGCTTGGCATGCTCCTCCAGCACCACGATGGAACTTTCATCACCATCGGCACAGTAACCGCCCAGACCGTACAGCCCGATGGAACGGCGCTGGTGCGGATCTGCGACAAGTGGGTGCCGGCTGATGAGTGTGAAGGCGCGTGATGCGCAAGAACGACGGATGGGGTGACGTTCTATAATGCGCCGCTACTGCACCAAGCCCCGCGCTAACAGAGACGATTGGGACGCGAACGGCACAGACTTCCTCGCCCGCACTGTCTACGAGCTAGATCCCAAGCCGATCCCAACGGGCCTTCTCGATGCGCGAGGCAATGAGCTTTACGCCGTCGAGGAGATGGCACCCATTGGCTTCGTGAAGTTCCGTCAGCATTCCTGACCCATCCCCGGCAATCTCCGAAAGGACTGCCCAGTATCGCGCTCCGCGAGCGTTAGGGACTCTGAATATGGTAGCTATACAACTTCCGTGGCGAATTACATTTGCTAGGGCGATCCTAAACATTCGTCTCGGTACCCGCCACATCTATTGCTATTGTTATTATGGCAGGCTGGTGATTGGTAGCGCGCTTAACGAGGGCCATAGTAGACAAATAGAATGGTGGCCGCCGAAAATTCGCTATGGGGAATTCCGTCAACGCTCTTCGTGGCGTTGGCTCATAGTGTACGATGCGCCATTTTGGCGTGCCAAGCAATAGCCGGTTAGGCCGGCGAAAGGACTGCCAGCATGACCATTACAGCAGTTACGCGCCTGGTATCGGCTGCGGCAAGCACGAATGCGACATCGGCCAAGGCAGCGCCGGCAGAGATGTATTCGATAATCGGCTACAATGCCGCTGCCGCGCTCCGGTACCTGAAGCTCTACGACAAGGCATCGGCCCCGACTGTCGGCACCGATACGCCGTTCATGACAATACCGCTGCCAGCGTCGACGGCTTTCGCGCTCGACTTCCCGGTGCCGGTTTATTTCAAGACGGGTCTTGCCTTCGCCCTGACCACCGGCGTTGCGGATGCTGACACGGGTGCCCTGACCGCCGCCGATGTTGTTGGGCTCAACATCGCGTATGTGTGATGCTTTGCATGATGTCTGCGTTCTGGCCGGACCATGCGTTCGGGCCGTTTTACCGCGCCGCTGAGGTAGCGCCCGTCTTGATCGATCGCACGTCGGGCACAGCCATTGGTGACATGACGGAGGTGGGCGGCTTAGCTGCCTCATTCGACGGCATTGATGATCAGAGCGGGGCGTCGTCGTCGGCTAAAACCGCCACGCTTGACGCCTTCGTGGGTAAGACGCTCGCCGTCCCGGCGGCCATAGACCATATCGTCTGCTACGGCGCAAACAACCAGGGCTTCCTCGTCAACGACAATGGCGACGCAACAATTGAATTGCGGGCAAAGCAGGGCGTCGCGCCAACCCTCAGTTCAGAGGGCACGTTGCTAGGCAGCATAACCTTCACGGATACCTCTGTGCGCGAGGTCAAGACGATCAACAGCAACGACACCACAACGCTGTGGGATCACGTCTGGATACGCATACTCCCCGCTACACTGGTAAGCACACGCAACGCTGAACTTGAGATATGGGCGGCAGGATAGAGCCGCAACCGATAGCGCGCCCGTCGCTTCATCCGGGCAAACCCTCCCCAGCAACAGCAACAAGCAATCGGAGATCCACACATGGACATTCTAACCTCGATTCACGGCAAGCGTCTCGGGCTTGCGCAGGACGGCTCGCTCCTTGTCAAGCACGGTGCGAATCAGACCATTATCCCCACCACGCGTGTCGTTGACGCCACGGCAGCCACGCTCACTGTTACGGCAGATGGCCACGACAGCCGCGTTGTCACGCTCAATCGCGCCGCAGGCATCGCCGTGACGCTTCCTGCGGCCTCGGGCTCGGGGGTGGCATACAAATTCATCGTCGGCACGACGGTTACGTCTAATACGACCACGATCAAGGTCGTTGGCAACGATACCGTGACTGGTGTCGCACTGATCGCCAACGACACCGACAACAGTGTGTCGGGCTTTGAGACCGCCGCCGATAGCGACACAATCACCTTCAACGGCACCACGACCGGCGGCGTTAAGGGCGATATGGTCGAGCTGGTCGATATCGCAGCCGATCTCTGGCACGTGCGCGTGACCGGTTCGGCAACCGGGACGGAAGCAACGCCGTTCTCTGCAACCGTTACCTAATTAGTGTAACACTGTAACAAAGCCCGGCTCTATCATTCGATGGGGCCGGGCTTTTCATTGAGAGGCAAAAATCAATGACCATCGAGACACGCGAGTGCGACACACATCAATACGACGGGTTCTCTTATCAGCAAGCCTCACAGGAGGGCGCTCGGCTCATTGAAAGGGCACATCGCTCCGGCTTGTGGGCGAACGATCTCCCCGAGCGCCTATTTGTGCTTCGCGGCATCATGGAGCGCAGACGGCGGTACGCTGCGGCGGAATTCACGGCGGAATTCGATAAGAAGATGTACGAACTCCATGCTCACTATAAGAAGGCGGGCGTCCGCACGGTTGTCGTCGATGCCGGCGACTTGTGGTAAAGATGGCCGCTCCTAAAGGAAACCAGTTCTGGAAAGCCCGTAGCTCCCACGGGCGCAATCCAATCTTTGCTGCGCCCGAGGACTTGTGGACAGCCTGCGTCGAGTATTTCGAGTGGGTTGAAGAGAACCCGCTGTGGGAAGACAAGCTCGTCTCCTACCAGGGCGTCACCACGCACGAGCCAGTCTGCAAGATGCGAGCCATGACGATTGGCGGCTTGTGCATCTTCCTCGATATCAGCCGGCGCACATGGGACGAATATCGAGGAAGAGAAGATTATTTGCCGGTCGTTACGCGAGCCGAAGAAATCATCCGCGATCAGAAGTTCTCTGGTGCTGCTGCTGACCTGCTCAATGCCAACATCATCGCCCGCGATCTGGGCCTTGCGGAAAAGCAGGAGCACACCGGCAAGGATGGTGGTCCAATCGAGACCAAGGATACCTCAGACCTTGAGGTTGCCCGTCGTGTCGCCTTCCTGCTGAACAAGGCCACGCGTCAGGATGCTTGACGATATCCTGGCTCGCCTCGGCACGCTTGGCGAGAAGGAAAGGGCAGACCTGACCAAGGAGGCGTTCGCCGGCACGTCCAAGATGTGGTGGGTGCCCAACGACGGGCCACAGACCGACGCCTATTTCAGTGAGGCCGACTGCCTGTTGTATGGCGGCGAACCTGGCGGGGGAAAGAGTCAGCTCATTCTCGGACTGGCGTTCAACGAGCACAAGCGCTCGCTCATCATGCGCCGGGAATACGGCGATCTGGAAAGGATTATCGAGGACGCGCTGACCATCAATGGCGGCCGCAACGGCTTCAACGGTTCGCCTCCTCCTCGCCTCAGAATATCAGAAGACCAGGTCATCAATTTCCGCGCCGCTCACCGTGTCGGTGATGAGCAGGGCACGATGGGCCAGGGCCGTGACTTCCTCGGCATAGATGAGGCTACCCACTTCGCGGAATCGCAGATCCGGTTCCTGATGGGCTGGGTGCGTACCGAAATACCGGGCCAGCGTTGCCGCACTGTGCTGGCGACCAACCCGCCGCTGACCGCTGAGGGGCTGTGGGTGAACCAGATGTTCGCTCCCTGGCTGGACCCGCGCTATCCAGACCCCGCCAGGCCGGGTGAACTGCGGTGGGTGGTCTCGAACGAGGACGGCAAGGACGAATGGGTCGATGGCCCTGACGATGTGCGGGAGGTCAACGGCAAGATCATCCGGCCAACGTCACGGACCTATATCCCGGCGTCGGTGAAGGACAACCCGTATTACGCCGCCACGGACTACGAAAGGCAGCTTGACGCTCTCCCCGAGCCGTATCGCTCCCTGCTCATGGGTGGCTTCCAGACCGCGTTCAAGGACGATGACTACCAAGTCATCCCCACGGAATGGGTTCGCGCCGCCATGGCGCGGTGGCAGGAGAAGGCACCCGAGGGAATGGGTATGTCTTGTCTCGCCATAGACCCGGCCCTTGGTGGAGAGGACAACTCTGTATTCGCCCGCAGGCATGGGCACTGGTTCGATGAACTGGTGACGGTGCCCGGTAGGGAAACGAAAGACCCAATTGACACGGCGGCCAAGGCAATCACGCTCATGCGGGACAAGTGCCCGGTCGCGGTTGATGTCATCGGGGTTGGGTCCGGGACGTTTTCACATCTGAAGAACAACGTTTCCGGTATCGACGTGCGCGGCATCAACGTTGCGAACGCCTCCAAGAAGCGAACGCGCGACGGCAAGCTGGCCTTTTTCAACAAGCGGGCAGAGCTTTGGTGGAAGTTTAGGGAGGCTCTAGAGCCCAACCTTGGGGAACCCATCGCACTCCCGACTGATCAAGAGTTGCTGGCAGACCTCACGTCGCCGTGCTGGAAACTGACCAGCGCGGGCATTCAGATCGAGAAAAAGGAAGACATCCGCAAGCGTCTCGGTCGGTCCACCGACAAAGGCGACGCGGTCGTCATGGCGTGGAGCGAGGGCGAAAGCAGCGTCTCAGCCCGTATCCGTGTTCACAACAATCCATCCGGCAGGCCGAAGGTCAATGTCGGGTATGCGCACATGAAAAAACGGAGACGCTAGGCGAATCAAACGATCAACGCTTTGCGGACTGTCCTGGTTTTGCGGGCGTGGTTGCCGCGTCATATACATTCCAGCCTTGGTATAAGCGCATATAAAACGTGGTGCGCCCAAGGCCCAGTACGCGCTCTGAACGCAGGCATCCGCAGGAAGTTGATTTCCCGCGTCGTAATTGACTTCCAGCGACGGTGACTTCGGTCCCGCACTCGCAGCGGCAAAGGAATAGACGCTCATAAGTTTTGGGATGCTGGCCGTTATTGCCAACGACAAAAAGCCGCCCGAACGTCTGCCCGGTATGATCGTAGAAACGAGGCAACTGTCAATCCTTTCATGGGTTGCAACTCGGAGGATACTCCCATCGGAAACCTTTTCAAGCCTAAAATGCCCGAGGTCGCAAAGCCTGTCCGTATGCCCGACCCGGAAGACCCGGAGAGCATGGAGGCCGAAGAGCGCAAGCGCCGCCAGATAGCCGCGCGCTCGGGCCGCACGTCCACCATCCTGTCGCAACGCAGCGGCGGCGGTGCCGGCACGCAGGCCTTCACCAATAGCCTTCTCGGGCAGGCCGGCTGATGTTTCCGGCATTCAGCCCCGATTGCATGCCTCCGGACTATGTTGAGAGCGGCCCGTTCAAGGTCGTTCGCGATCAAGAGGTGGGCTGCATGGGACGCATACTGAGATGGCGCGTTTATAGATTGAAGCAAAACCCTGACCAGCGTCCCGGCAATGACATCAGCCATACCGTTGCCGCCTATTGGTCTGCGGCCGGCTGTCCGAGCGATGCCGTATTCCACATCGGCTCCTTCCACCGCGTGACGGTCGCCTAAATGGACAGCCGCGCGCGCGAACTCACCAAAATAGGCGATGGGCTCTTCAAGAAGAAGGTCCAGTACGATGAGCTGTGCCAGGAGATAGCGGAGAACTTCTATCCGCTGCGCGCCGATTTCACGGAGAGCTTCACGCTTGGCGAGGACTTCGCTACCGGCATCATGGATTCCTTCCCGGTGCTGGCGCGGGAGACGCTCGGCAATGCACCCTCCGCCATGCTGCGCCAGGGCGAATGGTTTGATGTCAAGACGTCAGAGGAGTATCTGAACGAAGACCCGTCGAGCGCCCGCTGGATGGAGCACACGACGAAGCATTTCCGCAATCTGATCTATGACCGTCGCGCCAACTTCGTGCGCGCCACGGGCGAGGCGGATCACGACTGGGTTGCGTTTGGCAATCCGGTGTTGTCGGTGGAAGAGAGCCCTGACAGATCGCACTTCCTGTTCCGTTCATGGCATCCTAAGGAATGCGCGTGGATGGAAAACGGCGTCGGCAAGATCGACCACAACCAGCGCAACGTGATGATGACGGCTCGAGGTATCATGAGCCGACCAATGTGGGCGAAGAACGCGCACCAGTCCATCAAGGACGCAGCGCAGAAGGAGCCGACCAAGGAATTCAAGCTGCGCCACATCGTTCTGCCGCTCGATGAGATTTACGGCGACGACAAGGCGAAGCGCCGCAAGTTCAAGGATTTGTCCTTCGTCTCTCTCTATATCGATTGCGAGCATGAAATCGTACTGGGCGAGGGCGGCTTGCCCGTCTTCAACTACGTCATTCCCCGCTGGAAGACGATATCGAACTACCCGCAGGGCTTCTCACCGGCTGCGATTACGGCGTTGCCCGATGGGCGCATGCTGCAATCCATCGCCCGCATTGTTCTGGAGCAGGGAGAAAAGGCCCTTGACCCGCCGATGTACGGCCGGGGCGAGATATTCCGCGATGCGATTAACCGCTACGCCGGCGGCATGACCTATGTAGATCTGGAGGCAGACGAGAATATCCGTGACGCCATGATGTTCGAGGAGCCGCATCAGGGGTTCAACGCCGGCCTTGAGATGAAGGCGGACGTTCGCAACCTGATTGCCGAGGCATTCCTGCTCAACAAGCTTCTGCTCCCCGCACAAAGGGAGATGACAGCGTTTGAAACGCAGGCCCGTCTTGCTGAGTTCCGCAGGGCTGTGTTGCCGTTCTTCGGCCCGGTCGAGAGCGAATATCACCTGCCGCTGCTCGACGTGGCGTTCCAGATGGCGGTGCGCAACGATCAGTTCAATGTCCGCGAAATGCCCGATGCGCTGTCCGAGGCCGATGTCACATTTACGTTTGATAGCCCACTACATACCGCAGAGGGCAGGGCGAATGTCCAGGCGTTCCAGGAGAGCGTGCAAATCCTGGCTGGTGCGGCGGAATTTGACCAGACCGTGCCGACCCTCATGAAGTTCAAGGACATGACCAAGGACGCCGTGAAGGGCACTGGTGCGCCAGCAGACTGGTTCAATGACGAAGAGGTGCAGCAGAGCGAGGAAGAGGCCGCGAAGGCTGTTGAGGGCTTGCAGGCGGCTGCGGCAGCGCTTCGTGAGGGTGCAGGCGTGGCGAGTGATGTTGCCGGTGCCACAACCCAGCTTCAGCAGGCCGGATTGGCCTAGTGATCTGGGCAGATGTCCCGAATAACGTCATCGTCCCTGTCGGGTGAGAGTATCTGCCGCTCTTGAATGCGCCAACCCGCTTGGCGGAGTTCGTCTAGGCCACCGCGAGGAATGACGGCGAAGCGCTGACAGATATCGCATTCGATGGAGTTCGCGGCGCGCCCAATCGGGTGACGCTCAATGCCTACGATTGTTGCCGTCCGCACATAATCTGTCATTCCGCAAATCTACCACAACGACCATAGAGAGGCAAAACCTATGGCCATCGTAAAGACGAAGGTGGACGAAAGCCACGAGCGCCTGATGCTCGCCATTGGCGATGTCATCATGCAGCACACCACGCAATCCCCGATGAAGATCGAAGGGATTGTCGGTGTCCTGGCGTTCTGTGCCGGCGCCGCCATCATGCGCGATCCGAACACAAACAGGAACGTCCGCCGCCAACTCCGAGAAATGGCCGTGGCAAACGTCGATATGGGCATGGATGCAATGCGGTCCAGCGCCAGCAGCATCATCCTTCCGGGCGACCTGCACTGATGGAGGCCCATTCCCCGGCCAAATACGACAAGGTCGTGTTGATGGCCGTCCGCGCATGCATCGCTGGCAAGGCGAATGACGGCCAACAGAAACTGGCGATGGACTGGATCATCAACGCCGCCAGCAACCTGTATGACATGAGCTACCGCAAGTCCGACCCGACCGCCACGGCGTTCCATGAGGGTCGGCGCTTCGTCGGCTCCCAGATCGTCAAGATGCTGCGTGACGATACGTTGAAGGCATTGGAGACCGCCACCACAAAGCGGTCTCCGCGTAGAGGCAAGAAACCAGAGGCAGAGGCATGAGCGAACTAGACCCGGCTGCTGATCCCGTCGATCCGCAGAACCCCAACCCGACACCGATTGACCCTCCGGCCGATCCGCCTGCTGGCGATCCTCCGGGTGGCGACCGGGCGCCCAAAGACCCACCTGAGGGTGATCCCGACTCGCCGAAGGGCGACGAACCGTCCGCCTCGTCTCTTCCAGACGACTGGCGCGAGATTGGTGCTGGCGGCGACGAGGACGCGCTTAAACTCCTGAAGCGCTACGGCTCACTGCGCAACTTTGTGAAATCCTTTGTCGAAAAGGACAAGCTGATCCGCTCCGGCAAGATCAAGCGCGAGATGCCCGACGCCTCGGACGAAAAGGCCATCGCCGAATGGCGCAAAGAGCAGGGCATCCCTGACGATCCGACCGGCTATATCTTGCCGGAGACTGTCACCAAGCGCATGACGGACGACGACAAGCCGATGCTGGCCTCGTTCACCGAATGGATGCACAGCAAGGGCGCGCCTCAGACGGTTATCGACTTTGCTCCCGAATGGTACTTCGACACCGTTGAGGAATTGGAGGCGCAACGGACCGCCGCCGATGCAGAGGCGGCAGAAACGGCAGAGGAGGCCCTCCGCAAGGATTGGGGCCGCGAATACAAGGCCAACATCACGCTAGCAAATCGTTTCATGGAAAGCGTACCTGGCGGCAATGAATGGCATCAGGCGCGCCTTCCCGATGGCCGCACCCTCGGCGCGGTACCGGAATTCGTTGCATGGGCGTCCGATATGGGTCGCGACATGTTCGGTGATGCGACCTTCGCCAATTCGGATTCCGAGCGCAAGCACACCGCGCGCAAGCAGGAAATCGAGCAGATCATGAATTCCAATATCGATGAGTACTACGAAAAGGGCCTCGATAAGGAATACGCGACCATCCTCGAAAAGGAACAGCGTCGCGCAAAATAGGAATTCCCGGCATCGTCCGGTGAATGAACGCCCCGCCAGCGAGCGGGGTTTTTTAGTGGCTGAACGCCGGACACCCCGCATAGCGGCCCCAGGCCAAGCCAACCCCACCAACTGCCAAGCATGACAGCCCCGAACGGATAGCGGCCACCCCTCGCAAGAGGCCCCGCGACGCCGTCGGCCACCCTCGAATGCGCGGCTCTGAGCACACGAAAACTTCAACCGAAAGGAAACGACAATGGCTGTCGAAGCTGCCGTCGTTCAATATCGGCGTGAATTCGTGGCGTCTTTTGAGCAGCGCGTGAGCCTGCTCAAGGCGAGCACCACGAAGGAATCCGTTATTAACGGCAACCAGGCCACCTTCCTCGTCTCGGGGTCGGGTGGCGATACCGCCGTCACGCGCGGTACAAACGGTCAGATCCCGTACGGCAACCCGACCAACACGCAGGTCACTGCAACGCTGGTCGAGAAGCACGCTCCGTATGAGCTGACTTCCTTCAACATCTTCGCGTCTCAGGGCGATCAGAAGCGTGTCATGCAGATGGCGTCGATGAACGTCATCAACCGTGACATCGACCTGACCATCCTCGCGGAACTGGCGAATGCCACGCAGGACTACGGTTCCGGCACGGCCTCGCTCAACACCGTTGCGGGCGCCAAGGTCATCCTCGGCAACAATGATGTCGATACCACGGAAGCGGACAACATGTTCGCCGTCGTGTCGCCGGCATTCATGGGCTATCTCATGCAGACCCGTGAGTTCGCCTCTGCCGAGTATGTCGACGTGAAGCCTTTCTCCGGCCCGGCTCGCAAGATGCTGCGCTGGTTTGGCATCAACTGGATCGAAAGCGCGCGTGTCACGGGCGTCGGTACCACTGCGGAAATCTGCTACATGTTCCACCGTTCGGCCCTCGGCTATGCGGTGCGCGTCTCCGAGGAGTCCATCTCCATCGGCTACGACGACAAGCAGGATTCCTCGTGGAGCCGTGCGACCACGTACCATGCCGCCAAGATTCTCCAGGATACGGGCATCGTGAAGATCACTCACGACGGCTCGGCCTACGTGGCCACCTAAGGAGGGCTGAAACATGGCTTATAGCACTTCGAATCCTCCGGAACTCTGGGCCGGTGCACTCAGTGGCGGTCGTCGCCTCTGGTACTACAGCTCGGCCGACGCGGTGACTGTGGTTCGTGTCGATGGATACTTTTCCAACGGCTGGGACCTTGGCATGCGCAAGGGCGACCTTGTGATTGTGCTCGACAATGACGCGAGCCCTATCACGGGTGCTTTGTGCTGGGTGACTTCGGCCTCTGCTACGGGCGGCGTTGACCTGTCCGATGGGGTGACCATCACCGGCACCGACACCGACTAACCGCAGTCTCGCGGCTTTACGGTCGCGGGGCTGCCTCTCCCCTCGTGCGGTCGTGGGGGCTGGTCTTCGGACTGGCCCCCGAACCGCGCGCTCTCTCCCAAAAATCAAGAGGCAATCATGACTTCCGAAACCCCTTCGGCTGCGAAGCTCAAGAGGCTTCCGGCCACGTCCCGCCCGAAGCCGGCAGACTTCACCATCACGCGCCGCCATGTCTGGGTCGACCCCGATGTGACGCTGGACGATCTCAAGCGCCCCGCCTTCTGGGCTCATCATCACGCCGCGCTCAATCCGGGTGATCTGGTAGATGTGCTGGCCAAGGACTTCAGCCTTGACGTTCAGCTCCGCGTTGTCGGCAAGGAGGTCGGGCTCGTGCAGATGCGCGTGGTGCGTGCCTTCACGAACGAGAGGCCGAAGGCTGCCGCGCCTGAGGTCAGTGACGAAGACCTGCCGGACATCCCCGCCAACTACAAGGTCCAGTTTTCGCCCAAGGCCGGATGGCTGGTGAGGACAATCGATCCTCCCGAAACCGTCGCCACGCACAAGACCAAACCCGCAGCCTATCAGGCGGCTATCCAGCACGCCGCGAAGGCCATGGGCGTGGCAGCGTAGGGAACCCGCTCGATGGCTGACAAACTACGCATCTACAAGGGCGCCCTGCGCCTCCTTGGACCGCACGAGCTTGCCACCCTCACGGATGACAGGCCCGAGCGGTATCAGCTTGACGATGCTTGGGATGATGCCGTCGAGCACCTTCTGACGCAGGGGCTCTGGAACTTCGGCATTCGTGCCGTCGAGATGACGGCCGATGACGATGAGGAACCGCTGTTCGGGTGGGATTACGGCTTCCTGAAGCCCGACGATTGGGTGCGGACGGCCGGTATCTCGAATGAGGCCACCTTCCGCATCGGATTCGAGGACTATGAGGACGAGGCCGGCAAGTGGTTCGCCAATGTCGACACGCTCTATGTCCGCTATGTGTCGAATGACGCGGCCTACGGGCTCAACATCGGCGCATGGCGGCAGCCCTTTGCCAAAGCCCTTGAGGCATATCTGGCCTTCGAAAGCGGGCTTCCCATCTCCAATGATCGCGGCAACCGCAACGATCTCTACTCCCTGTACAAGGAGCGCCTGACGAAGGCCAAGACGCTCGATGCATTTGACGAGAGCGTGAAGTATTCGCCGGCTGGCAGGGTTGTGCGTTCCCGCTTCTCGCGCCGTTTCGGCAAGGACGGCTGAGTCATGGGGCGCCTCAACACCTATTTTCACTCGTTCGCCACCGGCGTGCAGGACGCGACAGCGCTCCCCCGCGTCGATCTGGAGCGCATGCGGCTTGCCGCTGAAGTTCAGACAAACCTCCTGCCGAAGGCAACGGGTCCGGGCTTTATGCGCCCCGGTCTGGAGTATTTATCCTCGACGGACGGCAACGCCGTCACGCGACTGAAGGAGTTTGTGTTCGGCGCCACCGACGCGGCATTGATGGAGTTCTCCAATGCCTCCATGCGAGTGCGCAATAGCGATGTGCTGATCACCCGCCCCGCAGTGACCGCCACCGTGACCAGCGGCACGTTCAGTTCCGGGACCGGCTGGACGCTGACCGCCACGGCGGGAGCTACGTCTACAGTATCGGGCGGCTATCTCAATCTCACGGCCTTAGCGCGTGGCTCCAGCGCCAGCGCAACCCAGACCGTCACGGTCAACGAGCAGGGCACGGAACACGCCCTGCGCATTGTGGTAGAGCGCGGCCCGGTCACGTTCCGCTGCGGCTCAACATCGGGCGGCGATGAGTATATTGCGGAAACTACTCTGCGCACCGGTACTCATTCCCTCGCATTTACCCCGACAACGGCAAGTTTCCACCTCAAATTTCAGAGTGAAGACCCAAATTTGAAGCGTGTGGACTCGATCACGGTCGAGGGCGCGGGCGTAATGGAATTGCCGACACCATGGCTTGAGGCCGATCTGGACCTTATGCGGTTCGCGCAGTCCGCTGATGTGGTGTTCGTAGCGTGTCGAGGCTATCAGCAACGCCGCATAGAGCGCCGGGCGTTGCGGTCATGGTCGGTAGTCCTCTATCAATCCGATGATGGCCCCTTCGGTGCAGGCGGGACAAGGGGCATTAGGCTCAAGCCAAGCATCATCGAGGGCAATGGCACGCTGACGGCATCAGCTAATTTCTTTACGTCAAACCATGTCGGCGCGATTTTTCGTCTGTTCCACGGCAGTCAGCATACGCAATCCAATCTATCGGCGGAGGACTTCCCCACTGAGGCAATCCGTGTGACGGGCGTTGGTAGCGACAATAACTTCATCCTCAACATTTCTGGCACATGGTCTGGAACGCTGACACTTCAAAGGTCATATGACGGGCCGGATTCCGGGTTTATTAATCAGGGGCCCACCTACACGATGAACCAGACAAATTTGACCATAGACCCTGGTACTTCTCTCGATAATGTCATCCAGTGGTACCGGGTTTTGTTCAATCTAGGAGATTACACTTCCGGGGTTGCGACGGTCTCGCTAACCTATGGTGGTGGCGGCAATTTTGGCGTGGCGCGGGTCGTCGGCTATTCGAGCCCCACAGTCGTTAACATCGAAGTGCTAAAGCCGTTTTCAAGAACGACATTTACGAGCGACTGGCGCGAGGGAGAATGGTCAGCCGCCCAGATATGGCCCTCTGCCGGCACCTTTTCCGATGGCCGTCTCTGGTGGTCTGGTTCGGATCGTCTGTGGGGTTCTGTCTCCGACGCCTTCGAGAGCTTTGATGAGGAATTGGAGGGAGATGCCGGTCCTATCTCTCGCTCCATCGCCACTGGCGGCGTCAATGACACACAATGGCTGCTGGCTCTCCAGCGCCTTATTATCGGGACAGAGGGAGCTATCGCCGTTGCAAAGTCCTCATCGCTTGATGAGCCCCTGACACCGACGAATATCGGAATAAGGGATTCGGCAACAACTGGCGTTGCAGCCATTGATCCGGCGAAGCTCGACGGCAGGGGGCTTGTGATAGAGCGAGCCGGCCGGGCCGTTCTTGAGATCATCTTTGACGGCGCCACGGCAGATTACAACGCCACGCAGCTTTCGAAGCTCACAACCGATCTGTTCTCGGCCGGTGTCAAGACACTTGCGGTCCAGCGCCGACCCGACACAAGGGTCTGGATCGTCACGAATGACGGCGATTGCATTTGCTGTGTCTATGAACCCGACCAGGAGGTGCTTGCCTTCGTCCCCATGGAGACGGATGGCGATTTTGAGAGTGTCGCCGTTCTCCCCGCAACGACACAGGACAGGGTGTATTTCGTCGTTAACCGCACGGTGAATGGCGGAACGGTGAGGTATGTCGAGAAAATGTCTCAAGATAGCGAGGTCAAGCCTGACACTCTTTGTCGCGTAATGGACTCCCACCTTGTGGCGACAAATAGCCCGGCTTCCGCAACTGTATCGGGGCTCACACATCTAATTGGCGAAACCGTTGTCGCATGGGCCGATGGCGCCCCGGTAGAAACATCGCCGGGTGTTCGTGCCGAATTCACAGTTAGCGGCTCTGGGGAGATCACATTGCCGTCCGCAGTGACAAATGTCGTTGTCGGACTGCCCTACCGCATGCGGTACAAGAGCGCAAGATTAGCATACGGCAGCGCCTCGGGCACAAGCATGTTGGTCAAGAAAACCGTTGATGAGCTTGGGCTTATCATGACGGATTTCACCCGTAAGGGCATCCGCTTCGGCTCGAGTTTCGAGAAGATGTACGACATGCCCAGCAAGGTTCTCGGCAAGACACCGCCCGATATTGTGCTAAGCACGGTGCATGACGAGGTGCCCTTCGATCTAGGCGGTGGGTGGTCTCTGGATTCCCGCGTGCACATAGAATGTGCGAGCCCGTACACGATGATGGCGCTCGGGATGACGGTAGCGGTAACGGCAAATGATTAGGGTAGCCATGCCCACTTCCTGCGTAGGTGGATGTCGGCGACGGTGGCCTGGCTTACCCCGAACATTATGGCTATCTTCGACTGCGAAATCTCGCCTCTGAGTTTTCTGATTTGGCGTACGTCGGGAATGGTGAGTTTAGCCATCCACTGACGCTCCCCACGGTGGTGGGTGCCGTGTTCGACGCGGTCCATCTGGTTACCGGCGTGCGTTTTCCATTGTAGGTGCTCTGGATTTACGCAGCCACGATCACCGAAGCCACAGTTATGGGCGGCTTCATGCTTTGGGGTTGGCGGCGAACCGTTAGCCTCTTCGCAGACAATACGACTGGCGACCCTATATCGACCGTCCATCCAAACTTGGCCATATCCGTTCCCGCCTTTGGCAAAGGGCCAAATCAGACAGTCGTTACCTTTATAAGGAATAGCCACCGCGTAGAGCCAGCGAAGTGCCTCACCTTTAGGCACGCGTGGCGCGCCGCCGGCAAGAGGATCACCATACTTTCGACAGCGGTCATAGTGGGCGGAGCAATAGCCTCTAGCCCTGACGGGCTTGCCACAGTCTGGAATCGAACATAAACGGGATTTAGCCACTCGACGGTCCTTTCGTCGTTTCGGTCAGAACCCGTCGCAGCGCTCCAACGCTCGGCGGGTTCGCTGTTTGTACTACGGGCGGTTGATGAAATCAAACACCCTAATCGTCACCGTCAACCCGCGTGAGATCGTGCGGGCATCCGGCCTTGACATTGATCTACCGGTCTATGCCAAAGCGGCAATCGAGGATGAAGAGTTAATCGCCTGTTGGGGCTTGGCGTGGGGTGGGGGTAGGACGTGGATCTTCTTCCACGTCGAAAACTATCGCCCGGGTCATGGATTTGTGATCCGTCGCGAGGCTCGGAAGTGCCTTCGCCATGCCGTTCAGCTTGGGGCAAGTGAAGTCTTCACGCCCCGTGATATGCAATTTTCAACGTCTGAGAAGCTCTGCAAAATGCTTGGATTTGAATTCTATGCCGTCGAGGACGGTACGGAGGTGTGGCGATGGCAGGTCTCCCGCTAATCGGGCCCCTGATTACTGCCCTTGGCGGTGGTGGCGCGGCAGCTGGCGCGGGCGCAGCAGCGTCATCGGGCATCACCCTCGGTCAGACACTATCGGCTATCGGGACGGGCGTTGGCGCCGTGGGTACCGTCGCGGCCGGCTCCGCCGCAAACCAGTCCGCCAAGTTCGAGGCGCAGCAGCTTGAGCAGAAGGCCGCCGAGGAGCGCGCTGCTGCCCAGCGCGAAGCGCAGCAGAAGCGCCGTGAGGGCCAGCTTATCCAGTCTCGCCAGCAGGCTTTGGCCGCCGCTTCCGGCGCCGGAGCTGGCACAGATGCGCCGACCATCGTCAAGCTGATGACGGATACGGCGGGCGCGGCGGATTTCAACGCCCGCACGGTCGGGTTTGGTGGTGAGAGTCGCGCCCGTGGCCTCTTGGATTCCGCAAAGGGCAGGCGCGCCAGCGGCCGGGCATCGCTTCTCGGCTCTACCATTGGCGGCTTTGGGCAGGCTGCGCGCGGCTTCGGCCGGGCCTTCGGGTGACGATGAATGGCTAGGTTGCCGACCAAATCAGATTTAAGCGGCCCCGTATCGCTTCGCAGCGGTCGGGCAATAGCCTCGGTCGATACGTCTGGCATCGGGCGCGGAATTGCCTCGGCTGGCCAGGATATCGCCGCACTCGGCGCAGAGATCGAGCAGAGCCAGAACGCTGTCGATATCGCACGGGCTGAAGCATACAAGACCGAACAGCTCCTCGCCACACAGAACGCGTTCGAGGACGATCCTGACTATGCCACGTTCGACAAGCGCGCCCCGGAGAGGACAGGCGAGGTTGTCAAGAACGGCGCTCACCTCATCCGTGACAGGAACATGCGCGCGCGATGGGAGGCCAGCGCTCAAGCCGATGCGGCACGCACCAACGATACGATCTTCGACCGTGGCAGGGCCATCAAACGCCAGGCTGAAACCGTCGCGTTCGATGAGGCATTGGAAGCCAATCGCCGTCTCTATGTCGATCCCGACACGAGCGATGACGTAAAGGCTAAGGCGCGAGGTGATATCGAGGGGGCGATTGCCGCAGGCCTTTCGTCTGGACTCCTGACGCCGGAACAGGCAGACCAGCGCAGGCAGCAGTATATTGAGGATGCTGATTTCAGTCGTGGCCAGTTGGCCATCGAGCGCGACCCTTCCGTAGTTGCTAAACCACTCCCCGCCGAAGTAAGTGACCGTGCCGCTGCCGCCATGGCGTTTTATGAATCGCGCGGCTATTCCAAGGTACAGGCGGCGGGTATCGTCGGCAATTTGATTGCGGAAAGCAACTTGCGCCCCTCGGGCGCAGTGGGTGATGGCGGGACCGCATTCGGCATCGCTCAATGGCGTGGCGAGCGGCTTAATCGCCTCAAGCGCTATGCGGCATCGAACAATCTCGATTGGCAGGACTTCGAGACACAGCTTGCCTTTGTCGATGTTGAGCTTCAGAGTCAGGAAACGGCGGCATTCAGAGCGCTGAAAGATGCGAAGACCGTTGATGAGGCCACCGCCGCCTTTATCGGGTATGAGCGCCCCGCAGGGTGGACATCGAAAAACCCGCGTGGCGGACATAATTATTCTGGCCGTCTGAATTTTGCAGCCCGTGCGGCTGGTCAGGAAGTAAATCCGGACTGGTATCAGCGCCTTTCGCCGGAACATCAGGCCAAACTCCAGCGCGAGGCCGACGCCGCGCGTACACGCAAGAACGTCGAGCTTCAGGGATTCATCGAGGTTGCCGCCAATAACGCCCCTGCGGCGATCCAGAACACGGGCCGTTATGATGGGTCCCTTCCGTCCATTGAGCAATTCGTTGATGCCTATGGGCCGCAGGACGGGCCACAAAAGTACAACGCATTCCAGACTTCCATCGAGACATCCGAACAAGCCTTCGAAATGCGCACCATGTCGCCTGCGCAGATACAGGAGATGGTTGCTGCGGCAACGCCGGTTTCGTCCGGCGACAATGCCGCTCTTGAGCAAAAGCGCTTCGAGGTGCTTTCCGGTGCCGCCAGCGCCACCCTGAAGGCCCGCAACGCCGATCCAGCCGCCTATACGCGCCAAACCTTCCCTGAGGTCGAGCGCGCATGGAGTGGCGATATGTCCGCGCCGGGGAGTTATCAGAACGCCCTTGCGGAAACCGCTGCGGCACAACGCCAACTCGGCATCGAGAGGCCGCGCCTTCTGCCGGCGAACCTTGCCGACGCGGCTATCGGCAAATTTGAAGATGAGGAATTACCGGAAGACCAGCGCATTGCTGCGGTGACGCAAACCATTCTCGGCACGTCCGATCCCATGCAGCGCCGCGCGCTGTTTGATCAGTTGGTTGAGGCTGGATTGCCGGATATCACGGAAGGTGCCATTGAGGCGGCCGCTCGGGGCGATGAAGGAGCAGCAAGGCGACTCTTCCGCGCCGCCATGATCGACCCGGCAAAACTGCCCGGCCAATCCCCGGAGAAGCCGGCCGCTATCGATGAGACTATTCAATCAGAGCTTATGGATGTGGGTCAGATTGGCGATGTCTACTATGGACTGTCGGATGGATCGACGGAGAACTTCGTCCGCGCCCAGAGGGACCAGAAGCTCATCAACAATGCCGTGCAGGTGCGTATCCGCAAAGGCGAATCCCTATCGAGTGCTGTCGCCGCCGTGGCGAAAGACCTTTACGGCGATGTCAATGTGTTCACCGGCAATTCTGCCGTCAATGCACAGATATTGGTGCCGGCAGGCGATGACGGACAGGCCATCATCAACGGGCTGGAGGGGCTCTTGCCTGATGTCCGAGGAGCGCTCGCCACAGCACTTACCGTTCCTTCCGACGCCCCGACCGCAGATAGCACCCGTGCTGTTCTTGACGCCGCAACGCAGAACTACATCGACAACGTGATGGCGGAGGGATACTTCCGCAACTCAGGCGACGGCTTTGCGTTCATCGACCCTTTCACCGGGCTTGCGGTTTCCGACCAGAATGGGGAGCCGATCATTTTCACTACGCAGGAAGCAATTGATGCTACCCCTGTACGTGAGCTTCTGAACGAGGAAGAACGGGAGCGTCAATTCCTTGAGGAGCGTTCTAGGTCATTCGGCACCATGGGCGGCGCGCAATGAGCTTATACAGCTTCCGCCAGGGGCCGGCTTATCGCGGGGCTACCAGCATCGATCTTTTCGATGCCGCTCTGGATCAGCCAATGAACCTTGGCGCGACGTTCTGGGACCAGGCCAAGGGGGGTATAGTCGAAAGCTTCGGTCTTGGCACGGCCCTGAGGCATACAGCGATACCGGAAGGCGTCGTTAACGATGATCAGCGGCGCAGGCAGAACATCATCCTGCCATTCGTCAATCCGCTTCTGCAAGCCTATGAGGTTGGCCGGAGAGCCATTCAGGGCCAGATCAACCAGGACCAGACCCCTCTTTCGCAGGATGCCTACCAGCAGTCCCCCTATTTCCGTAAGGAAGTCCCATGGGATGAGGCGATGACGGAGGACCGGGCCGCTGCCTTGGCGACTTGGTATGACACACAAAGGGTGCGGGAGTATTTCGCGTCGAAGAGGCCCATCACGTCGTTTCTCGGCAATCTCGCCGGGCAGGCGGTCGATCCCATCAACTACGTGCCCATCGCCGGGCAATCCGTCAGGGCCGCGAACATAGCCCGTTTTGGTTTCGTGCGAGGTTCCGCCGCGACGGCAGCCATTGACGCCGCCGCGAACACTGCCGCCTTTGGCATTGCCACCAGAGAGGCGCGCGAATCCTTTGGCGATGATGTTTCGTGGCAGCGCCTTGTCACGGAGATCGCCACAGCCGCCTTGATTGGTGGAGCCTTTGGCACCGGTTTTGGTCTTCTCGGCCGGCGTGGATTCGAGGCGCAGCAAAGGGAGATAGAGGCCCGGCTATCCACACTGCGCAACACGCAGGAAGCCCGCATTGCGTTGAACGAGGCGGTCGGCGGGCTGATCAATGATGGTGAGGTCAGGCTCTCACCGAATGCGACCGACCCGCTGGCGCGCATCATGCGGGAGAACAACCCGGCTAGATCACCCGATCTCTTCGCGCCTCTTGATCGTGAAGACCTGTTCGGTTCGACTGCCGTGGGCCGCGTCATTGACAATCGCCCCGCAACGGTGCGTGAGTTCGAGGCCGCCGTACGGGAGGATGTTCTTGCCACGTCGCCTGAACTGGCGCAACGCTATCGAGCGGCGGAAGAGAAGTTCACGGCGGCGCAGGAGAAGGTAGCCGAGATTGAGGAGGGGCTGACGGCGCGGCGCGAGTCCGATGCTGTCGCACTTGTCGATGAGGCCTCCGCAGAACGCCTGCGCGCCATAGAGGACGAACTGGCGGCAGGGCCGGCAGCCCGTCGCCGTGAGGTGCTTGAGGCAGAGCGAGACCTGATTGTCGAAAGCCTTGACGCGGACGCCGTTGCGAGGGTTGACCGCGAGACCCGTATCGGCCCCGAGAAACAGGCCAAGCGGGCGCGAACTGCACTCGCCGCTGCCCGAGAGGACTTCGCCAGGGTTCGCCGTGAAGTTGATGCCCTTGCATCTGGCCTTGAGAAGGTCCGTAGCCTTCGTTCGCGCGCAGCGGTGGACACGACGCCGGCAAGACCAGAAACGCTTCCTGAGGGCCGCGCACAAGCCGAACAGGCCATAGCCAGACCTGACGACTTCAAGGCGATGGCCGCACAATACCGCGTCGATCCAGAGACAGGCGCCTATTTTGAGGAACCGGAGATCGAGCAATTGCGCACAGAGGGCAGGCTGACAGAGGATGACGAGGCCGCCCTCGCAGATGCTACGACGACATATGAAAACGGCGATGCCTGGGGCAAAGCCCTCAAAGCTGCTGTGAGCTGCCTGATATGAGAATCCGCCCCAACATCGGTCCCGGCTGTTTCGACGCCGCCAGCAAGGCAGCGGGCGACAGGCTTAGCAAGGAAGAAGTCAACGAGGCGTTCCAGCGCGTTTTTGACTATAAGCAGAAGCTTCAGGCCGAAGGCAATCTCGACGGCATGGCCGACAAGCTGCGCACCTTTGCAGAGAGGGAAGCGGAGCGCACCAAGATTGCCGCCGCGATGCAGCGCCGGCATGCCGCCATGAATGTGCTTGTGCGCGACAGAATGGACCAGGCCATCGACGGGCTTATGAGGGCGGGGCTGTCGCCACAGAGGGCCCTCCTTGCCGTTCTGGAGGGGACACAGCGCGGCGTTGAGGGTGGGCGCAATTCCGTAGCCGCCTTGAACCTCGCCTATGAGGCACGCTATCTGGGTGGTCTCTTCGCTGAATTGCAGAAGAACCGCCCGTACATGGTCAACACGCTGCGCGATCCGAAGATGGACGCGGATATCATGCGCGAGATGTCAGAGTTGCGTGAGGGTGGTACGCCGGGCATCACCAAGAACAAGGATGCGCAGTACGTCGCCAAGCTGTTCGCCTCCTATGCCGAGTTGAGCCGCACCGATCTGAACAAGCTTGGGGCCTCGATAGGCAAGCTCGACGGCTGGGCAGGGGCGCAGATCCATGACGATGTGAGGATGATCGCTGCCGGCAAGGAAGCATGGACAGATGCTATCCTGCCGCGCCTCGACATGGACCGCACATTCCCCGATGCCGTCGATGAAGCCCAGGTTAAGGAGCTTCTTGGCGATGTCTACGATACGCTCGTCACCGGATTTCCGAACAGGGCGACACCAAAGGAGAAAGGCCAGAGGGTGAACCCGGCCAATCTAGCACGATCACTCGGCAAGTCCCGCGTCCTGCATTTCAAGGACGGCGATGCAGCCTTGGCCTATCGTGAGGAGTTCGGATACGGCAACACCGTGTCGGGCATGATCTCGCATCTCAGGAGGGCCGCGCGGGTTGCAGCCAATATGGAAGCGCTTGGGCCAAACCCGGAAGTCATGTTCGGTTCGCTGGTCGATGGAATGAAACGCCGGATCAAGGATGATCCGAAGTTGAGCCCAGCTGAAAAGCAGAAGCGCATGCGGGGGCTTGATGCTGAGGCTGGAAAGCTCAAACAAGCGCTTGATGTCTCGACAGGCATGATCTCTCGTCCTGTCAACGTCACCGCCGCGAAGATTGGCTCCGATATCCGTGCCGTTCAGTCCATGGCAAAGCTTGGCGGAGCGACGATCACGGCCCTTTCAGATACGATCACCCCGGCTGTAGCCTCCATGTTTCGTGGCACCAGCTTCTTCCGTGGCCTCACGGCACAACTGGATGGGCTGCGCAAGGGCCGTCCGAAAGGCGAGTTCGCGGAAATCTCCTACATGATCGGTGAGGGGTTTGACGGTCTGATCGGCCATATCGTTGCCCCGGCCGCCGCCACCGATGGCCCCGTAGGCAGGCTATCCCGTCTTCAGGAGTCGTTCTTCAAATGGAATGGCCTGACTTGGTGGACCGACGTGCAGAGGGCCACGGCGGGGCGCGTCATCTCTGCGGAGATGGGCATGCGGGCGAAAACGGACTTCGACAGCCTTCCGGCAAACTATAAGCATGTCTTGGGCCTGCATGGGATCAATGCGAAAAAATGGGACGCCATCCGCAAGTCGCGGTTCCGCGAGGTTGAGGGAAAGGAATACGTAACGCCGGATCGTATCCGCGAACTGGATGATGCTGCGATTGAGCCGCTGGTTGCCGACCGGATCGCGGCGGCACGCAAGGCCAGCAAGAGCGATGAGGCATTTGAAGCCAAGCGGGCGCAGATTATTGAGGATGGCCGGCGCGATCTGGAATTGTCGGTTCTGCGCTTCTTTGCCGACGAGACGAGCTATGGCGTGGTGGAGGTCGATGCCTCAACGCGCAGGATTATGACGCAGGGCCTCAGGCCCGGCACTGCGGCGGGTGAGGCCATCCGCTTCGTCGGGCAGTTCAAGGGGTTTCCCTTCACTTTCGCCAACCGCATCGTCGGCAGGGCGCTATTCGGCCACCGCAAGGATGCCACCATTCTGGACAAGACCGCGCATATCGGCGCCCTCCTCGCCGGCATGACCATAGCGGGCTACATGTCTATGACCATGAAGGATATTATCCGGGGATACTGGCCTCCGCGCGATCCGACCGATGTCAAGACGTGGCAGGCCGCAGCCCTCCAGGGTGGGGCCTTCGGTATCTATGGCGATTTCCTGTTCGCGCAAACAAATCGGTTTGGCGGGGGATTGGCGGAAACGGTAATCGGCCCATCCATCGGCTCCGTACTCGACAGCATGACATTCCTTATGAAAGCGAGGGACGGAGATGCGTCGGCGGCTGACGCTCTGTCTATCGGACTTCAGAACACGCCGTTCGTGAATCTGTTCTATACCCGCCCGGCGCTGGATTATCTGTTCCTCAATTCGATGCGTGACGCGGTGAGCCCAGGTTATCTCAAGCGCCAGGAGACTCGGCGCCGCAAGGAATACGGGCAGCGCAGCTCGGTCGAGCGAGAGGCGTTCCCCGGCCTATTCAGGTGAATGGGGCGATCAGAAGGAAAAGGACGCTGCCGCCAAGGGCTATGAGCGCCAGCGTGGCGAGGCAGTATTTGACGAGATCGTCAGCGTCTTTCGGGCCTGCGGCTATCCATCCGGTGAGCCAGAGAAAGCCGACGACCCAGACGAAAAACACGGCGATTGGATGAACGGGAGCGAGTTCGAGAATGGCGCGGCAGATGAGAGACCATCCCACCGCCGCGCCCATGAACTTCAACCACCGCGTCAAGAGCATGCGCCCTTGAGGCGTGCAATTTCCGGGGCATGGTTGCCGCCTGCGATGCGCCCCATCGGAAGACCGATAAGGAACACGCCAACGGCATCGTTTCTCGCGGTTGCCTTCTGCACCTGGATTAGATCGGCAAGGCGCTGTCGGTCTGCATCGGTGCATGTGGCGTCGGCATAGGACACGGGCTTGATTCGATCCGGGTGCGCGGCGCACGAGGCAAGGAAAACGGCGGCGGACAGAATTGCCGCATTGCCGAGGAACTTAACGGGAATTAGATATCGGGTAGCCATGTCGACCTCCTATCAGGTTGGCTGGTTAGAACCCGTCGCAGCGCCACAACGCTCGGCGGGTTCGTTACATATAGTCACATCTTGCGAGGCCGTCCAGATGGGCGGCCTTTTTGCATGGAGAAGCTCATGGCAATCAACATCGACCGCACGGACGGACTGTCTTCATCCGCCGCCATCAAGGGCCCGTGCCGTGTCGCCACCACAGCGAACATCACGCTATCCGGCGAACAGACCATCGACGGCGTTGCGGTCGTTGCGGATGACCGGGTGCTGGTGAAGAACCAGACTACGGCAAGCGAGAATGGCATCTATGTGGCAGACACCGGAGTTTGGCGTAGAGCCAAGGACTTCGCCAATAACAACGATGTGGTGCGTGGCACACGCGTCTTTGTGACGGATGGCTCTACCCTCGCCGCAACGGTCTGGTGGGTGTCGGCGTCCAACCCGATCACCATCGGCACAACCTCTATTTCGCTAACCCAAGACACATGAGCCATGATTACCTTGCACGCCCTAAAGCGGGCTGTGCGGCGTTCGCTCGCGGCGCAGGCCAGGGCAAGGACTGACGAAGAAAAGCGCCTCGCCCTCAAGCGTCTGCAACAACAGAGGATCGAAGCGGCTTGGCGCGAGGAATTGCGCCGCCGCGAAGAAGCCGCGCGAGATGAGGACGGGAGCCGCGCAGCAGCCCACGCCGAATCTGAAGAGCAGCGCGAACAAGAACAACTGGAGTGCATGACGGCCGCGATCCTGCGCCGGCAAGCGAAACTCTCTTAGTAACACCAGACAATCGAAGCCTTTCAAGCCGCCTCCGCAGGGCGGCTTTTTTATTGGGATAAGCACATGGCATTCACTCAGGCGACCCTCGGCGTCATCGTCCAGCCCATTGGCGGTGAGGGCATGCGGTTTATCAGCTATCGCACCGACGATGGCCAGGCCACCGTCACCGCGACCGGCTATTTCGCCGGGGCCGGGGAGTACGGCGTCCGTGTCAACGATCTGATTTTCGTCTCTCCAATCGCGGCCGCCTTCGACCCCTACATTCTGGTTGTCGATTCCGTTGATACTGCGGGCGATGCCACCGGCACCATTGGCGACGATGAGATGCTCAAGAGCATTTATGATCCAAACGGCGACGGCATCTTTGCCATTGCGCAGGGCGGCACAAATGCATCAACGGCAGCGGGTGCACGCACCAATCTCGGCCTGGAGATCGGTACAGATGTGCAGGCATGGAATGCCGCACTGGACGACATCTCTGGGCTCGCCAAAACCGATAGCAACATCATCGTCGGGAATGGCACAAACTGGGTTGCGGAGAGCGGCGCGACGGCGCGGGCCAGTCTTGGACTGACAATTGGCACGGACGTACAGGCGTACGATGCCAACCTCACCACCCTTTCCTCCGGGACCACCACACTAGGCACCACCGGCCTTGCGCTGCTGGGTGCGGCGACCGATGACGCCGCAATTAATGTTCTTGACCAATTCACGCCATCCTACACGGGCGGCGTGGCCAGAACGCTCCGGTCGAAGATTGAGGAAATCCCGAGCGTCAAAGACTTCGGTGCTGTTGGCGATGGTGTTACAGACGATACGGCAGCATTTTCCGCCGCAGCGCAAGCGGCCGTCGCATTCGATACGCTGGGCCCACCGAACAATACCAGTACGGTTCCGCGCGCCGACACTTGCGCCGTTCGGGTTCCTGCAGGTGACTATAATCTGACGAGCTTGGTCGATGTCAACAACAAGAACGTCACTTGGATTTTGGATAATGGGGCAAGGTTTGCGGGCACCATTTCTGATTTCCTTAATGGCAGGACGATGCGACCGGGGGTCCATGTAACTCACGGCTACCCATACGGGATTTTGGATGATGCAGCCGGCTTCACTGTCACCTTTGGCGGAGGCTATTCGGATAAACCCAGCCCCATAACCGGCGTTGCCTCCCCGGCCGCCTTGGCTGATTACGCGCAACGGGACGGGGTAGCTCTGATAGGGGCAGCGTATTCACAGGCGGCTATCGCGGACAAATCCACAGCCAACTACACGTCGACCACAGCCACAATCGCCGCGCTAAGTGCGGATGAATTGCTTCGTCTCCGCAAAGGGACGGTTATCGAAACAAAGCACTCCCCTAAATATATCGGCGTCCTCGAAAGCTGGACTTCGACGGTCCTCACCGTCAAGGATGGTTGGTACGAGGCGCTTAACAGCGCGGCTGGCATCCAGACCCCGGCCAACGGAACAGGGCTGCTGGTCGGCGCGGTCAATAAGATTTGGGGCGCAAACTTTGTCACCAACCTGTCTCTAGCGGGTGTTTCCACCCAGGCGATAGGCGCAGAGATAAGCAACAGGAACCTGAAGGGGGCAAGTACCTCTACGGTTGATGACGCCACGAACCGCGTGTGGGGCTATCTGGCGGCGTCTGTTGCTGAGGGGACGGCGGATCACTTCAAGTCTCAAGCGGCGTTCGTGGCGCGCGGATGGTGGCACTACGGCTATGTGGCAGACAGCCAGGACGTTGGCTATTACTACAAGACCACCAGTGCGCTGAAAGAGGGCATTCGTCTTCGCTCCAATTTTGGAGGGACCGCTCTATATGTAGAAGACACCAGCAATGACCGTAGATGGTTGCTCAAGGGTACAGGGGACGTTGAGGCGGGCACGCCTACCACCGCCACAGGCTCGGGGCGCTACATCGCGTTTCACACCTCGGGCAACAATAGTGCCTACGACACACGTATCTTGGCGTCGGGCGGGTCGGCTACTCTTGGAATGGGAACCCTGACCTACAACGCCATCGACAATGTATTCGGAGGCGTCGTCCGCCCTACGCAGGACAACGTCAGGACTCTAGGCTCCGCTTCTTTCCGCTGGTCCGAGGTGTTCGCGGGTAATGCGACGATCAACACGTCTGACGAGCGAGAGAAGCAGGACATCGAGGCCGTACCTGACGAATGGCTCGACGCATGGGGTGATGTGCGGTGGTCTCGGTATAAGTGGAAACATGCCGTTGAGGAAAAGGGAGAAACTGCCCGTTGGCACGTTGGGCTGGTCGCACAGCAGATAGAGCGCGCCTTTGCTGCGCGTGGCCTCGATGCCTTTGAGATTGGCCTACTGTGTCGTGATCCAGTCATAGAAACGGCAATCGAAATCCGCCAAGAAGAACAGCACGTCTTCGAAGAAGTCGAAATCGACGGCCTTGTCGAAGAGGTGGTCGATGATCGCATCGTGCAACGCCGCACTAAAAAGACCGTGAGGCGTCCGAAGGAACGCACGTTGCCCGTTGTGGACGAGAGCGGCGTACCAGTAATGCATGATGAACTGGACGTAGAAGCGTCGACGCCTGATCACCGGGTCTACCGAAAAGTTCCACTTCTTAGCTCGGTGCCGGTGGTGGAGACTGTTGACGTTGAGGTGGAAGTTGAGCGCGAGACCGGAGAGTGGCGCTATGGCGTGCGCTATGAAGAGGCGCTTGCCTTGGAGGCTGCATGGACCAGGAGAGAGCTTTCCAGAACTTAGAAGCAGAGAAAGGCAACCCCTCCCAAATCAAGAAGCGTTGTGCCTTATCCGCCACTCCAGTAAAGCCGCTTCCATATCTCCTGTTGCGCCAACCCAACGCCAAAATTCCCTAAAGTCTTCCTCGGCACACTCAAGTTTAATGTGCATGACGTGCGTTTTATTCGAGAGAAAATAGCGAATGTTCTCCGTAATGGTTATAAGCATGTCGCGCGCTATCGCTAGATTTGGCCCCTCTTCTTCGTGACGGGATAATATCGACTGTCTATACGCTTGAGCGATGCTATTGCTACCAGGGGTCATGCGTTTTGCATGGCTTTCGGCTACAGCATCCAGATCGCGGGTAAGGTGGACATAAAAAGCACGGTCTCCATAAGCCGTTTCTAGTCGACCCAGCATCCAAGATAAGCGATTGTCCGCCTCTATATGGTGTTCTGGGTAGGTGAACTTATAGGGACCGAAGGCGCGCGCTCTGCCTTCATGGGCAGTCGTGAAGTTCGTCATGTGGCGACATGCTTTTATGAATGTGGTTGACCCGCAGCGTCCTGCGCAAAGGACAAATACATTGGTTGGTCTGTTCGACATATTTGCTCGTCACCCCCTATGTCGCACCGTCTGTCTTACTGCCATCTAGCAGGCAAATTCCCTATCCCACCACCCACACAAAAAATCAAGGACGCCCACACGATGGAAGCGAAAGACTTCTACCGCCTTGGGCTCTACGTGGCCATCGGCTTTGTCGGAGTAATGGCGATGATGGGCGTGGCGTTGCTTGTGCCGTCTGTTCTGCTGGTCGAGCTGCTATTCGGGTGAGGCTGGAATGACGTTTCTCGGGCATCTCTCCCGCATGGCAAACTGGCTTACGGGAGGGGAGTGGCCGCAGACATTGTGCGCCCGAATTGCTTACCGGTGGGGCGTTAATTGCGTGTTTTGCAAACTGGCATCACATCTCATCGAGCCCGATCATTGCGGCTCGGAACTGGAGTGGTGGCTCCTGCACAAGCATCGCAAGCCCTAATCCAAAAACCCAAGGATACCATTATGGATCGAGCGAAATTCTTCGCGGCGCTCCGGCGTCGTGAGAGCGGGGTGTTTGGCACGTCGCTATCGCAGGGACAGGTGCGGGGTACGGAGGCTATTCTGGATTCCTGCACCCGCAACCGTGTCACCGACCCGCACTACGTCGCCAACATCCTAGCACAGGTCTACCACGAGACGGGCGGCTATATGCTTCCCATCAAGGAAACGGTCTACGCCTCGCACAAGGACAAGAGCCCGTCCGACGCCACGGTTATCGCCCGGCTGGAAAGGGCATGGAAGGCCGGTCAGCTATCTTGGGTCAAGACGCCCTATTGGCGCGAAGGGTGGTTTGGCCGTGGCCCAATCCAGACAACCCACTACAAGAACTATCTCAAGATGGGTACGCGGCTTGGCGTGGATCTAATCAGGTATCCTGAGGAGCTTCTGAAGCCGCGCACGGGTGCGGATAGCGCTGTGATCGGCATGGCCGAGGGCCTCTACACCGGTCGCAAGCTTTCCGATTATGCCTTCCCGGAAGATCTATCGGCACCTCCGGCCCACCACCCACGCCGGATCGTCAACGGCAAGGATGGAACGGACGGCGATATCGCCAAATATCACCGTGCTTTCCACTCTGCCCTGACGGCCGCCGGCCATTCAGCACAGAAAGCACCCGCCAGCACGCGCGAGCCCCTTCCGCCGCTCCCGGACACCCCGGAACCCGAAACGCCGCCAACGGGCAAGTCTGGCGGAAAGAGCGGCATCGTCGCCCTTGTCGCCGTCATCGGCACGTCTCTCGCGCTGTTCTGGGACAAGATCACTGCACTCATCGAAAGGTTATTCTGATGCTAGCGAAGTTGAAAGGCTGGCGCACGCTTATTGCGAATGCGCTCATGGCGATTTTGCCCATTATGGAACTGACGGAATTCCGCGACGTCCTGCCGGACGTTTGGGTTCCGTACTATGCCCTCTTCGTTGTGCTCGCCAACATGTGGCTACGCAAGATCACGACGACGCCAGTGGGTGAGCGCTACTGATGTTCGGCGCCATCCTATCTTGGCTGACTGGCGGTGGTATTGCCGCCATAGGCCGAGAGCTTAACCGCGCTTACGAAGCACGGTTGCGCGCACAGAACGATTCCGAGCGCATCGAGGCCGACAAACTCATTACCCAACTTCAAGCTCGTCAGGCCGTCCTCGCAGCCGAGCAGGGCTCATGGATGACACGCTGGATAAGGCCGGCATTTGCGGCTCCGTTCGTGATCTATGACGCAAAAATCGTCGTGTGGGACAAGGTTCTCGGGTGGGGAACAACTGACGCGCTCTCACCGGAGTTTTGGCAACTCCAGATGATTGTGTTCGGCGCCTACTTCCTGACGCGTCCTTTCGAGAGGAGGCGCTGATGACCGCCGACGAGCGCGAGAGAATTGCCCGCCTTGAGGTCCACGTCTCCAACTTGAGCGACGACCTCTTGAAGATGTCCTCCAAGGTTGACGAGATGCATGGCTTCCTCATGCAGGCCCGTGGGGCCCGGTGGGCCATCATCGCCATGGCATCGGTCGGCGGCTTCGCTGCCGGCACAGCCGCCAAATTCCTTCCATTCATCAAAGGATAGGCGAATGCCCACACCCCGGCTCCGCGCGGACGATCCGCGTGTTGTGCGTGCCCTTGAGATTTGGGACAGCCTTGGGAGACCGCGCTATTCAGACGTTGCCGAAGCTCTTGGTATCGAATGGAAGAAGGCCCAACGCTGGATACAATGCGGGTTGGATGCCCGTAATCACGGGCCCGCCCAAGACGCATACGCCCCGGATATCGGCGACCTCGGAAGCAGTAAGCCCCGCGTCCGGGTGCGAGCATATAATCCAATGGCCGCCAGAGACTTACCGTCCCGGCGCGTCGTCGTCATAGGTGATATGCATCGCAGGCCCGGCATGGAGATAGAACCCATGCGCTGGATAGGGCGCTATGTGGCAGAAACGCGCCCGGACAACGTTATCCAGATTGGCGATTTCTTCGACATGGAGAGCTGTGAGTTCCACAGCGCACCAGGATCAGCGAGCCAGCAGCAGCGCCCGGCATTTCAGGAGGACATCGAATCTGGCGAGGAATCGCTTGATGAGTATCATCGAGAGGTTGGCATCGGTGAAATCCCGCATGACGTGGTGCTGGGCAATCACGAGTTCCGCGTCTGGCGTTTGGAGGAAGCCGCACCGAACCTCAAGGGCACATTGACACTCCAGCTTGATCAGTTCTTCGCCCGCTATCGATGGCGCGTGACGCCGTACCGGCACTGGCTGTTCATGGAGGGTGTAGGCTTCACCCACGTGCCTATCAGCATCATGGGCAAGCCCATCGGAGGCCGCTACCCGGAGCAGAACATCGGCAACCAGAGTACGCACTCCATCGTTTTTGGCCATACCCACCGGTGGAACCACGTCACGGTGCCGAAGATAGGCATCAACAACTCCATCACCGTCACCAACGTGGGGTCTGCGATGCCCTATGGCTATATCCCCAAATATGCAGATGGGGCGACCACCGGATACTCCTATGGAGTGGCTGAGCTTCGCCTGAGTGGCGGTCGTGTTGAGGGCTCCAATTTCCTTTCAATGCTCGACCTTCAGGAGCGCTATAAGTGAGCGATATTGCAACAGAGACGTTCGGCCCGCTTGAAGACCACACTGTCATGCGAGCTACCGATATAGCATCCAGAGCGGCAGAGCTTGTCGGCGGAGATAGGGACCGCCAACACGGGGCCAAGAGGGACAACTTCGACCGCATCGCCACCATGTGGAACGCATGGCTTCATACCCGCAAGGAACCCGGTGCAGACCTATCGGCCCACGACGTGGGTATCATGATGGTTCTCATGAAGGTTGCACGCACGCAGTCGGGCGACCTCAACTTGGATGATTACGTGGACATGGCGGGCTATGCCTCATGTGCCGGCGAGGTGGCCCAGCAATGAACGTCTACCTGAGCGGCCCTATGCGAGGTCACGACGACCTGAACTATCCCGCATTCAATGCGGCTGCTGAGCAGCTTCGCGCGACCGGGTATTTCGTGTTCAACCCCGCAGAAAGCAGTCCCCTTAATGCCGGCATTCGTGAGTGCTTCGCCATTGATGTAGCGTGGATATGCGCTCATGCTGATGCTATTGCCATGCTTCCCGGCTGGGAGAACTCCAAGGGGGCGAAGGCAGAACTAGCGTTGTCCGAAGCCCTCGGGCACGAGGTAATCTACCTCTAACCCCAAGCCTCCCACACCGCCACCCCGACCGCAAAGAGCGCGGCTAGGGCTAGGATGAGGGGGATGTTTGATTCAGTGGGGCGCATTGCTCTATCGGGCTCATCTTTTTCCCGTCCCAAATGTGCGGAGGGAAGTCGGGGTGAACGATGATAAGATTGCCCTTGAAGCGGATGGCCGATGCGCCTCCTGCGTTTTGCACCCTTTCCCGAAGTAGCGCATTCTCTGTGATTAGTGCGTCTAGAATGGGCTGTACCCGTACATCGACTTCGACCACTCCATCTTCCGGTGTTTCACTCATCTCTCTCCACTCCCTTTGCGCGCCAGTGCAAGCGCTGCGTCGATCTGCTCGATGACAGGTTCAAACGGGCCATCACTGACAATCTGCTTTCGTGCCGCCTCCAAAGCCGCCACAAGCGCGTCGATGGTGTCGGCGGCTTCGCCCAGTAGAGGGTAGCCCTTTTCCGGTATTGATGCCTCTTGACGCAACTGTTCGCTAATCGTGCTCATCTCTCTCCACTCCTATTCCTTGTGCGGAACACGCGTTACACAAGGCTATCAGAAATGGCCCTTGATAAGGCCTCACGTTCCACATAAAAGCGTTTCCATTCAACGGGGGCGGCATTCCGGGCGAGGCCTCCAGTTTTAACATTGACGGTGCGGCAGCGCCCGCACCTTTGAGGGGAAAGGGAGCGCGCTCGGCGCGCCGGAGACGGGAACGAGGGTGATGAACGCCGATTTTTCCGTGCAGCGCGCCAAGATGATCGAGGGCCAGCTTCGCACGCGCGACGTGACCAACGTGCCGCTTCTCGAGGCGGTTCGCGAAATTCCCCGCGAGGCCTTCGTGCCCAGCCGGCGCCGCAGTCTTGCCTATATCGACGAAGATCTGGAAGTCTCGGCGGCTACCGAGGGCCAGCCGGCGCGCTATCTCATGGAGCCGGCGCAGTTCGGACGGCTGGTGCAGCTTGCCGGCGTGAAGCCGTCGGACCTCGTTCTCGATGTCGGTTGCGCGACCGGCTACTCGACCGCCGTCATCTCCCGGATCGCGAGCTTCGTGGTGGCGCTGGAGTGCGATCCGGCCTTGGCCGAGATCGCCGCCTCCACCCTCGCCGATCTCGACTGCGTCAACGTTACGGTCGTCACCGGCCCGCTGGAGAAAGGGCACCCGAGCGAAGCGCCCTACGACGTCATCTTCATTGGCGGCGCCGTGGAAACCGTGCCTGAGGCGATTCTCGACCAGTTGGGCGAGGGCGGCCGCCTGGTCGCGGTGGTCGGCCATGGCAATGCGGCGCGGGCGCATCTGTTCGTCAAGGAGGACGGGGTGTTATCATCGCGGGAGGAGTTCAATGCCGCGGTGAAGCCGCTGCCGGGCTTCGAGCTGGAGAAAGGATTTGTTTTTTGAGAGGCGGCCTGTTGCGCATGCGCAACGGATTTGATCGAGCTTATGATGTAACGTCTTGCTCGTAAAACCGGAATCATGCGGTTTGCCCGCGTGCCCCGGGGGGTGCTCAGGCCGCAAAGGCCCAGAAAACAAGCCGTACGGGCACGAGAGGCCTGTGCGAAGCACAATGTGAGGTTGGTCGTGCCGTTCTTTCGCCGTTGCTTGCTCCCTGTTCTTGCTGTCTCAGCCCTTGTTCTCGCTCCCGTCCCGGCCAGCGCCGAAACAATCGAGGGGGCCCTCGCCAAGGCTTACCAGAACAATTCCAGTCTCAACGCCTCACGCGCCGGCGTCCGCGTTACCGACGAGGACGTGGCGATTGCCAAATCGGGTTTGCGGCCGCGTATCTCGGCAACCGGCTCTTTGCAACTGAGCAGTACCGGCGGCACGGAAATCCGCACCGGTGAGTTCGGCATCAACCTGCAGCAACCGATCTTCGACGGCTTTCAGACGCGCAACAATGTGCGTGCGGCGGAAGCTCAGGTGCGCGCCGCCAACGAATCGCTGCGCAACGAGGAATTGAACACCCTGTTCGACGCGGCGAGCGCTTACATGGATGTCATCCGCGACCGCCAGATCTCCGTGTTCAGGGCCCGCAACCTCGAATTCCTGGAAGAGCAGGTGCGCTCGGCGCGCTCGCGTTTCGAGGTGGGCGAGGGTACACGCACCGACGTGGCCCAGGCCGAGGCAAGCCGGCAGGCCGCCCTGGCGCAACTTTCGGCGGCGCGCGCCCAAGTTGCGGCGAGTGCGGCGACCTATCGGGAACTGGTGGGCGAGGAGCCCGGCACGCTGAAGACCCCGAGCCCGCTGACGAGGCTTCTGCCGTCGAGCCTGGAACAGGCGGTGGGGTTGGCGCTCGCGCAGCATCCGGCCGTCATCGCGAGGCAGCATCAGGTGGACGCGGCGGCTTTCTCCGTGAAGGCGACGGAAGGTGCCCTTCTGCCGCAATTGTCGGCGACCGGCAACGTGGGGACGAGCTACTCCGACTCGAGCCCCACGCGCATTCAGGACGGAACCACCAATTCCGCCTCCATCGGCCTCAGCCTGACGGTGCCCATCTACCAGGGTGGTGAGAACTCAGCGCGGGTCCGCCAGTCGAAGGAATCGCTCGGCCAGGCGCGCATCAACGTCGATGTGACCCGTGACACCGTGCGCCAGGCCATCACATCGGCCTGGACCCAGTACCGTGCGGCGGTCGAGAGCGTGTCGGCCAACCGGGAACTGGTCAATGCCGCGCAGCTTGCCCTCAACGGCGTCATAGAGGAGCGCGACGTAGGACAGCGTACCACGCTCGATGTGCTGGATGCTCAGGCCGATGTCATCGACGCGCAGATCGATCTCTTGGAGGCCCAGCGGAACGTGGTGGTGGCCAGCTATGCCATCGTCTCGGCCATGGGGCAGCTTTCGCCGAGCCAGCTTGGCCTTCAGGTTGCCACTTATCGGCCGGAAGAGCATTACAACGCGGTCAAGGACAAGTGGTTCGGCCTGCGTACGCCGGACGGGCGGTGATGCGGTCGGGCAGTCCCGGCAACTTCTGTGTGAAAGAACCGTAAATCCGCGTTGAGGGATTCTCACCCGCGCAAGCCTTCGTTACCCTTGTGTGGTGATTCGCAAGGACGTTCTGTCCGCGACACAGCGGTCGGATGATCGGCGGGGCAGACAAAGTGGCGGAATTATCGGCAATGGCACAGGCAGGCAGCGCGCAGCGCGAACCCTCGATGGAGGAGATACTCGCTTCGATCCGGCGCATCATCGAGGATGGCGAATCCGGACATAAGGACGTCAAATCCGAGGCGGACGGCGCCGGCGAGGTCGAAGCCTTCCGCGATGAATTGAAGCCGGCCGCCACGCCGCAGCCGGAACCGGTTGCGGAAAAGAAGGCCCCGGAAGCGAAGAACGAGACCGGCCGGGCTTTCGAATGGCTCCAGCCGGAAAGCCGGCAGCCAGATGCCGCCCCGGCGGACGAGACCGGCGGCGAGGAACCGAAGGCCGCCGCGCCACGTCCGCTCGATACGTCCGGGTCGTCGCAGTCGCCGATGGGCGAGCCTGCGCCGCAAGCGGCGACGCCTGCCCCCCGGCCTTCCGGAGACAGCCGCCCGGCCATTCTATCGGAAGTGTCCGGCCGCAAGGTCGCGGCCGCCTTCGAGGAGCTCAGCGAGGCCTTCGAGGCAAGCCGCCGCAAGAGCCTTGGCGAGGCCGCCGAAGAAATGCTGCGGCCGATGCTGCAGGAATGGCTCGACAACAATCTGCCGCAACTGGTGGAAAGACTGGTGCGCGAAGAGATCGAGCGCGTGGCCCGCGGGACGTAGGGCGGGTCATCCTTCGTCATCCCGGGCTCCGGTTTTCGAGCCGATGCGCTAGCCTTCCGCCTGTCCCGCGCCAGTGGCGGTTGACTTGCTCGGACCCTTCGGCTTTACACCGGGCACCGATAAATACGCCGGCAAGCGCGGACATCCCTCATGCTTGAAAAGACCTATGACGCCGCGGGCGTCGAGACGAAAATCGCCGAACGCTGGGAAGAGGCGGGCGCCTTCTCCGCCGGCGCCGGGGCCGAACCCGGCGCCGAAACCTTCACCATCGTCATTCCGCCGCCCAATGTGACCGGCTCGCTGCACATCGGCCACGCGCTCAACAACACGCTGCAGGACATCATGGTGCGCTTCGAGCGCATGCGCGGCAAGAACGTCCTATGGCAGCCGGGCATGGATCATGCCGGGATCGCCACGCAGATGGTGGTCGAGCGGCAGCTGATGGAGCGCCAGATGAACCGGCGCAAGCTCGGCCGCGAGAAGTTCATCGAGAAGGTCTGGGAGTGGAAGGAGGAGTCGGGCGGCGCCATCATGAACCAGTTGAAGCGCCTCGGCGCCTCCTGCGACTGGGACCGTGAGCGCTTCACCATGGACGAGGGGCTTTCGAAGGCCGTTCTCGAAGTCTTCATCACGCTTTACAAGCAGGGGCTCATCTACCGCGACAAGCGGCTGGTCAACTGGGACCCGAAGCTCCTCACGGCGATCTCCGATCTGGAGGTGGAGCAGGTCGAGGTCAACGGCCATCTCTGGCATTTCCGCTATCCGATCGAAGGCATGGCCTTCGACCCCGAGGACCAGAGAACCTATCTCACCGTCGCCACGACGCGGCCCGAGACAATGCTGGGCGACACCGCCGTCGCGGTGAACCCGGACGACGAGCGCTACAAGCACCTGGTCGGCAAGAACGTCATCCTGCCCATCGTCGGGCGGAGGATACCCATCGTCGCCGACGAATATTCCGACCCGGAAAAGGGCAGCGGTGCGGTGAAGATCACGCCGGCGCACGACTTCAACGACTTCGAGGTCGGCAAGCGGCACCGCCTGCGCGCGATCAATGTCATGACCGCCGAAGCGGCCATCGATATCCTGGAGAACGAGGATTTCCTCGAAGGCCTCGAGCCGAACGAGATGCAGCGCGGCGTGTGGCAGCAGTTGCACGGGCTCGACCGGTTCGAGGCGCGCAAGCTGATCGTCAGGATCATGGAAGAGGGCGGGCTGGTCGGCAAGATCGAAGACCACGTCCACATGGTGCCGCACGACGAAAAGTCGAAATCGACGATCATCGAGCCATTTCTCACCGACCAGTGGTACGTCGACGCCAAGACGCTCGCCAAGCCGGCGATCGAATCGGTGCGCGCCGGACGCACCGCCTTCGTGCCGAAGAACTGGGAGAAAACCTACTTCGAGTGGATGGAGAACATCCAGCCCTGGTGCATCTCGCGCCAGCTCTGGTGGGGACACCGGATCCCGGCCTGGTACGGCCCTGACGGGCAGGTCTTCGTCGAGAGGGATGAAGAGACGGCCCTGGAAGCGGCGATCCAGCACTACATCGCCCTTGAAGGTCCGTGGAAGGCCTGGGTGGAGGAGAAGCTCGAGAATTTCGCACCCGGCGACATCCTGACCCGCGACGAGGACGTGCTGGATACCTGGTTCTCGTCTGCCTTGTGGCCTTTCTCGACGCTCGGCTGGCCGGACAAGACGCCGGCGCTCAAGACCTATTATCCGACCTCCGTTCTCGTTACCGGGTTCGACATCATCTTCTTCTGGGTCGCCCGCATGATGATGATGAGCCTGCATTTCATGGACGAGGAGCCGTTCCACACGGTCTATGTCCATGCGCTGGTGCGCGACAAGCACGGCGCCAAGATGTCGAAGTCGAAGGGCAACGTCATCGACCCGCTGGAACTGATCGATGAGTACGGCGCCGACGCGCTGCGCTTCACGCTGGCCATCATGGCCGCCCAGGGGCGCGACGTGAAGCTCGACCCGGCGCGGGTGGCGGGCTACCGCAACTTCGGCACCAAGCTGTGGAACGCCACGCGCTTCGCGCAAATGAACGGCGTTGCGGGCGATGCCGCATTCCGGCCGGAGAACGCCAAGCTGGCGATCAATCGCTGGATATTGACGGAGCTGACGAAGGCTGCCGCGGCGGTTACCGAGGGCATCACCTCCTACCGCTTCAACGAGGCGGCGGGGGCGGCCTACCGTTTCGTCTGGAGCCTGTTCTGCGATTGGTATCTGGAACTGCTGAAGCCCGTCTTTTCCGGGAAGGACGAGGCGGCCAAGGCCGAGGCGCGGGCTTGCGCCGCCTATGTGCTGGACGATATCTACAAGCTTCTCCACCCCATGATGCCGTTCATGACGGAGGAATTGTGGGCGCTGACGGCGGGCGAGGGCGGCCGTGACGACCTCCTGGCCCTGACGCGCTGGCCGCAGCCGGATTTCGAGGACGACGAGGCGGCAGCCGACATCAACTGGCTGGTCGAGCTCGTCTCCGGCATCCGTTCCGTGCGCGCCGAGATGAACGTGCCGCCTGCATCCGTGGCGCCGCTGATCGCCGTCGGTGCCGACGAGACGACGCGGGCGCGTCTTGCCCGCCACGATCCGGCCATCCGGCGGCTGGCGCGCGTCGGCGAGGTGGGCTTTGCCGGAGAAGCGCCGAAGGGTTCGGCACAGATCCTGCTGGGCGAGGCGACTTTCTGCCTGCCGCTCGGCGACCTCATCGACCTTACGGCCGAGGTTGCGCGGCTGGAGAAGGAAATCGCCAAGATGGCGGGCGAGGTCCAGCGCCTGGAAAAGAAGCTCGGCAATGACAAGTTCGTCGCCAATGCGCCGGAGGAGATCGTCGCCGCCGAGCGTGAGAAGCTGGCCGAGTTTGGCGAGGCCAGGGCGCGGCTGGACGCCGCCCTGGCGCGCGTGCGCGAGGCGGGCTGAGCGCCCGCCCGCGGGCCGGGCCGATTCGTCCCGGCCCCTCCGCGAGGGTCCCGAAAGCTCAAAAGAGGTAGTGCGTAGCCGCCTCTTCCTCCGTTAGTTCATCTTTTTGGAGAGATGTCACGTTTTTGCAACAGCGGCTTTCGCGGCCGGCGTTTGTTGCTGAAAAACGGCTGATTTGCGGCCAAAATGGGCATGACCTCGCCACGTTTTGCACCGCCGCAGCATCTCTTATCCGCCAAAATGGGGCTTACGTACAGGTAAGAGCTGGCCTTCTCCCGCTGCGCGACGCGCGAAGTTAATTGTCTGCGATAACAGCCTTGTTATCCTGCCTTCACAAGAGCGCTTAAAGGTAAGGGAGGGTCCTCGTAATGCGTTTCAGTCTTTTTGGATATTCGGCTATGGGTGTCGTCCTCATGGCCGCGAGTGCCCAGGCGGGCGGTTTTTCCCGCGGCACGGCGGACACGGATATCCTCTACGAGGACGGGAATTTCAATTTCCGGGCCGGCGCGACGATTGTGATGCCGGGACACGAATTCACGGCCGATCCGGTTATGCAGGCCCCCGGCACAAGTGTTGTAGGGAGCGACTACCTCGACACCTACATGATCCCCTCAGCCGCGGTAAAGTTCAAGATCACCGACAACCTCTCTTGCGCGGGGACATTCACGACGCCGTACGGTGCGGCTTCAAGCTATTCGGCGCCATACGGCCCGAAGGGTACGGTGGAGGAAACCTTCACGGTGGCTGAGTTCGGCGGGACCTGTGCTGCTTTCGTCGAGATGGGACGGGGCCGTCTGTCAGTCCTGGGCGGCGGTTTTATCGAGCGTTTCAGCTACGATTTAGCGTCCAATCCGATAGTACCTCCGTTCTCGGGGGCGCCGCTCGCGATGGAACTGACCAGCAATGCTTATGGATGGCGCGCCGGCTTGGGCTATGAAATTCCAGATATCGCCCTCCGCGCTCAGGTCATGTACCGCTCGGCAACAAGCCATGACGCCTCGGGCTTTGCGACGAGCCCGCTATTCGAAGCGCTCGGTGCCCCCGGCGGCATACTTCCGGCAACGGGTTCCGGTGAGTTACCGCAGAGTGTGGAGTTCAAGTTGCAGACGGGCATCGCCCCTGGGTGGCTGGCCTTTGGATCGGTGAAATGGACCGACTGGTCGGTGAACGAACAGTTGATCGTCTCCGCTGGGCCGGTAGACAGTGCCAATCTCTACCACTGGAAAGACGGCTGGACGATCACCGGCGGTGTGGGCCATGCGTTCAACGAGCGCGTTTCCGGTGTAGTCAGCCTGCAATGGGACCAGGGTGTCTCGACTGGCTACGATTACCGCAGCGAAAAGTGGATGCTAGCCTCGGGCGTCAGCCTCAAGGATGATTTGGGCGGGGAATTGCGGCTCGGCGGGGCCTTGGTCTATTTGACCTCGGCCGAGATCACCGGCGCTGGCGCGCCGGATTTTGGCGCTGCCGTGGATAACGGCTGGGCCGGCATCCTCTCGGCCTCCTACAAGGTGAAATGGTAATACCGCGGCAGATCCGTTCGATCTGTATCTCGACCCGGCCTTCGTGCCGGGTCTTTCTTGTACGGCGAGCGGCCGGAAGTTGCGGCAAACTGCGCCGAAGGGCTTGAAACCGAAGCCAAACTACCGCAGATAGATGGGGTATGTCACCCGGGCCGGGCCCCTCTGGCAGGCAAGGCGTTGCCTGTGATGTCGGACCGATCGACAACGCGCTCACGCGGCGCAACCTTCAACCTAACAAATGACATTGCATGATTGGCTGTGGCCCGGCTTCCTGGCGTTTGTCGCCATTATTCTCTTTGTCGACCTTTTCGTTCTTCACCGCCGGGATCACGTCATCTCGACGTCCGGGGCGTGCCGTACGGTGGGCGCCTATGTGGGACTGGCGATGCTGTTCGCCGGCGGGGTGTTCGCCTTTGCCGGCGCGGACCGGGGAGCCGAGTTCCTTACCGGCTATCTGATCGAGCAGGCGCTCTCCCTCGACAACATCTTCGTCATCGCGCTCATCTTCACCTATTTCAAGGTGCCGGCGGAAGCCCAGTACCGGGTGCTGTTCTACGGCATCGTCGGCGCCATCGTCATGCGGCTGTCGCTCATCGTGCCGGGCGTGAAGCTGGTGGACCAGTTCCACGTGGTGGCCATGGCGCTGGGCGGGCTCCTCATCTTCTCCGGCTTCAAGATGATGACGAGCGGCGACGACATGGTCGACCCCGGCGAAAGCTTCGCCGTCAAGTTGCTCATGCGCACCGGCCGCGTCACGCCGGAATATGACGGGGCGAGGTTCCTCACCCGCCGTAACGGCCTTCTCTACATGACGCCGCTCTTTGTCGTGCTGGTGACGGTCGAGATCACCGACCTGGTCTTTGCCGTGGACTCCATTCCGGCGGTACTGGCGGTTTCAAACGATGCCTTTATCGTCTTTTCCTCCAATGTCTTCGCCATCCTCGGCCTGCGCGCGCTGTTCTTCGTGCTGTCGGGTATGCTGCGCACGTTCCGCCACCTGAAGACCGGGCTGTCGCTGGTTCTCGTCTTCATCGGCCTGAAGATGCTGTTTGCCCAATATATCGAGATCCCCTCGATGGTGGCGCTCGGCGTGACCGCGCTCATTATCGGCGCCTCGGTGGTGGCCTCCATACTGCATCGCGAGGAGAGCTCCGAGACGGAGCGTTAACCCGCGTCCTATCTGCCGATCCGCTATCAAAATGTTGCGGATCGGCAACACTTTCTCAAGATGCTATGCGCTAGAACTGTGCGGGGACGATACGTCAATTTCCCGCCATAAACCGGGCGCACCGAAAACATCTCTCGGACCGCGCCGCTACGAAAACGCGTGTCAGGAGAAGCCGCAAAGCCGCGGCAAAGGTGAATTATGGATGCTCGAGCGATTTCAAAGGCAAAACTTCCCAGCCGCCACGTGACCGTCGGCCCGGCGCGTGCGCCGCATCGGTCCTACCTCTACGCCATGGGTCTTTCGCCGGAGGAGATCGCACAGCCGCTGGTAGGCGTCGCCACCTGCTGGAACGAAGCCGCTCCGTGCAACATTTCGCTGATGCGCCAGGCTCAGGTGGTCAAGAAGGGCGTGGCCGCCGCCAGCGGCACGCCGCGCGAGTTCACCACCATCACCGTCACCGACGGCATCGCCATGGGCCATCAGGGCATGAAGGCCTCGCTGGTATCGCGCGACGTCATCGCCGATTCCGTCGAGCTGACCATGCGCGGCCACTGCTACGATGCCCTGGTGGGGCTCGCCGGCTGCGACAAGTCGCTGCCGGGCATGATGATGGCCATGGTGCGGCTCAACGTGCCGTCGGTCTTCATCTACGGCGGTTCCATCCTGCCCGGCACCTTTCGCGGGCGCCAGATCACCGTCCAGGACGTCTTCGAGGCCGTGGGCCAGCATTCGGTCGGGACCATGTCCGACGATGACCTGTTTGAGATCGAGCAGGCGGCCTGTCCGTCGGCCGGCTCCTGCGGGGCGCAGTTCACCGCCAACACCATGGCGACCGTGGCCGAAGCCATCGGCCTGGCGCTGCCCTACTCCTGCGGCGCGCCGGCGCCCTACGAGATGCGCGACCGCTTCAACTACGCCTCGGGCGAGAAGGTGATGGAGCTGATCGCCAAGCAGATCCGCCCGCGCGACATCGTCACCCGCAAGGCGCTCGAGAACGCGGCGGCCGTGGTCGCCGCCTCGGGCGGCTCGACCAACGGGGCGCTGCACCTGCCGGCCATCGCCCATGAGGCGGGCATCAAGTTCGATCTCTTCGATGTGGCGGAGATCTTCAAGAAGACCCCTTACATCGCCGACCTGAAGCCGGGCGGCAAATATGTCGCCAAGGACATGTTCGAGGCTGGCGGCATCCCGCTTCTGATGAAGACGCTGCTGGATAACGGCTACCTGCACGGCGACTGCATGACGGTGACCGGCCGCACGGTGGCCGAGAACATGGAGCGCGTTCAGTGGAATGACGCGCAGGACGTGGTGTACCCGGCCAACAAGCCCATCAGCCCCACCGGCGGCGTCGTCGGCCTGAAAGGCAATCTGGCGCCCGAGGGAGCCATCGTGAAGGTCGCCGGCATGAAGAACTTGAGGTTCTCCGGCCCGGCGCGCTGCTTCGATTCGGAAGAGGAGTGCTTCGCCGCCGTCAACGAGCGCCGCTACGAGGAAGGCGAAGTGCTGGTGATTCGCTACGAGGGCCCCAAGGGCGGCCCCGGCATGCGCGAGATGCTGGCCACCACCGCCGCCCTCTACGGCCAGGGCATGGGCGACAAGGTGGCGCTGATCACCGACGGGCGCTTCTCCGGCGCCACGCGCGGCTTCTGCATCGGCCATGTGGGGCCGGAGGCTGCCACCGGCGGGCCCATCGGCCTTCTGCGTGACGGCGACGTCATCACCATCGATGCGGTGGAAGGCACGATCGATGTGGCACTCAGCGAGGAAGAGCTTGCCGAGCGCCTGAAGGGCTGGACGCCCCGCGAAACGGATTACCAGTCCGGCGCGATCTGGAAATACGCGCAGACGGTCGGTTCGGCTCGCTACGGCGCCGTGACCCATCCCGGCGGGGAGAAAGAAACCCACTGCTATGCGGATATCTAAGCAAATCACGGGCGGCTTTACCGCCGCCGCACTGGTGCTGATGGGCCCCATCGGCCCTGCGCTCGCGCTCGATGAGAACGTGGTGGTACAACAGCCGCGCGAGCGCAGCCCCTGGGCCGTCTTCCGCTTCGGTTTCTCCGCCTACAAGAGCGGCAAGAAGGAAGAAGCGGTGGAGGCCTACCGCTACGCCGCCGAGAACGGCCAGGTCGGCGCGAGCTGGAAGCTTGCCCGCATGTATGCCGAAGGCGACGGCGTTGCCCGCAACGACTATGAGGCCTTCAAGTTCTTCTCCGAGGTCGCCCAGCAGGATGTGCGGCCCGGCAGCCGTGACGAAAGCTATGTGTCGGATGCGCTGGTGGCCGTCGGCCGATACCTGAAGACAGGCATTCCCGGCTCGCCGGTCGAGGCCAATCCGGCCGCCGCGCAGCAATATTTCATGCGTGCGGCCGCTGCATACCGCAACGCATCGGCGCAATACGAGCTCGGCCACATGTTCCTGACCGGCGAGGGCGGGACGCAAAACGTTCAACAGGCCGCACGCTGGCTGCAGCTCTCCGCCGAGAAGGGCCATGCCGGCGCCCAGGCGACCCTTGGCAATCTCCTGTTCCATAGTGGCAAGGTGGTGCGCGGGTTGGCACTGATGACCGCGGCGCTGGAGCGGGCGGCACCTGCCGACGTTCCCTGGATCCGCGCCATGCAGGAGGAGGCATTTGCCGTGGCCGCCGAGTCCGACCGCCGCACGGCGATCGCGCTGGCCGAGGATTATCTGTCGAACGGGATGGAATAGGGCTGAGGCCCGCCCTCGTGGTTCGACAAGCTCACCATGAGGGCTTCCGTGCGCGCCCAACCTTCAACCTCGAGGCTTGCACGACGGTGGTCTGCCTTCGCCCTCATGGTGAGCTTGTCGAACCACGATGGTGAAGGCACGCGCCTATGTCTTAGAGCAATTCCAGGAAAAGTGGAAACCGGTTTTCCGTCCGGAATTGCGTGAAATCAAAAGGTTAGATCCTTTCATCGTTTCTGTGAAATGATGAAAGGATCTAAATCAGCTCCACCACCACCGGCACGTGGTCCGACGGCTTTTCCCAGGCACGGGTGTGCTTCTGCACGGAGGTCGAAGACAGCCGGTCCGCGGCCTCCGGTGACAGCATCAGGTGGTCGATGCGGATGCCGTTGTTCTTCTGCCAGGCGCCGGCCTGGTAGTCCCAGAAGGTGTAGACGCCCGGCTCGTCGCTGACGGCGCGCAGGGCGTCGGTCATGCCGAGATTGGCGAGCCTGCGAAAGGCCTGCCGGCTTTCCGGCTGGTAGAGCGCATCGCCGAGCCATGCGTCGGCGTTCTTGGCGTCGGCGGGTTCAGGGATGACGTTGTAGTCGCCCGCAAGCACCAAAGGCTCCTCCAGCGCCAGCCGCGCCCTTGTCCAGCCTTCGAGCCGCTCCATCCAGCCGAGCTTATAGGCGAACTTCTCGCTGGCGACCGGGTTGCCGTTGGGCAGATAGAGCGAGGCGACCCTGAGGGCGCCCGTCTCCGTGGAGAAGACCCCTTCGATGAAGCGCGCCTGTTCATCGGCCTCGTTGCCCGGAAGACCGCGGTTGACCTCGTCGAAGCGTAGCTTCGACAGGATAGCGACGCCGTTGAAGCCCTTCTGGCCACTGGTTTCCACGTGGTAGCCGAGCGCTTCTATCGGCTCGCGCGGAAACTGTTCGTCGACCGACTTGATCTCCTGCAGGCAGACAATGTCGGGGCCCGCCTCCTGCAGCCAGTGCAGAAGATTGTCTATGCGCGCCTTGACGCCGTTTATGTTCCAGGTGGCGATCTTCATGGCGCGCACAGTAGAGGAATCGCGGCAACGGTCAAACCATTTGCCGCGAGATGCGCGCTTAGATGGAGAAGCTGGTGCCACAGCCGCAGGAAGCGACGGCGTTGGGGTTCTTGATCTGGAAGGACTGGCCGATGAGGTCGTCGACGAAATCGATGACCGAACCGCCCATATAGACGAGCGACAGGTCGTCGATCAGCACCAAAGCGCCGTCCTTCTCGATGGCGACGTCGTCGTCGTTGCGGCTGTCGGCAAGGTCGAATTTGTAGGAGAATCCCGAGCAGCCGCCGCCCTCCACGGACACGCGCAACGCGATCTTGCCGGGCTCTTCGCCGAGGATCTTGGCGATGCGCTTGGCCGCGGCTTCAGTCAGTTCCACGCCCTTCATGTCGATTTTGGCGTCAATGCCCATGGAGATCACCTTGCATTCGCTTATGTCGAATAGGTATGAACGGCGAGGCGGCGAGTCAACAAGCGGCGGATATGGCAAGCCCGGCACATCTTCATGGCATCGGCTTCGGCTACCGGCCGCGCGCGGCCTATGCCTGTGATCCGGCGCTCTCGCGCGGGCGCCTTTGCGAGGAGCCCGAAAGCCCGACGCGCACGCCCTTCCAGCGCGACCGCGACCGCATCATCCATTCCACGGCCTTTCGCAGGCTCAAGCACAAGACGCAGGTCTTCATCGCGCATGAGGGCGATCACTATCGCACGCGGCTTACCCACTCCATCGAGGTGGCGCAGATCGCCAGGGGACTCGCCCGCGCCCTTTGCTGTGACGAGGACCTGGCCGAGGCGGTGGCGCTGGTGCACGATTTCGGCCACACGCCCTTCGGGCATACGGGCGAGGAGGCGCTGAACGACAAGATGGCGCCATGGGGCGGCTTCGACCATAACGCCCAGTCGCTGCGCGTCGTCACCAGGCTGGAGCGCCGCTACGCGGAGTTCGACGGTCTCAATCTGGCGTGGGAGACGCTGGAGGGGCTCGTCAAGCACAATGGGCCGCTGACCGACAGGCAAGGCAACGGCCTCAACGGCCCCGTGCCGCAAGCCATCCGCGACTATTCGGAACTGCAGGATCTCGAACTTTCCCGCTTCGCCAGCGTGGAGGCGCAATGCGCAGCGATCGCCGACGACATAGCCTACAACGCACACGACATCGATGACGGCCTGCGCGCCGGCCTCCTGACGCTCGACATGCTGCGCGGGGTGGACCTGCCGGGGCGGATCCTGCGCGCGGTCGGGGAGCGTTATCCCGGCCTCGACCCGGTGCGCACCGGGCACGAGTTGATGCGCCGGCAGATCACGGCCATGGTCGAGGATGTCATCGACACGGCGCGCGAGAACCTCGAGGCCTTGCAGCCGCGCTCAGTCGAGGACGTGCGTGACGCCGGGCGGACATTGGTCACCTTCTCACCGGCCATGGCGGTCGAGGAGAAGGCGCTGAAGTCCTTCCTCTACGCAAACCTCTACCGCCACCCGGACGTGCTTGAGGTGCGCAGCCGCGCCGACCGCGTCGTGCGCGATCTGTTCGACGCCTATTTCGCCAATCCGCGCGAGATGCCGGAAGGCTGGCGCGAGGGGCTCGACCGGGCCGAGGAGCGCGTCAAGGCGCGCGATGTAGCGGACTTTTTGGCAGGAATGACCGACACCTATGCACTCAAGGAGCACGAGCGCCTGTTTGACCGCACACCTGATTTGCGATAGGGCGCAGGCCACTTGCGGCGGCGCGTGCTGCCGCGCGGTTCTCAATCCGGGACATCGTCCATGAACATCTTTGCCGATTTTTCCGATCGGGTCGTCAAGGCCGTCAACGCGCTGGGGCTTGAGCCGAAGGAGGGCGGGGCGCTCGATCTCTCCCGCGTGGCGGTGGAGCCGCCGCGCGACGCCAGCCACGGCGATCTGGCCACCAATGCAGCGATGGTGCTGTCGAAGGCGGTGGGCGAAAACCCGCGCGCGCTGGGCGAGCGGCTGGCCGCGGCGCTGGCCGAAGACCCGGACGTGGCGGAAGCGAGCGTGGCCGGCCCCGGCTTCGTCAATCTGCGCCTCGGCGACGCGTTCTGGCAGGCCCGGCTCGGCGAGATGCTCGATCTTGGTACCGACTACGGCCGCTCGACGGTCGGCACGGGGCACAAGGTGAACGTCGAATATGTCTCGGCCAACCCGACCGGCCCGATGCATGTCGGCCACTGTCGCGGCGCCGTGGTGGGCGACGCGCTGGCGAACCTTCTGGCGTTCGCGGGCTACGACGTCGTCAAGGAATACTACATCAACGACGCCGGTGTGCAGATCGATGTGCTGGGGCGGTCGGTGATGCTGCGCTACCGCGAGGCGCTGGGTGAAGAGATCGACGCCATCCCCGAGGGGCTTTATCCGGGCGATTATCTCAAGCCGGTCGGCAAGGCGCTGGCCGACGAATTCGGCACGAGGCTGCAGTGGATGCCGGAGCCGGAGGCGCTCGAAATCGTCAAGGACCGCGCCATCGACGCCATGATGGCGATGATCCGCGAGGATCTCGCCGCCCTCAACGTGCATCATGACGTCTTCTTCTCCGAGCGCTCCCTTCATGCCGGCAATGGCGGGGTGATCCGCTCTGCCGTCAACGACCTGACCATGAAAGGTCATGTCTACAAGGGCAAGCTGCCGCCGCCCAAGGGGCAGTTGCCGGAAGACTGGGAGGACCGGGAGCAGACGCTGTTCCGGTCGACGGAGGTGGGCGACGACATCGACCGGCCGCTGATCAAGTCCGATGGCAGCTTCACCTATTTCGCTGCCGACGTGGCCTACATGAAGGACAAATACGCGCGTGGCTTCGAGCACCTGATCTATGTGCTGGGCGCCGACCACGGCGGCTATGTCAAGCGGCTGGAGGCGCTCGCCCGCGCCATTTCCGACGGCAAGCTGCATCTGACGGTGCTTTTGTGCCAGCTCGTCAAGCTCTATCGCGGCGGTGAGCCGGTGCGCATGTCCAAGCGGGCAGGGGAGTTCGTCACCCTGCGCGATGTGATCGACGAGGTGGGGCGCGACCCCGTGCGCTTCATGATGCTCTACCGCAAGTCCGACGCGCCGCTCGACTTCGACTTCGCCAAGGTGACCGAGCAGTCCAAGGACAATCCGGTTTTCTACGTGCAGTACGCCTCGGCGCGCTGCCACTCGGTCTTTCGCCAGGCGCGCGAGCAGCTCGGCGTTGAGAATTTCGACCGCGCCGCCATGCGCGCGGCGCTGCATCTGCTCAAGGACGAGGGCGAAGTCGCGCTCATCCGCAAGCTGGCGGAGTACCCGCGACTCATCGAAAGCGCGGCCCAGGCGCTGGAGCCGCACCGCATCGCATTCTACCTCTACGACCTCGCCAGTCAGTTCCATGCACAGTGGAATCGCGGCACGGAGACAGACGACTTACGTTTTGTTAAGGTTAACCATCCAGAGTTGACCCACGCCAGGCTGGGCTTGGTGCAGGCTGTCTGCGACGTCGTGACGTCGGGACTGGCGCTCGTGGGCGCGGAGGCGCCGGCGGAGATGCGCTGATCGTAGACAGAAGCTGTCACCATTTGCCCACAATGCACTGGTAGGGCCAACCAAGTATAGTGCGACGTTGCCCGCGTCCGACCGAGTGTGGGAAAAGGCATGGCTGACAGTAATTATTCGAATGCCACAGGGCCGAGAGATCTGGCGCAAGACGATCCGTTCTCTGAACTGACACGGATCATGGGCCACGACACGCGTCCCATTCCAAAGTCGGAGCCGGAGCAAGAAGAACCGGCAGACAATCTTACCCTCGAACTAGAGAACGAGTTGCTGGGGGATCTGGCCGACGAGACAGATCAGGCCTATGCAGCCGATACAGCGCTCGATGAGGAGGAGGCCAGCTTCCGGCAGTATGCTCAGGCGCCCGAGCCCGACCTTATGGCCGAGGAGACCTCGGAACCCGACCCCACCCTCGACGACACGTTCGGCAGCGCATTCGACGACGTGTTCGCCGCCGGCGAGCCCGCCGCGATCGAGGATAGTGAGGCGGCCGACGATGTCGATGCCGAGCCTGCCGGGTTTGCGGAGGAAGGCGGTACGCAGGAAGGCGCCGGAGACGATCCGTTCATGATCCGCGAAGAGGATCTGGCGGCGCTTGATTCCGACTTCGCCATGTATGATCAGGAGGCCGAGGCCGCAGCAGCCGACGGCGACGAGCCGCCGCCCTCCGAAGAGGCTGAATACGGTGCCTCGTTCGGGAATGACGAGCCTCTGTACGGCCACGAGCCCGATGCCGCAGCAGCCATCGGCGACGAGCCGCAGGCCCCTGAAGAGGCTGAGTACGGTGCCTCGTTCGGGAATGACGAGCCTCTGTACGGCCATGAACCCGATGCCGCAGCAGCCATCGGCGATGAGCCGCAGGCTCCTGAAGAGGCTGCCGAATACGGTGCCCCGTTCGGGAATGGCGAGCCTCTGTACGACCATGAGCCCGATGCCGCGGCAGCCATCAGCGACGAGCCGCAGGCTGCTGAAGAGGCTGAATACGGTGCCCCGCTCGGGAATGACCAGCCTCTGTACGACCATGAGCCCGATGCCGCAGTAGCCATCAGCGACGAGCCGCAGGCTCCTGAAGAGGCTGAGTACGGTGCCTCGTTCGGTAACGAGGAGCCTCTGCACGACCATGAGCCCGATGCCGCGGCAGCCATCGGCGACGAGCCGCAGGTCCCTGAAGAGGCCGAATACGGCACTTCGTTCGGCGATGACGAGCCTGCCTCCGAAGAGCCCGAGTACTTCTCTGCCGCCGATGCGGCCCGAGCGACCTATAGCCAGGCCCCTGAAGACGGGTGGATGGCTGCTTCCACGCGGGCTGGAGACGACGCGGACGTGCCGGCGGATGAACCGCAGGCGGGTACGGAAGGCGGCGATGTTCTGGGTGAGTGGTCGCCGGAAGCCCTTTTTGCCGGCCTCGGCGATCAGGATTGGCATCAGGATGGTGAAGGCGATGCGGAGCCGGAGGCCCCGGCAGCCGATCCTATGCCGCCGGAGGTCGATACGGTCGAGGTGCCCGAAGGCGCCGTCGCCCTGGCCGATAACCTCGATGTGCCCGATGTCCCCTATCAGAAAGAAGAGGTGAAGGCGGAGCTCGACGAGATCGAGGAGATGCTGGCTGGCGCTTTCGGCGAGGGGAACGAGGCGGCCGACGGGCTTGACGATGCGTGGATGGAAACCGCGCCCCGCCCGGCCGATGCGCCGCAGGAGCCCGACGACCAGGAGATCGACGACTATCTGTCAGCCGGTATTGGTGCAGGTGTGGGAGCCGGGATTGCCGCCTACGCAGCGCAGCAGCCAAGCGGAGACGTTTACGGCCATCCTGCTTCCGGACACGATCAAGGCATCCGGGAGTGGAGCGCGACTTCCGACGAGTTGATACCGGTGCCCGGCGCCGAGCCGCCCGTGGCCGATGCCGGACGCCGCTTCGGTTCACGTGCGGTAATGGCGGCGGCGATCGTCGGCGGCGTGGCCATTTTGGGCGGCGTGACGGTGTTCGCGCTCACCTTCAGCGGGGGTGACGCCGACGAGCCGGCCCTGGTGAAGGCGGACGACACGCCGGTGAAGGTGAGGCCTGAGAATCCGGGCGGCACGACCATCCCCAATCAGGATAACCAGGTCTACAGGCGCGTATCCGGTGAAACCGAGGAGGCCGAGCCAGGGCAGACGCGGCTCGTCTCGACCACCGAGGAGCCGGTCGACCTGCCCGCGGCGGAGCCGCAGACGGGTGACAACGGGGCGGCAAAGCTGGAGGAACGGCTGGAGAATCCCGTCGAGGAAGCTACCGGCGGCAACGAGACGGCGACGCTCACGCCGCGCCGTGTCCGCTCGTTCGTCGTGCAGCCGGACGGCACGATGGTGCCGAACGATGTACCGGAGCCGGTCGAGACGGCGGATGACAATGCCGACAGCGTGGCGAATGCCGCCGCAGCGGACGACGCCGAGACGCTTGCCGCCACGCGAACCGAAACAACGGATGAGCCGTCCGCCGCAACACAGAACGCGCAGGCCGACGCCGACGGCAACACCGTCGAGGCAGCCGCTGCGAACGCGGTTTCGGTGCCGCCTTCCGGGCCGATCCCACCCGCCCGACCGAGCAATATCGCTCCGGCGCAGCAGCAGGCCAACGCGCAGCCTCCCTCCGCCAATGCCAACGCGCAGGCGCAGCAGCAGAGCACGCCCACGCAGGTGGCCGCCGCCCAGCCGCAGCCCACGCAGACGGCCGCCGAATCCGGTTGGTCGGTGCAGATATCCTCGCAGGCCAGCGTCGAAGGCGCGCAACAATCATACCAGGAACTGGCACAGCGCCACGGCAATCTGCTGCAGGGCAAGGGCGTTAATATCGTCAAGGCAGACATCGAGGGCAAAGGCACCTACTACCGGGTGCGCATTCCATCCTCCTCGAAGGACGAGGCGATCCGGTTGTGCGAGCAACTCAAGGCGGCCGGCGGGAGCTGCTTCGTTTCGAAGTAGCCGGGTAGACGCAAGACCTGTGAAACCGCCGCGCTCCGCGGCGGTTTTTGCTTGCATGAACTGCATGGCCGGCTTGCACCAGTGGTCGCCGTCCCGCACTCGGAGGTGCCAATGCCACCGCTAGCCGCTATCCTCGCTGCATGAGCGAATCAAAAGCAATGATCCTGGGCGCTGCCGGCACGCGGCTCAGGGCAGACGAAGCGGCCTTCTACCGCGACGAGCGGCCCTGGGGCTTCATCCTGTTTGCGCGCAATATCGCCGAGGCCGATCAGGTGCGCGATCTGGCGGCGGCAATGCGCGAGAGCGTGGGCAGGCTGGACGCGCCCATTTTCGTCGATCAGGAGGGCGGGCGGGTGCAGCGGCTGCGTCCTCCGCTGGCGCCGGACTATCCCCATGCAGCAGCGCTCGGGGCGCTTTGCGGCCGGGACAAAGCGGCCGGCTTGCGCGCTGCGTGGCTGATGTCGCGCCTGCACGCCTTCGACCTTGCACGCCTTGCCCTTTCGGTCGACTGCCTGCCGGTACTCGACGTGCCGGTGCCCGGCGCGCACGATGTGATCGGCAAGCGCGCCTATTGCGGCGAGCCGGAAGTGGTGGCCGCGCTCGGCCGCGCGGCAGCGGACGGGCTATTGGCGGGCGGCATCCTGCCGGTGATGAAGCACATTCCCGGCCACGGGCGCGCCGGCGCGGACAGCCACCATGCGCTGCCGCGCGTCGAGGCGCCGCTCGACGAACTGCGCGAGCGCGACTTCGTGCCCTTCAAGGCGCTTTGCGACCTGCCCATGGCGATGACGGCGCATGTGGTGTACACGGCGGTCGACCCGGACAACCCGTCCACCACCTCGGCGCGGGTAATCGCCGATATCATCCGCGGCGAGATCGGCTTCGACGGGCTTTTGATGAGCGACGACGTGTCGATGAACGCGCTTTCTGGGGATTACGGCGCTCGCGCGCAGGCAATCCTTGCGGCCGGTTGCGATGTCGTCCTTCACTGCAACGGCGTGATGGACGAGATGCGGGCCGTCGCCCAACGAACGCCGGAATTGACGGGCAAGTCGAAGGCGCGGGCGGAGGCCGCGCTTGCCATGCTCGGCGGCGACGACGACACGGACGAGGCCGTCGCGCGCGCTGAATTTGCGAGCCTGTTCGAGGCTGCGGCCTAGAGCAGTTCCAGGAAAAGTGGAGACCGGTTTTCCGTTCGGAATTGCGACAGAACAAGGAGTTGGACCAGGTCATCGATTCCATGGAACGATGACCTGGCCTAGAGGCGGGAAGAAGGAACGGCTGACAGTGGCCGAGGCAGCGAAGAAGACGGCGGGACAGGGGGGAACGGGCAAGCCCATCCCCATGGACAAGCTGTGGGCGGAGGAGGGCGAGCGTGGCGTCTCCGAGCCGGCGCTGACCGTCGATGTCGAAGGCTTCGAAGGGCCGCTCGACCTGCTCCTGCACCTGGCGCGCAACCAGAAGGTCGATCTGGCGCGGATTTCCGTCCTGGCGCTGGCGGAGCAGTATCTGCAATTCGTCGAGCGGGTGCGGCGTATGCGGCTGGAGCTCGCGGCCGACTATCTGGTGATGGCGGCGTGGCTCGCCTATCTGAAGTCGCGCCTCCTGATCCCCCAGCAGCAGGGCGACGAGGAGCCCTCCGGCGAGGAAATGGCGGCGCTGCTGCAGTTCCGTCTGAAGCGGCTGGAGGCCATGCGCGACGCGGCCGCCCGCCTCGTCAACCGCAACCGACTGGGGCGCGACGTCTTGGCCCGCGGCATGCCCGAGCCGGTGGTCGTTCAGAAAAAGAGCGACTACTCGGCAACCCTCTACGACCTCCTGACCGCCTATGCCGGCCAGCGCCAGCGCCGCGCCATCACCAATGTGCAGATCGCCAAGCGCGGCGTGTGGTCGTTGAAGCAGGCGCGCGACATCCTCACCCGCATGGTCGGCGAACTCTCCGAGTGGACCGCGCTCGACCGCTTCCTGATCGCCTATCTGACGCGGCCGGAGGATCGGAAGACGGCGGTTGCCAGCACCTTCGCCGCAAGCCTGGAATTGGTGCGCGAAGGGGCATTGGAAATCCGCCAGCACGAGCCCTTCGCACCGCTCTACATGCGAAACGGGCCGAAATCGCCTAGTGGTGCGATCCTGACAGATGGTCCCCATCTGTCAGGACAAATCGCCCCACCGGATTAATAGCTTGTGGGCTGACTTTTCCAAACGGATGGGCACCATCCGTTTGGGTCAGATCACTAGACAACCGGGAAATGCCATGAACGAGAGCGCGAACGTGGTTCCATTCCGTGCCGAGGACGGCGGGTCGGCGGAGGACGCGCGGCAGCGGCCGGCAGATGGCATCGCCTTCGTCGAGGCCAAGCGCATGGCCGAGGCACTGGTCTTTGCAAGCGCCGAGCCCGTACCTTCCAAGGCGCTGGCCGAGCGGCTGCCCGACGGCACCGATATCGCGGCGATTATGGAGGAATTGAAAAGCGACTATACGCGCCGCGGCGTCAATCTCGTGCGGGTGGACGACTGCTGGGCCTTCCGCACTGCCGGCGACCTCGCATTCCTGATGAGCCGACAGTCGACGCAGCAGAAGAAATTATCACGCGCCGCCCTCGAGATGCTGGCCGTCATCGCCTACCACCAGCCGGTCACGCGCGCCGAGATCGAGGAGATCCGCGGCGTTGAGACCTCCAAGGGCACGCTCGACATCCTTCTGGAGACCGGCTGGGTGCGCATGCGCGGCCGCCGCCGCACGCCCGGCAGGCCCGTCACCTACGGCACGACAACCGATTTTCTCGACCATTTCGGCCTCGAAGAGCTGCGCGATCTGCCTGGGCTCGACGAATTGAGGGGGGCGGGGCTGCTTTCTTCCCGCATGCCCACGAACTTCTCCGTGCCGCAGCCGCCGGCCGACGCGGATATGCTCGGCGAGGACGAGGATCCGCTCACCGATATCGACCTTGAAGAGCTCGGCCTGTTGACACCGCGTGTCGAGGGTGATTGACCGCTTCCGGCGCACGGACAGCGCCGGAAGGATGAGAACGCCATAACGATGAGCGAGACGGACGAAAAGCCGGCGCGGGTGACCGCCGGGGTGACCTTCGCCGCCCGCCTGGCGTTCGAACAGGTCAGCCACCGCTTCGCGCCCGACCAGGTCACACTCGATGATGTGACGCTGACGGCCGAGCCGGGCGAGGTCTTGTGTCTCCTGGGGCCGTCGGGCTCCGGCAAGACGACGCTTCTGCGGATTGCCGCCGGCATCGAGACCCAGAGCGCCGGCCGCGTGCTCCTCAACGACCGGGAGATTGCCGGGCCCAACGTCTTCCTCCCGCCCGAGCAGCGCTCCATCGGCCTCGTCTTCCAGGATTTCGCGCTCTTTCCGCATCTCACCATTCTCGACAACGTGCGCTTCGGCCTCACGGCGCTGTCGCGCGAGGAGGCGAAGAACGAGGCGATGATCGCGCTCAGGAGGGTGGGGCTGGAGGGCTATGCCGGGGCCTACCCGCATGTGCTTTCGGGCGGCGAGCAGCAGCGCGTGGCGCTGGCCCGGGCGCTTGCCCCGCGCCCCGCGGTGCTTCTGATGGACGAGCCGTTCTCCGGCCTCGATTCCAGGCTCAAGGACACGGTGCGGGCCGAGACGCTCGCCATCCTGCACCAGAGCCGGGCGACGGCAATCGTGGTGACCCACGATGCGGAGGAGGCGATGCGGCTCGGCGACCGCATCGCGCTCCTGCGGGCCGGGCGGCTGGTGCAGGTGGGAACGGCCGAGGAACTCTACCTGCGGCCGGCCGATCTTTTCGTCGCCGGCTTCTTCTCCGAGCTCAACCTATTCGAGGCGCGAATGGCGAACGGCACGGCCGATACGCCGCTCGGCCGGTTTGCCGCACCGGATCTGGCCGATGGGACGCCGGTGACGGTGGCCGTCCGGCTTTCCGGGTTCGAGGTGGGCGAGGAAGGGCAGGGCGTGCCGGCGCGGATCGTCTCCAGGCGCTTTCTCGGCGTGGTGGTGCTTCTCGAACTGGCGGTCGAGGGGAGCGAGGATCACGTGCGCGCGCGCATCCGCCGCAGCCAGCTCGCACCCGGCGTGCGCGACATATCGCTCAACGTGCGCCCCAGCGACGTTCTAGTGGTGCGATCCTGACAGATGGCACCCATCTGTCAGGACAAATCGCCCCACCAGATTGATAGCTTGTGGGCTGACTTTTCCAAACGGATGGGTACCATCTGTTTGGGTCAGACCACTAGTGTTTGAAAGACGGCGCGAAAGCGCATAAATCAGAACGACAACTGAACTTCAGGCAAAAGAGATCATAATCATGGGTTCCCTATCGATCTGGCACTGGCTCATCGTGCTTGTGGTGGTTCTGCTCCTGTTCGGCCGCGGCAAGATCCCCGAGCTGATGGGCGACATGGCAAAGGGCATCAAGAGCTTCAAGAAAGGCATGTCCGACGACGAAGCCGAAGAGGCCAAGACCGTCGAGCACCAGGCCAACGAGCCGGTGAAGAGCGCCAAGGAAAAGGCGAGCAAGTCCTGACGCTGACCTTGGCGCCAGCCGCCGTATCCTTGGAAACGACCGATGTTTGACTTGGGATGGCCTGAACTTCTTGTCATCGCGATCGTGCTGATCGTCGTCGTCGGGCCGAAGGATCTGCCCGGCGTTCTGCGCGGCTTCGGCCGCACGACGACAAAGCTGCGCTCGATGGCAGGCGACTTCCGCAAGCAGTTCGATGAGGCGCTTCGGGAGGCCGAGCTCGATGACGTGAAGGGCCTTGTCGACGATGCGCGAAAGCTCGACCCGCGCGGCGAGATCAAGAAGCATCTCAGCCCGCTCGAAAAGGCGGGCCGTGAGGTCCGAAGCGGGCTTGACGAGGCGATGAAACCGAAGGCGGCTCCGGCCGTCGCCGAGGCGAAACCCGCCGTGCCGGCGAGCGAGAAGCCTGCGCCCGCCGGGCCCACAGTGGCCAAGCCCACTACGGCCAAACCCAAGACGGCTAAACGCGCTGCCAAGCCTGCGACCAAAGCCGCTACGACGAAGAAGGCGCCGAGCGCCAAACCCACCGCCAAGCGGGCAGAGGCCAGGCCCGCCGCGCGTCAAAAGAAGACAACGGGAACCGCGTCGTGAGCGCTAAAGACGACGACGATATCGATAAGTCATCAGCACCGCTGATGGAGCACCTGATCGAGCTGCGCTCGCGTCTCATGTGGGCGATCGCCGCCTTCTTCGTCGCGTTTCTCATCTGCTTCTTCTTCGCCAAGGAGATTTTCAACCTCCTGGTCATCCCCTTTCAGTGGGCGAGCGAATGGGCGGGCCTCGATTCGGAGAAGGTGGACCTCATCTACACCGCGCCGCAGGAGTTCTTCTTCACGCAGATCAAGCTCGCCATGTTCGGCGGGCTGGTGCTGGCCTTCCCGGTGATCGCCCTGCAGGTCTACAAGTTCGTGGCGCCGGGCCTCTACCGCAACGAAAGGCGGGCCTTCCTGCCCTTCCTCGTCGCCTCGCCCCTCCTGTTCCTGATCGGCGGCGGGCTCGTCTATTTCTTCTTTACGCCGATGGTGATGTGGTTCTTCCTGTCCATGCAGCAGGTGGGACCGGAGAACGAGGTACAGATTTCGCTCCTGCCGCGCGTTTCCGAATATCTCGGCCTCATCATGACGCTGATCCTGTCCTTCGGCCTGGTCTTCCAGCTGCCGGTGGTCACGACGCTGATGGCGCGGGTGGGGCTCTTGACCGCGCAGGGCCTGGTCGACAAGCGCAAATACGCCATCGTCGCCGCCTTCGTGGTCGCCGCGGTGCTGACACCGCCGGATCCGGTGAGCCAGATCGGTCTCGCGCTTCCCACCATCCTTCTCTACGAGATCGCCATCTGGTGCGCCCGGATGGTGGAGCGCAGACGCGAGAGGGAAGAGGCGGAGAAAGAGAAGGCCGAAGCCTCGGCCGAGGGCAAAGCCAACCCCGCCGAATAGGCGAGGGGGCAACCGGTTGCCGCCCCCAAACGCGCGTCATCCCGGAAAGCCGAAGGCTTGTCCGGGACCCATTCCGTGACTCGTCCACATTCCGGAATGGATCCCGGACAGCCTCCGCTTCGCTCCGGCTTCCGGGATGACGCGCGTTTGGAGGCGGGAGCAGCGGGAAATGCCCGGCGTGTGCGGCACCCCTGTCAGCACATGTCAGGAATGTTTTCCTATTCCCATTCACGCCCCTCCCGACCCGTGCGATAATCCTCGCCACTTGGACGAAAGGAGGCAGCCATGGACGGACGTGCGGCAATCGAGCGGGATCGCGTGGCGCTGAAGCGCATCGTCGCATCGCTCGTGGCCATGGCCGGGCCGGCCGTGGGTCCTCATCCTGAGGTGCGAGCCGATGGCGAGCCTCGAAAGACCCTGCCCCGCCATCTCTGGCGCGCCATACTCAGCCTGCTGCGCCCGACTGAGGCCGCCGCGCGGCGGCTGATCATCGCGGCCGCGCGCGGTCTGGTCGTCTCCCTGCCGCCCCCGCGCAAGCCGAAACCCGTGAGCCCGGCGCCGCTCCTGCGCAGCCTCGGCATCGCCGTGATGGCCTCGCCCGCCGACCTGTCCGCCATAGCGCGCAGAGCGAGGGCGGAAGCCAGGCGCGCCGCCGCGCCCGCCCGTCCGCGAAGCTTGAGCCTGCCGCTCTTCGACCCGCTGCGGCTTTCTCTGAGCCCTGAGCTTGCCGAAGGGGGCCGCGGCCGCCATGGGCCCGCGCGCGCCGTCCCGCGCATCCTGTTTCCCGGCGTCACCGAGCCGTCTCCCCTCCCGCAGCCGCCATCCCGCGACGATCCCGTAAGCGCCGCGCGTCTTGGCCAGCGCCTCGCGGCACTGCTTGCTGCCCTTGACGATCTGCCGGGACAAGCCATGCGCTTTGCCCGCTGGAAGGCGCGCCGCGATCTGGGGCTTGTGCGCCGTACCTGGCCGCTGCGCGGCGGCCGGCCGCCCGGCGGCCGGCTGTCCCGCTTCGACCCCTCCGCCGCCTGCCGCGGCGCCGCAGGCGCGCAAAGAAGAAAAGCACCCCGCAACATCCGCGAGGTCGACGAGATCCTTGCTCACGCCCATTCGCTGGCCCTCTACGCGCTGGAGAGCCCCGACACGTCATGACGCGCGGACCGGCTTTCGGCGGAGCATTTCAACAAGCTTGGAGATGGGGTAATCGGCCTTGCCGGTTGCCCATGGAGGCATTGGGTATGGAAAGGAGCAGCTACGGTGAAACCGATCGATTGGCGCAGCGCAATCACCCCCACTCCGTCTTGCTTCGCAATCCACCTCTCCCCCTGCCCGGGGGAGAGGAAACTGGCCGCAACGCAAGGCGCCCTTCCTCTCCCCCGGGCAGGGGGAGAGGTGGATCGGGGCGAAAGCCCCGAGACGGAGTGGGGGTGATTGCGCTGCGCTCATCCGAGTTCGCAGCCCGGAGGGCGCCTCAACGCCCTTGCGTCATCCTCGATTGCGGTTTACGCCCTTTCTCGTCTTCTCCGGCGGTTTTGCCGGAAGGAATCGCGCCTTATGGCGCCCCCCTCTGTCCTGCCGGACATCTCCCCCACAAGGGGGGAGATTGGCTGTCGCGCATAGCTTCGCCAATCGTCCACGTTGCAGGGGAGGCGCCGGTAAAGCGGCCGGCGCAATCTCCCCCCTTGTGGGGGAGATGGCCGGCAGGCCAGAGGGGGGCGCGAAGGGGCGCTGCCCGACCAGTCACAGGAATCGTTCACGCCATGCTCGACATAAAATGGATTCGCGAGAACCCCGAAGCCCTCGTGCTCGCGCTGAAGAAGCGCGGTCAGGCGGAGGCCGAGGCGCGATCCCAGGTCGAGACCGTGATTACCGCCGACGAGGCGCGCCGCACGCATCTTACCAAGCTGCAGGAAGAGCAAGCCCGGCAGAGGACCATCTCCAAGGAGATCGGTCAGGCAATGGGGAAAGGCGACAAGGAACTGGCTGAGAAGCTGAAGGCCGAAGTGGGAGAGCTGAAGAACTCTGTCCAACGGGGCGAGGCAAAGGAGCGCGGGCTTGACGCGGACCTGCGCGATCAACTCGCCAGCATCCCCAACGTGCCGCTCGACGACGTGCCGGAGGGCGCGGACGAGAGCGACAATGTCGAGTATTTCGGCCTAAATAAAACGCGCGAGCAGGCTGAACGAGACCGGCCCAAGCGACGTGATTTCACCTTCAAACCGAAGGAGCATTTCGAGCTTGGCGAAGCGCTGGGGATGATGGACTTCGAGCGCGCCGCCAAGCTCTCGGGAAGCCGCTTCACCGTCCTTTCGGGGCAACTTGCCCGGCTGGAACGCGCGCTCGGTCAGTTCATGCTCGACCTGCACACGACCGAGCACGGCTATACGGAGGTGCAGCCGCCGCTCTTGGTGCGGGACGAGGTACTCTTTGGCACGGGACAGTTACCGAAGTTCGCTGGAGATTTATTCTTGGCGCGAAGCCTTCCTCTTCTGGAGGGTGTGGTTGATGTGGCTCCGCATATTGAAAAGAAGGATGAGTTTAACGAGCTAATTACATTGGTCTTTGGTAGTGGTGATGAAGGTCGGATTAGACACCTCATAGAGTCGGTGTATGGGGAAAATCATAGTGCGAGAGATCAGGTGGAGGCCACATTTGTGGGAAGGAAGCTGTGGGCTATCCCCACCGCCGAAGTCCCCCTCACAAACCTCGTCCGCGGGGAAATCCTAGACGCCGAAAAACTCCCCCTCCGCTACACCGCGCTCACCCCCTGCTTCCGTTCCGAGGCCGGCTCGGCGGGCAAGGATACGCGCGGCATGCTGCGCCAGCATCAGTTCTACAAGGTCGAGCTTGTCTCGATCACCGACGCCGAATCCTCGCTCACCGAGCACGAGCGCATGACCGAATGCGCCGAGACGGTGCTGAAGAAGCTCGGCCTTCCCTTCCGCACCGTCGTCTTATGCACCGGCGACATGGGCTTCGGCGCGCGGAAGACCTACGACATCGAGGTCTGGCTGCCCGGCCAGAACGCCTACCGCGAAATCTCCTCCTGTTCGGTCTGCGGCGATTTCCAGGGCCGCCGCATGAACGCGCGCTATCGTGCGGCCGGCGAGAAGCAGACGCAGTTCGTGCACACGCTGAACGGTTCCGGCGTGGCGACGGGCCGCGCGCTCATCGCCGTCATGGAAAATTACCAGAACGAGGACGGCAGCATTAGCATTCCTGAAATCCTGCAGCCCTATATGGGTGGGGTAACGAGGATCGAATCGGCAAAAGGGTAGGGCGCCTTGCGCATTCTTCTGACCAATGACGACGGCATCCACGCCGAGGGCCTGCAGGTCCTGGAGCGCATCGCCCGCACGCTGTCGGACGATGTGTGGGTGGTGGCGCCGGAGACGGACCAGTCGGGCTTTGCGCATTCGCTGTCGCTGTCCGAACCGCTCCGGATGCGCAAGATCGACGACCGGCACTATGCGCTGCGCGGCACGCCGACGGACTGCGTCATCATGGGCGTGCGCAAGGTGATGGATGCGCCGCCGGATCTGATCCTGTCCGGCGTCAACAACGGCACCAATCTTGCCGACGACGTCACCTACTCCGGCACCGTGGCGGGCGCCATGGAGGGCACGCTGCTCGGCATCCGCGCGATCGCGCTCAGCCAGGCCTACGATTTCGCCGAGGATATCCGCTATATCCCGTGGGACACGACGGAGGCCGTCGCGCCGCCGCTCCTGAAGAAGCTCGTCGCCACCGATCTGCCCAAGGGCGTGTTTCTCAACGTCAATTTCCCCAACCGTCCGCCCGAGGAGGTGAGGGGCACCATCGTCACCTCCCAGGGCAAGCTCGTGCACGGGCTGTGGATCGACGAGCGCAAGGACGGCAGGGGCTTTCCCTACTACTGGCTGCGTTTCGGCCGCAAGGAGGAGGAAGTGCGCAAGGGAAGCGACCAGGCCGCCGTGCGCGACGGCTATATCTCCGTCACGCCGCTGCATCTCGATCTCACCGCGCACGAGGTGCGCGAACGGCTTTCGAAGGCGCTTTCGTGACGGCAATGGGCGACGAACGCGAGGGCTTTGCCGCATTCATGCTGCGCTGCCGCGCCCGCGGCATCGCCTCGAACGCGCTTTTTGCGGCGATGGAGGCGACGCCACGCGCCGGCTTCGTGCCGGCCGAATGGCAGAAATGGACGTGGTCGAACCGCACGGTGCCCATCGAGTGCGGTGAGACGCTCGAGGCCTGCGACCTGCAGGCGGCGGTGATCGACGCGCTGGACCTCCAACCGGGCGTGCGCGTCCTGGAGATCGGAACGGGGTCGGGCTATACGGCCGCGGTGATGGCGAAGCTGGCAGAGCGTGTGCTGACCGTCGACCGCTACAAGACGCTGGTCGAGCAGGCGCATCTGCGCCACGAGGCATTCGGCCTCGAAAATATCATCGTTCGTCAGGAGGACGGCCTGAATGGCGTCGCCGACAGCCCCTTCGACCGCATCGTCGCATGGGCCGCCTTCGAGGAGCCGCCGCGCCGCTTCGTCGATCTTCTGACCAGCGGGGGCATCATGGTGGCGCCCGTCGGCCCAGCCGAGGACGTGCAGGTGATGGCCAGGTTCCAGAAGATCGGCAGCCGTTTCGAGCGCTCCGACCTGGAGCCCGTGCGCCTGCAGCCGCTGATCAAGGGCGTTGCCGAAGCCCTTTAGCGCGCCGCGCGTCCTTTGGACGCGCTATCTCTTTGAATCCACGCATCGTGCTTTCCGAAAACCGATTCCGGTTTTCGGGCCGATGCGCTAAGCGGATTAACCGGCCAGTAACATTAACGCGCTTTAATCATCCCTGTTTCGAGTAACGGGATAAGTGCGGGTAGTATCCATGCGTTTCGGCATCACAGGACAACATCGAAGCACTCTGGCACGAGGCGCGGCTGTCCTCGTGGTGGGTGGAATCGCCGCCGGCTGCAGCTCGGGCGCCGCCAGCCTGAACGACGGCCTCGTCACCAATTCCACCAGCAGCAACGCTCCGGTCATGGTGGCCCAGGCGGATCAGCCTTACCCCGGCGATACGCAATCCGGCCGGCGGGAGCAGCCCCGTTACGGAAGGATCGTCCGTCCGCAAGTGCCGGTGGGCGGTGCACTGCAGAGCAGCAACGCGCCGGCAGCACTTCCCAGCCCCTCCTCGCCGGTTTACTCCGCGCCGGCGGCAAGCCAGCCGCCAGTGTCTTCCCAGCCAACCGTGTCTTCCCAGCCGTTGCCCCCGCCGACGAGCGCGCAGGGAGGACGTTCCGTACCCGCCGCCAGCCCGCAGCAGGCGCGCGGCGAGCAGCAGCCCGCTCCCAATCCGCCGCAGCCGGCCAGCCAGGCGGCCGTGCTGCCGCAAGCACCGAAACCGCAGGACAAGAGCAACGGCCAGACCGGCAACACGTCGCCATCGGCCGGCGGCTCCTACACGGTGGCCTCGGGCGACACGCTCTACGGCATCTCCCGCAAGACCGGCGCCAGCGTCGAAAGCATCAAGCAGGCGAACGGTCTGTCCAGCGGCGTCATTCAGGTCGGCCAGAAACTGACAATCCCATCCGCCGGCCCATCCGCCGGCGCGACGGTGGCAAATGCGGCGCCGGCGAAGCGGGAGCAGCCGAAGGCCGCCGATCCGGTCACCACGGCCGCCGCGTCCCCGGCCAAGAAGGAACAGGAGAAATCCCAGGTCTCCACCTACACGCCGCCTTCCGACGACAAGGCGGCGAAGGGGGACGAATCCACCGAAGTTGCCGCGCTGACGCCCGATTCCACCGGCGTCGGCCGCCTGCGCTGGCCGGTACGCGGCCGCGTCGTCTCGAATTTCAGTGGCGGCAGCACCGACGGCATCGATATCGCCGTGCCCGAGGGCACCTCCGTGCGGGCGGCGGAGAACGGCGTCGTCATCTATTCCGGCGACGGGCTGAAGGGCTTCGGCAACACCGTCCTGGTGCGCCATGAGGATGGGCTGGTGACGGTCTATGGCCACGCCTCGGACCTGAAGGTAAAGCGCGGCGACAATGTCAAGCGCGGCCAGGAGATCGCGCTCTCGGGCATGAGCGGCGAGGCCGACAGTCCCAAGCTGCATTTCGAGGTGCGCCAGGGCACCAGCCCGGTCGACCCGATGGGCTATCTCGAATAGGTAAGGTCTCCCCCCGGATTTTGCGCCATCTCCGATGACAACACTATCGTGTGGGGACGCAGTGCGTGCCTTCACCCTCGTGGTTCGACAAGCTCACCATGAGGGTGAAAGCAAGGCGACGCCGGTGCAAGCCGCACCGTTGGAGGAAGGGCGTAAACACTAGCCCTCATGGTGAGCCTCCCGAGTTTGTCGAAGGACGAACCACGAGGGCGCGGGATGCAGCGCACCTCCTACCGTCAGTCCTTGAGGTTCTTTCCCAGCCGGCCAGCCAGGTCCTGGATGAACTGCCAGGCGACACGGCCCGAGCGGCTGCCGCGGGTGGTCGCCCATTCCAGAGCTTCCGCGCGCAGCGCTTCAGCCTCGATCGGCAGCGCGTGGTAATGCGCGTAGCTCTCGATCATGGCGAGATATTCGTCCTGCGAGCATTTGTGGAAACCAAGCCACAGGCCGAACCGATCCGACAGGGATACCTTCTCCTCCACCGCTTCGGACGGGTTGATGGCCGTTGAGCGCTCGTTCTCGATCATGTCGCGCGGCAGGAGGTGGCGACGGTTCGACGTGGCATAGAGGATGACGTTGTCCGGGCGTCCTTCCACACCGCCTTCAAGTGCCGCCTTCAGCGACTTGTAAGACGTGTCGTCCCGGTCGAAGGACAGGTCGTCGCAGAACAGGATGAAGCGGTGCCCATCCGCCTTCACCAGGGCCATGAGCCTGGGCAGGCCCTCGATGTCCTCGCGGTGGATCTCGATAAGCTTCAAGGGCGCGGCACTCTTCTTCCGCGTCCGGTTGACCTCGGCATGCACCGCCTTGACCAGCGATGACTTGCCCATGCCGCGCGCACCCCACAGAAGGGCGTTGTTGGCCGGCAGGCCGGCGGCAAAACGCCGCGTGTTGTCGGTGAGGATGTCGCGCACCCGGTCGACGCCGTGTATGAGCGACAGGTCGACGCGGTTGACCTTGCCAACCGGCATCAGCGACCCGCTCTCGGCCTGCCAGACGAAGCAGTCTGCTTCCTCGAAGCGCGGCTCGTCCGCGCGGGCAGGGGCGATACGGGAGATGACGTCGATCAGCCGGTCCAGCTTCTGGTTCAGCGCTTCGATGGTCTTTTCGCTCATGATCACCCTTCGAGCCGGCGGTCGGTTCACAGGTCAGTACCGTACGGTACGGTTCTGTCACAGCCATTCGCGATTTGCAAGCTTGACGCCGCATGGCAGCAAAGCGGGAAGACCGGCCGCGGACAGTTGCAAACGGGGTGCGAACATCTATATTCCCGCGCGAGCTTGACGGGCGGGCATTTCCGGCCCTTTCCGCATTTTCTAGGAGTTTTTCATGCTTGTAACACCGGCTTACGCCCAGGCGGGCGCGGGAGCACCCGACATTTTCGTCAGCATCCTGCCGTTCGTGCTGATTTTCGTGATCATGTATTTCCTTATCATCAGGCCGCAGCGCCAGCAGATGAAGAGGCGCACCGAGATGCTGGCGGCGGTGCGCCGGGGCGACACGGTGGTCACCGGCGGTGGCCTTGTCGGAAAGGTGACCAAGGTCATCGGCGACAACGAGCTCGAGGTGGATTTGGGCGGCGGCATGAAGGTCACGGCAGTGCGCACCATGCTCGCCGAGGTGCGGGTCAAGGGCGAGCCGACGGCGCCTGAGAAGACCGCCAAGAAATAGCCCTATTGCAGGCGGAAGGCCGGGCCTGGGCCCGAACGAAAAGAGGCAGCATGTTACATTTCCCGCGCTGGCAGACGTTCCTCATTTGGCTGGCCGTGGCGCTCGGCGTTGCCTACGCTGCCCCGAACGTCCTTCCGCAATCCTACTTCTCCCCGCTGCCGGGCTGGGCGCCCTCGCGGCCCATGACGCTGGGGCTCGACCTGCAGGGCGGCTCGCACATCCTGCTGCAGATCGACCGCGGTGAGTTGATCGCCGAGCGTCTGACGAGCACCCGCGACGACGTGCGCCGGCTCCTGCGTGGCGAACGCATCGGCTATACCGGCCTGTCCGCCTCCGGGCAGGCGGTGCAGGTGCGCATCCGCGATGCAAGCGAGGTGGAAGCGGCCAGAGAGGCGCTGGACGAGTTGGCGCAGCCCGTCGCCTCCGGCCTGTTCGGCTCCGGCACGGTCAGCGAACTGACGATAACGGAACCGGAGCCCGGCCTTCTGCGGCTGGAGCTGACGGAGGAGGGGATCAGCTACCGTCTGGCCACGGCGCTCGAGCAGTCGATCGAAGTGATCGGCCGCCGCGTCAACGAACTGGGCACTACCGAACCCATCATACAGCGCCAGGGCGATGACAGGGTGCTCGTCCAGGTGCCGGGCCTCGACGACCCCGAGCGCCTCAAGGACATCCTCGGCCAAACGGCCAAGATGACGTTCCAGATGGTGGACCAGTCGGTGCCCGTCCAGGAGGCGATCCAGGGCAGGCCGCCGGCAGGCACGACGGTGATGTACTCGATGGACGATCCGCCCGTGCCATACCTCATCGAGGACCGCGTCATCGTTTCGGGCGAGAGCCTCGTCGACGCTCAGGCCACCTTTGACCAGCGCACCAACGAGCCCGTCGTCTCCTTCCGGTTCGACACCAGGGGTGCCACCCGTTTCGGGCAGGCGACCCAGGAGAATGTCGGTCGCCTCTTCGCCATCATCCTCGACGGGCAGGTGATCTCGGCACCGCAGATCCGCGAGCCGATCCTTGGCGGTAGCGGCCAGATATCCGGCAACTTCACTGTCCAGACCGCCAACGACCTTGCCGTGCTTCTGCGCGCCGGCGCATTGCCGGCGACGCTCACCGTGATCGAGGAGCGCACGGTGGGCCCCGGGCTCGGGCAGGACTCCATCGACGCCGGCAAGATCGCCTCAATCATCGGCGCGGCGCTTGTCGTCGTTTTCATGATCGCCACCTACGGGCTGCTCGGCATCTTCGCCGTTGTCGCGCTCGTGGCGAATATCTGCATGATCGTGGCGATCCTCTCCGGCTTGGGCGCGACCCTGACGCTGCCCGGCATTGCCGGCATCGTGTTGACGATGGGCATGGCGGTCGATTCCAATGTGCTCGTCTTCGAGCGTATACGCGAGGAACGGGCGGCCGGCCGGTCGATCATCCAGGCGGTGGATTCCGGCTTCTCGAAGGCGCTGGGTACCATCGTGGATGCCAACGTCACCACGCTGATCGCCGCTGTCATCCTTTTTTATCTCGGCACGGGTCCGGTGCGCGGCTTCGCCGTGACGCTGGCCATCGGTATCATCACTACCGTCTTCTCCGCCTATACGCTGACACGCTGGATGGTGGCGGAATGGGTGAAGCGGCGCAGGCCGAAAGAGCTGCCGCGTATGCCGCTTCAGGTCGTGCCGACGGAGACGAGCATCGGCTTCATGTGGCTGCGCCGCATGACCTTCACGCTCTCGGCGGCGGCATCCATCGCCGCGCTCGCGCTCTTCGTCACCGTCGACATGAACTACGGAATCGACTTCAAGGGCGGCTCGAGCATCGAGGTTCAGGCGCATGAGGGGAATGCTGACCTTGCCGATATCCGAAGCCGCCTCTCCGGCCTCAATCTCGGCGAGGTGCAGGTGCAGGAGTTCGGCGACCCGCGCGAGGTGCTGATCCGCGTCCAGGCGCAGGACGGCGGCGAAAATGCCGAGCAGAGCGCCATCACCAAGGTGAGAAGCGAACTCGAGAACGACTATACCTTCCGCCGCGTCGAGGTGGTGGGGCCGACGGTCTCCGGTGAACTTGCACGCGCCGGCACCATCGCCGTTCTGGTGTCGTTGCTGGCGATCCTGATCTACATCTGGCTGCGCTTCGAGTGGCAGTTCGCCGTGGGTGCGATTTTGGCGACGCTGCACGACGTCATCATGACGATCGGCTTCTTCGTCATCACCGGCATCGAGTTCAACCTCACGAGTATTGCCGCCATCCTGACGATCGTCGGCTATTCGCTGAACGATACGGTGGTGGTCTATGACCGCGTGCGCGAGAATTTGAGGCGCTTCAAGAAGATGCCGCTGCCGCAGTTGCTCGACCTGTCGATGAACCAGATGCTGTCGCGCACGCTCATGACCTCCGTGACGACGCTTCTGGCGCTGGTGGCGCTTTATGCCTTCGGCGGCGAGGTCATCCGCTCCTTCACCGCGGCCATGATCTTCGGCGTCGTCATCGGCACCTACTCGTCGATCTTCATCGCCGGTCCGCTGCTCATCCTGTTCAGGATGCGGCCCTCGGTGGCGGAGACCGCGCCGAAGGAAGAGAAGGGCGTCGACGAGGTGGCGGCAAAGGGATGAGCGGTGGAATGCAGATCCGCGCGGCCCACTTTCCAGGCCGCGCCGCGATCGACGCCTATGGCAATGGCGGTTTCCGCTTTGCCGAGATGTCGCATCGCGGCTCGATCCTGTGTCTTCCCTCCGGTATTCACGGCTGGTCGGCGGCAGACGCCGCGGCGCTGCGCGAAGAGGATTTTGCCCGGCCGCTGGCAGAGGCCGACGCCATCGAAATCCTGCTGGTGGGTACCGGCAGGACGCTTCTGTCTCTGCCTCCCGCGCTTCGCTTGAGGTTGAAGGAAGCGGGAATGGCCGTCGAGACCATGGCGACCGGGGCGGCGGTGCGCACCTTCAACGTGCTTCTGGCGGAAGAGCGCGCGGTCGCCGCGGCACTGATCGCCGTCGATTGATATGGGCCCGGCCGAAACCGAAGCACTTGCGATCGTTCGCCAGGCCGATCCCGACCGGTATCTCGCCACCCTTTACGCACCGGCGGCGCGGCGCGGCGCGCTCTTTTCGCTCCACGCCTTCAATGCCGAAATCGCGGCGGTGCGCGACCGCATCAGCCAGCCGCTTCCCGGCGAGGTGCGCCTGCAGTGGTGGCGAGACGTGCTGGCGGCCGGCGATCCGGAAGCGGCGGGCGGCCACCCCGTGGCGGCCGCTCTTCTTAATACGGTGCGCACCCATCGCCTGCCGGCCGCCGCCTTCCAGAACATGCTGGAAGCGCGCATCTTCGACCTCTACGACGACCCCATGCCGAGCCGTACGGACCTCGAAGGCTATTGCGGCGAGACGGCATCGGCGCTGATCCAGCTCTGCGCTCTCGTGCTCGACGCCGATGCGGCGGAACGGACGGCGGCGCTCGCCGGCCACGCCGGCTGCGCACAGGCGATTGCCGGCCTTCTGCGGCTGCTGCCGATCCACCGCCGGCGCGGCCAGTGCTATATCCCGCTCGACATGCTGCAGGCGGCCGGCACCACGCGTGAGGCGCTGGTTGCCGGCGAAGACAGGGAGGGCGCGGCGCGGGCGGTGGCAGCCATGGCGGCGCTCGGGCGCGAGCATCTGGCGGCTTTCCGCGAGGGCGCGGGAGCGCTGCCTGGCTCGCTCCGCCCGGCCTATCTGCCCGTAGCGCTTGCCGGCGCCTATCTCGACCGTATCGAAAGCGGTGCTGTCGACCCGCTGGAAGACGTTGCCGCCATCTCTCCCCTATACCGCCACTGGCTGCTTCTGAGCCACGCCATGCGTGGCTGGTGAAACCTTCCTGGCCGTATTTCCGCCTGAATTCTTCGCTCCAAGGAGCTGTTTCATTTAGTTTTTTTATGAGAAGGGAGATTCGGGATGGCTGCGTCTGCGGGAGACAGGAACGCGGGAACGGGCTGGCGTGCCGTGCTCATGGAGATGCTGGTCGGCCTGCGTGAGGCCGTCCTCCGCTTTCCTCTGGCAACGATCTTTCTACTGGCCACCGCCATCCAGGCGCACCTGCTGATTGCCGACATCCACCTGTTCGGCTCGGAAGGGCAGGGCCGCTTCAACGACGATTCAGATCTGGTTTTAGGCTTTGCGAGCGGTGCGCTGGCTGCCCTTGCAGCTACGCTCTTCGGTGAGGCGCGGGGCTATTCGAGGCCGGCAAGGTCGACCATGGCGCTGGTTGCCGGCCTTGTAGCGTTCGCGCTGATGGCGCTGCCTCAGACCTTCCTGGTGCTGCAATGGACGCTGGTCCCGGCGCTTCTCGGCCTGGTGCCGGTCGCTCCCTTCGTCGGGCGCGGCGGCAGCGGGGCGTTCTGGATGTTCTCGGCACGGGCTGCCTTCGCCGCCTTGCTCGGCCTCCTGGCGCTGCTTTTGCTCGCCGGCGGCATCTCGGCAATCCTCGCCAGCCTGACGCTTCTGTTCGAGCTTGCCGTGCCGGACGAGCTTTACAGCCACGTGTGGGCCTTCACCGGTCTCTTCGCCGCGCCGCTCTTCGCCATGGGGCAGCTGCCCGACCGCTTCGACGAGGAGCCGGGCACGGCGGTGACAGGCTTCATGGACCGCGGCATGCGCGCGCTCGGCGATTTTCTCGCCGCACCTCTTCTCATCCTCTACGCGGTGATCCTGCATCTCTACGCCTTGAAGATCGTCGTTACGGGCGAGGTGCCGCAGGGGCAGATCGGCTGGCTGGTGCTCGTCTACGGCCTTTGCATCTTCGGCACGCTCATCATCATCAATCCATTCTTCGACCGGGCGCGCGCGCCGACACGGGCCTTCCTGCGCCTGTGGCCGTTCTTCCTGCCGGTGCCGCTGGCGCTTCTCTTCTACGCGGTGGCCTTGAGGGTAGGAGAGTTCGGCATAACGCCCGAACGCTTTCTGCTCGGGCTTTTCGGTGCCGTCACCACCCTTATCCTCGCCCTGCAACTTTTCCCGCGCATGCGCGGCGACATCCGTGTGATCGCTGGCGTGCCGGTCGTGGCCCTTATCCTGGTGAGCTTCGGGCCCCAGGGCGCGCTGGGGCTGTCGCTCAGGAGCCAGACCACCCGCTTTCTCGAGATCGTCGAGAACCCCCCGGTAGAGGGCGCGCGCCATGAGCAGGCGCTTGGGGCGTTGACCTTCCTCGAAAGCCAAAAGGCGCTCTCGCGTGTAGCGCCGGAGGGAACGGACATCCCGCCCAACGCAGACAACGCCTATATGGAGACAGCCAAGGCGTGGGGGCTCGACCCGTCGCGCCGTTTTTCAGGCCCACGCGGCTTTTCGTTCGATATCGGGCCCGAGACCGCGGTCTTCACCGTGAAGGGCTTCGACACGATGATCCAGTACATTAGTGTCTCTGTCGAAAGCGAGTCTCCGGTTTCCGCGCGCTTGCCCTCGGGACGCGAGGTCTCTTTCACCTTGGAAGAGAATGCGCTCGTCGTGATGGCGGGCGAGGAGATCGTGCGCTTTCCCATCTCCGGGCAGGATATCGAAGGCATGGCGCGGCTTGACGGCGCCGGCAGGCCGGTGGAGATTCCGGTCGATGCGGATGGCCGCAGGATGATGCTGATGCCGAACTATATTTATGCCGATCTCGGCGATCCGCCGCGACTGACCAGTTTTCAGGGGGCAATCCTGCTGCGGTCGGAGGACTGGCGGTAGGCGGCCTACTCGGCGGCCGCCCTTGCGGCGATCCCCAGCCAGTCGCGGCAGTCGGCAAGCGCACGCGCGCTCATCGCGCGCTTCTTCGCCAACGTCTTCTCCTTGCCGCGCAAGCGCTTTCCTTCCGTCCTCGGGACCTCGACCGGCGGAAAGAGCCCGAAATTGACGTTCATGGGCTGGAAGGAGCGTTTTCCCGGTTCGTCGTCGGCGAGAATGTGCCCGCCGCTGATATGGTTCACCAGCGCGCCGAAGGCCGTCGTCGGCGGGGGCGGCGAGATGGGATGGCCGAGGCGCTCCGCGGCGGCGAAACGGCCGACGACGAGCCCCATCGCAGCGCTTTCCACATAACCTTCGCAGCCGGTGATCTGACCGGCGAAGCGCAGGCCCGGCCGCGATTTAAGCTGCAATGTGCCGTCGAGCAGCGCCGGAGAGTTGATATAGGTGTTGCGGTGCAAACCGCCGAGACGGGCGAATTCGGCATTCTCCAGCCCGGGGATCAGGCGGAAGACGCGCACCTGCTCGCCATATTTCAGCTTCGTCTGGAAGCCGACCATGTTGTAGAGCGTGCCGAGCGCATTGTCCTGGCGGAGCTGCACGACGGCGTAGGGTTTTTCGTCGGGCTTATGCGCGTTGGTGAGTCCCATCGGCTTCATCGGCCCGTGGCGCAGGGTCTCTGGCCCTCGCTCGGCCATCACCTCGACGGGCAGGCAGCCATCGAAATAGGGCGTGCCTTCCCATTCCTTGAAGGTGGTCTTCTCGCCGTCGAGCAGGGCCTGCACGAAAGCCTCGTACTCGGCCTTGCTCATCGGGCAGTTGATGTAGTCCTTGCCGGTGCCGCCGGGGCCGACCTTGTCATAGCGCGACTGGAACCAGCAGACATCCATGTCGATCGTCTCGAAGTGCACGATCGGCGCGATGGCGTCGAAGAAGGCGAGCGCCTCGGCGCCCGTGGCCGCCCGGATGGCTTCGGCAAGGGAAGGCGCGGTGAGGGGGCCGGTGGCGATGATCGCCTGGTCCCATTCGGCGGGCGGCAGCCCGTCCACCTCCTCGCGCACGACCGTAATGAGCGGATGCGCCTCGATGGCACGCGTGACGGCCTGGGAAAATCCCTCGCGGTCGACCGCGAGCGCACCGCCGGCCGGCACTTGGCTGGCGTCGCCCGCGCGCATGATCAGCGAGCCGGCTAACCGCATTTCAGCATGCAAAAGGCCGACCGCGTTGGTCTCGGCGTCGTCGGAACGGAAGGAATTGGAGCAGACGAGTTCGGCCAGGCCGTCCGTCTTGTGCGCATCCGTGCCGCGCACGGGGCGCATTTCATGCAGGATGACGGGCACGCCGGTCTCGGCCGCCTGCCAGGCGGCTTCCGAGCCCGCAAGCCCGCCGCCGATCACGTGAATGGGCGCATGTTTCATGTCGTCCGAGATAGGGCGAAGACGGTGCGAATGCAACGAGAAGTGCGGTGCGGAAAAGGAGGGACTGCATAAAAAAACAACACCCGCCGGGGGAGGAGGTCCGGCGGGTGTCGTTTTGGTGACCGGCTATCGGGAGGAGGTGAAGGCCGGTCGCATCCGTCAGGGTCGGGAGGAGGTGACCCTGGCGAAATTCGTGTTCGTTAGAGCGACTTGCGCGCCACGAAGGGGATGTCGCCGCGGGCGATGCCGAGGTCGTTCAGCTCGCGCGAGGAAAGGCGGCTCAGTTCGTTAACCGTCTGCCGGTAGCGGCGCCAGTTGCGGTAGTTGCGGATCAGGTTCATCGTCTTGCTCACTTTGTTCGTCTGGTTTGTCCAACCGTCTTGTGAGCAACAGATAAGGGGCCTCGCGCCGCACCGGAAGAGATAATGTTGCATAGCAGCAATGCGTATTGTGCATTGCATCATAAATGCGCCGCGAAGCCGCCACGATATAGAGTGTGTGGGCGGCTGCGACGGGCGTGGCGCTGGTTGCCGCCCGGCAGCCAAAAAAGCCTGTTTTTCGGGCAATTTCCCTTTGATAGACCAAGGGCAGGTGATATAGAACCCGCGCTTTCGGGAGCGTCGGCTTTCGGAAAGCGGGTGTGGTGGAACTGGTAGACACGCAGGATTTAGGTTCCTGTGGCGCAAGCCGTGGGGGTTCAAGTCCCTCCACCCGCACCAGGCCACCCCGGAAAAGATCTTTCGGCAGGCTGAGCGGTGATACGCCGTCGGGCAGCGGCGCTGAATGAACACAAAGGTTTTATGATGCAGGTTAGCGAGACACTCAATTCAGGCCTGAAGCGCGAGATCAAGGTCACCGTGCCGGCCAAGGACATGGAAGCCCGGCTGATGGAGCGGCTGGAGGATGCCAAGAACAAGGTGCGGCTGAAGGGCTTCCGCCCCGGCAAGGTGCCGTTGCAGCATCTGCGCCGCATGTATGGCAAGTCCTTCATGGCCGAGGTGGTCAACGAGATTCTGTCCGATTCTTCCAAGTCCATCATCGAGGATCGCGGCGAGAAGCCGGCCATGCAGCCGGAAATCTCCATGACCGAGGACGAGAAGGAGGCGGAGAAGGTTCTTGCCGGCGCCGCCGACTTCGAGTTCTCCATGAGCTACGAGATCATTCCGCCGATCGAGATCAGGGACCTCGCCGAAATCAAGATCACCCGGCCGGTCTACGACGTGCCGGAGGAGGAGGTCGAGGAGCAGGTCAAGCGCGTGGCCGATTCCGTCCGCACCTACGAGCCGAAGAACGGCAAGGCGGAAGAGAACGACAAGGTCACCATCGACTACGCCGGCAAGGTGGACGGCGAGTTGTTCGAAGGCGGTTCGGCAACCGACTCGGAACTCGTGATCGGCCACAACCAGTTCATCCCCGGTTTCGAGGAGCAACTCGTCGGGCTGAAGGCGGGCGATGAGAAGACCATCAAGGTGACGTTCCCCGCCGAATATGCCGCCCAGCACCTGGCCGGCAAAGAAGCCGAGTTCGACATCACCGTCAAGCAGGTGGCAGGGGCCGAAGAGCTGGTGATCGACGACGAGCTGGCGAAGAAGCTGGGCCTGGAATCGGCCGACAAGCTGCGCGAGATCATCCGCGGCCAGATCGAGAACCAGTTCGGCCAGGTCACCCGCCAGAAGGCCAAGCGCCAGCTTCTCGACGCACTGGACGAGACCTACAAGTTCGAGGCGCCCTCGAAGCTGGTGGATGCCGAGTTCGACAACATCTGGGGGCAGGTGACCCGCGATCTGGAGCAGGCGAACCGTACCTTCGAGGACGAGGACACCACCGAGGAAGAAGCCCGGGAAGAGTACCGCACGCTCGCCGAGCGCCGCGTGCGGCTCGGCCTCGTTCTGGCGCAGATCGGCGAGGAGGCAAAGGTCGAGGTTGCCGAGGACGAGATGCAGCGGGCGCTGATCGAATCGATCCGCCGCTATCCGCAGCACCAGCAGCAGGAGATCTACGATTTCTACCGCCAGAACCCGCAGGCGCTGGCCGGCATCCGCGCTCCGTTGTTCGAGGAGAAGGTGGTTGACCACCTGCTCACCAAGATCGACGTCACCGACAAGAAGGTGAGCCGCGAGGAGCTTCTTGCGGACGACGAGGACGAAGCGGAGACGCCGAAGCCGGCAGCGGAGAAAAAGGCCGCGCCGAAGAAGAAGGCGGCGACCAAGGCAGAGCCCAAGAAAGCTGCGCCGAAGAAAGCGGCGGCCAAAAAAGCGGACGCCGAATAGCCCTGCCGTCCGTCGTCAGCGGCGCAACGAAGATAGGAAGGCCCTCGGTCACCTGCCGGGGGCCTTTTCTTTTCGCCTACAGATATTCGACGATGCGGCGTCCGGCGGAGATGTATTTCAGCGGGTTGACGGCGGTGCCGTTGTGCCGGACCTCGTAGTGCAGGTGCGGGCCGGTGGAGCGACCGCTGCTACCGGCTTGGCCGACGGCCGCGCCAGCATCCACCTTATCCCCCGGCTCGACCAGGATCTTGCTCAGGTGGGCGTAGCGGGTGGTGATGCCGCCGCCATGGTCGATCTCGACCATGCGCCCGTAGCCACCGTTCCAGCCGGCGGAGACGACGGTGCCGGCGCCGGTGGCTCTGATCGCCGCACCGCGAGGAGCGCGAAAATCGACGCCGGAGTGATGCGCCGGCCGCCGCAGGATGGGGTCGCGCCGCAGGCCGAACTGGCTGGTCACGGCCGCGCCTGGAAGCGGGTTGGCGATGGGGACGCGCCGTGCCGTCCGTTTCAGCTCATCGAGCCGCTGCAGCGCCTCGTCGAGCTCGCGCACCTTCTCCTCGAAGCCGATATTCGCAGCCGGCGCGATCAGCGGCCCGCCGACATCTTCCTCTCCATAGCCGTCGGCAATGGAGATGCCCGCCGAACCCAGCGCATCGGCGATCGTCTCGGCGGTCTGATATGCCTCCTCGGCAAGCGTTTCCACGCGTTCGATCTGCTCCGCTTCGATATCGCGCAGCGACCGATCGATCGCCACGAATGTGCGATCGGCCCGTGTGACCTCGGTTTCCTGGCCGATGCCGCGGATCGGCCAGGGGATGCGCGATGATATCACGCCGGCATAGGCCGTGCCGGTGACCATCTCGTCGAGTTGAAAGCCGCCGTGATCGGCGTCGGCGCGGATGTCGGGACGCGGGGAGGGGACAGGTATCTCTTTCTCGCCGACGATATCTCCGGTGCGCTCCAGAACAGGAACGAGTTGACCGTGGCGCTCGCTCAGCCGCTCCTGGCGTTCGATGAGCTCGCCCACCTTGCGCTGCATGAGTTGCTGGTCCAGCAGTTGCCGGCTGGTGACGCGGTCGACTTGCGCCCTGAGGGCGGAGATGCGGTCCTCATACGCCTGTTGCAGGCGTGCCTGGCGCGCCATAGTGGAGCCGATGAGGTCGTCGCGCATCACCAGATAGGCTGTCGCTGAGAGATAGCCCACTGCCGCGACCGTCAGTGCCGTGCCGGCAATCGCCGCCAGCCATGGGCGCACCGTGAAATAACGGATGTCGTCGCCGCGCGCGACGATAATCGTGGTCGGCTTTCTGCGCCCGCGGAATATGTCCGCCCCTTGTACCCGCTTCACCGGTCTGAGAGTCCATTTATCGAAGATTCCGATGAAGCCGATTACACTCCATTAGGGTTAACAAAGGCTTTGCCGGACGGCTTCAAAGTGCCTTCGCCGCCTCCAGCACCGCGTCCACATGACCCGGCACCTTCACCTTGCGCCAGACCTGCGCAACGCGTCCGTCCGGCGCGATAAGGAAGGTGGTGCGCTCGACGCCCATGTACTTGCGGCCATACATGCTTTTCTCGACCCACACGCCGTAGGCCTCCAGAACCTTCTTTTCCGGGTCCGAGACCAGATCGATCGTCAGCCCGTGCTTCGCCTTGAACTTGTCGTGGCTCTTCTGGCTGTCGGGCGACATGCCGACGATCGCCACGCCGAGCGCGTCGAATTCTGCTTTGCGGGCGGAAAAATCGATCGCCTGGGCGGTGCAGCCGCTGGTGTCGTCCTTGGGATAGAAGTAAAGAACCACCGGCTTGCCGTGCAGCTCCGACAACCGCAGGCTTCCGCCGCCGTCTCGCGGTAGCTCGAAGTCGGGGGCTTCGCTTTCTTTGTCGAGACCGGCCATTTAATCACCTCTCTTTAGCGTTAGGCCGGCATCCGACAAAATATCTGGATTTCCTGCAAGCCGGCCCCCTTGAATCGGGTGCACAGATATAATGGCCTAAGGGGATTCGTCCAACCGAACGGAAACGCTTTGACAGGAAGCCGCGTGGAGAACGCAGGACCGGACCACGAGAAGGTGCACTTTCGGCGTGGCGAGATCGCCTCGCTGAAGCGCTTCCCGTCCGCTACCTGTCCATCCTCCCGCCCCCTGCCCAAGCAGTGGCGTGCACGCATCCTTGGCTGGGCCGCGATCGCCGTGCTTGCGCTTCCTCTGTTGCTCTTGGTCTTCAGCGGAACGCTTTATCTGGTTGGCGTCGATGCAATCGGCAATGAGCGGCTGCGGGTGGCGGCCGAGCGTGCCATCACCCGAATGGCGGGCTTTGATGCCGATGTAAGGCTCGGCGAGCTGCGTCTGGGGTTGGGCGAAACCAGCCTGCTGGCGCTCGAGGTGCGGGACGCGCGTATTGCCAGGGCCGACAACGGCGCGGTGCTCGCCAGCGCCGGTACTCTGCGCTTCGGTCTCAAGGCGTGGCCGCTGCTGGATGGCAGGATTGAGGTCGTGCGGGTGGGGCTCACCGATGCCGCGATCTCGCCCGCGGACATACCCACGCTGCGGAAAGGAGGTCTTGCAGCTCCGGTCATGAAACCGGACGAGGTTTATGCGGCGGTCTTCGGCGCGGTGGAGCGGGCGTTCATGATGACGGAATCCGCCGGCCTCAACCGCATCAGCCTCTCCAATGTGGGCCTGCGAACGGCGAAAGGGCAGGCTGTTCCCGATTTCCTGATCGAGGCGCTCGAGTTACAGCGGGCCGACGAGGCGGAGATCGTGCTCGAAGGTTCGGCGGTCTACCGCGGCCGCGGCATCATCTTAAGTGGAAAGGCTGAACATGACGGGCAGAGCGGTGCGATCACGGCCTTGTCGCTTGACGCCGTCACGTCCGATACCAGCGGCGCGAGCGCGGATGCGCAGGGAGGAGCCTTGGGCGCGCTGGGCAATGCCCGGCTGTCATTATCGGGGCGCGGAGCTGGAGGCGAGGAGGAGGGCTGGCTGGCTCTCGACACGCGGCTCGAGGATATCGCCATCAAAATCGACAAGGACACGCTGTCGCTCGACGTGGCGTCGATGCGCGCCGCCTTTGCCGAAGGAGACGAGGCCTTCTCCGTGGTTGCCTCCCAGATCGGGGCAGGGCGGTCGCAGGTTAATTTTCAGGGGGCCGTGACTCCTGTCACGACAACAGGCGGCGATCCGGCCTATAGGTACGATCTGGTGTCGCGCGGGTCGGTGCTCGCGCCCGCCGATTCGCCCGAGCGGGCGCTTCCCTTCGCCATGCGCCTGGCCGGCCGGTACGAGCCGGCGGCATCGCGGCTGAACGCGGAGAAGATTGAGGTGCGCACCTCCGACGGGGAGCTGGCGGGGAACGCGGTATTGACGATGCCGGCGGGTGTGTCGCCCGGTATCAGGCTGGCGATCTATGTCGAAGATATGCCGACGGCGCATGCGAAGCAGTTCTGGCCGTGGTTCGCCGCGAGCGGCGCGCGCGACTGGATGCTGGAGCACGTTTTCGGCGGGCGCGTGCGCGACAGCAATCTGCGGCTTAACGTCCCGCCCGGCCGCCTTGGAAACGGTGTGCCGCTGTCGCAGGACGAGGTGGTCGGTCGGTTTGCCCTGGAGAACACGCGTTTCGATATCGCTGGCGACATCCCGCCCGTGCGCGACGGTAGCGGCTGGGTCGAGTTTCGCGGCACGGATGTGGCGGTAGGCCTGTCGAAGGGCACGATCTACATGCCGAGCGGACGCATGGTGGAGGCGAGCGGTGGCAGCCTGACAATCGATGCGGCCCACCAGAAGCCGCGTATCGGCAGGCTGGAGATCGGCGTCGAAGGCGAGGCGGCCGCCATGGTCGAACTCGCCTCCTACGAGCCCATCGATGCCTCGCGGTTCCACGACATCGCCCCTGGCGATCTCGACGGAGGGGCGTCCGGACACATCAGCGCCGATATTCCGCTGCAGGCCGGCATTCCGGCAAAGGATCTCGATTGGCGTGTCGCCCTCGACTACGAGGACCTGTCGATCGCCAAGCCTTTCGAAGGTCAGGAGGTGACGAAGGCGAACGGCTCGCTTCTGGTGCAGCCGGACAAGGCCGAATTCTCCGCCGAGGCCGAGTTGAATGCGGTTCCGGCGCGCCTGCGCATCCTCGAGCCCCTGGGTGGTTCGCAGGTGGAGCGGGTGCGCCATGTCGAATTGCAGATGGACGACGCGGCGCGCGACAGGCTCTTTCCCGGCTTGGACGTGCTGGTCTCCGGGCCTTTCGAAATCGTCTATGACGAGCAGCCCGACGGGCGCAAGAAGGTCGCCGTTGCGCTCGATACCGCGCGCCTCACCGTGCCGTGGATCGGCTGGCAGAAGGGTGCCGGCATCCCGGCCGCCGCCAGCTTCTTTCTGGAAGAGAACGGCCCGGAAGGGGACAACAAGGTGTCGGAGCTGTCCGAATTTACCCTGGACGGCGAGAATTTCGCGGTGAGCGGCCATATTCGCCTTGCCGGCGGCAGCTTGCAGGAGGCCCGGTTGAACAAGGTACGCCTCAACCGTATCGACGACTATGCCGCCACCATTCGGCACACGGGCAGCGGCTATTCCATGTCCGTGAACGGTCGTTCGTTCGATGCGCGCGGGGTGATCGAACGTGTCCTGGACAATAAGGCGACGGAGAGCCATGGCGCGGACAGCGGGGCCGGGATCACGGTGGAAGCCTCGCTTGCCAACGTGCAAGGGTTCAACGGCGAAAGTCTGAGCCAGGTGGAAATGGCCTATTCGGCCGAAGCGGCGCAGCCGGAGCGGTTGTCGGTCCGCGCCGCTGTGGCCGCGAACGGCGCCGTGCAATTCATGAAAGGCGTGGAGCAGGGGCGACGCACCGTCCGCGCCTCCTCAAGCAACGCCGGCGCCCTTTTGCGTTTCCTCAATATCTACCAGCATGTGGACGGTGGGCGGCTCAGCCTCGCGCTCTCCGGCGCGAGCGATGACGATCTTTCCGGCCAGTTCGACATTCGCAACTTCTGGGTGATCAATGAAGAGCGGCTGGGTTCGCTCGTCGCTGCCAGCGCGGAGAGTTCCAACGGCGAGATGGATGTCTCGCGCGTTCAGTTCGAGTACGGTTCGGCCACGCTCTCCAAGGGGCGCGAGCAGCTGGAGATCAGAGACGGCGTGTTGCGCGGCCCGCTGATCGGCTCGACCTTCCAGGGAACGCTGTACGACCCCAACGACACCACCGCCATCACCGGCACCTTTCTGCCGCTCTATGGAATCAACCGGGTTTTCGGTGAAATTCCCATCATCGGCCAAATCCTCGGCAATGGGCGCAATGGCGGCCTCATCGGCATCACATACCGGCTCACCGGCAAGCTCGATGCTCCGACGCTGGAGATCAACCCCATCTCCGCCATCGCGCCGGGGATCTTCCGCCGCATCTTCGAATTCCGCTGATCGTTTCCCTTCTCCTGCCGGGCACTGGGAGAGGCCCCTGCTGCACGCAGGAAAGGGAGAGCTTCAATAACGACGGATGAGGCCCACCAGCCGGCCTTGCACTTTCACCCGGTCGGGGCCGAAGATGCGCGTCTCGTAGGCCGGATTCGCCGCCTCCAACGCGATGGAGGCCCCTTTGCGGCGGAAGCGCTTGAGCGTGGCTTCCTCCTCGTCGACCAATGCCACGACAATCTCGCCGGGATTGGCGGTCTGGGTCTGGCGGACGATGACCGTATCGCCATCGAAGATGCCGGCCTCGATCATCGAATCGCCCTTCACCTCAAGCGCGAAGTGCTCGCCGCTCGACAGCATGTCGGGCGGAACACCGATGGAGTGGGTCTGGTGCTGGATAGCCTCGATGGGCACGCCGGCGGCGATCCGCCCCATGACGGGAATGGAAACGACGCCCGACGCATCGTCGTTGCCGGCCAGCGGCTTGGGCATCGGTGCCGCGCGGCCCTGGCCTCCCTCGATGACACTGGGCGAGAATTTGCGTGGCCCCCCGAGCCCCGGGGCGATCGAATCGGGCAATCGCAGCACTTCCAGCGCGCGCGCCCGGTTGGGCAGGCGGCGGATGAAGCCGCGCTCCTCGAGGGCGGTGATCAGCCGGTGGATGCCGGACTTCGAGGCCAGATCCAATGCCTCCTTCATCTCGTCGAAGGAGGGCGGTATGCCCGTCTCCTTCAGACGATCGTGGATGAAAAGCAGCAGCTCGTGCTGTTTGCGTGTCAGCATCGGTTCCACCCCGGAATCAGTAAACAAAACCAGAACATAACGTAGACGTTCCAGTTGTGTTCCGCAACAGGAAAATTATTGAGGTATCGATACAGAGGCCGAAATTAAGTGTCGTTGGCGAGGGGCGACCCGTCCACAATTAACTGTCGTTGGAGACGACGCAAGTTGTTGTTTTCATTGCGCTATCCCTGTGCGCTGAGGGTTTCTAACCAGCGCCGAAAAGGTCACAAATCGCCGTCAACGACAAATAATTATAGACACTTGATTTTATTAAGGATTTTCGGACTTCTGACCGCAAAGGGGCCGAATCGACAACCGAATTGTGACCCATTTTGTGATCCTATTCAGAAACGTCATCCACCCTTGAAAGCAACTCGTCCACTTCGGTGAAGCGCCCGTTATCTAGGTACGAGGTGAGGAGGGAGATCATGGTCTCTGCGCTCCCTGCGGTGGCAGCTATCCCTTCTAGCCTCTTGGCGATTGCATCTCGCAAAACGGGGAAAACCTGACCAATGGCGCGGCGGGTGCGAGCATCAAGCGGCCGGTCTCTTTGGCTCAGGTACCGTTCGTACGCATAAAGAGCGACAGCATAAACGATGTCGCCCTTGGTCGCGTCAAATTCCAAATTCCAGTCAGTGTAGCGGATGCCGTGTTGATCGAGCATGTGTTGTTGAACTCGGAGCGGTACTCTGCCTCGGCTCCTCCAGTTCGAAACCGCCTGCTTTGAAAGGCCGAGCTTCTCTGCAAGCTCGTCATCCCTTTTGACGTCGAATGCCATTTTGAGCCGCTGGATATAAAGAGCCACTGCGGCGGGCGTGTGGTCTGTTGCCATTTTTCACACTATGTGGTCTAGTCCACAAATATGAGGACTGAGACTGCATACCTTAATTCGTTTGGCCCCACGCTCCTGGCGAGGGTTCGCGGAGGCTTTGTTGCCCAAGGAACTTCGCTAAGCAAGTGGTGTCAAAAAACTGGCATCGATCGCTTTTGGGCTCGAGATGTTCTTTTGGGCAAGCGGAACGGGCCTGCCGCCGTAGAGCTGCGCCAGCGGTTGATTCGCGAAAGCGATGCCATTCGATGAGCGAATGGCTGGGAGTCAGCGACTTCGCAGGATTGGTGGAGATGAGGCGCGAGGTCGCAAGTCGCCTGTTCGCTAAGATCGAACGCGGTGACAAGACTCACTGGCGCGGCCACGCGCTCGAAGTGCGGGAAGTAAAGGGAAGGCGTGGCGCATCCGGCAAGAACTACCTCGTCAAGGTCTCCAGCCTTCCGCCCTATCTCCAGGAGCGTTTGAAGGCTCTTCAAACACCCGTCGAAGCCCCTTCGAAGATGGTTCTCCCGGATAGCCGATCCGCGCGGGAGCATGTTTGGTGGAAGACCCTCCTTGAGCCGGCCTTGCAGCATCCGAAAGGCTCGAAAGAGCGCCGGACGGCGTTGGAAGAGATCGCCGCCCGGCAGCACTTCGATTGGAGAGGTAAGTCCATCACACTGAGCGTCCGCGCCTTGCAGCGGCGTGCCGCGAAACACGAGGACGGTGTGAAGCTAGGGCGGCACGGCCGGTCGGACAAGGGGCGCAGGCGCGTGTATGTCTCGCGCAGCTGGGACAAGGCTGTGCCCGTTGACGGAGCCACCAAGGCCAAGATCGCGGAAGACCTGAAGCAGGAAATCCGTGGCCTGTTCAAGGGCGGCGCGAAGTGGGGCATAGCCAGCATGCTCGCTCGGCGGTTCCTCGTGACCGCCACCAGTTCCTACGGCTACCGTCCCGCTGACCCGGCCGAACTGGAGCGCATCTGCGCGATCCCCAAGCTTATGCTGTCGGCCGAGCTTCACTATCGCAAGGTCCACCAGTTCAAGAGGGACCGCAAAGCCTATGAGGACAGCCGGCCGCGTATCTCGCGCACCATCGACGGCCTGCGCCCGATGGAGATCGTGGTGGCCGATGTGCACCCGGTCGACATCCTTCTGACGCGCCGGGACGGCACCACCGCGACGGCAAGGCTTCTCGGCTTTCTGGATTGGGCGACGTGGCGTGTCTGGTGCGAACTCGTCTTCATCGAGGGGCGGGGCGGCGTCCGCAATGTCGATCTGATCGAAGCTTTCGGAGCCATGGTCGAGGATCCGGCCTTCGGCCTGCCGGAAAACCTCTACATCGACAACGGCAAGGAGTATCTGTTCGCGTCGTTTCTGGACGATGCGATGCGGCTCAATGTGCCGTGCTTCTCGTCGCCGGAGCGATCCCGGTCCACGATCATCAAAGCGAAGCCGTACAATGCTGCGGCGAAGGTAATCGAGTCCTTCTTCAAGAATTTCGAGGCCCGCTTTCTCAGCACCTTGCCGGGCTGGATCGGCGGTGACCGCATGAACAAGAAGCAGGAGACGGTGGGCCGGACCGCCGCCCCGCTGGGAACATTCGAGGACTTTGTTCCAGCCTTCTATGGCCTTCTCCGCGCCTACGAACATACGGCCCAAGGGAAGGACAGCAAACTCAAGGGACAGTCCCCCGCCATGTTGTTCAAGGCGCACGTGGATGCCGGTTGGGCAGCAACCGTGATGAGCCGCGATGAGATGAGGGCGGCTTGCGCCCATACAGAAACCCGAACCGTAAGCCAGGGGCGCATCAGCGTCGGCAACGTCATGTGGAGTTGCCCGGCGCTTTGGGACTATCCGCACGACAGAGTTCAGGTGCGGGTGCCAGCTTACCATGAACCGGCGGAACTGCTTCTGCTCGATCTGAACGGCGAGCGCCTCGGGATCGCCACGCCGGACCGGGCGTTCCACCCCCTCGACCAACGCGGAGCGCGCGAGGCGGACGGACGCAGCAAGGCGCGCAGGAGCATGGTGCGGAAGCTCGATAAGTCCGCGCCGACCATCGATATAGCCGAGCGCCTCACCACGTTTGGGCAGGAAAGAGAAGCCGTCACACCCAACGCGCCGGACGGGACGGTGACATTCGATCGGGCCACCCGGCCGGCACGAGTGCTTGTTCCCGGTCCCAAATCGGCGACGGCGTGCGAGGAAGAACAGCGCGAGGCGGATGAGGTCTTTGACATTCAGCAGGCACTCGCAAATAGGAGATCGGCCGGATGATGCCGGTGCGCGCAACAAAATTTGCGGAAATCCGTCCTGTTCAGCAGGTTCGCGCGGCGGTGAAGATGGCCAGTGATTTGCGCTTTCCGGTGCTTGTGGTGGGCGACGCCGGATTTGGCAAGACGACGGCGCTGAAGCGCGTGGCGCAGGAAACCGGCGAAGCCTATTGCGAGGTTTCCCAGCAAACCAAGTCGGTGAAGGGCATGTATCGCATGCTACTGGATGCCTATCGAATCCCACCAGTTAGCCACTTCACCTATGAGTTGGCCGACCAGTGCCTGAGGTGGCTGGACAACGCCAATGGCTCCATCCCGCCTGTGCTGGTCGATGAATATCAGAATTTCGAACCGAAGACGTTGCGCGAGCTTTTGCGCGTTCACGAGCATTGCAGATTCGCCCTCGTTCTCGCGGGCAACAGGGAGAGGCTTGCAGCTTCGAAGAAGGAAGCCGGCGCTCTCAGCCAGATCAACAGCCGCATCGGCATGCGAGTTCACATCGAGCGCCCGACCTCGGCCGACTGCAAGAGCATCGGCGTCGAATATAATGTCGAGGGCAAGGACACCTATGCCGCCATCGCAAGCTATGGCGCGCGGACCTCAATCCGCCAGCTCTGTTTCCTTCTGGATATGTGTGTCGCCAATTCGGACGGCGTCGGCAGCATCCAGATTCGCCACATCGAGACCGCCGTCATCGGCCTGCACGGCCGGCGTGACGCGCTCAAACTTCTTTCCCCGAACACCTGACAAGGAGGCCCTATGCCAGCCAATGAAGAAGTCGACATTGACCTGTTTGACGATGGAACGATCGCGCTGCTTGCTGTCGAGGAATTGCTTTGCGCAGCCGGTGTGCAGCAACTCAACGAAGTGCATGCCGAAAACCTCGCAATGCCCCTGTACGTTATCCGTGATCACACGGAGGCCGGCCTCGGGCGAGGGGACATGACGTCGAAGGCCGGCTTGGCCGGCGCCGTCGCTGAGGAGGTCGGCGACATGATTGCCAAGGAAAGCCAGCGACGTTCGCGTAGCTTTGAAAGTGACGTTCGATGATATCGCGTCTGCGCAATGGGTCCATCCAGCCTAAAAAGATCGCGCTGCTTCACGTAGCCAAAAGGCAGCTTGGCCTTGATGACGACGCCTATCGCGACATCCTGAAGCGCTGGGGCGGCGTCGAAACTAGCAGGGAGCTGGAACCCCTCGGCTTCGAGAAGGTGATGATCTGCCTCAAGGAGCTGGGGTTCCAGTCGACCGGGGCAAAACGGAATTTCGGTGATCGTCCCGGCATGGCAACGCCTCCGCAGGTGGCACTTATCAGGCGGCTTTGGGCGCAATACGATCCCGACGATCAGGGCGAGGCCCATTTGAACGCCTGGCTGCACAAGTATCACCACGTCTCGGTGCTGCGGTTCGTCAGCGCCGAGAAGGCCGCGAGCGTCATTCCTGCGCTCAAAGCGATGGTAGGCCGAAAATAAAATCGGATTCGAAGTGCTTTCAAAGCCGTGGAGCGGCGCGAGACCTTCCCCAGGGATCTACGACCTTCGGGGTGCGCAATCGCGCTCTACAGATCTTTATCGCGACAGGCGGATTGAGGGCGCCGCTCCAGTAACTCGCCTATCCCTTTGCCTTGCTCCGGCATCCTCCGATCTGGTTTCGATCCACGCCCCTGCGAGAGGGGCGACCGCAGTGGTGGGCCGCCATCGTCGCGAGCAAGGTTTCGATCCACGCCCCTGCGAGAGGGGCGACTTATCCGCGCCGTGGCTGGGTGGCCATTACGTGGTTTCGATCCACGCCCCTGCGAGAGGGGCGACAGCGCATCGTCGACGACTTCGTTTCCGGTGAAGGTTTCGATCCACGCCCCTGCGAGAGGGGCGACCCCGCTGGATTGCCAAATACATGGCAAACAAGGAGTTTCGATCCACGCCCCTGCGAGAGGGGCGACGAGCATCGGCAATCACGAGCCCCTTCGGACCGAAGTTTCGATCCACGCCCCTGCGAGAGGGGCGACCGTCATCTTCGGCAATCGCCAGTCGAAGCTATCGTTTCGATCCACGCCCCTGCGAGAGGGGCGGCGGGCTGGTGAACGATGGCGAGGTCAGGCTTTCACCGTTTCGATCCACGCCCCTGCGAGAGGGGCGACCGAGCCGGCCGCCGATGCAGCGGAGATGGTGGAGTTTCGATCCACGCCCCTGCGAGAGGGGCGACCGGTCGGCAATCTGGATTCTCTGCCGCCAGGACTGTTTCGATCCACGCCCCTGCGAGAGGGGCGACCAGGCGCTAGCCTCCATGAGCGCCGATCTCAAGCGTTTCGATCCACGCCCCTGCGAGAGGGGCGACTTTCACCCAGACGAAGGCGCACGTCTTGTATTCGTTTCGATCCACGCCCCTGCGAGAGGGGCGACGTGCGGCGTCTGCGGAACGCCTGCACGAGGCAATGTTTCGATCCACGCCCCTGCGAGAGGGGCGACCACTTGCCGCCTCGATGCCGCTGCATACGGACAGGTTTCGATCCACGCCCCTGCGAGAGGGGCGACGCCGAGGGTTCCGTGTCCCGATCGCCATAAGGGACGTTTCGATCCACGCCCCTGCGAGAGGGGCGACCCGGCTGACGGGCCAATCCTCGCCGTCGCTAACGGTTTCGATCCACGCCCCTGCGAGAGGGGCGACCGTCAGGATCGCCTCGGCATTGTTGCCGGAAAAGTTTCGATCCACGCCCCTGCGAGAGGGGCGACTCTCCGGTGCCGTGGAGGAGGCGACACACGAGAGTTTCGATCCACGCCCCTGCGAGAGGGGCGACCCGGTATTAATTGCCGCGCACAGCTTACCGTTATGTTTCGATCCACGCCCCTGCGAGAGGGGCGACTTTGCTGTGCAAAGACGTGAGGTCGCGGTTCGGGTTTCGATCCACGCCCCTGCGAGAGGGGCGACGTGCCGGCCTCGGGAAGCTGTATCTTGTCCAGGAAGTTTCGATCCACGCCCCTGCGAGAGGGGCGACCCGCACGGCATCGTGAGCGCCACGGTCTATCTGTGGTTTCGATCCACGCCCCTGCGAGAGGGGCGACACCTTGATCCGTTCTGCCAGGTCACGCCCATTCTGGTTTCGATCCACGCCCCTGCGAGAGGGGCGACACGCACCGTAGGAGACGATTGAATGCCGAGACCGTTTCGATCCACGCCCCTGCGAGAGGGGCGACGTGAGCTTTAACAAAGCCGCGCTTTTCCATCATGTTTCGATCCACGCCCCTGCGAGAGGGGCGACGCAGGTACTCGGTGAGCAACCCGTTGGCGATGAGGTTTCGATCCACGCCCCTGCGAGAGGGGCGACCGTGCGCCGGTCGGTCTCTCCCGACAAGCGAGAAGTTTCGATCCACGCCCCTGCGAGAGGGGCGACCTGCTTCATCACGGCGTTCCATGGGGCCATCAGGGTTTCGATCCACGCCCCTGCGAGAGGGGCGACCCATTCAGCACAAATCGCTCGCCCCCGAGGACAAGTTTCGATCCACGCCCCTGCGAGAGGGGCGACCGGTCCAATTCTTCAGCTTCTGGTACTCTTCCATGTTTCGATCCACGCCCCTGCGAGAGGGGCGACTAGGCCGCGACGATGACGAAGTGACAGCACTTGGTGTTTCGATCCACGCCCCTGCGAGAGGGGCGACACGAAGCGCAGCCCCATCATGACGATACCGCTGACGAAGTTTCGATCCACGCCCCTGCGAGAGGGGCGACGCGCCTTGGTCTGTCAACGGAGACAGCCTATAGCGTTTCGATCCACGCCCCTGCGAGAGGGGCGACAGGTGTTTTAGGTGGTGGATAAAGCCGGACGGATGTTTCGATCCACGCCCCTGCGAGAGGGGCGACGCCTTCGCCGTCTCCGTACCACGCATCGCTAAGTCGTTTCGATCCACGCCCCTGCGAGAGGGGCGACGCGCTTGTGCCGATGTTGTCCTGATTGACGTAGACGTTTCGATCCACGCCCCTGCGAGAGGGGCGACAGGATTGGAGAGCGGAGACAGCCTCCCTTCTGGAGTTTCGATCCACGCCCCTGCGAGAGGGGCGACTGCGCGGCTTTGACGCTGCCGTATCTCCGCTGGGGTTTCGATCCACGCCCCTGCGAGAGGGGCGACTCGTCGCCAATCGCCACAATGTCCACGGTGAGAATGTTTCGATCCACGCCCCTGCGAGAGGGGCGACGTCGTGTACACGGTCGTTCGTCTCACCGTCATGGGGTTTCGATCCACGCCCCTGCGAGAGGGGCGACTTGGAGGGGATTCTTGTTATCCCGGCCACTACGGGGTTTCGATCCACGCCCCTGCGAGAGGGGCGACTTTCCTCTAATGAGGAATCGGCCAGAGTCTTCATGTTTCGATCCACGCCCCTGCGAGAGGGGCGACAATACGAGGAGGGCCTAGCTGTCTCATGTCCGCAGTTTCGATCCACGCCCCTGCGAGAGGGGCGACGCACTGGAACGCTTTGCGAAAGGAACCCGAGATGTTTCGATCCACGCCCCTGCGAGAGGGGCGACGCGATTTCGTGGTCAGCCGGCAGGACCAATAGTAGTTTCGATCCACGCCCCTGCGAGAGGGGCGACCTGGTGCTTGACGATAAGCTTAAGCATCTGGCAGTTTCGATCCACGCCCCTGCGAGAGGGGCGACTCTCGCTCGGTGTCTTCGATGACATCAAGCTGGAGTTTCGATCCACGCCCCTGCGAGAGGGGCGACTTCAGATCGGTGCGACTCAACTCGGCATAGGAAGGTTTCGATCCACGCCCCTGCGAGAGGGGCGACACCAAGGTCAAGCTGCCGGAGACGGCGAAGTTCATGTTTCGATCCACGCCCCTGCGAGAGGGGCGACCGGAAGGCATCGGCTTCCAATCGAAGTCTTCAGTGTTTCGATCCACGCCCCTGCGAGAGGGGCGACCAGAAGGCGGAGCTGGTCGCCTGGCTCAGGGCGGTTTCGATCCACGCCCCTGCGAGAGGGGCGACCCGACGACGGCGACCTTGCCGGCATTCTTTCCAGGTTTCGATCCACGCCCCTGCGAGAGGGGCGACTTCTGGCTCCACTCGTCGTCCTTGTCGAGGAGGAGTTTCGATCCACGCCCCTGCGAGAGGGGCGACCGTCCGGACGCCTGTCGATGATGTAGCTGTCGGGGTTTCGATCCACGCCCCTGCGAGAGGGGCGACACCAGATAAAGCGACGTCATCAGTCGCCCTTGGAGTTTCGATCCACGCCCCTGCGAGAGGGGCGACCTCACCGACATGCAGGAGATCGACCCTCTCACCGTTTCGATCCACGCCCCTGCGAGAGGGGCGACGCAAGACGGCCGGCCACGTCGGCATGGCCGAAAGCGTTTCGATCCACGCCCCTGCGAGAGGGGCGACCCCGCCACGAGGCGCCCCTTGCAATGGCCTTCGAGTTTCGATCCACGCCCCTGCGAGAGGGGCGACAGATGCCCTGCCGCTGGCGCGTCTGCCCTTTGCTGTTTCGATCCACGCCCCTGCGAGAGGGGCGACGCGTCATCGATGAAATCAGGGGTGGAGGCAACAGTTTCGATCCACGCCCCTGCGAGAGGGGCGACGAAGGTCAATGTCGGGTACGCGCACATGAAATCGTTTCGATCCACGCCCCTGCGAGAGGGGCGACCTTTGGCCGTAGCCGCATCGAATATGTGGCTGGGTTTCGATCCACGCCCCTGCGAGAGGGGCGACAAAACTCCAGCAAGATCTTGCCGCCTCCTTGACGTTTCGATCCACGCCCCTGCGAGAGGGGCGACCCTCAAGGCCGCGATGACCAAGCGAGCCGAGATGTTTCGATCCACGCCCCTGCGAGAGGGGCGACCGTCGAGATGATCTCCGGCACGTTCCAGTCGGAGTTTCGATCCACGCCCCTGCGAGAGGGGCGACGCGATGTCGAGATCACCGCAACGGCCGCCGAACTGTTTCGATCCACGCCCCTGCGAGAGGGGCGACGCGTGACGGCAAGCCCGAGAAGATCGTCAAGGAGTTTCGATCCACGCCCCTGCGAGAGGGGCGACTGCAAGCGGTCGGGTGTCTTTCGCCGCTTTTGGCGTTTCGATCCACGCCCCTGCGAGAGGGGCGACCTGCCTTTGCCGCGCCGTTGGTGTTGCCGAGGTGGTTTCGATCCACGCCCCTGCGAGAGGGGCGACAATGCACACGGCGCTCCGATTGAGGACATAACGGTTTCGATCCACGCCCCTGCGAGAGGGGCGACACGCATCAGCAAAAAACCAGTGGTCCTCTATCCGTTTCGATCCACGCCCCTGCGAGAGGGGCGACTCTAGGCGAGGCGGTAACCGATGAGACGCCAGAGGTTTCGATCCACGCCCCTGCGAGAGGGGCGACGTCTTTCACCGCTTTTGGCGAAACGCCCATCATAGTTTCGATCCACGCCCCTGCGAGAGGGGCGACGGCTAGCGGATAATGTCTCCGTGGCTCCTGCATAGTTTCGATCCACGCCCCTGCGAGAGGGGCGACCCGGCGCATGTCCGTTCCGGATTTGATGGTTATGGTTTCGATCCACGCCCCTGCGAGAGGGGCGACGCCATTCGCGCGCGGCGCGGAGATGGCCCTGGGTGTTTCGATCCACGCCCCTGCGAGAGGGGCGACCACCCTTCGGGGCATGGGCGAGGGCTGCGGTGAGTTTCGATCCACGCCCCTGCGAGAGGGGCGACTGCGATGACAGGAACTACCTCAGCGGCGCAGGCGTTTCGATCCACGCCCCTGCGAGAGGGGCGACGCTACGACGCCAAGCGCCAAGAAAGCCCGAAGTGGTTTCGATCCACGCCCCTGCGAGAGGGGCGACGAGGTTTGCGGCCAATTCGACATCAGACATGGCTGTTTCGATCCACGCCCCTGCGAGAGGGGCGACCTTCGCGCGACATGGCGATAACGCGCCTGGCGCAGTTTCGATCCACGCCCCTGCGAGAGGGGCGACAACCCTTGCATCGGCCCTTGCTCTGGAGGCGGTGTTTCGATCCACGCCCCTGCGAGAGGGGCGACGAGACCACGCGGCTTGTTGACGCCGTCGCCATTGTTTCGATCCACGCCCCTGCGAGAGGGGCGACTTCACGATGGTGGAGGGGTCAAGCGAAACTGTCGGTTTCGATCCACGCCCCTGCGAGAGGGGCGACAGCTTGCCTCCCGCGTCTGTATGCGCCTGACGCAGTTTCGATCCACGCCCCTGCGAGAGGGGCGACCTGTCGAAGCTGAAAGGCTGGCGCACGCTTATTGCGTTTCGATCCACGCCCCTGCGAGAGGGGCGACCCGTGGATGAGGCGAGGAAGCCGCTTTGCTATGTTGTTTCGATCCACGCCCCTGCGAGAGGGGCGACGGGCGAACGCAGCTCGAGCTGCGGCCCCGTACAGGTTTCGATCCACGCCCCTGCGAGAGGGGCGACACCATCCTTCGGCGGCGGCGTTTCCTTGATGTCGTTTCGATCCACGCCCCTGCGAGAGGGGCGACATGATCTTGAGGTCTGCAGATGCTCATCATTGATGTTTCGATCCACGCCCCTGCGAGAGGGGCGACGTTCTTACGTGAAGGAGGCAAAGGCCATGACGATTGTTTCGATCCACGCCCCTGCGAGAGGGGCGACGGCGGGGATAAGGATATGGACCCAATCCGCACGGTTTCGATCCACGCCCCTGCGAGAGGGGCGACGTGTCAGCATCAGGATGGCTTCCGAGCGCACGGAGTTTCGATCCACGCCCCTGCGAGAGGGGCGACCGGGCGCACAATGAGCCATCAGCAATGGGCGAAGGTTTCGATCCACGCCCCTGCGAGAGGGGCGACCAGGCGCGGGAACCGTTGAGCGATGCTTCCAACGTTTCGATCCACGCCCCTGCGAGAGGGGCGACGCGATCTCATCCGGCGATTTGCCGGTCGATTTCCTGTTTCGATCCACGCCCCTGCGAGAGGGGCGACCCGAGGCGATCGGGATGGCGATGCCCTGGCAGGAGTTTCGATCCACGCCCCTGCGAGAGGGGCGACGCTCGCCCCTCAGGATATAGACCTTATCGTATGTGTTTCGATCCACGCCCCTGCGAGAGGGGCGACTTGCGCTCCTTTAGATAGTCGCGCACATCTTGCTGGTTTCGATCCACGCCCCTGCGAGAGGGGCGACGTGAAGGTGGGTACACACTCCAAATCCATATCGAAGTTTCGATCCACGCCCCTGCGAGAGGGGCGACGCGGCGCCCCTGCATGAACCGGTACTGCGAGATGTTTCGATCCACGCCCCTGCGAGAGGGGCGACCTTGTAGGGGCGCGCCACCTCGGTAATATCGAGGTTTCGATCCACGCCCCTGCGAGAGGGGCGACTTGGTCGGCAATGGCTTTCTCGGCCTCGGTAATGGTTTCGATCCACGCCCCTGCGAGAGGGGCGACGCGCGGTGGCGCTCGCCGATAATAACGCTGTCAATGTTTCGATCCACGCCCCTGCGAGAGGGGCGACTGTCATGCTCTAACAGATTGCAAATGCTGCGGAAAGAACAGCCGAAGAGCGAACATATGGCGCTGTCGATGTCGCTCGCCCTGAAATGTCAAGACACACCAAAATTTCTTCACGATTTCAAAGAGCTGAACCTGGTGCGAACATGCCGGGAAAACGTAGCACGCTTCAGGTTCGCGCTTGCCGGCCGAACGGCTGCTCAGGGAGCAGTCAAACGATCAGCGTACCGCCCAGATCGGTAGCCGGCTTTGCCCCCACATGCTCGACACGGCGACGCCAGTTGGCGCCCAGATGGTAGTATCGCAGGCTATCATGTTCCGGGTCGATGGTTGCTTCGAGCCGGGCCTTGAGCATGGTCCATTGCGCCGGGTCCACCTCGATCTCGAACACCGAGTATTGCACGCGCTGGCCGAAATCGAGACAAGCCTTGGCAACACGGCGCAGCCGTCTTGTGCCGCCCGCTTCGATCGTGTTCACGTCATAGGTCACAAGCACCATCATCGCGAAGCGCCTACTTCCAGAACCAGGGCGGATAAGCGTCGAGATCGCCGCGCAGATGGCGGGCGAGCAATTGCGCCTGGCAGTAGGGAACGAGGCCGAGCGGTGTGGTTTCCTCGAGGAAGGGATGGCGGCGCTCTTCCTTCTTGCGTTCCTGCCAGGCGGCGAGCACGGTTTTGCGACCGTCGTCCGTCATGAAGACGGCCCCGCCGTCGCGTGTTTCAAAGTCCTTTGCCCGAAGCTGTCTGCGATTGACGAGGGAGAGCGCCAGCCGGTCGGCCAGCACGGGCCTCAACTCCTCCATCAAGTCGAGCGCGAGGCTGGGACGGCCCGGCCTGTCACGATGAAGAAAGCCGACGGCGGGGTCGAGGCCGATGCTTTCGGCGGCGCTGCGGCAGTCGTGGGTCAAAAGCGTGTAGAGAAAGGACAGAAGCGCGTTGATGGGATCCAGCGAGGGGCGGCGGGAGCGCCCGCGAAACCGGAACTCCTCGTCGGGCGAGCGGATCAAGAGGTCGAAGACGCCGAAATAGAGATTGGCGGCTTCACCCTCCGCCCCGCGCAGTTCTTCCAGATTTTCGCTGGCGAGGCTCACGCGCCGCAAAATCCGCGCCATACGATCCGTCACCTGTGAAACCCTGTCGCGGTGTTCGGGTTGCAGATCATCACCGTGATCGCGCAGCGACCGCATCAGGACGGCACGCTGGTTCGATATCTTGCCGATCACGAAGCCGCGCACAATCTCCTCAGGCGCCTCGGAAGCGCGATATTGCGCGCGGCGCAGAAGCACGTTGCCCGTGACCGGCCCTTCGATGCGCGCCTGAAACCGCCCGACGCGATCAAGCAGGACAACGGTGATGCCCGCCGCCGCACAGGCCTGGATCAGTGCCGGGGACAGGAATATGGCGCCGAATACGACGACCGAAGCCAGCATGTGGAGCGGCACGCGGGCGCGCTCATCGCCATCGATCTCGGCGACCAGATTTTCGCCATCCTTGCGCAACCCCGCCCCGGCCGTGGTGACATAGAGCGTGTTGAGAAGCTTTTTCATGACCCGTTCTCGGCGAGGAGCGCTTCCAGCATTCTGTCGCGCCACTGCCTTGCCGGTCTTGCCGTCGCCTTCGGCCGGCACAGTTCGGCGAGCGAACAGGCTCGGCAGCGATTGGCTTTGTAGATCGCCGGCGGGGTTCGCAGGCTGGTGAAGACCTCGCGGAGTTGCCCCGCCGTCTCTTCCGTTAGGCGCCGCAAGGCGGTATCGAAGGGAACGACGACGCGCCGTTTCGTCTCACCGTAAAAGAGCGCGCCTTCGGGCACGGGTCGGCCGGTCATCTCTTCGAGACAGAGCCCCTGCGCGCAAAGCTGCACCTCGTCGGCGCGGTGGAGTTTTGGTTTGCCGCGTTTGTATTCGATGGGGTAGGGGGTCTCGCCTTCCTTGCCGGGATGGAACTCGACGAGATCGGCGATGCCGGCGATGCCGAGGCGCTTCGAGGCGATCGAAAGCGAAGTTTCCCGGCGCACGCCGCGCGCCTTGCGTGAGCCGGGCCTGTCGGACGCGATGTGCATCACATGGCCTTCGGCGGTGAAGCGGTTTTCCGCCCACATGCGCTCCAGATGGATGAGGGCGGCCTGCCGCAGGCAATAAACGGCATGTTGAAGCGCCGAGAGCGGGATGGGATCGGGATCCCGCTCGTCGGGCAGGGGCGGCATGGCCGAAACCTCGCCCGTTTTCATCTCAGCAAATCTCGATGATCTCGACGCCGTCGGGCAGGTCGTCGCGGTCTATCGTTATGTCGTAGTCTGCGAATTTGCGAGCAGGTGGATAATTGTCGATGCCTTGGTCGCCGATGTCGCGGACGTCCCCGTTGATACGTCGACCTACCTTCACCCGTTCGAACAGGTCCTGGGCGTGAGCGTTGCCGAGCGCGGAGGCGTGCTTGAAGGCGATCAGCTTCCGCGTCGCCATCTCACCCCGGGCAGCGGAGCGATCATGCTCGAACATATTCTGCACCGCCTCGAACAGCAGGTCGAGATCGGCCTCGGCGAAGTTTGTGCGCTCAGCGAGTTTGGCTGAAATGAAGCCATGCGCCCGATAGAGCCCGTAGGGCACGATATGCTTGCGGCCCATAGTGCGATTGTCGGTGCGTTCGTCCGCATCGTTGCCTTCTTCACGCGCCGCCTTTTCCTTCTCGTTGGTAGCCGCCATGCGGGTTATCGAGATTTCCAGCGGCATGATCGGTTCAACGGAATGCGCGAAGGAAAATTGCACTGGGCCGCGTACCTGACCACAGTTGATTCCGGTGCTCATCACCGCGCCGAAGGTTCGCACATCGAAGAAATTTGCGCACATCCAGCCGCGCAATTGCTCCATTTCAGAGTCGGATTTTGGGCTGAGTTTTTTGTCGGTCGTTGCCTTCGGGTCATCCGCGCGCACTGCTATATAAGCTTCGCGGTGCCTTTCATTGAGGATGGAACCTTCCTGAACGTAAATGCGCGAGCCGGGAACATCTCCCCGCGCCATTTCCACATAGTTGCGGATTTTACGCTTGAGGCTGACATCGGTGACGAGGCCGTGGTTGGTTTCGGGATCGAGTCTCGGCAGGTTGCCCGCATCGGGATCACCGTTGGGATTGCCGTTGGAGACGTCGAACAGAAGTACGAAATCATAGCGGTTGGCGAGCATGGTCATTAATGTTCCCCCTCGTTGGCGGCTTGCGCCGTTTCCCTGGATTTGAAGAATTCGTTGCGTTGATGGTGATAGCCAAGGCCGAATAACGCCTGCTGTTCACTGGGAAGAGAAGCAGGGAAGGGATCTTCTCCGGGCGTCATCATGTCCATGATGGCGCCGATGCGCTTTTCCAAGGAGACCCTGTGTCCCGGGCTTTGCTTGCCTATCTTGGAGAGATGGTTTGCCGAGCCGCTGTCCAGCAGGTGAAACACCTTGCGCGGCTGGGCGGATGCCGAGCCGTAGAACTTATCCTTGATGGTTGCATTGACGTTACGGCCAAGCGCGGCGGACTGGACCTGCTCGTAGACGGCAAAAAGCCTCCCGAGCAGATAGCCCTTGCCTGTAAAGTCGGGATCGAACGCCATGGGTACCTCCATGTTGAAATTGCGCATAAGCACGGCCTTGAGCATGGCGACACGCAAGGCGTTTACGTTCTTGTCCGCCCTGAGGCGCATCAGCACCGTCGAAAGCAGCGTCAGCGGATAGTTGTTGCCGGTGAGGATCGCGCGAAGCCACTCGCCGGCCAGATTGGGCGGCACGTTTTCGCGTTTGCTCATCGCCGCGGTTTCAACCAGATAGCGCCACAGCGGCGGGCTGGGGTCGCGCGGCGGCGGCTCTATCCTCATCTCGTCCACGAAGCGCCGATAGCGCTCCGCAACAACGCCGAAATCGTCCTCGAACCAGAACCGAATCGAGAGCCGCGCGGCATTGGGGGCAAGCCCGAGCACATAGAAGCGCACGCCCTTGGTCAGTTCGGGTGCGAGTTCGGCAAGCGGCTTGCCCTTGCGCAGCCCATCCAGGACAGCGCCTACCTTTGCCGCTTCCGTTTGCTCGTCGATCTTTTCGTCATCGGTACCGGCTTCGCCGCCGAGCATCGCGGAGAAGATGCTTTCAGCTACTTCGGCCTCTTTGATATCCGAACCGTCCGCCCAGAACACGGTTGATGCATCGCCGATCTGAATGCGGTTTTTGCTGCCGGATTCGAGAAACCTGTTGAGCGCGGTGGTGTAGGCGGAGGCCGAGCGCTCGGAGATAGGAGCATTGTCGCCCTGCTCATGCCCGTAAGATTCGAAGGAATCGAGATTGAAAGAGACGATCGAGGCGCCGGAAGTTTGTGCGCCCCAGACCCCCTTGATGGCGGGATGGAGGCGAGCGACCGGCGCCTTCTCGCCCGTCACCAGACAGACGGCCTCGGCTCCTTCGACTTCCGCGGAAAGACGTGTCCATAATGCTTTTGCGGCCGGGCGGTCATGAATGCGGATGTGGTGACGCCGGTCGCTCTCCAGAGCGAAGACCACGTTCTGGTCTTTCATTTCCTCGGGCCAGCCAAGCGTCTCGAACCGCTCAGGAAGCCAAAGGTCTATGAATCGTAGCAGCGCTCGCAATCCCGGGTCGTCTGTATCGGACAATGCGTTGCGATGAAGACTACGGAAGGCCTCCAGTCGTGGACCTGGGTCTTTGTCTTGCGAAGCGGAAATACCGAGAGAAAAAGCTGTATTGTCCCACAAGAAAAAAGATCGAGGTGTGATACCTGGACGCTTGAAAGACGTGGGTACAGCCATCAAAGGCGCAACCAGTTTTTTGCCCTTGGCTTCACGAAGATCAACCGGCTTTCCTGCTGGATTGCCGTCTTCATTCAGTGAGATTAGAAAGCCAATCCTTTCGCTCGAATATCTGAACGGCGGCACTTCGCCGCGTTGGGCCATACGGTCGTAGGCACTGGTGAGGGAAGCGAGCATGCTCATCGCCTAATCTCCTCGGAATCAGGCGCGGGCACCTTCACGACGCCATTTTCCAGCGCGGCGCGGAAAAAGAGCGAGGGCCGCCCCTCCACCTGATGATCGATATCCCAGAGCATGAAGCCCAGGTCGCGGTTTTCGTCGATTGCCGGCGGCAACGTCGCGTCCGGCGGCAGCAACTCGAACCGGGCAGGGAACTCGCGCGTGCCGAGACATGGCTGGTGGAAACATTGCCCGCGCGCCGCGCGGCGATTGAAGATGTCGAGATGCTTGCCCTCGTTGTCGTCCGGTCCGGCCGCGTCGGTCAGTTCGAAATGTGCCTCGATGACATAGCCGACATTTACGAGGACGGTCGCGGCGCGCTGCTGGCGATCCTCGTCGACGAGGATGTGCAGGCCCTCGACATTGCCCGCCTTCATGGCGGATTTGATCTTGCCGACGGGCGCCTTATGTCCCACTTCGTTGCGGCGGATCGACTGGAAGCGGATCGGCTTCAGCACATGGATGGCGTCGATCACCCAGCGGATCGCCGGCTTCCAGTGGATCGCTTCCAATATTCCCCGCGCCGCCGAAGGCGTCATCAAATCATAGGAGACGCGCTCGACCTTCATTTCCGGGCGCGTAAAGCAGGCGTATTCGCCCGAGACCTTTAAACGAATTCCATATGCCAATTTTGCCCTCCACTGCTTGGGATGCCTGCGTTCCTTCTTACCGGTGGCGATCGTTCCAACTTAGCAGGTCAGTCCCTACAACACCACAATGAACTTCTTTCTAGTGCGTGTGAACTGCAACGCAGTTCACACGCACTAGACACTCACTCCATTTTCTGCATCCTGCACAGCCTGCAGCCAAAAGGACGCCAAAATGATTCGCCGCCGCCGGTACTTTCTTCGCTTGACGCTTGGGCGCCTGAATATGGAATTAGAAATTGAATGGGACCCTCCATAGGCTGGTTCGACTGTCACCGACATTCAACTTGTCGCCTCTCGCGCAGGGGCGTGGATCGAAACTTTCTCGAGCGAGTGAGGCTGCAAACGCAGCTTGAGGCGGATTCAGTTAACTGGATCCGCCTCCATTGCCCTCAAATCGCCGGCTGTTCCAATCCCAGATAGTCCGCATCCTCCCAGATCAGTCCGATTTCGGGTTTGTAGAAACTTCCCGTCACCAGCACCGCGAACTGGTCGCCGAAGCGCTTTTCCTGCTCGAAGCGCACATGCCTGTTCGCGATCAACAGGTTGCGCGCCTTCGGCGGCACCTGCACGATGAAGGACTGAAGCTTGCGGGCCACCGCGCCTGGATAGGCCTTTTCCCACGCGAGTTCGCCCAGCGCGTCGCGAGCGGCCTCGTCTCGCGCAACGATCACCGGCACCATGCCGCTTTCGATCATGCGGAATTTCTCCGCGACGCAGCGATAGGCAAAATTCGTCTCGTCGCGGTTGAGCCGGAAGTCCTCGAGAATCTTCTTGGCGTCGAGCCTGTCACCCTTGCGCCAGTACACCTCGCCGAAATAGTCGCGCATGGCGTCGGGCGACAGCAGGTCCTGATGCTTGTCCGCCATGCGGACGAAGTCCGCGGCAAGCTGGCCGATCTCCCTTGGCGGCGGGTTCTCCGGCGCCTTGAAAATGGTGACGATGCTTTCCCCGACTGGCCGTTCCCCTTCGCGGTTGCAGCGCCCAGCCGCCTGGGCGATCTGGTCGAGCCCGGCTTCCGCGCGCCAGACACGCGGGAAATCGACATCGACGCCGGCCTCGACCAGCGATGTCGCGATCAGGCGGCAGGGAAGCTTTTTCTTCAGCCTGTGCCGCACGTCGGCCAGGATCTCCCGCCGATGAGTCGCATATTGCCGGGTCGTCAGGTGGACGACGCCATCGAGCCCCGCGGCTTTCGCGGCCTTGTACAGGGCAAGCGCATGCTTGCGGCTGTTGACGATGACGAGCCCTTGCCCGTTGTCCCGGAGCGCGGCCACCAGATCGTCGTCGCTCATTTCGCCGCCTGACGCGATTTCTACGCGCTTCAGGGCGCGGGCCAGTCCTGGCGGATCAGGGGCCAGTTCCTGTTTTGACCCGAGGACGAGCCCGCCCTCGAACTCCGGTGCGGCCAGAGCCGGCTGGGTGGCCGTGCACAAGACGATCGATATGCCGTAGTTGCGGGCGAGTTCGTCCAACGCCGCCACACAGGGACGGAGCAACGGCAAGGGTATGGTCTGCGCCTCGTCCAGAATGATGATGCTGCGCGCCAGATTGTGCAGTTTGCGGCAGCGCGATGGCCGATTGGCGAACAAGCTCTCGAAAAGCTGCACATTGGTGGTGACGACGATCGGCGCCGCCCAGTCCTCCATGGCGAGACGGAGCTTGGCTTCGAGCGAGTTTCCTTCGAATTTCTCGCGGAATTCATTCTCCTTCGCCGCCGAATTGAAATCGATCGCCGAATGATGCTCCAGGATAAATTCGTCGCCCAATACCTCCCGGAAAACGGACGCGGTCTGATCGATCACCGATGTGAAAGGAATGGCAAAAATGATCCGCTCCAGCCCATTCTTCTTCGCGTGGTCGAGCGCGAAACCGAGCGAAGCCAGCGTCTTGCCGCCGCCGGTCGGGACGGTGAGCGTGAAGAGGCCGGTAGCTTCGCTCGCCTTGGCGCGCACATGGGCAAGGATTTCGCCGCGCAGTTGGTTGACCTTGGAGGCCGTGCCACCCGACTGCTTGTCGGCTATGTGAACCTCGAAGCAGGCAATGAGGGGATCGATGATCGTGCCGAGGGCCGGCCATTCGCGATCTTTCTTCTCTCCCTTGACCCCGTCGTAGAAAGCTTCCGTATCCCGAAAGTCGGCATCGACCAGGCAGGAAAAGATCATCCGCCCAAGAAAGCCGAGCTGGAACGCCGCTTTGTCCTTGTCCTTGCTCCATTCGAAATCCGGCATCAGGCCGACTGCATCCGGGGCGATTTCGTCGCGCCACGACGGATCGAGAGGCTCCAGTTGCTTCTTCAGCCGTTCTGCCAGCGATCCATCGCCGATCCTGTCCGGCAGACCCGCATGATGTCCGGCGATCGCATAGGCGATCAGTTCCGCCATTGCGCGATCTGCAATCGCGCTTACAAGAGTGAATGTTTCGGCGGCGCCGGCGGTCGAGTGATCGACCTTTTCGAGCGCTCCCGTCAGCCTCGCCTGGAACGCCGGAGTATATTTTCCAAGGTCATGCAGGAGTCCTGCAAGCCGAGTTGCCCTTTCCGCTCCGAACACGACAGCGAACTGTGCAGCCAGCTCAGCAACATCAATCAGATGTCGATGTAATAGCTGCCAATCGGAGCACGATGTGTCCTCCGTCGAGTGCGCGAAAAACATGCACGCCTCCCCAAACCCGGCAGTTATCTTCGCCGGCGAATTGGGAAAGGTCAATGGTGACCGGTATTGCTACCCTGGTCGATGGGATTTTGAACGGCAATCTTCTGGCAGCAGAATCCGGATGGCTCCTGGGCCTGCATTCAGTCGCCCCCTGAAGGTGGGGTCAATTGCGTTCCAAGGCAATTGGGATCGCTCCACACCGCCTATACCCGGCTATTCCCGCTTATTCCCGGATAGGTCCGGTTAATTCCGGCCGATGTCAGATAATTATGGACGGTATATCGAAACCGTCAGCGCAGCATCAGCACCTGACAGCGCGCGCCCGCCTCGCTCGGCCCCGCGTTGGGCTCGCGGACGATCAACGCGTTGGCGGCGGCGAGGGTGCTGAGCATGGAGGAGTCCTGCAGGTCGAACGGCCTCGCGATCAGCCCGCGCGGGCCGTGGGATACAGAGGCGCGCACATAGTCCTGCCGCTCGTCATTGGCTTTCATGGGAACTGCGAGCTCCGCCTGGCGCAGGTCCGGCGAAAAGACCCGGCCGGAAAGCCGGGCGATCATCGGTCGCAGGAAGAGATGCGCGCACACCAGACTGGAGACCGGGTTGCCGGGCAGGCCGAGCACACGCGTTGTTTCGAGGCGGCCGAACATCATCGGCTTGCCGGGCCGTATGGCGACCTTCCAGAAGGAAAGGGCGGCGCCTTCCGCCTCGAGCACCCGGCGCACCAGATCGTGGTCGCCGACCGAGGCGCCGCCGAGCGTTGCGATAATATCGGCGTTTGCGGCGAGCGCCTTGCGAAGGGCGGCGGAGATCTTCTCCTCGCTGTCGGGGACGATGCCGAGATCGACAATCCTGGCGCCGTCGCGCCCGGCGAGGGCGGCGGTGCCGAAGCTGTTGGAGGCGACGATCTGGTCGGGACCGGGCGCGATGCCCGGCGGCACGAGTTCATCGCCGATGGCGATGACGGCGACGAGCGGCCGGCGCACCACGGGGAGTGTGGCATGTCCCGCGGCCGCGGCCAGCGACAGGGCCGCCGGGTCCAGTACCCTGCCTTGCTCCAGAACCGGGTCTTTCTCGCCGAAGTCGAGGCCGGCGCGGCGGATGTGCCGCCCGGCAGCAACGGGCTCGGTGGCCTCGATGCGGCCGTCGGCAAGCCTACGCGCGTTTTCCTGGATAAGAATGGCGTCCGCACCCTCCGGCACCGGTGCGCCGGTGAAGATGCGCACGGCCTCGCCCGGCTGGAGCGCCCCGGCAAAGCGGTGTCCCGCTGCCGATTCGCCGATGACGGAAAGGGTTCTTGGAACCGTCCCGATATCCGCCGCACGAACGGCGTAGCCGTCCATGGCCGAGGCGTTGAAAGGCGGCTGCGTACGCTGCGCCTTCAGCGGCGCGGCGAGTACGCGATCGGCGGCCTCAGTGAGCGCCACCTCCTCGGCGGCGAGGGGGCTGAGGCCGTCGAGTATGCGCTCCAGCGCCTCGTCAACCGGAAGCAGAGCCATCGTCCGCCCCTTGTGCGCGCCAGGCGCCGGACCTGCCGCCCGTCTTCTCCTTGAGATGCACCTCGCCGATGACCATGCCTTTGTCCAGCGCCTTGGCCATATCGTAGATCGTCAGACAGGCGATGGAGACGGCCGTCAGCGCCTCCATCTCCACGCCCGTCTTGCCGGTCACGCGTGCCGTCGCCTCGACGCGCAAGCCGGGCAGCGCCTCGTCCGGCGCGATATCGACGGCGATCTTGGTCAGCGCCAGCGGGTGGCAGAGCGGAATGAGGTCGTGCGTTTTCTTCGCCGCCATGATGCCGGCGAGCCGGGCGACGGCGATGACATCGCCTTTCTTGGCGTCCCCGGCCAGGATCGCCCGCAGGGTCTGCGGCGCCATGGTCACGGCACCGGCTGCGACAGCCGTGCGGGCCGTGTCGTCCTTCGCCCCGACATCCACCATCTCCGCCCGTCCGTCGGCGGCAAGATGGGTCAGTCCGCTCTTTTCGTCTCCGGCCATCTCAGCCTGCCGCCTCTACATCCGTTTCCAGCCCGAGCAATTTGCGCGTCGCCGCCTCGACGTTGTCCTGGCGCATCAGGCTCTCGCCGACGAGGAAGCTCGAGATGCCCACCTTCGCGAGGCGGCGGCAGTCGTCGTGGGTGAAGATGCCGCTCTCGCCGATGACGATGCGATCCTCCGGCACCTGCGGCGCCAGCGCCTCGCAGGTGGCGAGCGTCGTCTCGAAGGTCCTCAGATTGCGGTTGTTGATGCCGATCAGCGGCGAGGAAAGCCCGAGCGCGCGTTCCAGCTCGGCCTCGTCATGCACCTCCAGCAGCGTGTCCATGCCGAGTTTGCCGGCCGTCTCCTCCAGCGCCTTCGCCTCGTCGTCTGTCACACTCGCCATGATGATGAGAATCGCGTCGGCTTCCCAGGCCCGCGCCTCGTAGACCTGGTAAGGCTCGAACATGAAATCCTTGCGCAGGGCAGGGAGCTTCGTCGCCCGCCGTGCCTCGGCGAGGAACTCGGGCGCACCCTGGAAGGATGGCTTGTCCGTCAGCACAGAAAGGCAGGCCGCGCCGCCGTGCTGATAGGCCGCCGCCAGCCGAGGCGGGTCGAAATCGGCGCGGATGAGCCCTTTCGAGGGGCTCGCCTTCTTGACCTCGGCGATAAGCGCCAGGAGGCCGGCAGAATGCTTTGCGCGCAACGCCTCGCCAAAGCCGCGCACGGGGGCGGCCTCGCGCGCCCTTGCCTCAAGGTCGGCCTGGGGCATGGCGGATTTCGCAGCAGCGATCTCCTCGCGCTTGTAAGCCTCGATCTTGCGCAGAATGTCTGTCATTTACAGGTACGCTCCTGGAATTATGCTTCCCGGTTCGAGACTTCGACAAGCTTTTCGAGCGCGGCGAGCGCGCGACCGTCGTCCAGCGCTGCTGCCGCAAGCCTCACGCCGTCTCCCAGCGTCTCGGCCTTTCCGGCCACGACAAGGGCGCCGCCGGCGTTGAGAAGGGCGATGTCACGGTAAGGGTTCCTGGCGCCTTCCAGCACGGCGCGCAACGCCTTGGCATTGTGTTCGCCGTCGCCGCCTTTCAGGGCGGCCATCTCGGCGCGCGCCAGGCCTGCCTCCTCGGGGGTCACCTCGAATGTGCGCACGGCGCCGTCCTCCAGCGCGGCCACGCGGGTCGTGCCGGCGGTCGTCATCTCGTCGAGCCCATCTCCGTGCACCACCCAGGCCCTTTCCGCGCCGAGCTGTTTGAGCACATGGGCGATCGGTTCCACCCACTCGGGCGAGAAGACGCCGACGAGCTGGCGCTTCACGCGCGCCGGGTTCGACAGCGGCCCGAGCAGGTTGAAGATGGTGCGCGTGCCGAGCTCTACCCGCGTCGGCCCGACATGGCGCATGGCCGCATGGTGGGCCGGCGCGAACATGAAACCGACACCGGCCTCGGCGATGCAGGCGGCGATCTTCTCCGGCCCGATCTCGATGTCGACGCCGAGGGCTGCGAGGCTGTCGGCCGCGCCCGCGCGCGAGGAAAGCGCCCGATTGCCGTGCTTGGCCACCGGCACGCCGCAGCCGGCGACGATCAAGGCCGCACAGGTCGAAACATTGTAGGTGCCCGAGGCATCGCCGCCGGTGCCGACGATGTCGATCGCATCCCCGGGGGCTTCGACCGGAAGCATCTTCGCCCGCATGGTGTCGACCGCGCCGCTGATCTCGTCGACCGTTTCCCCGCGCACCCTGAGCGCCATCAGGAAGCCGCCGATCTGGCTCGGCGTGGCCTCGCCGGACATCATGACCTCGAAGGCCTCGCGCGCCTCGGCGAAGCTGAGGGCCGTGCCGCTCGCCACCTTGGCGATATGTTGCTTGAGGTCTGCCATGGCCGGCCTCAGAAGCTCAGCGCCTGCTGCAGGGCGGCCTGGTTGACGGTCACCTCATGCTCGGCCTGCAGCCGTGCGACGAGCTGGTCCAGAAGGTCGTTGGAGATGCCCTGGGTGATGCTGTTGGCGACGTCTTCGGGCACCGCGTCGGCGGAGACCGCCGCCGGCTCGAACACCTCCGTCACCTGGAAGAGAAATTGCCCCTCGCCGGCCGGATTGGCAAAAGCCCCGGATCCGCCCTCTGGCACGCCGAAGGCAGCGGCAACGCCCGCTCGACCCAGATCCGGGTCGTCCGCCTCGCGTTTCAGCCCGCGCTTGACGACCTTCTCCTGGCCGATCTCGGCGGCGATCTCGTCGAGCGTCTTGCCGCCCTTCAGTGCGTCCTGGAGTTCCTTGACGCGCTCTGCAAGCCGCGCCTCGACCTCGGCTTCGGTCCAGTCCTCGACCACCTTTTCGCGCACTTCGGCGAACGAGCGCTCGCGCGCCTGCACGATGTCTTCCACCTCGTAGAAGAGAAAGCCGTTGCTGGGCAGGTCGATCGGCGGGTTCTCCACGCCCTTGTCCGTCTCGAAGGCTTCGCTGAGCAATTGTCGCGATTGGGGGAGGTCCTCGATGACGGCGCCGTCGGGGCGGCGGCCGGAACGGTCGACAGCCTCGACGGTGCGCATGGTCAGCCTCTGCGCGTTCGCCGCCTCCTGCATCGTCTGGCCGGCGGCGCGCGCATCCTCATAGGCGTCGTAGGTGTCGAGCACCAGGTTGCTCGCCTCGTCGAGCGCCAGTTCCTGGCGGATTTCGCCGGCCACCTGGTCGAGCGGCGTCGCCTTTTCGGGAACGATCTCCGTCACGCGCAGGAGCACCGGTCCGAAGGCGCCTTGGACCACCTCGCTCACCTTGCCTTCCTCAAGCGCGAAGGCGGCTTCGGCCACCGCCTCGTCGGCGACGTCGGCGCGCGTGAAGGTGCCCAGCCTGATGTCCTCGGGGGTCTTGCCCTGCATCTCCACCACGCCCTCGAAAGTCGCGCCGGTGCGCATGCTCTCGCGGGCGGCAACGGCATCCTCCTCCTCGGAGAAGTTGATCTGCTCGATGGTGCGGCGCTCCGGCGTCGTGTAGCGCTCGCGGTTTTTCTCGTAGTAGCTGCCCACCTGCTCGTCGGAGATCGTCGATGGATCGGCGATATCCTCCGCTTCCAGCTTCACGTAGTTGATCTTGCGGTATTCGGGAGCGGCGTAGTCATCCTTGCGCTCCTCGAACCAGCTTTGCAGCTCGTCGTCGCTCGGCGGCTCGATGGGCTCGACGAGGGAGCGGGGGAGGGGCACGTACTCTATCGTCCTGTCCTCGCCCCGGTAGAGCGCGACATTGCGCAGCAGCGTATCGGGCGCCGAGACGCCGCCTGCGACCGCATCGACGATCTGCTGGCGCATGGCGGCATTCTGCCGGTTCTTCAGATAGTCTTCCGGACGCATGCCCGCCTGTCTCAGGACGAACTCGAACTGCTGACGATTGAAGCGGCCGTCGGCGCCGCGGAATGCCGGGTCGGAGGTCGCCAGCTCGGCAAGCTTGTCCTGCGACAACCCAAGGTCCATCTCGCGTGCCGTCTCGTCCAGCACGGCGCCCGCGGCGAGTTGCGCGAGCACCTGCTCGTCGATACCCATCGCCACCGCCTGCTCGCGCGTCAGCCTGGTGCCGAAACGCTGCGAAAGCTCGGCGATCTGGCGATCGTAGGCCAGCCGGAAATCGAGCGGCGAAACGGACGTACCACCCGCCGTCAAGACGGCGCCCCCGGCACCGTTCAGGATTTGGCCGGAAATGCCCCACACGGCAAAACTCAGGACCAGGAGGCCGAGCAGAAGCTTTGCAATCCAGGTTGTGGCCGCTTGTCTCAGGCTGTCGAGCATGGTGATCCGCTATAGTTCTCTTTTCTTCTTGGCGAATGTTGGCAATAGCGCCCTTGAAAGCCACTGTCGATTGCTTTGTAGCGCCTTTTTGGTAGTGAACATCCTTCGACCAGGACATGACAACGAATGGAGGCCCCATGACACCCGCGATCCGTCCGCTCATCGCAGGCAACTGGAAGATGCACGGCACCAGCGCCTCGCTCGGCGAACTGGAGGCCATCGGCGAAGGCTTTGCCGCCGCTGCCGGCGAGGAGGCCGACGGGCTGATCTGCGTGCCGGCGACGCTCGTCTTTCGGGCGAGCGGGGTGCTCGGATCGACACCGGTCTTCTTGGGCGGGCAGGACTGCCACGCCGCCGAGAGCGGTGCCCATACGGGCGACATCGCCGCCGAAATGCTTGCCGACTGCGGTGCCGGCTTTGTGATCGTCGGCCACTCCGAGCGGCGCACGGATCACCGCGAGAGCGATGCCGAGGTGGCCGCCAAGGCGCAAGCAGCCTGGCGCGCCGGCCTTGTCGCCATCATCTGCCTGGGGGAAACGCGGCAGCAGCGCGAGGCGGGCGAGACGCTTGCCGTGCTTTCGCGCCAGGTCGCGGGTTCCGTGCCCGCCGAGGCGACGGCCGAAAACACGGTGATCGCCTACGAGCCCGTATGGGCGATCGGCACCGGGCTGACGCCGACAACTGGGGACGTGGCCGAAGCGCATGCCCACCTGCGCGCCGAACTGGAGAAAAAGATCGGTGATGAGGCAAAACGCACGCGGCTCCTCTACGGCGGTTCGGTAAAGCCCGGCAACGCGCGCGAACTCTTGTCGATCCTCAATGTCGACGGTGCACTGATCGGCGGCGCCAGCCTCAAGGCAGCCGATTTCCTTGCCATAAGCGAGGCGGCGCGCACTGTTTGAGCCTCTGCCCACCGTCTTTTCTTGCAAAGCCGCATGCCACGCCTATCTGTGGTGACGGGGACTTGGAAAAACGGGCAAAGGCGTGTAATGAGCCGCGTCCGCGGGCGCATCGCCCGCTCCGCCTCAGGCGCCGGAAGGAATCATGCAGACCATCGTCATCGTCATCCACTTGCTCACCGTGCTTGCGCTTGTCGGCGTGGTGCTTATGCAGCGTTCGGAGGGTGGAGGGCTTGGCATTGGCGGCGGCTCCGGCTTCATGACGGCGCGCGGAGCGGCCAACGCGCTGACGCGCGCAACGGCGATCCTTGCCGCGGCCTTCTTCGCCACCTCGCTCGGTTTGTCGCTGATCGCGCGCTATCAGGCCCAGCCGACGGATATCTTCGACCGGCTGCCGCAGACGCAGGAGCAGGGTGAGGGCGGCGGCAGCGGCGTTCTCGACCAACTCGGCGGCAGCGGCGCCTCGTCGGAGCCGGCGCCGGCGGAAGAGCCGGCCGATTCCGAGCCGCAGGTGCCGACGGGTCAGTAAACACTTAATCTCGAACGGGATTCGGCAACGGATCCCGTCGCCGATTTCGAAATCGCGCGCGGCAGCTTGTCGGCGCGCAGCCAAAAAGTTGCGGGTTTGGGGATTTTGCTCTGGCGGAATCGCCTTCGTCCGGTTAAGCGGTAAGTCCCATGGCGCGATATGTATTCATCACTGGCGGCGTGGTTTCCTCTCTCGGCAAAGGCATTGCGGCAGCGGCCCTCGGCGCGTTGCTGCAGGCGCGCGGTTACCGCGTCCGTATCAGGAAGCTCGACCCCTATCTGAACGTCGATCCCGGCACGATGTCGCCGTATCAGCACGGCGAGGTGTTCGTCACCGATGACGGGGCGGAGACCGACCTCGACCTCGGCCATTACGAGCGCTTCACCGGGCGCTCGGCCAACAAGCAGGACAACATCACCACCGGCCGCATCTACCAGAACATCATCGAGAAGGAGCGGCGCGGCGACTATCTGGGCGCCACGGTGCAGGTGATCCCGCACGTCACCGACGAGATCAAGCAGTTCATCCTGGAAGGCAACGACGAGTTCGACTTCGTACTCTGCGAGATCGGCGGCACGGTGGGCGACATCGAGGCGATGCCGTTCCTGGAGGCGATCCGCCAGCTCGGCAACGAATTGCCGCGCGGCAACGCGGTCTATGTGCATCTGACGCTTATGCCGTGGATTCCTGCCGCGGGCGAATTGAAGACCAAGCCCACCCAGCACTCGGTCAAGGAGCTGCGGTCGATAGGCATCGCGCCCGACGTCCTGTTGGTGCGCGCCGACCGCGAAATTCCGGCGGAGGAGCGGCGCAAGCTCTCGCTGTTCTGCAATGTGCGCGAACAGGCCGTCATCCAGGCGCTCGATGTGGCGCATATCTACGACGTGCCCATGGCCTATCACCGCGAGGGGCTCGACGGCGAAGTGCTCGCCGCCTTCGGCATCGACCCGGCGCCGAAGCCGCGCATGGAGCGCTGGCAGCAGGTCTGCGACCGCATCCACAACCCTGAGGGCGAGGTGACCATCGCCGTTGTCGGCAAGTACACGGACCTCAAGGACGCCTATAAGTCGCTCAACGAGGCGCTCTCCCACGGTGGTATGGCAAACCGCGTGCGCGTCAATCTCGAATGGATCGAATCGGAGATATTCGAGAAGGAGGATCCGGCGCCCTGGCTTGAGAAGGTGCACGGGATTCTCGTTCCCGGCGGCTTCGGCGAGCGTGGCTCGGAGGGCAAGATCCTGGCCGCCAAATTCGCCCGCGAACGCAAGGTGCCCTATTTCGGCATCTGTTTTGGCATGCAGATGGCCTGCATCGAGGCGGCGCGATCACTCGCCGGCATCGAGAAGGCGTCCTCGACCGAGTTCGGTCCGACCGACGAGCCCATCGTCGGCCTGATGACCGAATGGCTGAAGGGCAACATGCTCGAAAAACGCACCGCCGCCGGGGATCTCGGCGGTACGATGCGGCTCGGCGCCTATGATGCGCGCCTGACGCCCGGTTCGAAGATCGCCGAAATCTACGGCTCGGAGGAAATCTCCGAGCGCCACCGTCACCGCTACGAGGTGAATATCGGCTACCGCCAGAAGCTGGAAGAGTGCGGGCTGGTCTTTGCCGGCCTGTCGCCCGACGGCGTGCTGCCGGAGACCGTGGAATATGCCGACCATCCCTGGTTCATCGGCGTGCAATACCACCCCGAGCTCAAGAGCCGGCCCTTCGAGCCGCACCCGCTCTTCGCCTCCTTCATCGCCGCCGCCGTGGAGCAATCGCGGCTGGTGTGATGACACCGTCGCGACAGCCATATCCATTTTGGTTGTATTCTTCATTCCAATTACTACCTGAAAGCTATTCTGATGAGCCATACTTTAGGAATTTGGGATGAAACTCGACCACTGCGTGCTACCGACCGCGAGCCTTTCCGTCGCGCGTGAACGCCTTGCCGCGCTCGGCTTCACCGTGGCGCCGAATGCTGCCCATCCCTTCGGCACGGCCAATTGCTGCGTGTTCTTTCAGGATGGCACGTATCTGGAGCCGCTGGCCATAGGTGATGAAGGAGCGGCGGCGAAGGCGGGAGCCAGCGGCAACACCTTCGTCTTGCAGGATCGCGCGTTTCGGGATTCCTGTGGCGAGGACGGTTTCTCCGCGCTTGCTTTCGGCACGGACGATGCCGCCTCGGATCACACCCGTTTCGTTGAGGAGGGACTCTCCGCCGGCGCGCAGCTTTCTTTCTCCCGCCCCTTCGTCGAGGCCGACGGTAGCAAGGCCGATGCCTCGTTCAAGTTGGCCTTCGCCGCTCCCCAATCTTCTCCTTCCTTCTTCTTCACCTGCGAGCGGGTAAAGATGCCGGCCGCCGACCGTTCGTCCCTGCAGCGCCACGACAACGGCGTTTTCGGGATATCGCGCATTCTGGCGACGGCAGAGGAACGGAGCACCGGAGGGGAGTTCCTCTCCCGCCTGCTCCGGAAGCAGGCTGACGATGGTGCGGGAATCTGGTCGCTTTCCAACGGAGCTGTGTGGCTGCTTGCGCCAGAGGAAGCCAAGCGCATCTACGGCATTGAGGCCGGCGACGATAATGTTCTTGGCCTGCGCGGCATCATGTTCCGCACAACGTCCATAAGTGCGCTCGTCAAGCGGCTGGCCGCCGCTGACATTCTCCACAGGATACATGGAAATAGGCTGATCGTGCCGCCTGCGGCGGGGCAGGGGGCGTATTTTGTCTTTGCGGAGCCCGAAAAGTCGTCCTATTGGGGGCTGTTTGCAACGTTCGCCGCTGAGGCGGTCGGTTTTTCGGGGAGTGCATGATGGGGCCTAACCCGCGTGTGGAAGTGGGGCAAGCCGTTTTCGCCAATAATGCCCCGTTGGCGCTGATCGCCGGTCCCTGTCAGCTCGAATCGCGTGATCACGCCTTCGAGATGGCCGGCGCGCTGAAGGAGCTGACACGGAAGCTGGGCATCGGCTTCGTCTACAAGACGAGCTTCGACAAGGCCAACCGCACTTCGCTTTCGGGAAAGCGCGGCGCCGGCCTCGATGCGGCCCTGCCGGTCTTTGCCGATCTCAGGCGCGAACTCGACGTACCGGTGCTGACCGACGTTCACACGGAAGAGCAATGCGGCCTGGTGGCCGAGGCCGTGGACGTCTTGCAGATCCCGGCCTTCCTGTGCCGCCAGACGGACCTTCTGATCGCCGCCGCCCGGACCGGCCGCGTCGTCAACGTGAAGAAGGGCCAGTTCCTCGCCCCCTGGGACATGAAGAACGTCGTCGCCAAGATCACCGGCTCCGGTAATGCCAATGTGCTGGTGACCGAGCGCGGCACCTCCTTCGGCTACAACACGCTCGTCTCGGACATGCGCGGCCTGCCGCAGATGGCGGAGATGGGCGCGCCGGTGATCTTCGATGCCACCCATTCCGTGCAGCAGCCGGGCGGGCAGGGCGGCTCCACCAGCGGCGAGCGGCGTTTCGTCGAGACGCTGGCGCGCGCCGCCGTGGCCGTCGGCGTCGCCGGCGTCTTCATCGAGACCCACCACGACCCCGACAATGCGCCCTCCGACGGGCCCAACATGGTACCGCTCGACCAGATTCCCGCATTGCTGGAGCGCCTGATGGCGTTCGACCGGGTGGCGAAGGGGGATTGAAGTGCCGTTATCTCCGCGCGTCATCCCGGAATCCAGCTTGAGCGAAGCGAAAGACGGCTATCCGGGACCCATTCCGGCACGTGGACGAGTCACGGAATAGGTCCCGGACAGCCTCCGCTGCGCTCCCGTCCCGGCATGACGTGTGGATGTATACGCATTGCCTTTTTCGCCGCCTGCGATAAGAGGGGCGCATCTGTCTTCACGCCAATCCGAGCCGGAGGAACCAGCCCATGACTGCCATTGTCGACATCGTCGGACGTGAAATCCTCGACAGCCGGGGCAATCCCACCGTCGAGGTCGATGTGGTCCTGGAGGATGGCTCGATGGGCCGCGCGGCGGTGCCTTCCGGCGCCTCGACCGGTGCTCACGAGGCCGTGGAATTGCGGGACGGCGGCCCGCGCTTCCTCGGCAAGGGCGTTGCCGGCGCCGTCGATGCCGTCAACGGCGAGATCTTCGAGGCCATCGGCGGCATGGAGGCGGAGAACCAGATCCATATCGACCGCACCATGATCGAGCTTGACGGCACGCCCAACAAGAGCCGGCTCGGCGCCAACGCCATCCTCGGCGTCTCGCTCGCCGTCGCCAAGGCGGCCGCGGAAGCCTCCGGCCTGCCGCTCTACCGCTACGTCGGCGGCGCTTCGGCGCATGTTCTGCCGGTGCCGATGATGAACATCGTCAACGGCGGCGTGCATGCGGACAACCCCATCGACTTCCAGGAATTCATGGTCATGCCGGTGGGAGCGGAGAGCCTGCGCGAGGCGGTGCGCTGCGGCGCGGAGATCTTCCACACGCTGAAGGCGGGGCTGAAGGCGGCCGGCCACAACACCAATGTGGGCGATGAGGGCGGCTTCGCGCCGGGGCTGAAGAGCGCCCAGGAAGCGCTCGACTTCATCATGACCTCCATCGAGAAGGCCGGCTACAAGCCCGGCGACGACGTCGCCATCGCCCTCGATTGCGCGGCGACCGAGTTCTTCAAGGACGGCAAGTACGTCTACGAAGGCGAGGGCAAGACGCGCGAGGCCAAGGCGCAGGCCGAGTATCTCGCCAAGCTCGCCGCCGACTATCCCATCATCTCCATCGAGGACGGGATGGCCGAAGACGATTTCGAGGGCTGGAAGATCCTCACCGAGCTTGCCGGCGACAAGGTGCAACTTGTCGGCGACGACCTTTTCGTCACCAACTCCGAGCGGCTCTCCGACGGCATCAAGATGGGCATCGCCAATTCCATCCTCGTCAAGGTCAATCAGATCGGCACCCTGACCGAGACGCTGGACGCGGTTGAGACGGCGCACAAGGCCGCCTATACGGCGGTGATGTCGCACCGCTCGGGCGAGACGGAGGATGCCACCATCGCCGACCTCGCGGTCGCCACCAATTGCGGGCAGATCAAGACCGGCTCGCTCGCCCGGTCCGACCGGCTTGCCAAATACAACCAGCTCATCCGCATCGAGGAGGAACTGGGCAAGCAGGCGCGCTACGCGGGACGGACGATTTTGCGCGGGTAACGGCCCGCGGATAACCCTCCATTAAGCAAGATATGGCCACATGCGGCGGAAGGAATTTCGCCGCATGTGGACCCGCCATCACAAACGTCGCAATACAGGCCGCTTGATCGTACCGGCGATCACCGCGCTCGTGCTGACCTATTTCGGCTTTCATGCCTATCAAGGCGACTATGGCCTCAACGGCAAGGAGCGCCTGGAAGGCCGCATTGCCGGACTTGAAGCCAAGCTCGACGCGCTGCACCGGGAGCGCGGGGACCTGGAGGAGCGGGTGAGCCTGCTCAACGACGGTTCGCTGGAAAAGGATATGCTGGACGAGCAGGCACGGCGGGCGCTGAATCTCGTCCGGGAGAACGAGATCGTCATATTCCGCCCGGCTGGCAATGTGAATTAACCGATTTCCAGTTAATCCAAAAGAATTTCAATTTTCCCAACGGGTTAGCCGGCATGGCTGCCATGCATAATTTCGCATGGCGGAAGCCTTTCCGTCATGATAGCGTCCGGCACCGAACTGTTTGCCATGGATGGCTGCTTTGCGTGGACTAGATGCGTGTCCTGCGGCAGTATGGTGTCGCAGGCAGGTCCTATGTCCGTCAAGAGACGCTTTCTAGGGAGTGACAGATGGCGACAGCCGCCAGGAAAACCGCGCCGAAACCTTCGTCGGCAAAATCCCGTAGCCCAGCCAAACCGTCATCCACAGCCGGCGGCACGCCCGCCGTCAGGACGCCGAAGCCGGAAGAGTTCAAACAAGAGCAGGAGCTTTCGGCCTACCGCGACATGCTCTTGATCCGCCGTTTCGAGGAGAAGGCGGGCCAGCTTTACGGCATGGGCCTGATCGGCGGCTTCTGCCACCTCTATATCGGCCAGGAGGCTGTCGTCGTCGGCATGCAGATGGCGTTGAAGGAGGGTGATCAGGTCATCACCGGCTACCGCGACCACGGTCACATGCTGGCCACCGGCATGGACCCGCGCGGCGTCATGGCGGAGCTGACCGGCCGGCGCGGGGGATACTCCAAGGGCAAGGGCGGCTCCATGCACATGTTCTCCAAGGAGAAGAACTTTTATGGCGGCCACGGCATCGTCGGCGCCCAGGTGCCGCTCGGAACCGGCCTGGCGCTCGCCAACCGCTATCGCGGCAACGACAGCGTCTCGCTCACCTATTTCGGTGACGGCGCGGCCAACCAGGGCCAGGTCTACGAGAGCTTCAACATGGCCTCCCTGTGGAAGCTCCCCGTGGTCTACGTCATCGAGAACAACCGCTATGCAATGGGCACCTCGGTCTCGCGCTCCTCGGCCGAGACCGATTTCTCGCACCGCGGCCTCTCCTTCAAGATTCCGGGCATCCAGGTCGACGGCATGGACGTGCGCGCCGTGAAGGCCGCAGGCGACCTTGCGGTCGACTGGTGCCGCTCCGGCAAGGGGCCGATCATCCTGGAGATGCAGACCTACCGCTACCGCGGCCACTCCATGTCCGACCCGGCAAAGTACCGTTCCAAGGACGAAGTGCAGAAGATGCGCTCCGAGCACGACCCGATCGAGCAGGTGAAGAAACGGCTCCTGGACAAGAAGTGGGCGAGCGAGGACGACTTGAAGGCGGAGGACAAGCGCGTGCGCGAGATCGTTGCTGACGCGGCCGATTTCGCCCAGGCGGATCCCGAGCCGGACGTATCCGAGCTCTATACCGATATCCTGCTCTAAGGGGAGGCGCTGCCGATGCCCACGGAAATTCTCATGCCCGCGCTCTCCCCGACCATGGAGGAGGGCAATCTGGCCAAATGGCTGAAGAAGGAAGGCGATGCCGTCGCCCCCGGCGATGTGATTGCCGAGATCGAGACCGACAAGGCGACCATGGAGGTCGAAGCGATCGACGAAGGAAAGATCGGCAGGATCCTCATCGGTGAGGGTACCGAAGGCGTGAAGGTCAACACACCCATCGCCCTGTTGCTCGCCGACGGCGAGAGCGAGGAAGACCTTTCCAAGGCTCCCGTGAGCGCGCCTCCGGCCGCCGCCCAGGCACCGGCGGAAGAGCCGGCGGCGCAGAAGGTCGAGGAGACGCCTAAGCCCGCCGCCGTGCCAAAGGCCGAGGCGCCGGCGCTTCCCGCCGATCCCGACATTCCCGAAGGCACCGAAATGGTGCCCACCACCGTGCGCGAAGCGCTGCGCGACGCCATGGCCGAGGAAATGCGCCGCGACGAGGACGTCTTCGTCATGGGCGAGGAGGTGGCGGAGTATCAGGGCGCCTATAAGGTGACCCAGGGCCTGCTGCAGGAATTCGGCGACAAGCGCGTGGTCGACACGCCGATCACCGAGCACGGCTTCGCCGGCGTCGGCATCGGCGCGGCCTTCGCGGGGCTCAAGCCCATCGTCGAGTTCATGACCTTCAACTTCGCCATGCAGGCGATGGACCAGCTCGTCAATTCGGCGGCCAAGACGCTCTACATGGCCGGTGGTCAGATGGGCGCTCCCATCGTCTTCCGCGGCCCCAACGGTGCGGCCGCCCGCGTCGCCGCCCAGCACAGCCAGGACTACGCCGCCTGGTACGGCCACATCCCTGGCCTCAAGGTGGTGATGCCCTATACGGCAGCCGACGCCAAGGGCTTGCTGAAGGCGGCCATCCGCGATCCCAACCCGGTGATCTTCCTCGAAAACGAAATCCTCTACGGCCAGACCTTCGATGTGCCGCAGCTCGACGATTTCGTGCTCCCCATCGGCAAGGCGCGCATCCACAAGGCGGGCAAGGATGCGACCATCGTCTCCTTCGGCATCGGCATGACCTACGCGGTCAAGGCCGAGGAGGAGCTGCGCGGCATGGGCCTCGACGTGGAGATCATCGACCTGCGCACGATCCGGCCCATGGATCTCGATACCGTCATCGAATCGGTGAAGAAGACCAACCGGCTGGTCACCGTCGAGGAAGGCTTTCCGCAATCCTCCGTCGGCGACCACATCGCTGCCCAGGTGATGCAGCGCGCCTTCGACTATCTCGACGCGCCGGTCATCACCGTTGCGGGCAAGGATGTGCCGATGCCGTATGCCGCCAATCTGGAAAAGCTGGCGCTGCCCAGCGTGGCCGAAGTCGTCGAGGCGGTGAAGGCCGTCACCTATCGGGGCTAAGGAGAGGGATCCTATATGCCGATTCAGATCACCATGCCGGCCCTTTCGCCCACCATGGAGGAAGGGAACCTCGCCAAGTGGCTGGTCAAGGAGGGGGACAGCGTTTCGTCCGGCGACGTCATCGCCGAGATCGAGACCGACAAGGCGACCATGGAAGTGGAGGCGGTGGATGAAGGGACCGTCGCCAAGATCGTCGTGCCCGAGGGCACGGAAGGCGTGAAGGTGAATGCACTGATCGCCGTGCTCGCGGAAGAGGGCGAGGACGTGGCCGAAGCCGCCAAGGCCGCCGGGAACGGCGGTGCGGCTGCCCCTTCCTCCCCAAGTCCCCAACCTGTCGAAGCGGCGCAGGAGAGTGGCGGCGAGCGCACGCTGGCCGGCCAAGAAGACGCCCGGCCGGCGCCGTCTCCGGCCGCTCGGCCTCCCCGTCTCGAAGTTGTCGAAGGGGGGAAGGACGGCCGCGTCTTCTCCTCCCCGCTCGCCCGCCGCATCGCCCGGGAGGCCGGCATCGACCTTGCCGCCGTCGCCGGCTCCGGCCCGCGCGGCCGCGTGGTGAAGGCGGACGTCGAGGCGGCGCTTTCGGGTGGCGCGGCCAAAGCGCCCGAAGCGCCGGCCACCACGCCCAAGCCCCCCGCGCCCATGTCGGACGACCAGGTGCTGAAGCTCTTCGAGGAAGGCTCCTACGAGCTCGTGCCGCATGACGGCATGCGCAAGACCATCGCCCGCCGCCTGGTCGAGGCGAAGTCCACCATCCCGCATTTCTACCTGACGCTCGACTGCGAGATCGACGCGCTTTTGGCCCTGCGCAAGCAGCTCAACGAGGCCGCGCCGCTGGTGAAGACCGAGGATGGCGAGAAGCCGGCCTACAAGCTGTCGGTCAACGACTTCATCATCAAGGCGATGGCGATGGCGCTTGTAGCAGTGCCCGGCGCCAACGCCTCGTGGACGGAGAGTGCGATGGTGAAGCACAGCCATGCCGATGTCGGCGTGGCTGTGGCCATTCCCGGCGGGCTGATCACGCCGATCGTGCGCCGCGCCGAAGAAAAGACCCTGTCGGCGATCTCCAACGAGATGAAGGACCTGGCCGCCCGCGCCAGGAGCCGCAGGCTGAAGCCGGAGGAATACCAGGGCGGCACGACGGCGGTGTCCAATCTGGGCATGTACGGCATCAAGGATTTTGCCGCCGTCATCAACCCGCCGCACGCGACCATCCTGGCGGTCGGCGCGGGCGAAGAGCGGGCGGTGGTGAAGAACGGCGAGATCAAAGCCGCCACCATCATGTCGGCGACGCTGTCGACGGACCACCGCGCCGTCGACGGGGCGCTCGGCGCCGAACTGCTCTCCGCATTCAAGCGGCTGGTGGAGAAGCCGTTTGGCATGCTGGTGTAGCTCCTTTCCCTCCCCCTTGGGGGAGGGTGGACAGCCGCCGCCAGGCGGCTGGACGGGTGGGGGTCGGCGAACTTGTGCCAAGGTTCAGGAGGGGGAAATGCCGTGGAATAGACCGCCAAGGAGAGCGCCGACGGTCAAGGCGAGAGCGAACGCGCCGAAACTTCGTAAGGAAATGACCGACGCGGAAAGACGCCTTTGGTGGCACATGCGCGAGAAGCTGCCGCTGGAAGGTACACACTTCCGGCGGCAGGTGCCTATTGGGACCTACGTGGTGGACTTCTGCTGCCTCAGGCATTGGCTGATCATCGAGGTGGACGGTAATCAGCACGGCACCGACGCGGCAATCGCATATGATGCGCGCAGGGATGCTTACTTGAGGCGGCAGGGCTTTCGCGTACTGAGGTTCTCGAACTATGAGATCATGCGGGAGCTCGACCCAGTGCTCGATACTATCCATGCCGCGCTCGTCGCGCCGACCCCCACCCGACCCCGCCGGCAAGCCGTCAGGGCCACCCTCCCCCAAGGGGGAGGGGAGTCGCTGGACTCGCGGAGGCCGCGCCCATGAAGACCATTCTTTGCTACGGAGACTCGCTCACCTACGGCCACAACGCGGAGGCCGAGGACCGGCATATATACGAGGACCGCTGGCCGTCGGCGCTTCAGGCCCGCCTGGGTGAGGCGGCGCGGGTGATCCCCGAGGGGCTTGGCGGCCGTACCACGGCCTATGACGACTGGCTTTCCGGCGCCGACCGGAACGGTGCGCGCATCCTGCCCACGCTTCTGTCCACCCACGCGCCGCTCGACCTCGTCATCATCATGCTCGGCACGAACGACATGAAACCGGTGATCTGCGGCCGCGCCGTCGGCGCCAAGCAGGGCATGAGGCGGCTGATCGACATCATCCGCCGCCATGACTACCCCTTCGACTGGAAGGCGCCGGCCGTCCTGCTCGTCGCGCCGCCGCCGCTCTGCGACACCGACAATGCCGACTTCGCCGCCATGTTCGAGGGCGGCATCGCCGAATCGAAGAAGCTGGCCCCGCTCTACGCGCAGCTTGCCGAGGATAGCGGCTGCGCCTTCTTCGATGCCGGCTCGGTCGCCCGCACGACGTCTCTGGACGGCGTGCATCTGGACGCCGGGAACACCCGCGCCATCGGCGACGGGCTGGAACCGGCGGTCCGCCGATTATTCGGCCTTTGATCAAGGAGGGATGACAATGGCCAATTCCGTAGAGCATAGACAGTTGCGGTCTTCCTGGGTGTGGCTTGCCGTTCTCGGCGCCATCTCGCTCATCGGCGGTATCGTTGCGCTCGCCAATCCGTTCGCCGCGACCATGACGGCGGCTCTTTTGGCCGCATGGGCGTTCACGCTGTTCGGGGTGCTGCAGGTCATCCAGGCCTTCAGGCTGCGTCGCGGGAGCTGGCCGATCTTCCTGTGGTCGCTGCTGCTCGGAGCGCTGGCGCTCGCCATAGGCATCTCGCTGCTCTTCCGGCCGATGGAAGGCATCATCTCGCTCACGGTCCTGGTCGCCATCATCTTCATCGTCCTGGGCGTCGTGAAGCTGATGTACGCCTATGCGTTGAGGCCGATCCCCGGCTGGGTCTGGGTGTTCGTCTCGGGTCTCCTGTCCCTGGTGCTGGGCGGCATGATCCTGGCCGACATGCCGTGGTCGGCCTCCGCCGTGCTCGGCATCCTCTTGGCCGTCGAACTTTTGTCGAACGGCGTTTTCCTGCTGCTGGTGGCCTTCGGCCTGCGTGCAGCAGGCAACACCTGAGAACCGGCGATAGGGCCGGGCGCGTGATTTGAATGAAGGAGAAATTGAGCCGTGGCTGAAACCTACGACGTCATCATCATAGGCTCCGGTCCGGGCGGCTACGTCACGGCCGTGCGCTCGGCGCAACTTGGATTCAAGACGGCCATCGTAGAGCGCGAGCATCTGGGTGGTATCTGCCTCAACTGGGGCTGCATCCCCACAAAGGCGCTCCTGCGCTCGGCCGAAATCCTGCACTATGTCGAAAATGCCAAGGATTACGGGCTGAAGGTAGACGGCAAGGTCTCCGTGGATGCCGCTGCCGTCGTCGACCGCTCGCGCAAGGTCTCCACCCGGCTCAACGGCGGCGTGGGCTTCCTCATGAAGAAGAACAAGGTCGACGTCATCTGGGGCGAGGCGAAGATCGCCAAGGCCTCCACAGGGTCACAGCCGGGCGAAGTCGTCGTCTCCAAGCCGGCGAAGAAGCCGATGGAGCCGCAACCGGCAGCCCCGAAGGCCACGCTGGGCGAGGGGACCTACAAGGCAAAACACATCATTCTGGCCACCGGCGCACGCCCGCGCGTCCTGCCGGGTGTCGAGCCCGACGGCAAGCTGATCTGGACCTATTTCGAGGCGATGGTGCCGAAGGAAATCCCCAAATCGCTCATCGTCATGGGCTCGGGCGCCATCGGCATCGAGTTCGCAAGCTTCTACCGCACCATGGGCTCGGAAGTGACGGTGGTCGAGCTCCTGCCGCAGATCCTGCCCGTGGAGGACGCGGAAATCTCCAAGTTCGCCAAGCGGCAGCTCGAGAAGCAGGGCATAAAGTTCCATGTCGAGGCCAAGGTCACGAAGGTGGAGAAGGGGTCGGGCAAGGTCACGGCTCATGTCGAGATGAAGGACGGCAAGGTGGAGAAGATCGCCGCCGAGCGTCTCGTCTCGGCCGTTGGCGTGCAGGGCAATATCGAGAACCTCGGTCTTGAATCTGCCGGCGTGAAGACTGAGCGCGGCATGGTCATCGTCGACGGCTACGGGCACACCAACGTTCCCGGCATCTACGCCATCGGCGATGTCGCCGGCCCGCCCATGCTCGCCCACAAGGCCGAGCACGAGGGCGTCGTGTGCGTGGAGAAGATCGCCGGCGTGCCCGGCGTGCACGCACTCGACAAGAACCGGGTTCCCGGCTGCACCTATTGCCAGCCGCAGGTCGCCTCTGTCGGGCTGACGGAAGAGAAGGCCAAGGAAGAAGGCCGCGACATCCGCGTCGGCCGCTTCCAGTTCGCCGCCAACGGCAAGGCCATTGCGCTCAGCGAAGACCAGGGCTTCGTCAAGACGATCCTCGACAAGAAAACCGGCGAACTTCTAGGCGCGCACATGATCGGCGCCGAGGTGACGGAGCTCATCCAGGGTTTCGTCATCGCTATGAACCTGGAAACCACGGAAGAGGAACTTATGCACACCATCTTCCCACATCCCACGCTTTCGGAGATGATGAAAGAGAGCGTTCTCGACGCTTACGGGCGGACGCTGAATGCTTGAAGTGCCTTGCGCCGGCGGTAACCGGTGCAGGATTGTCGCGTATAGTTTGTACCGATCCGCAACCAAAGCAGGAGACTTCGAATGGAGGGTGTAGGTTGGATTTTGACGATTGTCATCGGCGGCATAGCCGGTTGGCTCGCCGAGAAGATCATGAAGGCCGCCGGGCACGGCCTTCTGCTTAACATCGTCCTCGGTGTGGTCGGCGCTGTCGTCCTCAACGCGATTTTGATTGCACTCATGGGTGCCACCTTCGGCGGCATCATCGGCCAGCTCGTCGTCGCCGTTATCGGTGCCTGCCTCCTGATCTGGCTTTATCGGCTGATTCGCGGAGGACGATAAGCCGATCATCGACAAGCCCGCCTGCCGATGGGCAGGCGGGCTTTTGCCGCCGGCGGCAATCTCTATATGTGTAAAAGGCGCAACCAGGCCGGCGAATTGAAGAAACAGAGGAAATGATGGTTACCGTTCTCGACACCGTCTCCGCGAAGCCGCGCCCGCGCCATCCGGAAAAGGCGCACCGGCCCGACCAGGAGGTGCTCAGGAAGCCCGAGTGGATCCGCGTCAAGGCGCCCACCTCGAAGGGCTATCTGGAAACGCGCGAGATCGTGAAGTCGAACAACCTCGTCACGGTCTGCGAGGAAGCCGGCTGCCCCAATATCGGCGAGTGCTGGGACAAGAAGCACGCCACCTTCATGATCATGGGCGAGATCTGCACCCGCGCATGCGCCTTCTGCAACGTGGCGACCGGCATTCCCGGCCCGCTCGACCCGAATGAGCCGGCAAACGTCGCCAAGGCCGTGCGCGAGATGGGGTTGACCCACGTGGTGATCACCTCGGTCGACCGGGACGACCTGAAGGACGGCGGCGCACAGCATTTCGTCGACGTCATCCACGCCATACGCAAGGTCTCGCCGGAAACGACCATCGAGATCCTCACCCCCGATTTTCTGCGCAAGGACGGTGCTTTGGAGATGGTCGTGGCGGCCAGGCCCGACGTCTTCAACCACAATCTGGAGACCGTGCCGTCGAAGTACCTCACCGTGCGCCCCGGCGCCCGCTATTTCCACTCCATCCGCCTCCTGCAGCGGGTGAAGGAGCTGGACCCGTCGATGTTCACCAAGTCCGGCATCATGGTGGGGCTCGGCGAAGAGCGCAACGAGGTGCTGCAGCTCATGGACGACCTGCGCTCGGCGGATGTCGACTTCATCACCATCGGCCAGTACCTGCAGCCGACGCGAAAGCACCATCCGGTGAAGAAGTTCGTCACGCCCGAGGAATTCAAGTCCTACGAGACCATCGCCTACACCAAGGGCTTCCTGATGGTCTCCTCGAGCCCGCTGACGCGCTCCTCGCACCATGCCGGCGACGACTTCACCCGCCTCAGGGCGGCGCGTGAGGCGCGGCTTTCGGCGGCCAGGACGGCGTAAAGCTTCCGATGCCCAAACACGAGACGGTCCGCCGGGTGAACCACCCGCCCGAGCAGATGTTCGCCCTGGTGGCGGACATCGAGGCCTATCCGCAATTCGTGCCCATGTGCGAGGCGCTCAACGTGCGCTCGCGCAAGGAGCGCGACGGCGTGACGATCCTGCTCGCCGACATGACGGTGGGCTACAAGGCCATCCGCGAGACCTTCACCAGCCAGGTGGTCCTGAAACCGCAGGAACGCATTATCGACGTGCGTTATATCGACGGCCCGTTCCGCTTCCTGCAGAACCGCTGGCGCTTCGATCCGGAGGGCGAAAGCCAGACGGACGTGCACTTCTTCATCGAATACGAGTTCAAGAGCCGCATGCTCGGCATGCTGATGGGCGCCATGTTCGACCGCGCCTTCCGCATGTTTTCCGAAGCTTTCGAGCGGCGGGCGGACGCCGTCTACGGGAAAGGAAGCGTCGCCTAGCGCCCTCGTGGTTCGACAAGCTCACCATGAGGGCTACTTGAGCCTCGCCGCTTGTGTTGAAGCCTGTGCGTATTCCCGTGCGACAACCGCTCGGCCCCTCAGCATCGAAACGCGCCCGACGCCCCAGTAGCCCTCATGGTGAGCTTGTCGAACCACGAGGGCGCTCAGCTCAACATGAGAGGCTCGGGTTTCACGGCGCTCGTTCCTGCGATACTTCCAGCATGAGCGAAAGCGCCGTCGCCACGCTCTCGCTGCGTACCTGGCCCCGCGTGCCGGTAAACAGACGCTTTTGCGCACGCGGCTCCTTTCCTTTCACGGCGAGCCCGAACCAGACGAGGCCAACCGGTTTCTCCGCCGTGCCGCCGCCGGGCCCCGCGACACCCGTCACCGAGACGGCGATGTCGGCGCGCGAATGGGCAAGCGCGCCGGCCGCCATCTCCAGCGCCGTCTCCTCCGACACCGCCCCGCGGGTCCCCAGCGTCTGCGGCGAAACCCCCAGCATCTCCACCTTCGCCTCGTTGGAATAGGTGACGAACCCGCGCTCCAGCACGTTCGAGGCGCCGGCGAGATCGGTAATGGCGGCGGCGATCATGCCGCCGGTGCAGGATTCGGCCGTGGCGAGCTTCAAGCCGCGCTCCTCGCAAGCCTGCAACACCCTTTTCGCCAGCATCTCGACGTCGCTCATGAAGCCCTCACTCCGGCAGAAAATCGGGGTAGACGACTGTCGCCGTCGCAATGGCCGCGATGCCTTCCTCGCGGCCGACGAAGCCCAGCTTCTCGTTGGTCGTCGCCTTGACGGAAACGCGCTCGGGCGCAATCCGCAGCATATCGGAAAGTTCCGCCACCATCGCCTCCCGGTGCGGCCCGATGCGCGGCGCCTCGCAGATCAGCGTGATATCGGCATTGGCGATGCGCCCGCCGCGCGCCCGCACGAGCTTCACCGCATGCTCGACGAAGAGGCGCGAGCGCGCGCCCTTCCATTGTGGGTCGGAGGGCGGGAAATGGGTACCGATGTCACCGGCGCCGCAGGTGGCAAGCAGCGCATCGGTGAGCGCATGCAGGCCGACATCGGCGTCGGAGTGCCCCTGCAACGCCTTCTCATGGGCGATCTCGACGCCGCAGAGCCACACCCGGTCGCCCTTGCCGAAGGCGTGCACGTCATAGCCGTTTCCCGTACGCACGTCGGGCATCCGCACCGCGCTCAGCCGCTGGTCGGCAAGCGCCATGTCGCGCGCCCAGGTGAGCTTCGTGTTGTCGGGCGATCCTTCCACGAGCCGCACCGGAATGCCGGCCCATTCGGCGATCGCCGCATCGTCGGTGAAATCGAGGCGTCCTTCCTTGAGCGCCTTCTCGTGGGCGGCAAGGATCGTCAGGAAGGAAAAGCCCTGCGGCGTCTGCGCGGCGAAGAGGTCGGCCCGCGGCACCGTGCCCTTAACCAGCATGTCGGCGCCGCTCCGCTTCAGCGTGTCGGAAATGGCGACGGCCGGAAGCGCGCCCGTCCCGTCGGCCACGGCGTCGATGACGCGGTCGATGAGGGCGCCGTCGATGAAAGGCCGCACGCCGTCGTGGATCAGGACGATATCCGGCTTCAGTTCGGCAAGGGCGGCGAGCGCAAGGCGCGTCGATTCCTGCCGCGACGAGCCGCCATGGATGGTGCGGATATCGCCGTCGATGCCCTCGCAGGCGGCCGCGAACAGCGTGCTGTCCTCGGGGTGGATCGCCACGGCGATGGTGTCGATCCGCTCGTGCGCGGCAAAGGTTTCCAGCGTGTACCGGATCACCGACTTGCCGCCGATGGGGCGGTATTGCTTCGGCCCGTTGCCGTTCTGCCCGGCACGCTCGCCACGGCCCGCGGCGACGATCACCGCGGCAATCCGACGCTTGGCCGCCGCCTTGCCCTGTTCAAGAAGCGCGTTCATGCGGGAGGGATAATCACGGCAATCGTGAAATGCCAACGGATTTCTGCTAAGGCGCTGCCAAACCCGTTGCGCACCGAACGGTTTGTGGCTAAGAATTAGGCAAACAACGAAGGTGCATGCTTTTTGAGCAAAAATCCTGTCGAGATGCTTGCATGCCCTCTGCGGGTCGGAGCGGTGGCGCTGCGCAACCGGGTCTTCCTGGCGCCCATGTCGGGTGTCACGGATTTGCCGTTCCGCCTGCGCGCGCATCGTCACGGCGCCGGCCTCGTCGTCTCCGAGATGGTTGCCAGCGGCGAATTGGCGAAGGGTAGGGCGGAGAGCGCCCGCCGCATCCGCCGCCGGCCGGAGATCGACGTCCACATGGTGCAGATCGCCGGCCGCGAGGCGCGCTGGATGGCGGAAGCCGCGCGCATTGCCGCGGGCGAGGGTGCCGACATCGTCGACATCAACATGGGATGTCCGGCCAAGAAGGTGACGGGTGGCTATTCGGGCTCGGCGCTGATGCGCGAGCCCGATCATGCATTGTCGCTGATCGAGGCGGTGGTGAAGGCGGTACGCGTCCCGGTGACGCTGAAGATGCGCCTCGGCTGGGACGAGGATTGCCTCAATGCGCCCGCCATCGCGCGGCATGCCGAAGAAGCGGGTATCGCCATGGTGACCATACACGGGCGCACGCGCTGTCAGTTCTATAAGGGCAGGGCGGATTGGCGGGCGATCGCGCGCGTCGGGCAGGCGGTATCGATCCCGGTCGTCGCGAACGGCGACGGCGACGGACCGGCCGAGGCGGCCGCCATGCTGGCGCAGTCGGGCGCGAACGCCGTCATGATCGGCAGGGCGCATTACGGTGCGCCGTGGACGGCAGGCGCGCTCGCCCACTTCGCAGCCGGCGCGCAAGCCCCGGGCGTGCCGCGCGATGCGGCCGAAATGGCCGGCTACGTTGCGGTACACTATGAAGACATGCTCGCCCATTACGGGCTTCAGCAGGGCGTGCGCCATGCCCGCAAGCATCTGGGCTGGTACCTGGAGCGCCATGGCGGTGAAGCCGCGGCATCGCTGCGGCCGGCGATCATGACGGAAACGGAGCCTGCCAAGGTGCTCAACCACCTGGCGGTCGCGTTCGCCGGGCCCGCCGCTTCGCGAATGTCCGCATTTCCGCAAAGACCCGCGTCTCCTCAAAGGATGGTCGCATGAGCACCGATATCTTGTCCGACAGCAGCATCGTGAACGTGGCGCAATTGGCGATCAACGCCATCGGCCATCCCGTCGTCATGGTCGACGACGACGGCTTCATCCCATTCGTCAACGCCGAGGCCGAAGACTTCTTCCGCCTGAGCGCGACGATGCTGGCGCGCAACCGGCTCTCGGACTTCGTGCCCTTCGGCAGTCCGCTGTTGACCTTGGTGGACCAGGTGCGCGAGCGCCGCGCACCGGTCAACGAGTACCGCGTCGATATCTCCTCGCCGCGCCTCGGCTCGGACAAGATCGTCGACATCTACGTCGCCCCGGTCTCGGAGTTGCCGGGCTTCGTCGTCATCATGTTCCAGGAACGCTCGATGGCGGAAAAGATCGACCGGCAGATGACCCACCGGGGTGCGGCCCGCTCGGTGACGGGGCTTGCAGCGATGCTGGCGCATGAGATCAAGAACCCGCTGTCGGGCATCCGCGGTGCGGCACAGCTTCTGGAAAACGTGGTCTCAGACGAAGACCGTGCGCTCGCCCGCCTGATCACCGAGGAAACGGACCGGATCGTCGCCCTGGTCGACCGCATGGAGGTCTTTTCCGACGAGCGGCCGGTGAACCGCGAGCCGGCCAACATCCATGTCATCCTCGATCATGTGAAGGCGCTCGCCCAGAACGGGTTTGCCCGCCATATATCCATCGTCGAGGACTACGATCCCTCGCTGCCGCCGGTCCTCGCCAACCGCGACCAGCTCGTCCAGGTCTTCCTGAACCTTATCAAGAACGCGGCGGAAGCCATTGGAAACACAAGCGGTGGCGAGATAAAGCTTTCCACCGCCTTTCGCCCCGGCATCCGCTTTTCCGTGCCCGGCACGCGCGAGCGCGTGTCGTTGCCGATGGAGTTCTGCGTCCACGACAACGGCCCCGGGGTTTCCGAAGACATCCGGTCGATCATCTTCGACCCCTTCATCACCACCAAGCAGAACGGCTCCGGCCTAGGGCTGGCGCTGGTAGCCAAGATCGTCGGCGCCCATGGCGGCGTCATCGAGTGCGATTCCTCCTCGCGCGGCACCACCTTCCGCATCCTCATGCCGGCCTGGCGCGCAGAGGCCGGCGAACGGGGCGGGCGGCAGAAAACAGGACCGAAGGCATGAGCGTACAAGGCAGCATCCTGGTGGCCGACGACGACGCGGCCATCCGCACCGTCCTGAACCAGGCACTGTCGCGCGTCGGCCACCATGTCCGCGTGACGTCGAACGCCGCAACGCTGTGGCGCTGGGTGTCGGCGGGCGAGGGCGATCTCGTTATCACCGATGTGGTGATGCCGGACGAGAACGCCTTCGACATGCTGCCGCGCATCCGCAAGACCAGGCCCGACCTGCCTGTCATCGTCATGAGCGCGCAGAACACCTTCATGACGGCGATCCGTGCCTCCGAGGTCGGCGCCTACGAATATCTGCCGAAGCCTTTCGACCTGACTGAACTTCTCGGCATTGTCGGCCGGGCGCTCGCCGAGCCGAAGGGCCGGCCTGCCGAAAACCGCGCCAACGATGCGCCCGATTCCATGCCGCTCATCGGCCGCTCGCCGGCCATGCAGGACATCTATCGCATGCTCGCCCGCATGATGCAGACGGACCTCACCGTCATGATCAGCGGCGAATCGGGCACTGGCAAGGAGCTGGTGGCGCGTGCGCTGCACGAGTTCGGCCGCCGCCGCAACGGGCCCTTCGTGGCCATCAACATGGCGGCGATCCCGCGCGACCTGATCGAATCGGAACTCTTCGGCCACGAAAAGGGCGCTTTCACCGGCGCCCAGCAGCGCTCCTCGGGCCGTTTCGAGCAGGCCGAGGGCGGCACGCTTTTCCTCGACGAGATCGGCGATATGCCCATGGAGGCGCAGACGCGGCTGCTCCGCGTTCTCCAGCAGGGCGAATACACCACCGTCGGCGGGCGCACGCCGATCAAGACCGACGTGCGCATCGTCGCCGCCACAAACAAGGACCTGCGCGCCCTCATCAACCAGGGCCTGTTCCGCGAGGACCTGTTCTACCGCCTCAACGTCGTGCCGCTGCGCCTGCCGCCGCTGCGAGAGCGGGCCGAGGACATCCCCGATCTGGTGCGCCATTTCTTCGGCCAGGCCGAGCAGGAGGGCTTGCACGCCAAGCGCATCGCCAGGGGCGGGCTCGATGCGATGATGCAATACGCTTGGCCCGGCAACGTGCGGGAACTGGAAAATCTCGTGCGCCGGCTGGCCGCGCTCTATCCACAGGACGAGATCTCCGAGGAAATCATCCTCAACGAGCTGCGCGGCGCCGCGGTCGCCGAGGGTCCGCGCCAGGGCGAGGGGCTGCCCGAGGACCTGCCGCTTGGCCAGGCGGTCGAGCAGTATCTGCAGCGTCACTTCCGCAGCTTCGGTGCGGCGCTGCCGCCGCCGGGTCTCTACCATCGGATCGTGGCCGAGGTGGAGTATCCGTTGATCCTGGCGGCACTCGCGGCGACCCAGGGGAACCAGATTCGCGCCGCCGAACTCTTGGGCTTGAACCGCAACACGCTTCGCAAGAAGATACGCGAGCTGGGGGTCGACGTGTACCGCGCCTCGAAGCAGCCGCCGGGCGAAGTCGTCCCCAGTTAGTTTTCCTTCTTCGGCCTGGAGAAGGTAGGCGTTGCAAAGTCGCCACATTGCGTTGCATACCTGCAACGCAATGGATCGTTGGGCATTGGCGCCACCGAGTTGAGCATCGATGAGTACGCAGGCATCTGCCATGGCCGGAGAACCGGTTTACCGTTCCGCGCCGAATGACGGCCGCCGCCTGATGGCGCTGCCGGGCATTCTGGCGGCTGCGGGTGCGCTGGTGACGGCGGCCATCTCGTTTGCCGTTCTCCTGGGGCTCACCCCGTTCACTCCCGATGCCGGCACCACGCTGGCGCTGATCGGCATCAACGCCGCATTCGTCCTCCTGCTTCTGGCGCTGATTGGACGCGAGGCGCACCGCATCTATACGGCGCGCAAGGGAGGCAAGGCGGCATCCAGGCTGCACGTGCGCATCGTCGCCATGTTCTCGCTTGTTGCGGCGATACCCGCAATCCTCGTCGCCATCGTCGCTTCCATCACGCTCGATGTCGGCCTCGACCGCTGGTTCGAGCTGCGGACCCGTGTCATCGTGCAGTCGTCCCTGTCCATCGCCGAGGCCTACGTATCCGATCACGCCCGTAATCTGCAGGGCACGACACTCTCCATGGCGATCGACCTCGACCGTCTCCGCTCCCTCTACAATCTCGACCGGATCGGCTTCCGCCAGCGCCTCACCCAGCAGGCGGTGGTCCGCGGCCTTGCCCACGCGGTTCTCATGCGGGAGGACGAGGAGGTCATCATGGGCGCGGACATGCCCGAGCCGATCGAGATTCCCGCTCCGCCCGACGGCGCCTTGCAGCGGGCTGCCGAAGGGCGGCCGGTGCTGTTCGACCTGCCGCCGGGCAACCTGATCGCGGCAATCGTCAAGCTGCGCGAGATCCCCGACGTCTATCTCTACGCCCTGCGCGAGCTCGACCCCCAGGTCATCAAGGCGCAGCGCATCGTCGCGGAGAACACCGGCGAGTACCGCTCGCTGGAGGAAAACCGCATCAACACCCAGGTCGCCTTCGCGCTGCTCTACCTCGTCGTCACGCTGGCCATCGTGCTGGCGGCAATCTGGACGGGCATCGCCGTGGCCGACCGGCTGGTGCGGCCGATCCGTCAGCTTATCGGTGCGGCGGGCGCGGTCTCGACCGGCAATCTCGACGTGGCGGTGCCCGTCCGTCCCTCGGACGGCGACGTAGCCTCGCTGGGCGACACCTTCAACAAGATGACCCTGCAGCTCAAGACCCAGCGCGACGAGCTCATCTCCGCGCGTGACGTCATCGACGAGCGCCGCCGCTTCACCGAGGCGGTGCTTTCGGGCGTCACGGCGGGTGTTATAGGCGTCGACGCCCGGGGCACGGTCTCCATGGTCAACCGCTCGGCCGAAACCATGCTGGCCATTTCCACCGACCGGGCCGTGGGGCAGAATCTCTCCGCCGTCCTGCCGCAGATCGGCCGCGTGTTCGAGATGGGGCGGACGTCCGGCCGCCAGGTCTATCGCCACCAGCTCACCTTCTACCGCGCCGGCGCGGAGCGCACGTTCAACGTTCAGATCACCACCGAGGAAAGCGTCGGCGAGACGGACGAGCGCTCCTACGTCGTCACCGTCGACGACATCACCGACCTCGTGCAGGCGCAGCGCTCTTCGGCCTGGGCGGATGTTGCCCGGCGCATCGCCCATGAGATCAAGAACCCGCTCACGCCGATCCAGCTTTCGGCCGAGCGCATCCGCCGGCGATACGGCAAGGTCATCACCGAGGACCGCGAGGTCTTCGACCAGTGCACGGACACGATCATCCGCCAGGTGGGAGACATCGGCCGCATGGTGGACGAGTTCTCCACCTTCGCGCGCATGCCCAAGCCCGACATCCAGCGGCTCGACCTGCGCGAGCCGCTGCGCGAGGCGTCCTTCCTGGTCGAGGTCAGCCGCTCCGACATCAGGGTCGAACGGGCGCTGGGCGAGAAGCCGTTGATCGGCCGTTTCGACACGCGCCTGATGAGCCAGGCCTTCGGCAACGTCATCAAGAACGCGTCGGAGGCCATCGACGCTGCGATCCGCGAGGAAGGCGAGCGCCAGGGTGTGATCCGCATAGTCGCACGGCAGGTGGGCAAGACCATCGAGGTGGCGGTTATCGACAACGGCAAGGGCCTGCCGCGGGAAAACCGCCAGCGGCTGCTCGAGCCGTACATGACGACGCGCGAGAAAGGCACCGGCCTTGGCCTTGCCATCGTCAAGAAGATAATCGAAGACCATGGGGGGCGGCTGGAGCTCAACGACGCGCCGGCGAACTTCCATGGTGGTGTAGGGGCGATGATCCGCATGATCCTGCCGGGTGCACCGGCCGGCGGCGCTTCCGGGGAAGGGGCGGGCAATTCTGCTGGAGAGACGGAAAAGGTCGATAATGGCGTCTGACATACTGGTCATCGACGACGAGGAAGATATCCGCGAGCTTGTCGCCGGCATCTTGAGCGACGAGGGGCACGAGGCGCGCACCGCCGGCGACAGCGATGGCGCCTTGGCGGCCATCACCGAGCGCGTGCCGCGGCTGGTGCTGCTCGATATCTGGCTGCAGGGCTCCACCCTCGACGGGCTGGCGCTGCTCGACAAGATCAAGGAGATGCATCCCGATTTGCCGGTGGTGATGATCTCCGGCCACGGCACCATCGAGACGGCGGTGTCGGCCATCAAGCGCGGCGCCTATGATTTCATCGAAAAGCCCTTCAAGGCCGACCGGCTGATCCTCATCTGCGAGCGGGCGCTGGAGACGTCCAAGCTCAAGCGCGAGGTCCTGGACCTGAAGAAGCGCAGCGGCGAGAGCTTCGACCTCGTCGGCAACTCGCCGGCGATCAACCACCTGCGTCAGACGATCGAGCGCATCGCCCCCAGCAACAGTCGCATCATGCTGATCGGCCCGTCGGGTTCCGGCAAGGAGCTGGCCGCGCGTGCCATCCATGCCGTTTCCAGCCGCAGCACCGGTCCCTTCGTTTCCGTGAACGCCGCCTCGATCACGCCCGAGCGCATGGAGATCGAGCTGTTCGGCACCGAATCAAATGGCAGCGAGCGCAAGGTGGGCGCCCTGGAGGAGGCCCATCGCGGCACGCTCTTCCTCGACGAAGTCGCCGACATGCCGAGCGAGACGCAAGCCAAGATCCTGCGCGTTCTGGTGGATCAGCAGTTCGAGCGGGTAGGCGGCACCAAGCGGGTCAAGGTCGACGTACGCATCGTCTCCTCCACGGCGCGGAACCTGGAGGCCTTGATCGCCGAGGGCCGCTTCCGCGAGGATCTCTACCACCGCCTGGCCGTTGTGCCGGTCGCGGTTCCACCGCTGTCGGAGCGGCGCGAGGATATCCCGGTCCTGATCGAGCATTTCATGCAGCAGATCGTCACTCAGGTGGGCATCAAGCCGCGCCGCCTCGGCGAGGACGCGCTGGCCGTTCTGCAGGCGCACGACTGGCCGGGCAATGTTCGCCAACTGCGCAACAACGTCGAGCGGCTTCTGATCCTGACGCGCGGCGACGACGGCGACGCGCCGATAACCGCCGACCTGTTGCCCGCCGAGATCGGCGACGTCATGCCGCGTGTGCCGACACAAGGCGACCAGCATATCATGGCACTGCCGCTGCGCGAGGCGCGCGAACTCTTCGAGAAGGAGTACCTTCTGGCGCAGATCAACCGATTCGGCGGCAACATCTCGCGCACCGCCGAGTTCATCGGCATGGAGCGCTCGGCGCTGCACAGGAAGCTGAAGTCGCTTGGGGTGTAGGGGGAGCAGTGAATAGTGAGTGGTGAATAGTGAGTAGTGAGTAGTGAGTAGTGAATAGAAAAGAGTGGCGAGATAGCGAATGGCAGCCGGTGACAAGCGCGGCGTGGGTTCTCTACTCACTATTCACTACTCACTACTCACTCATGACAAGGCAATGAACCCATGAAGGTCATCATCTGCGGCGCCGGCCAGGTCGGCTATGGCATTGCCGAGCGGCTGGCGGCGGAGCAAAACGACGTCTCGGTCATCGACACCTCGGCCGAGCTCATCCGCGGCGTGCGCGACGCGCTCGATGTGCGCGGCTTCGTCGGCCATGGCGCGCATCCGGAGGTCTTGGAAGCCGCCGGCGCCCAGCAGGCCGACATGATCATCGCCGTCACGCTCTACGACGAGGTCAACATGGTGGCCTGCCAGGTTGCGCACTCGCTCTTCAACGTGCCGACCAAGGTCGCGCGCATCCGCTCGCAGTCCTATCTGCAGTCCCACTACATGGACCTTTTCTCGCGCGATCACCTGCCGATCGACGTCATCATCTCGCCGGAACTCGAGGTGGGCGAAATGGTGCTCAGGCGCATCGCTCTTCCCGGCGCCACCGACGTGGTGGCCTTCGCCGACGGGCGCGTGGCCATGGTGGCGATCGAATGCCAGGAGGAGTGCCCGGTCATCAACACGCCGCTGGCGCAGCTGACCGAGCTTTTCCCCGATCTGCCCTCTACCGTGGTGGGCGTGTCGCGCAACGGCAACCTGTTCGTCCCGCATTCCGGCGATCAGCTGATGGCCGGCGACATGGCCTATGTCGTCACCACAAAGGACCAGGTCCGCCGCACCTTGGGCCTGTTCGGGCATGAGGAGGCCGAGGCCACCCGCATCGTCATTGCCGGCGGCGGCAATATCGGTCGCTACGTCGCCCGCTCGCTGGAGCGCAAGCGCAGCCGCACCAAGGTGAAGATCATCGAGAGCAACCGCGAGCGCGCCGTCGCCATCGCCGACGATTTGCGCCGCACGGTCGTGCTCAACGGCAGCGCGCTCGAGCAGAAGCTGCTTCTGGAGGCTGACATCGACCATGCAGACCTGATGGTGGCCCTCACCAACGATGATCAGGTCAACATCCTTTCGAGCGTGATCGCCAAGCGGCTCGGCTGCAAGTCGAACCTGGTGCTCATCAACAACCCCACCTATCACGAATTCGCCAAGACGCTGGGCATCGATGCCCATGTGAACCCGCGCGCTGTGACCATCTCCAAGGTTCTGCAGCACGTGCGCCGCGGCCGCATCCGTGCCGTCCACAACGTCCAGAAGGGGGCAGCCGAGATCCTCGAGGCCGAGGCCCTGGAGACCTCGCCGCTGGTCGGCCCGCCGCTCAGCGAGCAGGAACTGCCGGACGGGATGCGCATCGGCGCCGTCTATCGCGACGGCACGGTCCTCAAGCCGAGTGGTTCACTGCGTATCAAGCCGAAGGACCGGGTCGTCATCTTCGCGCTGGAGAGTGCGGTGCGCCAGGTCGAGCAGCTCTTTCGCGTCAGCCTGGAATTTTTCTGAGACCGCCCGATTCGCAGGAACTTCATTTTTTTGAGGGGAGAACCATGCCGCGCATTGCCTATGTGAACGGCCGCTACGTCCGCCATGCCGAGGCTGGAGTGCATATCGAGGACCGGGGCTACCAGTTCGCCGACGGCGTCTACGAGGTCTGCGAGGTGGCGCGCGGCTATGTCATCGACATGACCCGCCATCTCGACCGGCTTGGCCGTTCGCTCTCCGAGCTTTCCATCGATTGGCCGATGCATCGCAAGGCGCTGGAGATCGTCATGCGCGAGGTGATCCGCCGCAACGGCGTAAGGAACGGGCTGGTCTATCTCCAGGTCACCCGCGGCGTGGCCCCGCGCGATCACGTCTTCCCGGCGCTAGATACGAGACCGGCCGTCGTCGTGACCGCCAAGCGCCTTGACCCGAAGGCGGCTGCGAAGCGCGCGGAAAAGGGCGTCAAAGTCATCACCGTGCCGGAAAACCGCTGGGAGCGCGTCGACATCAAGACGGTGGGGCTCCTGCCCAACGTGCTGGCGCGGCAGAAGGCGCGCGAGGCGGGTGCGGCGGAAGCCTGGTTCCTCGACACCGACGGCATGGTGAAGGAGGGGGCCGCCACCAATGCCTGGATCGTCACCGCCGATGGCAAGCTGGTGACACGGCCGGCCGATTTCGGCATACTGCGCGGCATCACGCGGGCGACCGTGCTCGACCTGGCCGCGAAAATGGGCCTCACGGTCGAGGAAAGGGCGTTTTCCGTGGAGGAGGCGCAATCGGCGCGCGAGGCCTTCATCACCGCCGCTTCGACGGTCGTCATGCCGGTTGTGGAAATCGATGGCCGACCGGTGGCCAACGGCCACCCCGGCTCGCTCACCCTGTCTCTGCGGCACTCGTTTTTTGACGTTGCGGAAAAAAGTCCTGCCTGTTAACCACTCGGGCAGTCGGCTTAAGGTGACGGTGCTGGCGGGAGCGTGGCAGGAGGGCAGTCGCCGCGCTTGACAGGGCGGGGTGACATTTGCGCTACTGCCGCGCAATGCGCAGGGATGGTGAAAGAAAAAAACAATGGCGGAACGTTCGCAAAATCTGCAGGACCTGTTCCTGAACACCGTTCGCAAGAGCAAGAACCCGCTGACGATCTTCCTGATCAACGGCGTGAAATTGACCGGCGTGGTAACCTCATTCGACAATTTCTGTGTTCTTCTGCGCCGCGACGGCCACTCGCAGCTCGTCTACAAGCATGCCATCTCCACGATCATGCCGAGCCAGCCGGTGCAGTTGTTCGATGCCGAGGAAAACAGTCGGGAAGGCTGATTGGCAGATAAACCGAAGGCTGCCGGCGATCCGCGCGCCGACGACGGCGCGTTCGCCGGCGAGATCACGAAGGCCGTCGTCGTAACGCCGGTGCTGACCTCCGCTCGCGCGCAAGGCGAGGAGGGGGGTGCGCGTGCGCGCATGTCCCTGTCGCCGCAGGCAAGGCTTGAAGAGGCGGTGGGCCTTGCCGAGGCGATCGACCTCGAAATTGTCCACAGCGAGACGTTTCCCGTCTCGGCGCCGCGCCCGGCGACGCTGATCGGCGCCGGCAAGGTGAGCGCGCTCGCCGGCATCGTCGCCGAGCGCGAGGCCGAGCTGGTCGTCGTCGATCACCAGCTTTCCCCCGTGCAGCAGCGCAACCTCGAGCGCGAGCTCAAGGCCAAGGTGCTCGACCGCACCGGCCTCATCCTGGAAATCTTCGGTCGCCGCGCCCGCACCAAGGAAGGCCGGCTGCAGGTCGATCTCGCGCACCTCGAATATCAGCGCGGCCGGCTCGTCAGAAGCTGGACGCACCTTGAACGCCAGCGCGGCGGCGGCGGCTTCATGGGCGGCCCCGGCGAGACGCAGATCGAGGCTGACCGCAGGCTTCTGCAGGAGCGCATCATCCGCATCAAGCGGGAGCTGGAGACCGTGCGGCGCACGCGCGACCTGCACCGGGCCAAGCGCCGCAAGGTGCCGTTCCCGGTGGTCGCCATCGTCGGCTACACCAATGCCGGCAAGTCGACGCTCTTCAACCGGCTGACGGGCGCCTCCGTCATGGCCGAGGACATGCTGTTCGCCACGCTCGACCCGACGCTGAGGCGCGTGCGGTTCCCGCACGGCACGGTCGTCATCCTGTCCGACACGGTCGGCTTCATCTCCGACCTGCCGACCCATCTTGTCGCCGCCTTCCGTGCCACGCTCGAAGAGGTGGTGGAGGCCGATCTCGTCATCCACCTGCGCGACATCTCGGACCCCGACACTGCCGCCCACGCCACCGATGTGGAGGACGTGCTGGCGAGCCTCGGCGTCGATGCCGCCGATACCAGCCACATCATCGAGGTGTGGAACAAGATCGACCGCCTCGGCGAAAGCGATCGCGAAAGGCTCTTCAGGGACGAAGCCAACAGGTCGCCGCCGGTTGCCATCTCCGCGGTGACCGGGGAGGGGATCGACGACCTCATGGCGCTGATCGAAGAGCGCGTCGCCGGCCGTGTCGCGGAGACGTCCGTCACCCTTTCGCCGGACCAGATGGCGCTCATGGACTGGGTGTACCGGCATGGCGAGGTCACCGACCGCGAGAATCACGAAGACGGCAGCATCACCATCCGCCTCCGCGCCACCGACGCGGCGCGCGACGAGATAAGGCGGAGATTATCGAGCAATAACAGGGGGTAGGGTAGGGGTTTTAATGGGGTTTGGCAGTATGCTTCGTGGAGGCGTTTCCGAACGCTCTCCGACAGCAGGTTCCCAACGCGCTACCTTCCCCTCTTCGCGCGCTGCCAAAGACCCTCCATCTCTTCCAGCGAAGCCGCGCCAAGCGTCTTTCCATCGGCCTCCAGCCCGCGTTCCACGGCATGGAAGCGGTGGCGGAATTTTTCGTTGGTGCCGCGCAGCGCCGCTTCCGGATCAAGCCCCATATGGCGCCCGAGATTGACCAGCGCGAACAGGAGGTCGCCGAATTCCTCCGCCACCGCCTCGCGCCGCCCTTCGTCCATGGCCTCACGCAGTTCGCCGATCTCCTCCTCGATCTTGTCGAGGATCGGCCGCGGCGCACCCCAGTCGAAGCCGACGCGGGCGGCTTTTTCCTGCAGCTTCAGGGCGCGCGTCAGCGCGGGCAGGGCGACCGTCACGTCGTCGAGATAGCCCGCGCGCTCGTCGCCGGCATCGTTACGCTCCGCCCGGCGCTCCGCCTTTTCCTCCGCCTTGATGCGCTCCCACATACCCTTGGCCATGCCTGCCTCGCGCGCGTCCTCGTCGCCGAAGACATGGGGGTGGCGGCGGATCATCTTGGTGGTGATCGCCTCGACCACATCGCCGAAATCGAAGGTACCGGCTTCCTCCGCCATCCGCGCATGGAAAACCACCTGAAGCAGAAGGTCGCCCAACTCCTCGCGCAGGTCGTGCATGTCGCCGCGCTGGATCGCATCGAGCACCTCGTAGGCTTCCTCGATCGTGTAGGGCGCAATGGTCGAGAAATCCTGCTTCACGTCCCACGGGCAACCCGTCTCCGGGTCGCGCAGCGCAGCCATGATCTCGATCAGGCGGGAGATGTCCTTGGACGGCTTCATGGGCGGCGGCTCCGTTCACTGGCGGCGAAGCCGTAGCGCGCATCGGCCGTATTCTCAAGCGGTTCGATTACCGCGCGGTGAGCGTGAGGGACCATCCTCCGTTCGGTCCGGATCGAGCGCGCGGTCGTAGATCGAGCCAAGAGGCTTATGTTTCAAATAATATCTCGCCCAAATTGGTGAGGTGTGCAAACAGCCAGGCCATGAGATGTTCTTCTTCTACGGCGTGAGAAAAGGGGGCGCGTCAATGGATGTTCTTGTGTTGGTTTGTGCTCTGGCTGTCGCAGCACCCGACTGCCAGCGAAGCACCGCAATTCACGGCTTCTACGCCCCCGATCCGAAGCCTGATCTCGCTGGCTGCCTCCGTGAGGGTTTGCTTTACGCCGCCCGATCCGGATTGGTCATGGCAGACACCTATCCGAAAGTCTTCTGCATTCCGCAACGAAGTGCGGAAGCAAGAGCAAGCAAGATCGACAAGCGCGAATAGTGTGAGTTCTCGTCGAGGGGACCATCGCCGCTGACATCGCTCCGGAGTCGCACTTCAAACTTGAACCCACCCGCCGATACAGCATTATCGCATAAGATAGATTATGGAACTAGCGTGCTAGGCCAGCGGTGCTAGGGCCAGCGGTGCTAGGATTGAGCGCTGCGGTGGTGTTGATGGGTCCTCGGATCAAGCCCAAGAATACGGCTCGAGCGTCTCGTCACGCCACGATATCAGCCACCTCGGCGCGCGCCGAGGCCACCAGCGCCTTGGGCTCGGCTGCAAAGACGGCGTCGTGCGCCCCGGCCGCCGCCCAGACGGTCGTGAAGCCCAGCAGCGTCTCATCGGCGTAGCGGCGCACGCTCGCCGGATGGCCGAGCGGCGAAACGCCGCCGATGGCGAAGCCGGTTTCCTCGCGCACCTTGCGCGGATCGGCGCGTGTCAGGTTCTCGCCGGCAAGCCGGCCGGCTTTTCCCAGATCGAGGTGATGGCCGCCGGACACCAGGAACAGATAGAGCTTTCCGGACATCTCGCCGGCAAAGATCAGCGACTTGACGATCTGGTCGACCGCACAGCCGCATTGCGTTGCCGCTTCCTCGGCGGTGCGGGTCGATTCTCCCATGCGCCTGATTTCGATCTCAAGGCCGGCTTCCGCCGCCGCCGCAGCCACCCGATTGACGCTCTTCGACATCGAAAACCCTCGTTATTTCAATCGCCTGAAATATCTTCCTCAACCACCATTCCATCATAGGCCGGCTCCACGTGGTCCGGCGCCTCCCGCCGTACGGCCTCGTAGTCGAGCGGTGTATGCATGTGTGTCAGGATGGCGCGCTTCGGCTTCAGCCGCTCGATCCATTCCAGCGCTTGCCCGAGGGAAAAGTGGCTGGGGTGCGGCCGGTGCTGCAGCGCGTCGATCACCAGCACCTCAAGGTCGGCCAACAGCGGCACGGTCTCCGGCGGGTAGTCGCTCACATCGGAACAATAGGCGAACGAACCGACGCGGAAGCCGAGCGAGCGGATATCGCCGTGGATCTGCGGCAGCGGCGTGAAGGTCAGCGCTCCGCCCTCGCCGGTGATCGTGAAAGGCTCCTCGTGGCGGATGAGGTGCGGCGTCACGATCGGCGGATAGCTGCTTCCCGGCGGCGTCTCGAAGCAATAGGCGAAGGCGCCGCGCAGGCGCTCCATGGTCGGCCGGTCTGCATGGATGTCGATGCGGCGGCCCTGCACCTGCACGTAGCCGCGCAGGTCGTCGATGCCGTGGATATGGTCGGCGTGCGGGTGGCTGTAGACGACGCCGTCGAGGCGCGGCACCTTTGCTGCGATCATCTGCTCGCGGAAATCCGGCCCCGTGTCGATGGCAATGCGCGTGGCGCGCCCGTCAGGCTTGATGCGCTCCACCAGGGCGGCGGCCCGCAAACGCCGGTTGCGCGGGTTCGAGGGATCGCAGGCGCCCCAGTCGCCGTTGATCCGCGGCACGCCAGGCGAGGACGCACAGCCGAGAATGGTGAGCCGCAGCCGGTCCCCCAAGGCTACGCGCCTTTCCCGGCCGGGCGCGGCACCTTGGCGAAGAGACGGAAGAAGTTCTCCGTCGTGAGTGCCGCCATCTCCTCGGCGGAAACGCCCGCCGTCTCGGCCAGCACCGCCGCCGTGTGCGCCACATAGGCCGGCTCGTTGCGCTTGCCGCGGAATGGCACCGGCGCCAGATACGGCGCGTCCGTCTCCACCAGAAGCCGGTCGCGCGGCACGCTTCTGGCGATCTCGCGCAGCGCTTCGGACTTCTTGAACGTCAGGATGCCGGAGAAGGAGATATAGCCGCCCAGTGCAACGCCGGTGCGCGCCAGAGCCGGCCCGGAGGAGAAGCAGTGCAGGATGAAGGGGAAGGCCCCCTTCCCTGCCTCGTCCCTGAGGATCGCCGCGATGTCGTCGTCGGCCTCGCGCGCGTGGATGACGAGCGGCAGGCCCGTGCGCCGCGCTGCCTCGATATGGGTGCGAAAGCCCTTGGCCTGCAGGTCGCGCGGCGCCTTGTCGTAAAAGTAGTCGAGGCCAGCCTCGCCGATGCCGACCACTTTCGGATGCTCGCAAAGCGCGACGATCAGGTCCGCCGTCACGTCGGTTTCCTCGCCCGCGTTGTGCGGATGCGTGCCGACGGTGCAGAAGACATTGTCGTAGCGCTCGGCGATGGCCTTGACGCCGTCGAACTTCGCAACGCGCGTGGAGATGGTGACCATGAGGCCTACCCCCGCCGCCCCGGCGCGCGCCACCACATCGTCCCGCTCTGCTTCGAAATCGGGGAAGTCGAGATGGCAATGGCTGTCGATCAGCATGGCGCTAAGCCCCCTGCCCTTTGTCCTCGGCCTCCACATAGCGCGGGAAGACCGGCTGCGGCGCCGGCAGCGGCGTTCCGGGCTGGAGCGCGCCAGCTTCCCCAATATCGGCAAAGAGCCGCTTGTCCGCCGGCACGGCGAGAAGGTCGAGAAGCTTTTCCGCCGAGGCCGGAATGTAGGGCTGGCACAGGATGCCCACGCGGCGCAGCACCTCCGCGGTGGTATAGAGCACCGTCTCCATGCGCGCCGGGTCGCTCTTGCGCAGCGCCCAGGGTTCTTGGCCGGCGAAATAGCGGTTCGCCTCCGCCACCACCTCGAACACGGCCGCGAGTGCGGCGTGGATCGCCTGCCGGCCCATCGCCTCGCGGGCCGTCTCAAGCGCTTTCTCCGCCCGGTCGAGGATGGTTGCGTCGGCCTCGGCCAGCGCGCCGCGCTCCGGCACCTTGCCATCGCAGTTCTTGGCGATCATCGACAGCGAGCGCTGCGCCAGATTGCCGAGGTCGTTGGCAAGGTCGGCATTGGTGCGGTTGACGATGGCGTCGTGGCTGTAGCTGCCGTCCTGGCCGAAGGGCACCTCGCGCAGGAAGAAATAGCGTACCTGGTCGAGCCCGTAATGCTCGATGAGCGCGAAAGGATCGATGACGTTGCCGACCGACTTCGACATCTTCTCCCCGCGGTTGAACAGGAAGCCGTGGCTGAAGATGCGCTTGGGCAGCGGCATGCCTGCCGACATCAGGAAGGCCGGCCAGTAGATGGCGTGGAAGCGCGTGATGTCCTTGCCGATCACGTGCACGTCGGCCGGCCAGTAGCGCCAGCGCTCGGCCTCTTGGTCGGGGTAGCCGGCGGCGGTGATGTAGTTGGTCAGCGCGTCGACCCACACATACATCACGTGCCTTTCGTCGCCCGGCACCGGCACGCCCCAGTCGAAGGTGGTGCGCGAGATGGAAAGGTCGCGCAGGCCAGAGCGCACGAAGCTTGCGATCTCGTTCTTCCGCTCGACTGGGCCGATGAAGCCCGGATGCTCCTCGTAGAGCTTCAGGAGCGGCTCCTGATAGGCCGAGAGACGGAAGAAATAGCTTTCCTCCTCGACCCACTCCACGGGCGTCCCTTGAGGGCCGTAGCGCACGCCGTCCTCGCGCACTTCCGTCTCTTCCTCGCCGTAATAGGCCTCGTCGCGCACCGAATACCAGCCGGAATAGCTGCCGAGATAGATGTCGCCGTTGTCCGCCATCGCCTTCCAGATCGCCTGGCTGGCGATGCGGTGGCGCTCTTCCGTGGTGCGGATGAAATCGTCGTTGGAGGCATTCAGCGCCTTCGCCATGCGCTGGAATTCCGGCGTGTTGCGGTTCGCCAGCTCACGCGCCGAAATGCCTTCCTTGCGTGCCGTCTGCAGCATCTTGATGCCGTGTTCGTCGGTGCCGGTGAGGAACATGACGTCCTTGCCGTCGCAGCGCTGGAAGCGCGCCAGCGCGTCCGTCGCGATCAGCTCGTAGGCATGGCCGATATGCGGGCTGCCGTTGGGATAGGAAATCGCCGTCGTTATGTAGAAGGTCTCACGCGTCATATGGGAAGATGTCCAGGATCGATATTGGCTCGCGCCCAGATAGCGCATCGCGGCGGCGAACGCCATGCATGGAAGCGCTTCAGTTGGCGGGCATTTCGTGTTCGGCCTCGTGAAGCCGCCGCATCAGGCCCACAACGTGCTGCTTGCGCTCGAGATTGAAGATCTCCGCTTGGCGCACGGTCTCGGCCATCTCCTCCCAGGAAGCCGCCAGCCGCGCTGCCTGTTCCACGTCGCCGGCCTCAGCCGCGCGCGCCGCGGCCCCGGCCACGCGGCCAAGCACTGATCGGTTGAAGATGTCGAACTGCACCTGCGCGTCCCTTGCCGCCACCGCCTCGGCCAGCCGGTAGGTCTCCGTGACGTCGAAACGGCGCCCGCCGGCAACCCGCTCGATGGCTTGCGCAATCTCCAGCCCGCCGAACTGGGTGAGCAGAATTGCGTTGCGCACGCTGCCGCCGGCGCGCTCGACGAGCAGGCGCCTTTCCTCCGCGCTCTCGGGCAGGTCCGCGCCGAGGCGCAGCAGGAGGTCCTCCAGCGGCCCTGCCCCCAAGGGCTGAAGTTTAATGACCTGGCAGCGCGAGCGGATGGTCGGCAAGAGCCGGCCGGGCGAATGGGCGATCAGCACGAACAGCGTGCGCGACGGCGGCTCCTCCAGGTTCTTCAGAAGCGCGTTGGCGGCACTGGTGTTCATGTCGTCGGCCGGATCGACGATGACGACACGATAGCCCCCGTCCGACGCCGTCATGGAAAGGAAACGGCTGACACGGCGGATCTCGTCCACCGTGATCACGGTCTTGAACTTCTTCTCCCGCTCCCCGTAGGGCCGCGTCAGATGCAGGAGGCCCGGATGCGCGCCCTGCGCTGCAAGCCGAAATGCCTGAGAGCCCGCGTCCGCTTCTCCAAAGCTTCCCGGCGCTTCTTCGCTTTTCGGGTGGGTGAAGAGATGGTGCGCCAGGTGGAAGGCGAGCGTCGCCTTGCCCGTTCCGCGCGGCCCGGCGAGAAGCAGCGCATGGTGCAGCTTGCCTGCGCGATGGGCGCCGGCGAGCATGGCGCGCGCTTCCTCGTGGCCGACGAGCAGCGGGTTTTCCGCCGACTCCGGGATATCCGGCAGCGTATCGTGCTGTTCCGGTGCCGTACGCTCAAACATCGCCCGCCCCGTGCTTCGCCTCGTCTCTCGTCTCCTTCGGCATCGCCTTGTCGACCGCCCGCGCCACCGCCGCGGCGACCTCGGCGCGCGGCGCCGCTGCGTCGATGACGACGCAGCGTTGCGGCTCCTTCTTGGCGATATCGAGGAAGGCCTTGCGCCGCCGGCGGTGGATCTGCAGGGTCTCCTTCTCGAACCGGTCGGCGCCCTCCCCGCCGCGCCGCTCCGTTGCGCGGCGCAGGCCCTCCTCCGGGTCGATATCGAGGATGATCGTCAGGTCCGGCATCACCCCGTTCACCGTCACGCGCTCCAGCGTCGCCATGAAGTCGGCATCGAGCCCGCCGGTCACGCCCTGATAGACGCGCGAGGAATCGACGAAGCGGTCGCAAAGCACTACGGCGCCGCGGGCGATACCCGGCCGGATGACCTGCTCCACATGGTCGAGCCGTGCGGCGGCGAAGAGGATTGCCTCCAGCGTTGGCCCGAAGGGCTCTGCCGCACCCGACAAGAGCACGTGGCGCACGGCTTCCGCCCCCGGAGAGCCGCCTGGCTCGCGCGTCACCAGCACCTCGCGGCCCTCCTCGGCGAGATGCTCGGCAAGGAGCCGGATATGCGTGGACTTGCCCGCACCCTCACCCCCCTCGAACGTTATGAAGAACCCGCGCGGCAATCGCTTCCCGTCCTGCATCGGCTTTGTCGGCCCTTCATAGTCACCCAAAAGTTGAAGGTCCAACTTTCTGTTGAAACCATGCGAAAAGCGGAAACGCAACGCGTCGTTGCCATACCCTTCGGGACCGAAGTCAACGCATCCAGCCAATCAGAAGCTCACCCATGGCGCCGACGGCCCGTTGGCGCAGCGTGCCTTTCGCCACCGATTCGGCGGCATAGAGCGGCGCTTCCTGGCTCAGCGTGTCGCCGAGCCAAATCTGCAACGTCCCGACCTCGGCCCCCTCCTCGACCGGTGCCGGCACCGGCCCCTGATAGACGATGCGCGCCGACAGGCGCCCGGGTTCGCCGAGCGGCACGAGGACGGAGAGGCTCTCCGCCGCCCGCACCGCCAGGCGGCTCTTCTCGCCGCCATACACACGCACCTCGCCGATGGCCTCGCCGGCGGCGAAAAGCGCGCGCTTTGCAAAGGCGCGCATGCCCCAGTCGATGATCTTGCGCGCCTCCTCCACCCGCTCGTCCTCACTCGTCAGCCCGCCGAGCGTGACGAACACACGCCGCCGCTGGCGCGTCGCCGATGCGGTGATGGCGTAGCCGGATGCCTCCGCAAAACCGGTCCCCAGCCCGTCGGCGCCGATCTCCAGCGGCAGGAGCGGGTTGCGGTTGCGCTGGAAGATGCCGTTCCACTCGAAGTCGGGTTGCGAGAAATATCCATAGTATTCGGGATATTCACGCCACAGGTGCCGCGCCAGCAGCGTCATCTCGCGCGCCGTCACCTTTTGGCCCTCGGCCGGCAGGCCGGTCGGGTTGACGAAGGTCGATTCTTCGAGGCCGACCGCGCGTGCCCGCTCCGTCATCGTCTGAGCGAAATTCTCCTCCGATCCCGCCATCCCCTCGGCGATGATGATGCAGGCATCGTTGGCCGACTGCACGATGGCGCCCTTGATCAAGGCTTCCAGCGGTACCGAAGACTTTACAGCGGCGAACATCGTCGCCGTACCCGAGGGCGCGCCGCCCGTGCGCCAGGCATATTCGCTCACGAAGAACGTTTCATCGAGCGCAACCCGCCCGTTCTTCAGCGCGTCGAAGACGACTTCCATCGTCATCAGCTTGGCCAGCGAGGCGGGCGGAAAAGGCTCGTCGGCATTCCTCGAATAAAGGACGGCGCCCGTCTCGGCGTCGACCATGAAGGCCCGGGGCGCCTTGGATTCGTAGGGCTCCGCCCTGACAAGCCCCGCAAGCACGAGGATGGCAAGAAGCAACGCTGTTGCCGTCGCGACCGATCGAAACACGTCATCCTCCCGCCAGTCGACCCTCGCTAGAAGCAATTCCAGGAAAAGTGGAAACCCGGCTTTCCGTCCGAAATTGCGACAATCAACGCGTTAGACCAGTTCATCGAACTGGTCCAAAGGCCCCCAATAGGCTTATAGGCGCGATGGACTGCCGATCCAACCGTACCGGCGGCGGAGAAGCGACGACCGGCCTGGCGGGCGGTCAGTCGCGGACGGTAAAGGCATCGACGGCCCCCGCCGCCCACGCGGCGCGGAGGACCTCGTTCAGATCGGCATCGCCGCCGGGCACCAGCGAGAGCGCGTAGAACGTGGCTCCCTCCCTCTCCGCCTCCTCGGCGCGGATCCGCCCATGCTCCGAAAGCGCATCGACCACGCCCTCCGCCTCACGGCGCGAAGCCCAGGTGCCGAGATTGACGACGGCGGTCTCCTGCGGCCGGTTCCCTTGTTTCCGCCCCCACCATGCCGCGAGCGCCTCGCCGTCGAATTCAGGCTCGAGGATGGCGTCGAAAGCCTGCGAGGCGGCCTGCACCCGCTGGTCCGCATAGGACAGAAGTGCGAGCGCCTCGGTGGCGGGCGGCAGGCCGGGCGCCGCTTGCGGCCTGTCCGGCACGATCGGCCCGACCGCCGGCAGCTCGATGCCGCGCGCCGTCGCGGCGAGGGCCGGCTGGCTGGCAAAGGCGGTCACCATGCCGGGCACCGGCTGCGAGGGCGTCGGCCCGTTCATGGCGATCATCACGCCGGAAGGCAGGCCATTCGAAGGATCGGGGGCACGGCCGCCCGGCCGGTACGAGGCCATGAGGTAGCTGTCGTCCTGGCCGTGCAGCGGCGCCGGGCCGACATATTCCACGCGCACCTTGGCCACGCCCGAATGCTTGTAGTCCAGCATCTCGGCCGCCCGCTTCGACAGGTCGATGACGCGACCGCCGGCGAAGGGGCCGCGGTCGTTGACGCGCACGAGGACGGAACTGCCGTTCTTCAGGTTGGTGACGCGGGCGTAGCTCGGCAGCGGCATGGTCGGGTGCGCCGCCGTCAGATTGGTCATGTCGTAGACTTCGCCGTTGGCGGTCAGCCGGCCGTGGAACGCCTCGCCGTACCAGGAGGCCGCGCCCTGGGCGACGTAATCGGGCTCTTCCTTGGGGCGGTACCACTTGCCCTTCACGCTGTAGGGCTTGCCGACGTGATAACGCCCGCCGCCGCGCTTCAGGCCGGACGCGCCATAGGCCACGCGCGGACTTGCCTTCACGCCATATTCGGATTCGGCGAAATATTCCTTGCTGCCGGTATCCTTGAGCGCGGCCTTCGGCGTCTGGCTGCTACAGGCCGAGACAAGCACCGCCAGCGCGCCAACGCTGACCGTTCCCCAATGCACCGACGCCCCTGCCCCCTTATTTCGTATTCCCATAAATGCCTTCCCCTGGCAATTATTTGCTTTTTACCGTCAACCGCCTTCACGCCGGCCAAACCGCTGGCCAAAAACCACGCACGCCCCTGCCGCAGGTAACCCCACTCATGCGCAAGAAATCATTAGCGAGATGTGAATCACATGTGGCAGGAAAACGGCAAAAATAAGTATGACATATACTTCTCCCGATACCAACACGCCCCGCACGCCTGCCGGCGCTTGAAATAACGGAATTTCACGCCTACACGAAACGCACCGGAGGGATGGCCGAGCGGTTTAAGGCACCGGTCTTGAAAACCGGCGTGGGTGCAAGCCCACCGTGGGTTCGAATCCCACTCCCTCCGCCATTTATCTTTCTGATTTTAAATGTTTATCGCACCTGATTGGCTCTCACTTGAATCTCTGTCGAGGCCGCTGAAGCCCTGCGTGCTCCGTTCCACTGGAGGGAACGAGTTCCGAACTCAAAAGTTTGGGTCGTCACGAGCACAACGGAGACAAGCAGACATGAAAACGCTGACAACCATCGCTCTGTCCGGCCTCTTGTTCGCAGCGGGTGCCGGTGCGGTATCGGCGCAGGACGTCGTGATTTCGCCGGAGCAGGAGACGGTGATCCGTGAGTATGTGACGACCCAGGAGGTGCAGCCCGTCGCACCACCGCCCAACGTGACGATAGAAGTGGGCGCCACGCTGCCGGAAACCGTCGAACTCTATCCCGTGGAGGTTCCGGAAGCTGAAGTGGAATATCGCTACGTCGTCGTGGACAACCGGACCGTCCTCGTCGAACCGCAGACCCGGGAGATCGTCCACATTATCCAATAAGGTCACGGGAGCGCGCGCAACCGCGCTGCAAAAGGTCACGGGCTCGTCAACTTATGCTTTTCGGCTTCCGGTGACGGCCGCTCTGCCGTATAGAGCGGGCCGCGAAACCTGCCTAAAATGCGCCCCGTTGCGGTGGCATGGCACGGGCTCCGGTTATTGTCGGAGAGTTATTGGATGTATTCGCGGTTGGTACTCGCCTTTGGCGCCCTTGCGCTTCTTTCGGGATGCGCCACCCTGACCCCTGAAGAGCAGCGCGCCGCCGACGAGGCGAAGTGCCGCTCCTATGGCTTTACCTCCGGCACCAACGCTTTCGCCGAATGCCTGCAGCGCATCGACCTCGACCGCCGGGCCGAGTGGCGGGCGCGCAGGATCGAGATGGACCTTTGGCAGCGGCCGACGGTGATCTACCGCCCGGTCGTCGTCAGGAAGCGCGACTGAGGGGGCGAGGCCAGGCGCCGAGGCTTACGCTTTTCCGCCCGCCATCATCTTCTGGAAGAACGGGATCTGCGCCGCCATGGCCGCGTCCCTCTCGGCGCTCGACCTGTAGGCCGGGCGGTCCGTCGTCCGTGCCACGTAGTCGCGGAAGACCGGCCGTTCCGGCAGCGCCTTCAGCATGTTCATGACGTAGTTGATGCCGCCGCCGAGGATCACGTCGGCCAGCGTGAAGCGCTCGCCCGCCGCCCACGGCTGGTTCGACAGCTTGCGTTCCAGATTGGCCACCATGTCGTCGTAGAGCCCGAACGGATAGTCGTTGCTGACATAGGAGAGCCCGTGCACCTTGGCGCAGACGACGGGATCGAACACCGCGTCGTGGTAGACGAGCGTGCTGAGATAGGCCGCGCGGTCCGGATCGCCCACAGCCGGCGCAAGGCCCTTCTCGGGAAACGTGTCGCCCAGATAGATGGTGATCGCCGCCCGCTCCGTGACGACGGTGCCATCATGCTCGATCGCCGGGACTTTCTTGTTGGGCTGGATTTTCCTGTATTCCTCGGGAGCGCCGCCCTCGCCGCGGATATCGACCAGTTCCATCTCGTAGTCGACCCCCAGTTCCTCGAGCAGCCAGAAGACGGTGGAGGAGCGGGACCATGGCGCGTGGTAGAACTTGAGCATCTTCTTCTCCCTTCGTTGGATGACTGCATCCTATCAAAGCGCTCCTGACAACTATCTGTCAGGAGGATGTCATACCCATCCACCCACCCGCGGCGTCATCCCGGAAAGCCGAAGGCTTGTCCGGGACCCATTCCGTGACTCGTCCACCTTCCGGAATGGGTCCCGGACAGCCTCCGCTTCGCTCCGACTTCCGGGATGACGAGGGTGGAGGCATGAAAAAGGGCGGCCCCGCGGGACCGCCCTTCCCCGTCGCTCTCTGCAGCGCGAACCGTCAGTTCGGCAATTGGTCGTCCACGCCCTCGACATAGAAGTTCATGCCGAGCAGCGTCCCGTCGTCGGCGACCTTGCCTTCGGCGAGCCAGGGCGTGCCGTCCTGCTTGTTGATGGGGCCGGTGAAGGGGTTGAACGCGCCGGAGCGGATCTTCTCCTCGGTTTCCTCGGCCAGCGCCTTCACGTCGTCGGGCATGTTGGTGTAGGGCGCCATCACGACGTGGCCCTCGGCAAGCCCTGCCCAGATGTCGATCTGCTCCCACGTTCCCTCACGCACCGCCTTCACGCGCTCGACATAGTACGGGCCCCAGTCGTCGACGATGGCCGTCAGCTGGGTCTCGGGGCCGAATTCGATCATGTCGGAGGCCTGGCCGAAGGCTTTGATGCCGCGCTCGGCGGCGACCTGCATCGGCGCGGTGGAATCGGTGTGCTGGGTCATGATGTCGACACCCTGGTCGATCAGCGCCTTGGCGGCGTCGGCTTCCTTGCCTGGGTCGAACCAGGTGTTGGCCCACACCACCTTCACCTTGAAGTCCGGGTTCACCGACTGCGCGCCGAGCACGAAGGCGTTGATGCCCATCACCACCTCGGGGATCGGGAAGGAGCCGATGTAGCCGGCAACGCCCGCCTCCGACATTCTGGCGGCGATCACGCCCTGGATGTAGCGGCCCTCGTGGAAGCGCGAATTGTAGGTGGCGACGTTCGGATGCTCGCGCTTGTAGCCGGTCGCATGCTCGAACTTCACATCGGGAAACTTCGCCGCCACCTTGTTGGTGGGGTCCATATAGCCGAAGGAGGTGGTGAAGATGATGTCGCAGCCCGAGCGCGCGAAGCGCTCGATGGCGCGCTCCGCGTCCGCGCCCTCCGGCACGCTTTCAAGATATGCCGTCTCGACCGCGTCTCCCAGCTCCTCCTCGACCTGCAGCAGGCCCTGGTGATGCTGGTAGCTCCAGCCGAAATCGCCGATCGGCCCGACATAGATGAAGCAGGCCTTCGTCGGGTCGTCCTGCGCCTCGGCCGCGCCGGCGGCCGCAAGCCCCAACGCGGCGGCGGCCGTCAGTGCCAGAAATGTCTTTTTCGTTCTCATTCGGGTTGTCCTCTTCCTGTTGCCTGTGGCGCCTTTCCGTTTCTAGAGCGGATCATCGCTTCACGGAATCGATGATCCGCTCCAACTCTTTGTCTCTTCGCAATTCCGGACGGAAAACCGGTATCCACTTTTCCTGGAATTGCTTTAGCGTTCCGGCACGAATGGGCGCCCCAGCGATGCCGGCGTGTTCATCATGGTCAGTCTCCGGTTGCGTGAGATTATGACAAGAACGGCAATCGTCGCCAGATAGGGAAGCGAAGATAATAGCTGCGATGGGATGGCCACGCCCAGCGCCTGGGCATGCAGCTGGCCGATAGTCACGCCGCCGAAAAGATAGGCGCCGGCCACCACCCGCCATGGCCGCCACGAAGCGAAGACCACCAGCGCCAGCGCGATCCAGCCGCGCCCCGCGGTCATGTTCTCCACCCACTGCGGCGTATAGACGAGCGACAGATAGGCGCCGGCAAGACCCGCGCACGCCCCGCCGAACATCACCGCCAGATAGCGCACGGCGACGACGTTGATGCCTTGCGCATGGGCCGACGTGTGGTTGTCGCCGACCGCCCGCAGCATCAGCCCGGCGCGCGTGGCGAAGAGGAAATAGGCGACCGCCGCCGTCAGGAGAAGCGAGAGGTAGAAAAGCGGGTCCTGGCCGAACAGGAGCCGCCCGACGAACGGCAGATCGGAAAGGAAGGGGATGTCGATGCGGCCGAGCCGCAAGCCCGGCCGGCCGACGAACCCCTCCCCCAGCATGCCCGACAATCCGAGACCGAACAGCGTCAGCGCCAGGCCCGTCGCCACCTGGTTGGTGACGAGCGAAAGCGTGAGGAAGCCGAAGATGAGCGCGAAGGCCGCCCCCACCAAGATCGCCGCGAACACGCCGAGCCAGACCGAGCCGGTGGTGAGCGCCACGGCAAAGCCGGTGATCGCACCCATGATCATCATGCCCTCGACACCGAGATTGAGCACGCCGGAGCGTTCCACGACCAGTTCGCCCATGGCGGCGATGAGAAGCGGTGTGGCGGCTGTCGCGATGGTGATCAGGATCGATTCAAGCATGGCCGGCCGGCGCCTTTATCGGCTTCGCCGCCACCACGCGGCGGGAAATGCGGATGCGATAGTGGATGAGCGTGTCGCAGGCGAGCACGAAGAACAAAAGCATGCCCTGGAAGGCGCGCGCCACCTTGTCGGACACGCCGATGGAAATCTGCGCCGCCTCGCCGCCCAGATAGGACAGCGCCAGCACAAGGCCGGCCGCGATGATGCCGAGCGGGTTCAGCCGTCCCAGGAAGGCGACGATGATCGCCGTGAAGCCGTAGCCCGGCGAGATCGCCGGGCGCAGCTGGCCGATGGCGCCGGAAACCTCGCTGATGCCGGCAAGCCCGGCGAGCGCGCCGGAGACCAGGAAGGCGAAGATGATCATGCGCGACCGCGAGAATCCGGCAAACCGCCCCGCGCGCGGGCTCTGGCCGATCAGCTTCACCTCGAACCCCTTCAACGTGCGCGACAGGACGAACCACAGCACGAGTGCCGCGAGGATCGCGAAGACGAAGCCCCAGTGGGCGCGGCCCGAGGCCGGCCAGATCTCCGGCAGGACGGCGTAAGCGTGGAAATTGCGCGTCTCGGGAAAGTTGAAGCCTTCCGGGTTGCGCCACGGCCCGCGCACCAGCCAGTCGAGGAAAAGCTGCGCCACATAGACCAGCATCAGGCTGGTGAGGATCTCGTTGGTGCCGAAGCGTGCCTTGAGCCATGCCGGTATGCCGGCATAGGCGGCCCCGCCGACGATCCCCATCAGGAGCATCAACGGCAGCACGATCGGCGATTGGAAGCCGGGAAAGGCGACCGGCAGGATGGAGCCGGCGATGGCGCCGATGATGAACTGGCCCTCCGCGCCGATGTTCCAGTTGTTGGAGAGGTAGCAGATGGAAAGCCCCACCCCGATCAGGATCAACGGTGCCGCCTTGACCGCCAGCTCGTGCAGCGACCACGTCTCCAGAAGCGGCTCGATGAAGAAATAGTACAGCGCATCGGCCGGATTCTTGCCGAGGAACAGGAACATGACGGCGCCGGCCAAAAGCGTGAGAAGCAGCGCGATGAAGGGCGAAAGCGCGCTGAAGAGCGCCGACTGCTGCGGCCGCTTGACGAGTTCGACGCGCATCACACCGCCTCCAGCATCGGCTCGGCGGCCTCCGGCCTCGCGCCGCCCATCAGCAGCCCCACCTTCTCATAGGTCGCCTCGCCTATCGGAATGGGCGCCGAAAGCCGCCCGTGATGCATGACGGCGATAGCATCGCAGATCTCGAACAGCTCATCGAGGTCCTGGCTGATGACGAGGACCGCCGAGCCGCCCTTCGAAAGGTCGATGAGCGCCTGGCGGATGCGCGCCGCCGCCCCGGCGTCCACCCCCCAGGTCGGCTGGTTGACGACCATGACCATGGGCGCGCGGTCGAGCTCGCGCCCGATGACGAATTTCTGCAGGTTGCCGCCCGAAAGCGCTGCCGCTTCCGGGTCCTCGCCGGCCTTGCGCACGTCCATCGCATCGGCGATGCGCTTGGCGGCCTTGGCCACCGCGCCTTGTCGAATGATGCCCAGGCGCGACAGGAAGGCGCGGGCGTCCGTGCGGCAGCGCGAGAGCAGAAGGTTTTGGGAAAGCGTCATCAGCGGGGCGGCGGCGTGGCCGAGGCGCTCCTCCGGCACGAAGGCCGCTCCCATCAGCCGGCGGCCGGAAATGTCCTGCCTTCCGGCATCCTTGCCGCGGATGCGCACGGCGTCGGCCTTTTCCTGCAGCACCTCGCCGGAAACCGCCTCGAAGAACTCGCCCTGCCCGTTGCCGGCCACGCCGGCGATCCCGAGCACCTCTCCCGCATGCACGGCAAGATCGATATCGGAAAGCGAGACGGCAAAGGGATGGCCGGCCTTGCGGCTCAGTGCCCGCACTTCCAGGAGCGCCTCGCGCGCAGCCGAAGGCTTCTCGCGCACGACGGCCTGCACCTCGTCGCCCACCATCATGCGCGCCAGCGAGGAGGCGGTCTCGCGGCGCGGGTCGCAATGGGCGATCACCCGGCCCTGGCGCAGCACCGTCGCCCGGTCGCAGATGCGCTTCACCTCCTCGAGCCGGTGCGAGATGTAGAGGATGGAGCGCCCCTCTGCCTTCAGCCTCGCAAGCGTGTCGAACAGCCTGTCCGCCTCCTGCGGCGTCAGCACCGACGTTGGCTCGTCGAGGATGATGAGCTCCGGGTTCTGCAGGAGGCAGCGGATGATCTCGATGCGCTGCCGCTCGCCCACGGAAAGATCGCCGACATGCGCGTTCGGATCGAGCGGCAGGCCGTAGGCCTCGGAAAGCTCGCGCGCGCGGGCCGCAACGGCGCCCGCGGGCGCCGGATCGTCCAGCGACAGCATGATGTTCTCCGCCGCCGTCAGGGCGTCGAACAGCGAAAAGTGCTGGAACACCATGCCGATGCCGAGCTTGCGCGCGTCGCCCGGGCTGGCGATCCTCACCTCTTCGCCCTTCCACCGGATGGTGCCCGCCGCCGGCTCCAGCGCACCGAACAGCATTTTCACGAAGGTGGACTTGCCGGCCCCGTTCTCGCCCAGAAGCGCATGAATCTCGCCGCGGTCGATCGTCAGATCGATACCGTCGCACGCCTTCAGCGATCCGAAGAGCTTCGTCAGGCCCCGGACGTCGAGCAGGTTGCCGGCCCGGTTCTCGCGTGTTGCCGACACAACACCTCCCATTCAGCCGTTCATTATTTTGTTCTTAGTTCCCACAGCCATCGTAGGCGCGCAAGATTGCGTTGCAATAGGCTTGGCCCGATTGAAACAGCTTCAAGTTTTTCCACACCTCATGGCATCGCTTACAGCTGCGGCGCTGCTGGCGCCAAGCGCCCTCGTGGTTCGACAAGCTCACCATGAGGGCTGCTGAACCTCGCCGCTTGTGGCCAAGTCAGCGTGTATGCCTGTATTGGCAGCCACTCGGCTTCAGCACCGAAGCGCGCCGAGGCTGCAGTAGCGTGGTGAGGAGGCAGCAATAGCCCTCAATGGTGAGTAGGCTGCAGTAGTCCTCAATGGTGAGGAGGTTTCAGTAGCCCTCATGGTGAGCTTGTCGAACCACGAGGGCGCTAGGCGCCAGCTCCCTCCCTTAAGGTACAAGCACGCTCGCGCCCGTCGTGCGCCGCCCCTCCAGGTCTTCATGCGCCAGTGCCGCCTCCGACAGCTTGTAGCGCTGGTTGATCGTCACCTTCACCGCGCCCGAGCCGACGACTGAAAACAGCTCGCCGGCCGCATCCTTAAGATCCTTCTTTGCCGCGACGTAGTTGAAGATGCTTGGCCGCGTGGCGAAGAGCGAGCCTTTCTGGCCTAAAAGAGCGATGTCGAAAGGGGGAATGGGACCGGAGGACTGGCCGAAGCTGACGAACATGCCGAGCGGCCTCAGGCAATCGAGGGAGGCGGGAAACGTGTCCTTGCCGACCGAATCGTAGACGACGTCGCACATGCGCCCATCGGTGATCTCCCGCACGGCCGCCACGAAATCCTCTTTCGTATAATCGATCACATGGTCGAAGCCGTGGGCGCGCGCAAGCTCCGCTTTTTCATGCGAGCTCGCCGTGCCGATGACCGTCGCGCCCAGATGCTTGGCCCACTGGCCGAGGAAGAGCCCGACGCCACCGGCCGCCGCGTGGTAGAGGATCGTGTCGCCGGCCCCGACCTTGTAGGTGCGGCGCAGGAGATACCACGCGGTCATGCCCTTCAGCATCATCGCCGCCGCCTGCTCGTCGGAGATGCCGTCGGGCACACGCACCAGCCGGTCGGCCGGCATCAGCCGCCGCTCCGCATAGCCGCCGCCCCTCGTTAAGTAGGCGACGCGGTCTCCCGGCTTCAGATCGTCGACGCCCTCGCCCGTCTCGATCACCACGCCCGCCCCCTCCCCGCCGGGAACGAAGGGCGTTTCCGCCTTGTAGAGCCCGGTGCGGAAGTAGATGTCGATGAAGTTGAGGCCGATCGCCTTGTGCTCGATCAGCACCTCGCCGGCGCCCGGTTTTCCGGGATCGTAGTCCTCGAAGCGCAGAACCTGCGGCCCGCCCGTCTCATGCACACGGATTGCCTTAACCATCGTCAAGCCTCCTTTTTTCCAAGCTGCGGCATTGCCTGCATCACCGCGCCGATGACGTAGAGATAGATGCCCGTCAGTCCGATACCGACCTTCACGATGAGGGTGGCCTGCATGTCCTGCAACAGGGCGGCGGCGCCGAAGGCGCACCAGGCCAGGAAGATGCCGAGGTTCAGCGGCCTGAGCCGCCGCACCCGCACCGGATGCAGGAAGTGGATCGGCACGAAGGTCAGCACCGCCGACACCACCACCACCGCAAAGGAAAGATATTCGCCCGTTCCGATGACGAACAGAGTGAAGACGATCATGTTCCAGACGACCGGAAAGCCCTTGAAGAAGTTCTCCGTCGTCTTGATGCCCGTGTCGGCATAGTAGATGGCGCTCGACACCACGATGATGGCGGCCGACAGGAAGGAAAGCCCCTCGCCCATGAAGCCGCTCTGGTAGAGCGCGAAGGCCGGGATGAGGACGTAGGTCACGTAGTCGATGATGTTGTCCAGCATGTCGCCGGACCAGGTCGGCAGCACGTCCTTGACCTCGAGCTTGCGGGCGATCGGCCCGTCGATGCCGTCGACCAGAAGCGCCAGCCCCAGCCACCAGAACATCGCCGTCCAGCGCTCCTCGCTCGCCGCCACCAGCGACAGGAAGGCGAGGAACGAGCCGGAGGCGGTCAAAAGATGGACGGAAAAGGCCTTCGCCTGCGGCGCCGTTACTTTCTTCCTCATGGCGGGCTTCCTCATGGCGGGCTTCTTCATGGCCGGCGCCCATCCGGGCGAGCGCATGTGCGCGTCGCCCTCGCCGACCGTCCCTGAATGGCCCGTCCCTGAATGGCCCGTCCCTGAATGGCCCGTCCCTGAATGGCCCGTCCTTGAATGGCCCGTCCTTGAATGGCCCATCCTTGAATGGCAAAGCCGTGCCCGGTCATCCTCTGCCCCTTTCCGGCGCAAGTTTCGCCGTCTGGCAAACGCACTAGTGGCGCGATCCTGACAGATGGTACCCATCTGTCAGGACAAATCGCCCCACCAGATTAATAGCTTGTGGGCCGGCTTTTCCAAACGGATGGGTACCATCTGTTTGGGGCAGACCACTAGCACGGCTCATGCCGCCGCATGCAGTATCATGCCGGCAAACCGTGTGGAAAACCAAATGCCACGGCCGCAGCGGCTGCGGCGCCTTCGCACGTTGATCGTCTTCCCGTGCCTGTCTTATATGTGCGGACGGATCATCGAGAGGAAAGCCCCTGTTGAGCAAGGATGCGAACGACGAGCGGGACGGGACGATACTTGTGGCGGGCACCGGCCCGGCGGGCCTTGCCGCGGCCCTGGCGCTTGCCGCGCTCGACCAGCACGTTGTGCTGGCGGGCCCGCCGCCCGTCCTGACGGACCAGCGCACGACGGCGCTGATGCGCCCGGCGGTGGAGTTCCTAGAGGGGCTCGGTCTCGGCGATATGCTGCGCGAAGATGCCGCCCCCCTTGCCACCATGCGCGTGGTCGACGCCACGCAAAGGCTGATCCGCAGCCCGACCGTCACCTTCCGCGCCGCCGAGATCGGCGAGGAGGCGTTCGGCCTCAACATCCCCAACGCCCGTCTCAACGCGGCGCTGGCCGACGCGGCGCGCGGGAACACCCGCATCTCCTGGCACGAGAGCCTGGTGGAGGAATGGCGGCCCGGTCCGCAAACCGTCTCCGCGCGGCTCGCCGACGGCACGAGCGTCAACGCCGCGCTTGTCGTCGCCGCCGACGGGCGCAACTCCCCCGCCCGCGCGGCCGCCGGCATCTCCGCCCACACGCGGCGCCTGCCGCAGAGCGCGCTGGTGCTCAATTTCGGCCATGCACGGCATCACGAATTCACCTCGACCGAGTTCCACACCGAGCACGGCCCGTGCACGCAGGTGCCGCTCCCCGGCGGCTTCCGCTCGAGCCTCGTCTGGGTGACGCGGCCCGAAGAGGCCGAGGAACTGGCGGCCCTCGACGAGGCGGCGCTGTCCGAGCGCCTGGAGAGGCGCCTGCAGTCCTTCCTCGGCAAGGTGACGGTGGAGCCCGGCCGCCAGGTCTATCCCCTCTCCTCCGCCCTGCCGGCGCGCTTTGCGGCAAGGCGCATCGCCCTTGTCGGCGAGGCCGCCCACGTCTTCCCGCCGATCACCGCGCAAGGCCTCAATCTCAGCATCCGCGACGTCGTGGACCTTGCCGGGGTGGTGAAAACGCACCCGGCCGATCCCGGCGCGCTCGCCGCCCTCGCCCTCTACGACATGCGCCGCCGCCCCGATATCCTGGCGCGCTCGAGCGCCGTCAACCTCTTCAACGCCTCGCTGCTCTCCTCCCTCATTCCCGCCCAGCTTGCCAGAAGCGCAGGTCTCGGCCTCCTCGGCAGCGCGCCCTTCCTGCGCGGCTTCTTCATGCGCGAGGGCATGCGCCCCGGCAGCGGCTTTTCCGCGCTTCTGTCGGCCGGACGCCGCGCCTGAGGCAGGGGGTTGTTAGAGCAATTCCAGGAAAAGTGGAAACTGGTTTTCCGTCCGAAATTGCGACAAAACAAAGAGTTAGACCAGTTCATCGATTCCGTGAAACGATGAACTGGTCTAGGGAAAAAGGTCGGGCGGAATATAGCCGTTGGTGATCGCATAAAGCAGCCCGGTAACGGTGAGCACCGAAAGGCCCGTCGTTATGAGCACGCTCGCCGAGGCGCGCTCCACCCACACCCCGTAATGCTGGGCGATGACGTAGACATTGGTCGCCGTCGGCAGCGCCGCCATGAGGACGGCGGTGTAAAGCCAGGTCTCCGGGAAGTCGCCGATGAGGCTGAGCAGGACATAGCAAAGCAGCGGATGAACGACGAGCTTCAAGAGGCTGATGGCGCCGAGTTCGCGCGGCACGCGCCGGATCGGCCTCAGCGCCAGCGTCACGCCCATCGCGAAGAGCGCGCAAGGGGCTGCCGCGCCCGCCAGGTATTCAAGCAGGCGGTCGAGCGGCAGCGGCGGTTGCAAATCGAAGAATGCCGCCGCGACACCTGCCGCGGTGGCGAGAATGAAGGGATGCAGCACGATGCTCCTGATCACGCCGAGGACGAGCTTGCGCATACCCTCCTTCTGGCCGCCGGCGATCGCCATCATCATCGGCGCGACGGTGAAGTGAACGATATTCTCGAAGGAAAAGATGAGCGCCACGGGCACGGCCGCCTCCGGCCCGAAGGCGAGCAGCACCAGGCCCGGCCCCATATAGCCGATATTGCCGTAGGAGGCCGCCAGTCCCTTGATCGTGCCCTCCGCAATCGCCCCGCGGCTCGCTGCGACCGATACGAGGAACATGATCGAGAACACCGTGTACGTGGCCAGCACCACGCCGGCAACGTACCGCCACTCGGTGAGACGCTCGACCGGCGTCTCGGCGATCAGCTGGAAGAAAAGCGCCGGCAAGGCCACGTAGACGACGAAGATGTTCATCCATCCAAGCGCCTCGATCGGCTGGCGGATGAGCCTGGCGGCAACATAGCCGATGAAGATCAGGCCGAAAAACGGCAGGACGAGACCAGCAACATGTGCCATGGAAGCCCCTTTTTTTCCGCCTATCGGTGCGGTGCGGCCCCGGAAACGGGTACGGGATTGAATTGTGCCTGAAGCTGCGCCACATAGGGGCAAAGGCTGAATGAAATGCAGAACATAAAGACAGCGAAGTTTTCAATAGGCCAGGTGGTTCGCCACCGGCTATTTCCCTTTCGCGGCGTCATCTTCGACGTCGACCCGGAATTCGCCAACACCGAGGAGTGGTACGAAGCCATTCCCGCCGAGGTGCGGCCGGCCAGGAACCAGCCGTTCTACCATCTCCTCGCCGAGAACGAGGAGACGGAATACGTCGCCTACGTTTCCGAACAGAACCTCCTTGAAGACGAGTCGGGCGAGCCGGTCCGCCATCCCCAGCTTGCCGAGCTCTTCGTCGAGACCGCCGACGGCCGCTACGAGCCGCGCACCCGGCAGCATCATTAGGCTCATTCGCGGTCGGCGCCCCGTCGCGCCCCCCTCTGTCCTGAGCTTGTCGAAGGGGCCGGACATCTCCCCCACACGGGGGGAGATTGCCTTGCCGCTTGCTCCGGCGCCTTTCCTGTAACGCTGGCGATTGGCGAAGCCGTCCGCGACGGCCAATCTCCCCCCGTGTGGGGGAGATGTCCGGCAGGACAGAGGGGGGCGCGACAGGGCGCGGCGCCAGGAGAGCGGAATGATACGGCCCAGAGCCGCCTCGCGTCGGCGCCAGCACCCAGGAAACAAACGAAAACAGGGCCCCGAGGGCCCTGCTCTCATTCGATGAGAAAATCGCCCTACTGCGACTGCTGCTTGGCGTTCTCCTGGGCCTTCTTGAGCCTCTCGGCGAACTCCTCGTTGTTCTTGCTGACGAACTCTTCGAGCTTCTTCTGCCGCTCGTCGAGGTCGCTCTGCTCCAGCGGCTCGCCGTCATAGGCGCCGGTGAAGCCCTGCAGGGTCACCTTGACCGGGTTCGGCTGGTTCTGGAAGTTGACGGAGGTCAGGGTCAATTCGGAGCCGCGCTTGAAGGAATTGACCATTTCGTCGGTCAGCTGGGCCTCGGCCACGCAGCGGTCCGGCACGCAAATGGCATAGTCGACCTTCTGTGTGTTGCCGGCATCGATCTGAAGACCGACGCCGGGCGGGACGAGGCGGCCTGTCGGCACGGCGATCTGCAGCACGCGCCGGTTCACCTTTCCCGTGACCTCGATCAGGTTCACGCTCGTCAGAAGCTGGCCGGAGTTCGCGCGCAGCATGAACTGCACGTTGCAGACATCCACTTCCTCCTGCTTGGTGCAAGCCTTGAACCAGCCCTGGGGCGGCTCCTGCTGGGCGAATGCGGCGCTGCCGTAGCCGACGGCGGCCAGACCGAGCGTACCGGAAAAAGCGGCCGCCAAGCAGCTCGCTCTCGCTTTCAGGCTCATCATCGTTTTCCCGTTCCTTTCGAATTTACAGCCGTCGGGCTGCGCTGGTTACCGTAACTGTTGGCCGAATGCGGCGACAGCAAGGCCTGCCCGCCTGTTACAACGCCTGTGCCGGCGAATCCAGTGCTTCGCTCTTGCCTGCAATCGATATCATTGGCGATATCATCGGCGAATCCGCTTACCGGCGTGGACAAACGGCATCCTCGGCGCGAGGATGCGCCGGCTCCGGCAATCGAGTCGATCCATATTCCCAGAACGAGGTTTTGACGATGTTTCGCGCAAATCTGATCCCGGCGCTCGTCACCGTCCTGGCGCTCAGCGGTGCCGCGCATGCCGAGGAGGCCCCCGCCCACGGCATCGCCATGAACGGCGAGCCGGCGCTTCCCACCGATTTCACGCATTTTCCCTATGCCAACCCGCAAGCGCCGAAGGGCGGCGCGATCACCTATTGCGTGGTCGGCTCCTTCGACAATCTCAACCCCTTCATCCTCAAGAGCATGCGCACCACGGCGCGCGGCGTCATCGATTCCATCTTCGGCAATCTCGTCTTCGAGCCGCTGATGCGCCGCAGCGATGCCGAGCCCTTCTCGCTCTACGGGCTTTTGGCCGAATCCGTCGAGATGGACGACGAGCGCACCTATGCGGAATTTTATCTGAACCCGGATGCCAAATGGTCCGACGGCCAGCCGGTGACGCCCGAGGACGTGATCTTCACCTACGAGACCTTCGCCGAGAAAGGCCGCCCGCCCTACAGCGACCGCATGGCCCGCATCGAGAAGATCGAGAAGACCGGCGAGCGCAGCGTGCGCTTCACCTTCAACGAAGAGGCCGACCGCGAGTTTCCGCTCATCGTCGCCTTGACGCCGGTCGCCCCGGCGCATGCTTTCGACCGCGAGACCTTCGACCAGGCGACGCTCGAGCCGGTGATCGGCAGCGGCCCCTACACCATCGAAACGGTAAAGCCCGGCGAGCGCATCGTCTTTCAGCGCAACCCCGACTATTGGGGCAAGGACGTGCCCTCGATGCGCGGCTTCGCCAACTACGACCGCATCGACATCGATTATTTCCTCAACGGCAACGCCCAGTTCGAGGCCTTCAAGAAAGGGCTGTGCTCGGCCTATGCCGGTGCCCAGTATACCGGCCTCGAGCCAAGCCGGATCGATCGCGATTTCGACTTTCCCGCCGCCGCCAGCGGCGCTGTCGTCGTCAAGTCCTTCGAAACGAGGATCCCGCCGGTCGTCACCGGCTTCGTCTTCAACACGCGGCGCGGGAAATTCGCCGATCCCGCCGTCCGGCGGGCGCTGTCGATGCTCTATGATTTCGGCTGGGTCAATACCAACATGTTCGACGGCGAGTATCGGCGCACGCTGAGCTACTGGCAGGGCTCGCAGCTTTCGGCACTGGGCAATCCGGCGAACGGCGTCGAGAAGGACCTGCTCGAACCCTATGCCGACAAGGTCTTGCCGGCGGTGATGGACGGCACCTACGGCAAGGGCGCGGACGATGCAGCCGGGATCGACCGCGATACCATGCGCCAAGCGCTGGGCATGCTGCAGGAAGCCGGCTACAGGCTGGAAGGCGGCGTCCTGAGGAATGCGGACGGCGCGCCGCTTTCCTTCGAAATCCTCATCGTCTCCGCCGAGCAGGAGCGCTTCGCCGCCGTGTTCCAGCGCACGCTCGGCCGGTTGGGCATCGAGGTATCGCTGCGCATGCTCGACGATTCGCAGATCCAGCAGCGCAAGCAGACCTTCGATTTCGACATGATCATCTCCGGGGTCGGCTTTTCCGGCTCGCTGTCGCCGGGCATCGAGCAGATCGGCCGCTGGGGCTCATCCTCCGCCGATGCCGAAGGTTCGTTCAACCTTGCCGGCGTCGCCGATCCGGCGGTGGATGCGATGATCAAGGCCATGCTGAACGCGGGCGACGAGGAAACCTATATCGCCGCCGTGCGCGCCCTCGACCGCCTGCTCATTTCCGGCGCCTATATGGTGCCCATGCAGCACTACACCGACAAGTGGATCGCCTACTGGAATTATCTGGAACATCCCGAAACGGCGCCGAACAATGGCTATGACCTTTTCGCCTGGTGGCGCAAACCGGAATAGGCCGACGAACATGAGTGAGACGAGTGATATCGCCGTCGACGTTGTCTCCGACGTCGTCTGCCCGTGGTGTTATGTCGGCCAGCGCAACCTGCAAGCCGCGCTCGACCGGCTGCAAGGGGTCAGCGTGTCGGTCCGCTGGCGCCCCTATCAGCTCGACCCGACCATCCCGCCCGAAGGCCGCGACCGGCAGGATTACCTCATCAACAAATTCGGCGATCCGGCCCGCATCGAGGCCATGCACGACCGCCTCAGGGAAATCGGCGCGGCGGCCGGCATCGCCTTTGACTTCGCGGCGATAAAGGTCTCGCCCAACACGCTCGACGCCCACCGCCTCGTCCGCTGGGCGGCGACCGCCGGCGAAGATGTGCAGAACCAGATCGTGCGCCGGCTCTTCCGCCTCTATTTTGAGGAAGGAGCCAATATCGGCGATCACGCGGTGCTTCTGGAGGCCGCGCGCGAGGCGGGCATGGACGCCGCGCTGGTCGAGACGTTGCTCCCCACGCCCGCCGACCGCACGGAAGTCGAAGCCGAGATCGCCACCGCCTCCCGCATGGGCGTAACCGGCGTCCCCTGCTTCCTCCTCGAAGGCCGCTACGCCCTCATGGGCGCGCAGCCGCCGGAGACGCTGGCTGACGCGATCGGCAAGGTTTCCGAGGCCAAGGCACGCGGTGAGCTGGATTCCGGGAAAAGCTAGAAAATCGGTTTTCCGTCCATGAAACGATGAACTGGTCTAGCGGCCAAGCCCGCAGCCCCTTCACGCCCCCCTCTGTCCTGCGCTTTGTCGAAGGGCCGGACATCTCCCCCACACGGGGCGCGAAGGGGCACCGGCATTTCAAGGAAACCCACCACCCGCGCGTCATCCCCGCCGCGACGACATGCGCGTACTACGTGCCCATCCCCACCCCACCCCACCCGCGCGCGCGTCATCCCGGAAGTCGGAGCGAAGCGGAGACTGTCCGGGACCCATTCTCACCTCGCTGAAGCTCCGGCGAAGCGCGCCGGAGGGTGGACGAGTCACGGAATGGGTCCCGGACAAGCCTTCGGCTTTCCGGGATGACGCGCGCGGGTGGGGATGACGCGCGCGGGTGGGATGACGCGCGTTGGAAAGGCGGCGGGCGCCCTTCACCTCAGCCGGCAGTGCCTTGCCTGCGCGGGGATAAAATGTGGCGACAAAGATTTTTTCTTCCCCACCAACCCATTGGTTTCCCTCGCTTCGGAATAATTTCTCCAACTTTTTTCGCAGGAAAATACTCCCCCCTGCCCAAGCCGCCCGTACAATCCTCCCCATCGCTCTTACGGGAACCGGATGCGCACCGGGTGTTCGGGAGAGCGGCGGAGACCTCTCCCTTCGGGCTCGGCACCCGGAGGCCTGAGGGCCCGCGACAGGCCGGCGGTGCCGGGAGCGCTGGGTGACAGCGTTGCCGGCATTGCGGAGAAGCCGCCAGGGCTTCTCGTCCGGCCCGGCAAAGCCCCCAATTGGGTGCAGCCGGGAAGGACGGGGAGCCCGAGTGATCGGCCAACTGTCGGGACAGACTCCGGCGGGGCGCGTTGGACGCGCCTAAAAAAAAATTGAGTGGCTCGGACAACGCGCCCCGCTTCCCACGTTCTTTGACATAGCCCGGCTTCGGATGAAGCGCGGCAACGGATAGGCACGTCCTTCGCCAGGAAAGGCCCAACGCTCGCGCCTCCCCTCCCCCCTTCGACAAGCTCAGGATGGGGAGGGGTAAGGGGTTGGGGGTCGTGGCGACGCGCGCCGGCGCATCCCTGGCGGCGGGGACAGGCCAATCACCAATCGACGGCACGCGAGCGCGTCCACCCCCACCCCTAACCCTCCCCGCAAGGGGGAGGGGATCATGTCGTGCTCGACCGGGCTTCCCTCCCCCTTGAGGGGAGGGATTGAGGGTGGGGGTCCGGCGAAGCCGAACAAAGACTCCGTCCATGCGATAGCCCCACCCTCAAGGGGCAAGGTCGTTGCGGCGAGCGCTGAAAAGGTCGGCAAACACTCCCGCCGTTGCTCAAGCCGCCTTCTTCTCCGCCAGCCGCACGAGCTGTGTCATGATCGTCGCCGCCCCGGCGAGCCGCTTTGCCGCCGTCGGCCAGTCGCGCACGAAGAGCACGCTCTGGTCCGGCCGGATCTTGGCAAGCTGCCCCTGCTCGCCGATGAAGCGCACCAGTTCGGTCGGCTCGGCGAAATTCTGGTTGCGGAAGGCGATGACCACGCCCTTCGGCCCGGCATCGAGCTTTTCCACATTGGCGCGCCGGCACAGCGCCTTGATGAAGACGATCTTCAGGAGGTGCTGCACCTCTTCCGGCAGCGTCCCGAAGCGGTCGATCAGTTCGGCGCCGAAACCGTCGATCTCCTCCGGCGTCTCCAATTCGCCGAGCCGCCGGTAGAGCCCGAGGCGAAGCTGCAGGTCGGGCACGTAGTGTTCGGGGATCATGACCGCCGTGCCGACGGTGATCTGCGGCGACCAGCCGGTGTCGGCCGCCTCGCCCGTGCCGCGCAGTTCGGCCACCGCCTCCTCCAGCATCTGCTGGTAGAGCTCGTAACCCACCTCCTTGATGTGCCCCGACTGCTCCTCGCCCAGAAGGTTGCCGGCGCCGCGGATGTCGAGGTCGTGGCTGGCGAGCTGGAAGCCGGCGCCCAGCGTGTCGAGCGACTGAAGCACCTTCAGCCGCCGCTCCGCCGTCGGCGTCAGCGTCTTGTTGGCCGGCAGCGTGAACAGCGCATAGGCGCGCACCTTGGAGCGGCCGACGCGGCCGCGCAGCTGATAGAGCTGCGCCAGGCCGAACATGTCGGAACGGTGGACGATCAGCGTGTTGGCGGTCGGGATGTCGAGCCCGGATTCGACGATGGTGGTGGACAGAAGCACGTCGTACTGCCCGTCGTAGAAGGCGTTCATGATGTCGTCGAGTTCGCCCGGCGCAAGCTGCCCATGGGCGGTCGCCACCTTCAGTTCCGGCACCTCGGCGGCCAGGAACTCGCGCACCTCCGCAAGGTCTGAGATGCGCGGCACCACGTAGAAGCTCTGCCCGCCGCGATAGCGTTCGCGCAAAAGCGTCTCGCGGATGACCAGCGGATCGAAGGGCGAGATGAAGGTGCGCACGGCCATGCGGTCGACCGGCGGCGTGGCGATCAGCGAAAGTTCGCGCACCCCCGTCAGCGCAAGCTGCAAGGTGCGCGGGATGGGCGTTGCCGACAGTGTCAGCACGTGCACGTCCGACTTCAGCTCCTTCAGCCGCTCCTTGTGCTTGACGCCGAAATGCTGCTCCTCGTCGACGATGAGAAGGCCGAGGTTCTTGAAGCTGACCGAGGCGCCGAGCAGCGCGTGCGTGCCCACCACGATGTCCACCGTACCGTCGGCAATGCCTTTCTTGGTCTCCGCCAGCTCCTTCGAGCCGACCAGCCGCGAAGCTTGCCGCACGCGCACCGGCAGCCCGGCGAAGCGTTCGCGGAAGGTCTTGTAGTGCTGGCGCGCCAAAAGCGTCGTCGGCACGACCACGGCCACCTGGAACCCCTCCATCGCGGCAATGAACGCTGCCCTCAGCGCGACTTCGGTCTTGCCGAAGCCGACATCGCCGCACACCAGCCGGTCCATCGGCCTGCCGGAGCTCAGGTCCTCCAGGATGGCATCGATGGCGCCCTGCTGATCGTCGGTCTCGTCATAGGGGAAGCGGGCGGCGAACTCGCCGTAAAGCCCGTCCGGCGGCAGGAGTTTGGCGCCCGGCCGCATCTGCCGCTCGGCGGCAAGCTGGATGAGCTGGCCCGCCATCTCGAGCAGGCGCTTCTTGAGCTTCGCCTTGCGCGACTGCCAGGCGACGCCGCCCAGCTTGTCGAGCACCGTCTCCGCCGCGTCGGAGCCGTAGCGCGACAGAAGTTCGATATTCTCGACCGGCAGGAACAGCCGGTCCTCGCCCGCATAGCGCAGTTCCAGGCATTCGTGCGGGGCGCCTGCCGCTAGAATAGTCCTGAGACCGATGAAGCGGCCTATGCCGTGGTCGGCGTGAACGACAATGTCGCCCGCCGAAAGCGCGTTGACCTCGGAGATGAAGTCGGCCGCCTTCTTGCGGCGGGTGGAGCGCCGCACGAGGCGGTCGCCCAGAATATCCTGCTCGGCGACGACGGCGAAGCGCTGCGTCTCGAAACCCGTCTCCAACGGCAGGACGCCGAGCCCCGCCTGCCCCTCGCGCAGCCCGGCAAGCCCGCTCAGGTTGTCGACGCGGACGACGTTGCCCAGCCCGTGCTCGGCGAGGATCTGGCCGAGCCTCTCCGCCGAGCCCTCGCTCCAGCCGGCGATCAGCACATGCTTGCCCCCTGCCCTCAGGCCGCCGATGTGCTTCACCACATGGTCGAACACATTGGCGTTGGGGTCGGCGCGCTCCTCGGCGAAGTTGTGCCCGGCATGCGAGCCCGCATGCTTGACGATGCCGCTTCCCTCATCGGGCGTGGCAAACGGAGTGAGGCGGATAAGGCCGCGCTCTCGCGATCCCTGCGCCACCTCCTCGGTGTCGAGATAGAGCCTTTGCGGCTCCACCGGCTTATAGGGCACCGCCTCGCCAAGTCCCTCCCCCGAGGCTTGCCGCAGGCGCGCCTCGTAGTGGTCGAGGATCAGCGCGTGGCGCTCGCCGAGCGCCTCTTTCGCCAGATGGTCGAAGACGACCGGCGCCTCCGGCAGATAGTCGAACAGGGTCTCCAGCCGGTCGTGGAAGAGCGGCAGCCAGTGCTCCATCCCGGCAAAGCGCCGGCCCTCGGAAACGGCGGCATAAAGCGCGTCGTCGCGCGAGGGCGCGCCGAAGGCCTCGATATAGTTGCGGCGGAAGCGGCTGATGGTCTCGGCCGTCAGCGTCACCTCGCTCATCGCCTGCAGCGACATACCGTTGCGCTGCCCCGTGGTGCGCTGGCTCGCCACGTCGAAGGCGCGCACCGATTCCAGCGTATCGCCGAAGAAATCGAGCCTGAGCGCCTCCTCCCAGCCCGGCGCGAAGAGATCAAGGATGCCGCCGCGCACGGCGAACTGGCCGACATCGCGCACCGTCGGCACGCGCTCGAAGCCGCCCTTTTCGAGCCGCCCGATCAGCACCTCCATGTCCACCTGGTTGCCGGGCCTGGCACGAAACCCCTGCGCCTCAATGTGCTCGGCCGGCGGCATGCGCTGCAAAAGCGCGTTGGCGCTGACCAGCACCACGGCGCGGTGCGGCTTTTGCCTGAGCGCGGCCATGGCCGCCAGCGCATCGAGCCGGCGCGCGGCGGTGTCCGTGCCTGGCGAGACGCGGTCATAGGGCAGGCAGTCCCAGGCCGGCAGCTCGAGCAGCGGCAGGCCGGGGGCGGCAAAGCGCAGCGCCTCGGCGACCGCCGGCAAGCGCTGCCCGTCGCGCAGCACGAAGACGAGCGGCCCTTCAGGGGCGATCTCGGCCGATATCTGCGCCAGCGCGAAAGCTTCAAAGCCGTCGGCAACGCCGTCGACGGTCAGGGGACCGTTTCGGCCGCGGGCAACGCCGATGGGATCGATCAGGTCTGTCATTTTTCGCGCCGTATCAGGTGGTGGGCGGGGGGACCGCGCAGGAGGCACGCAGCCGCGCGAAAAGCTCGGTGTCGTAAGGCGTGGGCACGGTCTTCTCCCCCGTCACCCAGGGCAGCAGCGTGTTGTCCGGAACCTCCAGAAGCGCCTCGAACGCCTCAAGCTCGGCGTCCGACAGCGCGCCGATGTGCCGGTCGGCGAAGCCGCCCAGCACCAGATCCATCTCGCGCATGCCGCGCCGCCATGCGCGAACGAGCGCGCGGCGCCTGCGTGGCTCGAGGTCGGCGCTGGAGCGGGTGGTTCCGGTCATCGTCGTGCCTTTCGGTCTGCGAGGCGCATATAGCGTGTGACAACGGCGCTGTCAGCCTTGCACAGCTCCTTTTGTTCCATAAGCTGACATTCATGCGCCCCTCGCTTCTCGATCCGCTGTTCGCGCCGGCAACGAGCCTGGAAGGCGTCGGCGACAAGGTCGCCGGCCTCATCGCCAATGTCGTGCCGGCCGATCTTACCGCGCGTCCGTTGCGCGTCGGCGACCTTTTGTTCGTACTGCCGCATTCGCTTATCGACCGCACGAACAGGCCAGGCGTTGCTCTTGCGCCGCAGGGGGCGGTCGTCACGCTGGCGCTCACGGTCGACCGCCACCAGCCCGCCCCGCGCGGCAAGAAGAACGTGCCCTACCGCGTCTTCGCCTTCGACGATACGGGAGAGATCGCGCTCACCTTCTTCCACGCTCACCAGGCCTATCTGGAGCGGCAGCTACCGGTGGGCGCGGAGGTGCTGGTCTCCGGCCGCATGGAATGGTTCAACGGCCGGCCTTCCATGGTCCACCCGGATTATATCGTGCCGGCGGCGGAGGCCGAGGCCCTGCCCCCGCTGGAGCCGGTCTACCCGCTCACGGCGGGACTGTCGGCCAAGGTCTTGCGCCGCGCCATTGGCAGAGCGCTTGCCCGCCTGCCGGACCTGCCGGAATGGCAGGACCCGTCGCTGCGGGAGCGCCTCGGCCTGCCGTCGCTCGGTGCGGCGCTGGAGACCCTGCACAACCCGCAACGCATCGACAACATCTCGCCAGAGGGCCCGCCCTGGCGCCGCATCGCCTACGACGAGTTCCTGGCCAGCCAGCTCTCGCTGGCGCTGGTGCGCGCCCGCACGCACAAGCTCGCCGGCAGGCCGCTCACCGGCGACGGCGCGATCACCGCGCGCATCAAAGCGGCCCTGCCCTATACGCTCACCCCGTCCCAGGAACAGGCGGTCGCCGACATCCATGCCGACCTGGCGCGTGAGCAGCGCATGCTGCGTCTGCTTCAGGGCGACGTCGGCGCCGGCAAGACCGTGGTCGCCCTCATCGCCATGGCGCGGGCGGCCGAGGCCGGCGGCCAGTCGGCGCTGATGGCGCCGACGGAGCTGCTCGCCCGCCAGCACTTTGCGACCATCACACCGCTGGCCGAGGCGGCCGGGCTGAAGGTCGCGCTCCTGACCGGCCGCGAGAAAGGCCGCGAGAGGCAGGCCGTGCTCGACGGCCTTGCCTCGGGCGAGATCGCCTTCGTCGTCGGCACGCATGCGCTGTTCCAGGAAACGGTGCGCTTCCGCGACCTCGTCTTAGCGGTGATCGACGAGCAGCACCGCTTCGGCGTCCACCAGCGGCTCGCCATCAGCGCCAAGGGAGACGCGCCGGACATGCTGGTGATGACGGCGACCCCCATCCCGCGCACGCTGGTGCTTTCGGCGTTCGGCGACATGGACGTCTCCCGCCTCACGGAAAAACCCGCCGGCCGCAAACCCATCCGCACGGTTACCATGCCGACGGACCGGCTGGACGAATTGGTGGAGCGATTGCGGAGCGCCATCGCGGAGGGCCAGAAGGTCTATTGGATATGCCCGTTGGTGGAAGAGTCCGACGCCGTGGAGCTCACTTCCGCCGAAGACCGCTTCACAGCCCTAAAGCGCACCTTTGGTGAGGCGGTGGGCCTCGTCCACGGCCGTTTGGGAGCGCGTGAGAAGGACGAAGCCATGCGCGCCTTCAGGGAAGGCGACACGCGCATTCTCGTCGGCACCACGGTGGTCGAGGTGGGTGTCGACGTGCCCGACGCCACCATCATCGTCATCGAGCACGCCGAACGCTTTGGCCTCGCACAGATTCATCAGCTGCGCGGCCGCGTCGGGCGCGGCGAAAAGCCGTCCTCCTGCGTGCTCCTCTACAAGCCGCCGCTCAGCGAGACCGCCAAGCGCCGGCTCGCCATTCTGCGGGAGACGGAGGACGGCTTTCTCATTGCCGAGGAAGATCTGCGGTTGCGCGGCGAAGGCGACCTTCTGGGCACGCGGCAATCCGGTTCCCCGGGTTTCCAGGTGGCGCGCCTGGAGTTCCATGCCGAGCTTCTGGCGACGGCGCGCGACGACGCGCGGCTGGTGCTTTCGCGCGATCCGGAGCTGGCTTCCGAGCGTGGCAAGGCGCTGCGGGTGCTGCTCTATCTTTTCGGCAAGGACGAGGCGGTGCGCCTCTTGCGCGCCGGCTGAGCGGCCAGCGCCTCCTCCGCCAGCGCCTTGGTCTGCGCCTGGTATTCGGGGGCGACGAGACCGGCCGAGATCACCAGCTTCGCGCCGTCCTCCACCGACATCTCCAATTCGATGATGTCGTCCTTCGGCACGTAAAGAAGATAGCCGGAGGTGGGGTTGGGCGTCGTCGGCAGGAAAACGGCGATGGTCGGGCTGTCGTCGCCATTGGTGAGGTGCCGCACCTCGCCGCGCGCCTCCGTTGCGACGAACACCAGCGCCCATAGACCCTTGCGCGGATATTCGACGAGGCCGACCTTCTTGAAGGTCTGGGCGCGCTCGGAAAACACCGTTTCCAAAATCTGCTTCAGCGCCCGGTAGATGTTGCGCACGAGCGGCATGCGGCCGAGGAAATATTCTCCGTAGGAGACGATGGTGCGGCCGATGATGTTGGCGGTCAGGAAACCGACAAGCGTGATGAGCGCCAACGCGACGATCAGCCCGAAGCCCGGCACGGCAAAGGGCAGATAGCTGTCGGGATTGTAGCGGGCGGGGATAAGGGGCTTCACCCAGGAATCCACCCAGCCGACGAAGGACCAGGCGAGATACGCCGTGATCGCCAGCGGCGCGGTGACGACGAAGCCCGTCAAAAAGTAGTTGCGCACGCGGGTAATCACCGGGCAGGACCTCGAACGACGAGTGATTGGAAGGGAAGGTGCGGCACTGGCGGAGACTACCCGAGGAAGACTACTCTCGTCCAGACAGTTTGCGCTTCCTATTCCACCGTCACCGACTTGGCAAGGTTGCGCGGCTGGTCAACATCCGTGCCCATGGCTACGGCTGTGTGGTAGGCCAGCATCTGCACCGGCAGCGCATAGACGATCGGCGCGATAAGTTCCGGCACCGTCGGCATGATGATGGTCTCGAAACTGTCGAGGGAGGCGCGGGCCGCCCCCTCCTCGTCCGTGATCAGGACGATGCGCCCGCCGCGCGCGGCCACCTCCTGCATGTTGGAAACCGTCTTCTCGAAGATGCGGTCGCACGGAGCGACGACGATCACCGGCATCTGCTTGTCGATAAGGGCGATCGGCCCGTGCTTCAGTTCGCCCGCCGCATAGCCCTCGGCGTGAATGTAGGAAAGCTCCTTGAGCTTCAGTGCCCCCTCCATGGCCAGCGGATAGTTGGTATCGCGGCCGAGATAAAGCACATGGCGCACCTGCGAGAGTTCGCGCGCCACCTTCTCGATACGCTCTTCGAGCTTGAGCGCTTGCGCGGCATACCGCGGCGTTTCCGACAGCGCGCGTATGAGGCCTCTGGCCTCCTCCGGTGAAAGCGTTCCCCGCTCCAGCCCTGCACGCACGGCGAGGGCGGCGAAGATAGAAAGCTGGCAGGTGAAGGCCTTCGTCGAGGCGACGCCGATCTCCGGCCCGGCAAGGGTCGGGAAAATACCGTCGCTCTCGCGCGCCATGGTGGAATCGCGCACATTGACGATCGTCGCGATCGGCACGCCCTCCCTACGGCAATAGCGCAGCGAGGCCAGCGTGTCGGCGGTTTCGCCCGACTGCGAGACGAAAAGCGCCGCGCTCGCTTTCGACAGCGGCATTTCGCGGTAGCGGAACTCGGAGGCGATGTCGATGTCCACCGGCAGGCGCGCGTAGCGTTCGAACCAGTACTTGCCGACGAGGCCGGCGAGATAAGCCGTGCCGCAGGCCGAGATGGCCAGACGGTCGATCCTGGCGAAGTCGATGGGCGTGGCGAAGGCCTTTACACCGCCGCCGGCGAAATCCAGGTAATGCGCCAGCGTGTGCGCGATCACCTCCGGCTGCTCATGGATTTCCTTCTCCATGAAGTGGCGGTGGTTGCCCTTGTCGACCAGAAGGCTTGTGCCGATCGACTGCTGGCGCAGGCGTTCGACCTTGCTGCCGGACATGTTGAAGATTTCCATGCCGGAGCGCCGCACCACCACCCAGTCGCCGTCTTCCAGATAGGTGATGGAATCGGTGAAAGGCGCGAGTGCTATGGCATCGGAGCCGAGATACATCTCGCCGTCGCCATGACCGACAGCCAGCGGCGGACCGTTGCGCGCGCCGACGATCAGATCCTCGTCGCCACGGAACATGATGGCCAGAGCAAAGGCGCCATTCAGGCGCTTCAAGGCGGCAAAGGCCGCCTCCTGCGGACTGCCTCCCCGCCGCATCTCGCGCGCTACCAGGTGTGCAACCACCTCCGTGTCGGTCTGGGAGGTGAAGTGAAAGCCTTCGGCCTCGAGCTCACCGCGCAACTCGGCGAAATTCTCGATGATGCCGTTGTGGACGATCGCGACGTCCTCGGAAAAATGCGGGTGGGCGTTGGTCTCGTTGGGAACGCCATGGGTGGCCCAGCGCGTGTGGCCGATGCCGATCAGCCCGCCGAGCGGCTCCCCGTTAAGCAGCTTTTCCAGATTGACCAGCTTGCCTTCCGCCCGCCTACGGTCGAGCCGGCCGTCTTCGATGGTCGCCACGCCCGCCGAATCGTAGCCGCGGTATTCCAGCCGCTTCAGCGCATCAACGATCAGGGGCGCGACCGGCGTGTGCCCCACGATGCCAACGATTCCACACATTTCTTCCCCGCCTCCTCTTTCGGACGCGTTTGTGTCCTAGTGGTGCGATTTTTCCAAACGGATGGGTACCATCCGTTTGGGTCAGACCACGTGATGCTGTTCGGCACCCCACCATCGACGTTATCCGGCTCTATACCGCGCTACCGCGTCGCCCGCATCATCCAAATGCAATTTTGGTTTCATGCCTTCATCGCTGGCGCTACTCAAGGTCGGCGATCTCCCCAGCCTCGCCGCTGACGCGCTGGGACAGCGAAGCCTTCATGAACCCGTCGAGATCGCCATCGAGCACTTCTTGCGGATTGGTGCTTTCCGTGCCGGTGCGCAGGTCCTTCACGAGCTGGTAGGGCTGCAGCACATAGGAGCGGATCTGGTGGCCCCAGCCGATCTCGCTCTTGGAGGCCTCGGTAGCGCTCGCTGCCTCCTCGCGCCTTTTCAGCTCCTCCTCGTAAAGGCGCGCGCGCAGCATATCCCAGGCGGTGGCCCTGTTCTTGTGCTGCGAGCGCTCCTTCTGGCACTGCACCACGATGCCGGTAGGCAGGTGCGTGATGCGGACGGCCGAATCGGTGGTGTTGACATGCTGGCCGCCGGCGCCTGAGGCGCGGTAGGTGTCGATACGCACATCGGATTCGGAGACGTCGATCTCGATCGATTCGTCGATCATCGGATAGACCCACACGCTGGCGAACGAAGTGTGACGGCGGGCGTTGCTGTCGAAAGGCGAGATGCGCACCAGGCGGTGCACGCCCGATTCGGTTTTCAGCCAGCCATAGGCGTTGCGGCCCTTCACCAGGATGGTGGCGGATTTGATACCCGCCTCCTCGCCGCCGTGGACCTCCAGGACCTCGACCTTCATCTTCCGGCGTTCGGCCCAGCGCGTGTACATGCGCAAAAGCATCGACGCCCAGTCCTGGCTTTCCGTGCCGCCGGCGCCGGCGTGCACCTCCAGATAGGTGTCGTTGCCGTCCGCCTCGCCGGAAAGCAGCGTCTCCATCTGCCGCGCCGAGATTTCCCCGCGCAGCGAGCGAATGGCCGTTTCCGCCTCTTCAACGACCGCCTGGTCGCCCTCTTCCTCGCCGAGCTCGATCAGCTCGATGTTGTCGTCAAGAGATTGCGACAACCCGTTTATAGCATTGATATTTTCTTCCAGGGACTGGCGTTCGCGCATCAGCTTCTGGGCTTCCTGCGGATCGTTCCACAGGTCGGCTTCCTCGGCGCGCGTGTTGAGATAGTCGAGCCGCTTTACCGCCTCGTCCCAGTCAAAGATACCTCCTCAGCAGGCTTATGGCCTGCCTGATTTCGTCGACCAGATTTGCCGTTTCGGTACGCATGCTTTCTTCTTTCCTGGAAGTGATCTTTGAATCGGAGCGGAACTTATGGGCGCGGGCGCGGGCTGTAAAGCGCCGACGGCCGCGCCCATCGAGCGCGCCGCCGCCAACGGCCGTGAGGGCTGGTGTTTTGCGTCAGAAGAGCCCGCCGGCCCCTGTATTGATGGCGCGGTTTGCCTGGGGAGAGGTGGTTCTGGCAGGTCCACCGCCGGCACCCTCCATGTCGATGACCCAATAGGTATCGGCAGGACCGGTGCCCGGCTTGAAGGCCTCCATGATGACGCCCGGTTGCCCGGCCTGGGCGCGCATGCCGGTCTTGCGGTCGATGGGAATGACCTTCATGCCTTCGGGAACGCGGAATTCCACCTTGCGGGCATCCTTGAGCGCGGAGGCCATGAACTCCTTGAAGATCGGCGCGGCCAGGCCACCGCCGGTCGAGCCCTTGCCCATCGGGCGCGGCTGGTCGTAGCCCATGAAGACACCGACCACGAGATCGGGAGTGAAGCCGATGAACCAGGCGTCCTTCTCGTCATTGGTGGTGCCGGTCTTGCCGGCGATGGGATAGCCGAGCTCGGAAACGGTCGTCGCCGTGCCGCGCGTGACCACGCCCTCCATCATGGAGGTGATCTGGTAGGCCGTCATGGGATCGAGCACCTGCTCGCGGTTGTCGGCAAGTTCCGGCTCCGCCTGCCCGTCCCAAGTCTCGGCATTACAGCCGTCGCACTCGCGGCGGTCATGCTTGTAGACGGTCTTGCCGTAGCGGTCCTGAATGCGGTCGATCAGCGACGGCTCGATATATTTGCCGCCGTTGGCCATCACCGCATAGGCCGAGACCATGCGCATCACCGTGGTCTCGCCGGAGCCGAGCGACATGGCCAGATGCTGCGGCATCTTATCGTAGAGGCCGAAGCGCTCGGCATATTCGGCCACCAGGTTCATGCCCATGTCGTTGGCCAGCCGCACCGTCATCAGGTTGCGCGAGCGCTCGATGCCGGCGCGCAGGGTCGACGGCCCGGCGAACTTGCCGCCATAGTTCTTCGGCTCCCAGATCTCGTTGCCGATCTGGATGGTGATGGGCGCGTCGAGCACCACCGAGGCCGGCGTATAGCCATTGTCGAGCGCTGCGGCATAGATGATCGGCTTGAAGGCGGAGCCCGGCTGGCGCTGCGCCTGGGTGGCGCGATTGAACTCCGATGCCGCGAAGGAGAAGCCGCCGGCCAAGGCCAGCACACGGCCGGTATGCGGGTCCATGGCAACAACCGCGCCGCCGATCTCCGGGACCTGCCGCAGCATCCAGCCGGGCTCGTCTCCGCCTTTCGGCTCGACATAGACGACATCGCCGGGTTGCAACACCTCGGCGGGTGAACTCGCCTTGACCCGCGTGCCATCCACAACGTGGCGCAGCGCCCACGTCATGTCCTCGAGCTCGATCGTGCCGGTCTCGCGCTCCTTGGACAGTGCGCCGGAGACCTCGCGGCCGGGCTTCAGGCCGACCGTTACTGCGCTGTCGGAAGCCTCGATCACTACGGCCAGGCGCCACTCGGGGACGTCGCTCAGCGACTTCATCTCGCCCAACGGCGCGCCCCAGTCGCCGGAGATGTCGATATGGTCGACCGGGCCGCGGAAGCCGCGCAGCGTGTCGTAACGCATGAGGCCGTTCTGCAGCGCCTTGCGGGCGTAAAGCTGGAGCTCGGGGTCGAGCGTCGTACGCACGGAAAGCCCGCCCTCGTAGAGCGCGTCCTCGCCGTAGCGGGCAATGATCTCGCGCCGCGCTTCTTCGGTGAAGTAGTCGGCGGCGAAGAGGTAGCTGCCTCGCTGGCGCGGCTTGACGTCAAGGTCCGTCGCCTTGGCCTTCTCGGCCTCTTCCGCGGTGATGTAGCCATTCTCCCGCATCTGATCGATCACCCAGTTCCGGCGCTCGATGGCGCGCTCCGTGTTGCGGAACGGATGATAGTTGGACGGCCCCTTGGGCAGCGCGGCGAGATATGCCGCCTCGGCAATGGTCAGTTCGCTGACCGACTTGTCGTAGTAGGTGAGTGCGGCGCCGGCGATGCCATAGGAGCCGAGGCCGAGGAAGATTTCGTTCAGATAAAGCTCGAAAATGCGGTCCTTGGAGTAGGCCTGCTCGATGCGGAAGGCGAGAATCATCTCGCGGATCTTGCGCTCGACGGTCTGGTCCGACGTCAGAAGGAAGTTCTTGGCCACCTGCTGGGTGATGGTCGAGGCGCCGACGGGGCGGCGCCCCGAGCCGATATTCTGGATATTGGTGGCGATGGCGCGCGTAAGGCCGATCGGGTCGATGCCGGGATGCTTGTAGAAATTCTTGTCCTCGGCCGAAAGGAAAGCCGCCTTCACCCGGTCGGGAACGGCCTGGATGGGCAGATAAAGGCGCCGCTCACGGGCAAATTCCGCCATCAGCGCGCCATCGGAAGAATGAATCCGCGTCGTGACCGGCGGTTCGTAGCGCGCCAGCACCTCGTAGTCGGGAAGGTCCTTGGTGATGTCGCCCACATAGATGGCGACGCCGGCCGCCGCCAGCAGCGCCAGAACCACGCCGATGCCGAAGAAATATCCTAGAAGACGTACCATGCCCGCTCCAGTGTGGCCGAATAGGTCCGACCCAAACACCTCCGCCCCTGCAATGACTGCGTCACTGTCTCGGAGAGGAAAAGTATCACCATTTCTCGTCTCTGCCCGCCTCTTGTGGGTAAAATTGGGCGATCGCAAAATCAAAACGCCGGTTCTCGGCAAAAAAGCAGCCGGCGTGGTGTCTTTGCCACGCTTGCGCCGTGTCCGCTACCCTCCGGCCTTGGCTTTGACCGCCGCAAAGACGGCGACTGCGTCGACGATGTTGGCCGCCGCCCTCGCGCGCCAGTCCGCGTCGCGCATCTGCTCCTCTTCCTTCGGGTTGGTCAGATAACCAAGTTCCAGCAGCACCGAAGGCATGTCCGGCGCGCGAAGGACGCGGAACCCGGCCGAACGCAACGGGTTGTTGACCAGGTTGACCGTGTCCGTCAGCTCTCCGATCAGCGAGCGGGCGAAGTGAATGGAGAAGGCATGTGTTTCGCGCCGAATCAGGTCGGCGAGGATGTCGGTAACATCGTCCTTTTCCTCCTTCATCACGATACCGGCGAGCGCGTCCGAGAAATTCTCGCGCGCCGCCGTTGCCGCCGCTTCCGCATCCGAGGCCTTGTCCGACAGGGTGTAGACGGTGGCGCCGCCGAAGCCGCGCAGCCGGATCGAATCGGCGTGGATGGAAATCAGGAGATCGGCATCGTTCTCGCGAGCAATGCGCACGCGCTCGTCGAGGCGCAGGAAGATGTCCGTGTCGCGCGTCAAAACGACATTGTACTCCCCCGTCTCCTCGAGCTTGTTCTTGAGCTCCAGGCCGAAGGCCAGCGTGATCGTTTTCTCCAAGGTGCCGTTGGCGCCGTTGGCGCCGGCGTCGATGCCGCCGTGCCCCGGGTCGATCGCAACGGTGAAGCGGTCGTCGTCACGTCGCGGTCTTGGCGTGCCGGTAGCCGTGCCGGCATCGGGTGCGGCGGTGATTCGCTCGCGCATCGCCGTCTCGAAGGCTTCCTCCGAGGCCGAGACCAGGTCGACGATAAGCCGGTAGCCATGCGAGGTTTCGTTCTTGAGCACGGCGAGATTGTCGAGCAGGAAAGAGCCTTCCAGAGTGAAGATCATGCGCGAATGACCATCGCCCATCTTGCCGTAGCGCACTTTGGCCACGAGACCGCGCGGGGCGAGCTCCGCCTCGTCGATGGCGAATTTCGTCTCCGGCAGGTCGACGACAAGCCGGTGCGGCGCGCGCAGGAGGAACCAGTTGACGTCCGGTTCGCGGTCGAAGTGCATCACGATGCGCGTGCGCTGCTGGTCGCCCGCCATCTTGTACTCATAGGCGCTGAAGGGCTGCTGATTTTCCTCTGCCGCCGCCGAATCGGCCAGCACAAAGGCAGCGAAAAGCGCCAGCGCGAGGCGCATCAGCAGCCACATAGGTGGCAACTTGGCCCCGCCGCCCTTATATGAAGGGAAGCGGAGCCATCCGATCCGCCCTGCGTTCTGCCGGTTCGACACGCGCACTCCTGCCTTGAGCCCCCTTGATCACGGTTGCCAGGGCGCGGTTACCCCAACCTTTCGACCGCTTCAAGGCAACGTCGGCATGATCTTCCGACGAAGGAATCAGGGTTGCCATGGTTCGTGTCAAATCATAAAAGCGGCATTGAACCGTCACAGTGCCCGTCTCCGGATGCCGTTTGGCACCAGAGGCGCGGGCTCCCGGCAAATGCTTCGGAAGCCGACGCGACGCGGGCGAAGACGATGGTTCAAAAGGATTTCTTCAAGGTGTTTGCGGCGATGCCGAAACCCTTAACGTGAGGAAAACGGCCGGGACGAGATCCTGCGCCGGCTCTTGAAACAGAGCAAAGTAGCGGGTCCGATAGTCGGATCCTGGTTGAAACGGTGCTGCCAGGCAATGCGATGGCTTTAAGCGCACTCAGGAATTGTCCCCGAATCTCCCGCAGCGAGGATGCGGCGGCCGGGCTTCCTGTCGCTTGGAGGCCAGGGCCGGCAGCCCTCAAATTATCCGGCATGACAATCCGATGCGGCGCGGCACCAAGGCATTACCCTCCCGCCCGGCAACCGGATCGTGTCGGGGAGACAAGACTTTATGCCCAACAACAAGATGCTGATAGACGCCTCCCATCAGGAGGAAACGCGCGTCGTCGTCGTACGCGGTAGCCGTATCGAAGAGTTCGATTTCGAATCACAGGACAAGAAGCAGCTTCGAGGAAACATCTATCTGGCGCGGGTCACCCGCGTCGAACCCTCGCTCCAGGCTGCGTTCGTCGAATATGGCGGAAACCGCCACGGCTTCCTCGCTTTCAGCGAGATACATCCCGACTACTACCAGATTCCGGTTGCCGACCGGCAGGCGTTGCTGAAGGCGGAGGCCGACGAGGCCAAGGCCGACGACGAAGCCGAGGAAAAGGAAGCCCAGGCTTCCAGCGGCCGCGGCAAGAAACGCCGCCGCAGCGGCCGTCGCGGCACCAAGGCGGAGGCGCAGGACAATGGGCCTGCCTCAGCGGAAGAGGTGGAAGCTGCCGCCGACGTTCCGGCCCAGGCCGAAGCCGTGCAGGGCGAGGCGATCTCGGAAGAGGTGCCGCCGTCCGCCAACGGCCACGATGAGACGAACGACGACGAGGAGGTCGACACGGTCGGCGCCGAGGACGCGATCGACGAGGCGCAGAACCGCCGGCGCCCGGTGCGCCGGAACTACAAGATCCAGGAAGTCATCAAGCGGCGGCAGATACTGCTCGTGCAGGTGGTCAAGGAAGAGCGCGGCAACAAGGGAGCGGCACTCACCACCTATCTGTCGCTGGCCGGCCGCTATTCCGTGCTGATGCCCAATACGGCACGCGGCGGCGGCATCTCGCGCAAGATCACCAATGCGCAGGACCGCAAGCGCCTGAAGGACGTGGTGAAGAACCTCGAGGTGCCGGAGGGCATGGGCGTCATCCTGCGCACCGCCGGCGCCAACCGCACAAAGGCGGAGGTCAAGCGCGATTACGACTATCTCATGCGCCTTTGGGAAAAGGTGCGCAGCCTGACGCTGGAGTCCATCGCCCCTGCCCTCGTCTACGAGGAGGGAAGCCTCATCAAGCGCTCCGTGCGCGACCTCTATAACAAGGACATCGACGAGATCCTGGTTTCCGGCGAGGAGGGCTATCGCGAGGCCAAGGACTTCATGCGCATGCTGATGCCGAGCCACGCCAAGGTGGTGCAGCCCTATCGCGACACGGTTCCCATCTTCGCCCGCAACGGCATCGAAGGGCAGCTCGACAAGATGCTGCAGCCTCAGGTGACGCTGAAATCCGGCGGCTACGTCATCATCAACCAGACCGAAGCGCTGGTCGCCATCGACGTCAACTCGGGCCGCTCCACCAAGGAGCACTCCATCGAGGACACCGCGCTGCAGACGAATCTGGAGGCCGCCGAAGAGGTGGCGCGCCAGCTGCGCCTGCGCGACCTTGCGGGCCTCATCGTCATCGACTTCATCGACATGGAGGAGAACCGCAACAACCGCGCGGTGGAAAAACGCCTCAAGGAGTGCCTGAAGAACGACCGCGCCCGCATTCAGGTGGGCCGCATCTCGCATTTCGGCCTCCTGGAAATGTCGCGCCAGCGCATCCGGGCCAGCGTGCTGGAAAGCACCATGCAGCCCTGCCCTCACTGTGGCGGCACCGGCCATGTGCGCTCCGAATCCTCGGTCGCGCTTCTGGTGGTGCGCTCCATCGAGGAGTTTCTCCTGAAGGATGCGCGCAACGACATCACCGTGCGCACGCCGTCTTCCACGGCGCTCTACCTTCTCAACCACAAGCGTTCCAACCTGATCGAGCTGGAAAACCGCTTCGGCGTGACGATCACCGTCGAAACCGACGAGGAACTGGGTGGCCAGCACTACGCGATCGTCAAGGGACAAGCCGCCACGCGCCCGATCCTGCCGGATCTGAACGTCGTGCCGCCTCCAGTTCTGGAGCCTGAGGAGATGGACGTGGAGGAGGAGAGCGAGGAGCCTGAAGAGACCGAGGAGCGGCCCTCCGCCGCCAGCGAGGAAGGCGATGCGCCGGCGCGCAAGCGCAAACGCAGGCGCCGGCGGCGTGGCGGCCGCGACCGCGGCGGGGAAGAGCCGGTCGCCGAGACAGTTGCGGAGGCGAGCACAAGCGCGGAGCCGGAGGAAACTCCGGATGGCGCGGTGCAAGAGCCGACGGACGAGGACGGCGAAGGGGAGCGCAAGAAGCGGCACCGCGGCAAGCGAGGCGGACGCCGCCGCCGCGAAGCGCAGGAACCCGGTGAAGCGGCGGCGGAGGAAGCCGACACTGCATCGGCCGAACCCGCTGCCGAACCCGTGGAAGCTCAGTCCGGCGCCGTCGCAGCCGCGGCCTCCCCGCAAGCCGAGGTAAGCGAGGAGGTGGCCGAGGAGAAGCCGGCCAAGAAGCCGCGCCAGCGCCGCACCAAGCAGAAGGTGGAGGACGAAGCGGAGACGGTACCGGCTGCCGAACCTGCCCCGCAGGCGGATACCGCTGCAGCGGCTCCCGAGGCCAACGGCCAGGCCGATGCCGAGGAGCCTGCCAAGAAACCGCGCCGTTCCCGTCGCAAGGCCGCCGAGCCATCTCAGGAAAGCCAGGAGCCGGTGGTGTCCTCGACGGAAGAGACGGGCAAGGACGCGCCCCGCAAGACGGGGTGGTGGCAGCGGAGGAGCTTCTTCTAGTGGTGCGATCCTGACAGATGGTACCCATCTGTCGGGACAAATCGCCCCACTAGATCAGTAGCTTGTGGGCTGACTTTCTAGAGTATCCGTGTTGGTCAAGGAAGGGCAGGCGTCCATTTTCGGCTGTCTCTGAGCAGGGCGTTTGCGAGCAGGACGAGCTTTCGTCTAGAGTATCCGTGTTGGTCAAGGAAGGGCAGGCGTCCATTTTCGGCTGTCTCTGAGCAGGGCGTTTGCGAGCAGGACGAGCTTTCGCATGATTGCTGTGATGGCGACTTTTTGGGCTTTGCCGGCCGCTTTGAGCTGGTCGTATTTTGCCTTGAGGTCCGGATTGAAGCGCATGGCGACGAGGGCGGGCATGTAGAGCGCCTGGCGGACATTGGCCCGGCCGCCGCGGATGAAGGCGCGGCCGGTCCATGTCCCGGACTGTCGTGCGATGGGAGCAAGACCGGCGAGTGAAGCTGCCTGACCATTTGAGAGCGTGCCGAGTTCGGGCATGTCGATGAGAAGGGCGAAGGCGGTGATTGCCGAGATGCCCGGGATCGAGACGAGGATGGCGAAGCGGCGGGCGAGGTCCGGGTCGGCCCGGATGAGCGCCATGATCTCCTTGTCGATCGCCGCCATCTGGCGCTCGATCTGCCTGAGCTGCTCGGCGTTGTGGCGTTTGAGGATGGGAAGGGTCAGGTTCTTTGCCCTGTTCTTCGCCGCTGTGCGGTTCTTCACCAGCGCCTGGCGGGCCATGTGCAGGTCCTTGAGATCGCTGAGGACCGGACTGCGCACCGGCCGTGCCTCAAGGTCAAGCAGGGCGCCCATGCGGGCCAGCATGGCGGCGTCCAGCCGGTCGGTCTTGGCGAGCGTGCCCGTGGCTTCGGCGAAGCGTCTTGCCTGGCGCGGGTTGACCTTGACCAGCGCGAAGCCCGCCGCCGCCAACCTGCGCTCGAAGGCCCTGTGATAGGGGCCCGTCGGCTCGTAGACGGCGCGCACGCCATGAACGCCTTCGAGGCCGCCCTGCCAATCCACAAAGGCCTGATGTCCGGCGCTGTCATTGGCAAAACGCCGGCTTGCGCCGTCGCTCACGCGGTGGGCGTCGAGATGGTCTTTCGAGATGTCGACGCCGATGGTATCATTGGTCATCTTTCGCTTGTCCTGTGCTTGTCGTCCGCAGCCGAACTGCGGGTATCCGTTCAGGCCTCAAGGGAAAGACGAGGGCGATCTCACTCTAGCTCGACCCGTCGAACGGTCCGCATTTCAACGATCCGACCCTCGCCGCTGAGGGAGGGCGGCTACCCTCTCCCAGCGGTCCCTTATTCGCCCGTTCGGCGGAAAAAGTCATAAGACAAGCA
>NZ_WQNH01000019.1 GCF_009812055.1 Chelativorans xinjiangensis | reverse complement strand
TGGGTTCTCATCGCCAGCATCCGCATGCTCACGCGGCGGCTCGCAAGACCATGAAATCCAACCGATCTTTATGATTCAGGCACTCAGGGCTTGCAGTCCACGCCCCTCACCGCGGCCAGGGGATCGGGGGCGATTTGATGGATTGCGTGCACGGCCTGGCACTCGCCAAGGGTCTGCCGCGCATCTCCCTCATCTGCTTCGAGCGTAACCAGCGCGCGCTCGATTTCTATCGCAAACGCGGTTTTCGAGAGGTCGCGCGGCGGCCGATCGTCCCTCATCCAAGCCTCCATTATCGGGACGGCGATGCATTGCTGCTGGTCAAGAACTGCTGAAATAGCGGGTCAGGTCGCGACCTGACCCGCAGACCGCACACCACCATTGAAACAGTCTGCGCGCCGGTGCCGTAGCTCCGGCAAGAGGACGGTATGCCAGAAAGGAAAGAAAAATGCAGTCTAAGACAAACTTCTCACTACACGCTCTGGCGGGCTCTTTGATGCTCGCCACCTCCCTACGTGCGGTAAGCGCGTCGGCACACGAGGCGACACCGCCAAAGACCGAGCTCTTCAAACCGGGCGTTAGCCTTGCTGCCGGCACCGGCGACAGACCGAAGCTGGAAGGCCGCCGCTCTATGGGGCCTTGGCGACATGACGATGCCTGTCACCACGGGCAGCAGCGAGGCGCAAGCCTATTTCGATCAGGGCCTTCGGCTGACCTGGGCCTTCAACCATACCGAGGCCCGGTGCTCTTTCCAGGAAGCCCAGAGACTGGACCCGAACTGCGCCATGTGCTTCTGGGGCGAAGCTTTCGCGCTCGGCTCGAACATCAATAGGACCGCCGAATGACCGTGCTTCTCGTCAATCCCAACACCAACGGTTCGACAACCGCAGCAATGGTCGAGATCGCGCTTTCTGCGGGGACCGGCCTGGACTTCGCCGGTCGCACCGCGCCTTTCGGTGCATCCATGATCACTGAACCGGAAGCGCTTGCCGCCGGCGCCAGGGCGGTATCAGCATTGCTCGAGGAAGCGTTCGCGCGGCGGGAACCTTTGGAAGGCGTCATCATCGCGGCCTTCGGGGACCCCGGGCTCGACGAGGCACGGCGGCGCCTCACCGTGCCAGTCTGCGGGATCGGCGAAGCCAGCTTCCATGAGGCCGCCGCCGGTGGCCGGCGTTTCGCCGTGGCTACGACGACACCCGCACTGGAAGATGCGATTACCGCCCGGGTGGCGCGGGCGGGCCTTGTTGCGCAGTTCGCCGGCACGATTTTCACGGAGGCGGATCCTGTGGAAGCGATAGCCGAGGAGGCACGCCTGATCGCGTTTCTGAAGGCGGCAGTGGAGAAGGCCGCCCAGTCGGGTGCCGAAGCCGTCATTATTGGTGGCGGCCCTCTGGCAAGGGCGGCTGCTCAATTGCACCGAGTTTGCGCCATCCCCATCATTGAGCCGGTTCCCGCCGCGGCGAGGCGCATCAGGTCTATGATTGGCGAGGGTGCATCAGGCGCGCCGCTGCCGCAATGAGCGAACGGTCCGACCCGCGTGGGCCGATCAGCGAGACGCCGAAGGGCGCATCATCGACCCGGCCGGCGGGCAGAACGAGCTGCGGCAGACCGGCCAGGCCGGCAACGCACAGGAGTTTCATTGCTTCATGCCGGTAGCCGTCGAAGACGGCATCGGGCGCATCCAGGCGGAATGGCGCGTCGTGGACGGCCGGCGCAAGCAGGATGCTGTCAGTGCCCAGAAGTGCGTCCAGTTTCTGCCGCAGCCCTTGACGGAGGCCGTTGGTGGCGGCTTCTTTTTCCGCCGTCATGGCACGCGCATAGGCGTAGCGCTGGTCGAGCCCGCGCGCCAGCGGGATGCGGGCTGCCGTCATCCAGGGCACGACCGAGCGGTTGCAGTCCGCCGACTGGATGTCGCGGAATGCCTCGTAGAGCGCGTCCGCGCCGCCTTCGGGGTAGACGGGAGCGGATTCGATAGTCAGATGGGCATAGGCGCTGTCGAAGATGGCTCTCTGTTTGGGCGCCAGTCTGTCGGCCATGTCCAGGGCCAGCAGAAGGCGCGGCTCTTCCGGCAGGACGGTCTTGTCGTCTCCGAGCATCACTGCGCCCACCGCTTCCATCGTGACCGCGTCGCGGGCAAGGAAGCCGCATGTGTCGAGGCTGGCGGCAAGCTCCATGCAGCCTTCGAGCGGGATGCGGCCATGGGTAGGCCGCAGGCCCCAGATGCCGCAGAAGCTGGCCGGCGCGCGCACCGACCCGCCCGTGTCCGTGCCGATGCCGATATCGGCGAGGCCGGCGGCAACGGCAACGGCGGAGCCGGAAGACGAGCCGCCCGGAATGCGGTCCGGCGCGGCGGGGTTCACCGGTGTGCCGAAATGTGGGTTCATGCCGTAGAGCGACCAGGCCAGTTCGTCCGTATGCGTCTTGCCGACGAAGCGGGCGCCGGCGTCGAACACGCGCTGGATGGCGGGAGCCGTCGCGACCTTGGCCTCGCTTTCGGCGAGCTTCAGCGGGCAACCGCATCCGGTACGATAGCCCGCGACGTCGAAGATATCCTTGACCGCTACGCGTAGCCCGGCAAGCGGGCCGGTGGCGGCGGAAGGAACTTCGACCGGCGGATACGGCACGAAGGCGTGGAAAGGATCGTCTTGCAGCAACATCGAAATGCCTATTGAGCAGCTTCGTGCACGGGCACCTGTTGGGCCGTTGTGAAGGCGCGTTCTCCGAGAACGCAGGCGACGCGCCGCCGGGGCCCCGGCCGGAACACGGGCGGCAGCGCCTTAAGACATGCCGGCGTCACATGCGGGCAGCGCGGCGCGAAGGAGCAGTGATCCGGTTTCGTTGCCAGGGGCGGCGGACTGCCGGGGATGGCCTCAAGGCGCGACCCGCGTTCGGCATCGTGTAGATTGGCGGCCAGGAGGCCGCGCGTATAGGGATGGCGCGGATCGCGGATGATTTCGGCGGCGGAACCTTCCTCGACGATGTTGCCCGCGTACATCACCGCGATGCGGTCCGAGATCTCCACCGCGACGCCGATGTCGTGGGTGACGAATATGATGCTCATGCCGAACTCCTTCTGCAATTCGCGCAGCAGCAGCAACACCTGGATCTGGACCGTCGCATCGAGCGCCGTCGTCGGCTCATCGGCGAGCAGCAGCCTGGGCCGGCAGGCAAGCGCGAGCGCGACCATTGCCCGCTGACGCATGCCGCCCGACATCTCGTGCGGATAGTTCCGCAGGCGCTGCTCCGCCGAGGGAATGCGCACCCGCTTGAGCATGTCGAGCGCCACGTCCATCGCCTGCGCGCGGCTTGCCCCGGTGTGGCGGCGCACCGCTTCTGCGATCTGGTCGCCGATCGTATAGACCGGGTCGAGCGCCAGCGCCGGTTCCTGGAAGATCATGGAGACGGTCTTGCCGCGATAATCGGAAAGCGCCCGGCCTTTCAGTCCCATGACGTCGATGCCGTCGAGTTTCATAGAGCCGCCGATTGCTGTCCTCTTCTCCGGCAAAAGCCGCAAGAGGGCCTTCAGCGTCACGCTCTTTCCGGAGCCGGATTCGCCCAGTATGGTCAGCACCTCGCCCGTGTCGAGGCTGAGGCTGAGGTCATTGACCGCGTGCACGGTGCGTGCACCGGAGAAGCGGACATTCAATCCTGAGATTTCCAACAGGGTCTCACGCATCCGCCGTCTCCAGGCCCGGCGCGCCGGCCATCGTGTGGCCCGAGCGCGGGTCCAGAACGTGGCACGCGGCCATGTGGGCGGCCTCGCCGTCAACCGGCCTCGCGGCCGGTTTCATCGTCGCGCAGACTTCCTCGGCAAAGCGGCAACGCGTGTGGAAGCGGCAACCGGAGGGCGGGTTGATGGGGTTCGGAGGATCGCCCGCCAGCGGCGGCACTTCGGTGCGGTTGTCGGGGTCCATGGAGGGCATGGCGGCGAAGAGGGCGGCCGTATAGGGGTGGGCGCGCTTCTTCCAGAGGCTTTCCACCGGACCGATCTCCACCACCTCGCCGAGATACATGACCATGATCCGGTCGGAGATGAACCGAACCACGTTCAGGTCGTGCGAGATGAAGACGTAGGTCAGGCCAAATTCGGCCTTGAGGTCGGCCAGAAGATTGAGAACCTGCGCCTCCACCGATTTGTCGAGCGCCGAGACCGCTTCGTCCAGGATGATCAGCCGTGGCCGCATGGCGAGCGCGCGGGCGATGTTCACGCGCTGGCGCTGGCCTCCCGAGAGTTCGTGCGGGTAGCGACCCGCGAAACGTTCCGGCGCAAGGCCGACGCGGGCCAGGAGATCGCGCGCGGCCGCATGGGCCTGCTTGGCCGCCACGCCGCGCATCTTCGGACCGAAGGCGATCGTGTCCTCGATGGTCATGCGCGGGTTGAGGGAGGCATAGCTGTCTTGGAACACCATCTGCACGCCAGCCCAGAGCTCCCTGTGCGTCAGTGTGGCGCCGAGCTTGTCGCCGTCGAAGATCAGGTCGCCGGAATCGATGTCGGCCAGTCCGACGAGCAGTCGTGCCGTCGTCGACTTGCCGCAGCCGGACTCGCCGACGATGCCGAGCGTCTCGCCCTTGCGAACGGTGAAGGAAACATCGTCTACGGCCTGGACGGCTCCCTTCCCCCGTCCGAACAGCCCCTTGCGAATGGGGAAATAGCGCTTCAGAGCCCTGGCGATCACGAGCGGCTGTGCCGGACCGCCACGATCGGGCGACGCATTCAGGTCAGTTCCTTGCTGGTCGGTCATGCGGCTAATCCTTCACGTTCATCGCGCTTCTGAGGCCGTCGCTCAGGAGGTTGAGGCACAGCGAGGTGAGAAAGATCATGACGCCGGGCAGGGCGGCGATCAGCGGATCGATGTAGATCGCCGTGCGCAGCGTGTTGAGCATCAGGCCCCATTCCGGCTCGGGCGGGCGCACGCCGAGGCCGAGGAAGGAGAGGCCGGCGGCCAGGATCATGGAGACGCTGGTCAGGCTGGTCGCATAGACGAAGATGGGGCTGAGCACGTTGCCGAGCACGTGCACCCGCACGACCGTCAGGGGGCCTGCCCCGGAAATGCGCGCGGCGTCGACATATTCGAGGGAACGCACCGAGGCTGTGACACTCTCCGCGACGCGGGTGATCGGCGGGATGAAGACGATGGTCAGCGAGACGAGACTGTTGACGATGCCCGCGCCGAGCGCGCCGGAAATGGCGATCGCCAGCAGGATCGACGGGAAGGCGAAGAATATGTCCACCACCCGCATGATGACCGTATTGAAGATGCCGCCGACATAGCCGGCAAAGACGCCCAGCGCCGTTCCGATCGCGAAAGCGAAGAGCACGGGCAGGAGCCCCAGCAGAAGGGTCAGCCGCCCGCCATAGACGAGGCGGCTCAGCATGTCGCGTCCGAGCTCGTCGGTGCCCAGAAGATGGCCGGGCGTTCCCACCGGCTTCAGCCGCTGGATCATGCTTCCGGTGACCGGGTCCTGCAGGGCGAGCCAGGGCGCAAGGATCACCGCTGCGAGAAGGAGGAGGATCAGCGTGCCGCAGGCCATCGCCACCGGGTCGCGGCGCAGCCGCCGGAAAACCTCGTGCCAATATCCCCTGGAACTGCCGGAAACCTCTTCCCGTGCGATTTCCATGGTCGTTTCGGCAGTCACGCTCATGCCATCACCCTCTCTTGATGCGCGGGTCGACCAGGGGCTGGACCAGATCGACGAGGAGGTTGACGAACACGAAGAACAGCGCCAGCACCAGGATCGTGCCTTGAAGAAGCGGCAGATCGCGCTGGAAGATGGCGTTGGACAGGAGGAAGCCTGTCCCCGGCCAGTTGAAAACGGTCTCTATCAGGATCGATCCGCCGAGCAGGTAGCCGAGCTGGAGGCCGACCACGGAAAGCGTTGTCGGCGCGACATTGCGCATGACATGGCGCAATATGCCCGCCCTGCCCATGCCCTTGGCCGCCAGCGCAGTGACGAAATCCTGTGACAGGATATCGCCGACCAGCGCGCGCACAGTACGCGCGACGATGCCCATGGGCACGACGGAGAGCGTCACGGCAGGCAGGATGATGAAGCGCAGATGCTCGACGTCCCATTTCCAGGCACTGGAGCCGCCGGGGCCGGCCCCGGTGGACGGCAGCCAGCCGAGGGTGACGGAGAAGATCACCACCAGCACGATGCCCAGCCAGTAATTGGGAACCGAAACGCCGGTGATCGACAGCGCGGTCACCGCGCGGTCGACCGGCGTGTCCTTGAAATAGCCGGCGACGAAGCCGAAGAGAATGCCGAGCGAGAAGCCGATCAGCGACGCGGCAAAGGCTAGGATCAGCGTGTTGCCGACCGCCCTCATGACTTCGCCTGCCACCGGGCGCCCGGTGGCGATGGAATTGCCGAGATCGCCCGTAAGCGCATTGCCCAGCCAGACAAGGAATTGCACCGGCAGCGGCTTGTCGAAGCCGTAGGCCGCGCGCATGGCGGCCTGCTGCTCGGCCGTTGCGTCGATGGGCATGACCGCCGTCAGCGGATCGCCCGGCGCAATGTGCACGAGCAGGAAGCAGAACACGCTGACGCCCAGCGAGACGGGAACCACATAGACAAGCCGCTGGATGAAATAGGTGAGCATGGCCGGTTTTCCTGAACGGGTGGCTGCATGCCCGCACGGCCGCCACGCGCCCATGCGGAAAGGATGCCGGCCTCCGCGACGACGGCGGAGACCGGCCTAGCGCTGGCTATTCCTCGATCGTGATCGGCGAAAAATCCTGGAACCAGTTCTGCGCCTGCACGAAGCCCTTGACCTTGGGGCTCAGGGCCCGCGGCGCCACGTCGTGGGTCACCATGAGGAAGAGGGCGTCGTTCACATATTTTTCGTGCGTGCGGCGCAGGACCTCGTCCTGTGCCTCCGGATCGAAGGTGGTGCGGATTTCCTTGAAGAGGGCGTCCATCTCCGGATCGCAATAGTGGCCCCAATTGGTGCCGTTCGGCGCGATCAGGTCGCAGGACAGGTGGCGGATCAGGCCGGTGAAGGGATCCTGGATGAAGTAGGAGAAGTTGATCGACTGGGTGCCGAGCGCGCTCTCGCTTCCGGCGCCGGCCCGCCAGATGTTGATCATGGTGTTCCACTCGACCACCTCGAACTCGACATCGATGCCGACCTCGGCCAGGTTCTGCTGGATGAACTCGTTCATCGGCAGCGGCAGCATCTGGCCCGAGCCCGAGGGTGAAATCAGCGCCTTCACCTTCAGCCGGTTGTCGGGGCCATAGCCGGATTCCGCCAGCAGCTTCCTTGCTTCCTCCGGGTCATAGCGCACGTCGAATTCAGGCTCGCCGAACCATTGCGACGACGGCGGCAGGAAGCCCTTCGCCGGCACCATCAGGCCACCCAGAAGCTGCTTCAGGCTTTCCCGGTCGATCGCCAGGTTGGCGGCCTTGCGGACGTTGACGTCGTTCCATGGCGAGCCTTCCATGCGCGACAGATGCCAGGTCCAGTTGTGCGGCAGCGTGTTGGAGACAATCTGGAAGCCATTGCCTTCCAGCGCCGGCACGAGGTCGGGCGCGGGCGCCTCGATCCAGTCCACCTGGCCGGACATGAGGGCGGCCGAGCGGGCATTCGGCTCCGGCAACGGTAAAAGCACCAGGCGGTCAAGCTTGGGCACGCGCGTCTCGTCCCAGTAGTCCGGGTTGGGAACGAGCTCGGCGCGCTCGCGCGGCACGAAGGATTCGAGCTTCCACGGGCCGGTGCCGGATGGGCTGGAGGCGACCTTTTCCCAATCCTTGCCCTGCTCTTCCCAATTGGCGGGCGAGGAGATCATGATCCAGGCAAGCTGGTAGGGCAGGGTGGCGTCCGGTTCCCTGGTGACGATCTCCAGCGTCAGGTCGTCGACCGCCTTGTAGCTCGCGACGGCTGGAATGCGGCTCTTGCCCTGAGCGGCCTGGCGCGGATCGTACTGCTCGGAATCCTCCTTGAGCAGCTTGTCCAGGTTCCACACGACGGCTTCGGCGTTGAACGCGCTGCCATCGTGGAACGTGACGCCCTCACGCAGCTTGAAGGTCCACTTCGTCTGGTCCGCTTCGTCGGCACCCCACTCCACGGCAAGGCCGGGTGCGAGCACGGAAGGCTTGTCGGCGCTGCTCAGATCCCAGTTCACCAGTGCGTCATAGACCGTATAGCCCATGAAGCGCATGCCTTCGCCGCCCTGGTCGGTCTGGCCGGTCGTCAGCGGAATGTCGGATGCGGTCATGCCGATGCGTAAGGTGCCGGCGGCAAACGCATCGACAGGTGCCGCTGCGATCGCGGCGGCAGGCAGGGCGGCAAGGGCGGCGCCCCTCAGGAACTTCCAGATCATATTGTCGTTCTCCTTGTCGGGAATAACCCACGACCGGCATACCTCCCGAATGCCCGTGGTTCCCTGTTTTTAGGCTTTTGAACCCCTCTGTTCCTCCCTTGCGCGGTACGCCGCCGCGAGCACGTGACGACGCGCCGCCTTCCCCTGCGGGGCCATCGTGGCGCCCTCAGTGGAATGGCGATGATTTCTGCGGTTGAGCCGCTCTGGCAGGCGATAGCCGGCAGCAAAGAGCATTGCCGCGTCTACTCGGATCGCGATCCTGTCTTCACCTGTGGCTACACCATCCATGCGAAGGCCTTGCAACCTGCTGCTATTGACTGATGGATGCTCCGGTTCCAGACTTTGGCCCGACCGGTCGGACCAGTAGACGGTATTAAGTGCCTGATGTTTATGCAAGCCTAATTAATAGGCAATTGCGCGTAGAAAGACGTCATTTCCCATGAGCAATGAATTGAACAACGGCAGCAATGGACGGACGAACCGCTCGGTGCCGGCGCGTGTCGCCGAAGCGATCCAAAGGGTGATAGCGGAAGATGGCTTGAAGCCCGGAGACCAGATACCTTCGCAGCGTGTCCTGGCGACAACGCTCGGCGCGTCCCGTTCGTCGGTGCGAGAGGGTATCTCCATGCTGGAAACGCTCGGCATCGTGCGCGTGGAAGTGGGGCGCGGCATCTTCATCGCCGTGCCGGACAAATCCACGCCGGGGGAGAACTGGAGGTTTCCGCACAGCTACTCCCTGCGGGAGGTATATCAGTTCCGCAAGGCGGTCGAGCCGGCCGCGCTCGCGCTCGCCGCGCCACATTTTCGGCAAACCGATCTAGCCGCCATGCGCGCGTATGCGCTCGCGCTGGGCACTGCCGGCAACGCCGGCAACGCGGTGAGCGCGGCCGAGCAGGACAGCCTTTTTCATGACCTCATCTACGCGCGCTGCGGCAATCGCATCTTTCAAGCCCTGCAGGCGCAGATGCGGGGCGCCATTCAGGGCAGCCAATGGGCCCCGATGGTGATCATCGAGAAGGTTAAGGATACCGCCAGGGAACATCTTTTGATCGTCGACGCGCTCGAAAAGAGAGACGTCCGCACGGCCTGCGCAGCGCTGGAAGACCACATCGATGCAGCCGCCAAACGCTGCAACATAACGCTCGCACCGGAATGAGGGCTGCCGTTCCGAACGTCCCCGTAGTGCCCTCGACGCTCGTTGTGGGGAAGAGCGCAGAAGACATCTGCGCGACGTCTATTCCAGCACTTTCTCACAGGGCACGGCGATGCCTGCTTGAAGAAGCCGCCGCGTCCCCTTTGACGATGTAACAACAGGCGAAGAGGATGCCGGTTGTTCAGCCAGGAACGGTGTGCACGACGCGCCGGGAGAGGTCGAAGGCGGTGCCTGCCGCATAGTAGAGCAGGAAAGAGCCGACGACATAGGGCGTCATCACGTCAACCTCCGCGAGCGAGCGGAGAAGCAGCATCACGGTGAGGCCGAACATCAGCCGCGCGGCGGGATCGTGCCGGTTGCCGAGCAATATGCTCGTCTGGCCGGCGATAACGCCTATCAGCAGTATGACGAGCAGGACCAGGCCGATCGTTCCCAGTTCGACGAGCGTCTCGATATAGGTATTGTGGAAGTGGAAGCCTGTCCGCGCCGTGATGTAGAATTCTTCCCAGAGCCGTTCGGCGTCCGCAAAGCCGTGCACCCAATAGGCCTGATAGCCCATTCCCAGTACCGGGTGTTCACGCGCAGCCGCCATGCCTTCCGACCAGAGATAGGTGCGGCCGGTCAGGGTTGCATCCTTGCCGAACGCGCCAAGAACCGCGTCGAAGGCGCCGAGCTGCAGGGCGGCAAACAAGCTGAGAAGTGCAAGGGCGACGCCGGCGGCGAAGAGCAGCTTGCGCGGTATGGGCGCGAATAGCTGCAGCGTGTTCATGGCGAGGCCGGCGGCAAGCGCAATCGCCACGGTGATGACGGAAGTGGCGGATTGCGAGAAGAGAAGGCAGTAGCCGGATAAGGCGCCGACGACGAGCGTTGGGGCCACGAGCAGGCGGCGCTCGCGCAGCAGGACGAGGGCCGCGAAGGCCAGATAGATGCCGAGCGAGGCGAAGAAGCCGAGCTGGTTCTTCGAGGAGAAGGCACCGACGAAAGTATAGGAGCCATCGATCGGGTCGTAGTGATAGCCACCCGCGGCGAGCGAATAGGCAAGCACCAGCGCCACGCCGGCCAGTCCGCCGAAGGTCAGCGTGCGCGGGCTCACGCTGCGCGCCGCGATCAGTGCGCAGGCGATATGGGTTAAATATTGCACTCCTGCCCGGGCGGTCGCGCCGGGTGCTGCCGACCAGAAGGTCGAAAGGAGGGCGAAGACGCCGAAGGCGACGATCCACGGAAGATGCGCGTTGCCCCTGAGATAGCGCCGCGGATCGATGAAGGGCAGGGGCAGCCATAGGGCATAGTAGACAAGGATCGGCACCTTGCCGAAGCGCGTCGAATAGGCAAAGACGAAGAGCGAAACGGCAATCGCGACGACCCCGTATCCGAAATTTCGGTCCGGGCTGACAAAGAGGGCAACGGGGATCTTCATTTCGCGGTTTTCGTGGCGAGCCGCGCTGCAGCTACTGAACCGACGGCGGGACGACGTCCACCTTGATCACATCGCCGGGGCGGATCGCCGTGTTCTCGTCGGCGGCGACTTCCTGCGTTTCCTCGTCAACCGTGCGCACGATCCGGTAGCTCACCTCGGCCGCGGCCTTGTCCATGCTCAGGGCCACCTCCGGTGCCAGCGAAGCGGCTTCGACCATCAGCCCGCGATACATCGCAATCTTCAGGTCCAGCGCCTCGATCGCGGCCTCCGTCTCCTGCAACTGCTGGGCAATCTCCGTCTCGCGATCGTTGCGGAGCGTGGCCGCATCGCGCTCCGCGCGGTTGATGTCCTGCCTGGCCCGCAATTTGGCGGTTTCCATGTCCAGAACCTTGCCTTCCAGGTCTGCAATCGAGCGTTCGACGCTGAGAAGGCGTTGATTGACCACAAGGCCGCGCTCAGCAAGGCCGCCGATCCCCTCGAGCTCCTCCCGCGAAAGCTGGATTTGGCGGTTCTGCGTTGCGATCTTCTTCTCCAGAGATACGATTTCGCCGGTGAGCAGATTCTTCAGATCGTCGAGCGCGGAGAGCGAGCGCTCCATCTGCTCCTCGCGCGCCTTCATGAAAGCCGTCTCCTCGTCGATCAGCCTCTTGCCTTCGGCGCTTCCTGCGAACTCTTCGGGAGTATCGATTGCTGCCTTGTCCTCGGCTTCGGCCATCAGCCGGGCACGGCGCGCTATCAGTCTGTTGCGCTCGGCGGCCAAAACCTCATGGTTCCCATGCGCGTTGATGTAGTCGCGCTCGACCCGCATGCCCTCATTTGGCGCGCGGCGCAGGCCGCCTGCCAAGCTGACAGCTTTCAGCACGGTCAGGCCGGGGTCATAGGCGTATTTGCCGGGGGCCTGGACATCGCCGGAAATGAAGACAGGGCGGAACTCTGCCACCTCGATCGAGGCGTCGGGCCGGCTGAGCAAGCCGAGCGTCTGTTGCAGTTCGTCGCCGATTGTCGCGGCGAGATCTGCGGTCGTCTTGCCGGCTGCCGGGAGCTCCCCGATGAAGGGTATCGATATGGATCCGGACGGACCGACGGTATAGTCGCCGCTGACCGACGACCAATCGCGTGCGGAAGCATCGGCACTTTGCCATTCCGCGACCCGGATGTGCAGCTTGTCCATGGGCCCGAGCAGGTATTCCTCGGCTCCGGCGACCGCCGGAAGCAGAAGGGTCACAACTATGGTCAGCACGGAAACGAGCCGCGAGCGAAGGAGTGGGATGGACCTCTTCGATGTAGCCTTTCCTGCACACGAACCCGCACGATGTGGCATGGCGTCAATAACTCCCGCGTGAGGAAATAACCGCAGGCAGTGTCTTTATGATGATCAGCAGATCGAAGGCGAGCGACCAGTTTTCAACATAGTACTGGTCGAAATCCACACGCTGGCCATAAGAGACGTCGTTGCGCCCGCTGACCTGCCAGAGCCCTGTCAGCCCGGGACGCGCCTGCAGATAATAGACTGCTGCAGGACCGTACATGTCGAGCTCGTCCTGCACCACCGGGCGGGGGCCGACGAAGCTCATCTCGCCGCGCAGGATATTAAGCAGCTGCGGAAGCTCATCGAGGCTCAATTTGCGCAACACTGCGCCCACACGGGTGATGCGCGGGTCGTTCTGCAGTTTGCGTGTCGCATTCCATTCGGCGCGGGCAGCTGGATTCTGGCTCAGATGGGCGGCGAGCACCTCGGAGCCGTTCTCGACCATCGTGCGGAACTTCATACATCTGAAGGTGTTGCCATTCCGGCCGATGCGCGGGTGGGCGTAAAGCACGCGCCCGCCGTCGGAGAACTTGACCAGCAAGGCGAGCATAATGAGTAGCGGACTTAGGAAGAGGATTGCCATCAAGGCGGCGACGACGTCGAAGCCGCGTTTGAATACGCCTCCCAGGACGGGCTTTGCTTCGGCGCCGTATCGGATTCCAACGGATAGATCCGCTGACCCTGTCGCATGCTTCATGTACGTCCCCAGTCAGTGGCAGTCGGTTTAGTGGCGGTCAATGCGAGGCGAATGCTGCAATGCAGCATGATAGCCTGCTGTTTATGTAAAGCACACGATGAAAGTTTGGCAGGATGATAAAATCGGAATCATATTATCTAACGCATCGATACATATCTTGCGCTCTTGAGCGGGTAGGGCTGATACTGGTGCCTTTCATGTATTTTTGAAATGATCACCTTTACTTATTCCACTAATGTTATGTTAAATTAATGTATTTTACTATAAAATTAAGAGAAGAACGAATTTTTGTCGCTGTCCACCGGCGGTAGTCCAGATTAGATCAGGATGTTCAATTGAGCGGGGCGCCATCTTCGTCGACAAGCGCGGCGCAGCACGGACTCCATCTGAAAAAGGGGTTACGAATCCTGTGCGAAGTGGGGCCTCGTATTGCTTCACGCCTCTTGGTTCAATATATAAAGTGATGGACGCTTTGTATTCGAGCCCGCGTCGATGACGTGGAACTCATCGGCGATGTCGACGGCGGCAAGAAGACATGAGCGTTGCTGCGGGAGGAAGGCGAGATGATCTGCCTCGGGCACAAACACGCAAGGCTTAGCCGGGCTTAGACATGTCTTTCCCGCTTTTCCTTCGTGGCATGCTCATTGCCCTTACCGCATTTGCAATCACGACATATATCGTGACGCAATCTGTATGGACGACGTTCGTCTCCACGCTGGCTTGCGCCGTCATTATCCAGATCGGCTATTTTGCAACTATTCTGATAATGGTCTTGTGGCCGTCTCGCGGCGGGGAAAGCGACAACAAAGCTCCAGAAGGCGAGAAAACGGCGGCTTCAATGAAGAGCGGAAAGCCGGCCGGAAGCGCGGATCAGGTTCCCGGCGTGACAAGGTCGTCGCAACTATAGATAGTCAAAGACCTTTATCCGGCTAGTATCGCTCCAATCAATTCTGCAGCTGCAGCATACCTCTGCCGTATTGCAATTCCCCTTTTGTGCGTACACCCTAGCTCCACTTTCTGGGAGGAACCGATCCATTAGTCGTGGTGGCGCCTTATGCGGCGCAGCCACTGTCCAACGTTCGTTATACGAGGTTGACGTGGGTTCATCGGCTCCGGAGATGATGGTGTGTGTGGTCATCGCGGCCAGGAACGCCACCAATACAATTGCCCGTGCCATCACGTCAGCGCTGCGCGAGACGAAGGTGGGCGAGGTGATCGTTGTCGACGATGCGTCGACCGACGACACCGCAGCAGCGGCGTGGCGGTCCGATGACGGAACCGGCCGCCTGCAAGTGTTGCGACTTCCTCAGAACCAGGGGCCAGCTTTCGCGCGCAATCACGCGGTAGCCAACGCCACGGCGCCTCTGATTGCCATACTGGACGCGGATGATTTTTTCCTGACAGGCCGTTTCGACGCGCTTCTCGACGGTGACGACTGGGACTTCGTCGCGGATAATATAATGTTCATCGACGCCGATGACGGTGAGCCGGACGTGCCGCCCTTCGCGCCGGAGCCATACTTCCTCGATTTGCGCGCCTTCATAGAAGGCAACATTGCCGGGCGCGGTGTTCGCCGCGGCGAAATCGGCTTCCTGAAGCCGGTCATGCGCCGTGCTTTCCTCGAGCGCCATGGTCTGCGCTATGACGAGCAGTTGCGGCTCGGCGAAGATTACGACCTCTATGCGCGCGCGCTGGTGAAAGGCGCTCGCTACAAAGTCGTGCGCGCCTGCGGCTATGGCGCTGTCGTCCGGCCGGATTCACTGAGCGGGCAGCACTCCACGGACGATCTGAAGCGACTGTGGGAGGCAGACCAGGCGCTTATCCAATCGCGTTCCCTGCCACAGGGAGCAAGCAAGCATTTCAAACGCCATGCGCACCACGTTCGCACGCGTTACGAGCTGCGGCGGTTTCTCGACGTCAAGGCCGCGTCGGGGCTGGCCGCCGCGACACTGGATGCGTGCGCACACCCGATGTCTCTTCCGAGAATTGCCGGCGGCATCCTTGCTGACAAGGCGGAAGGATTTATGCGCCGGCGCGGGGACCGGCAACGGCAATCGGCGGTTTCGGCCAAGATGCCGCGCTACCTGCTTCGAGGACGTTTGGCGATACCGGATTGAGCGAGATCGACATGGGCCGCGTGGCGTTCTGCGCGGTGGGAGGGCAATATGAAACGGAGTACATCACATGACGATTCAATTGCCGCAAAACATCTCTAGCGGTCGTCCCGACCGGGTTGCGGATTTCCTTCGTCTGGCAGGTCAGCGAGCCCGCCTCGCATTCGATACCGACTACCAGCCTGATCCTGTCTTCGTGCTCGGTACGGGACGTTCGGGCACGCACTGGGTCGCCTGGATTCTCGAACCGCATACGGCGCTGCATACCCTCATCGAAAAGCCGCCCGTCTTCGAGTGGGTCACCGAAATGGCCATCGACCCGACAGCGGAGGACCGGCTTCTGCCTTCCCTGTTGCGGCGTTATCGGCTCGAAGCGGCGAGCGCGCGGCCGAAGCGGCTGCTCGACAAAAGTCATCCGAACATCTGGCTGGCCGAGAAGCTGGCCGAAGCCTTTCCTGCCGGCCTCTTCATCGGTGTACTGCGCGACGTGTTCGGAACTGTGGCAAGCAGCCTGCGTCACGAGGGCGTCCGCTATTGGGCGGAAAAGTGGGACGCATACCCGGTGCCGAACCGCTTTCTTGGCGTCACCGAGGAAAATCGCGAGGACTATGCGCGGATGTCGCTTGCCGGCCGCTGCGCCGTGAGATGGCGCGCGCATCTGCACCGGCTCGATGAGTTGGAGGGTGTGCTTGGCGATCGGATGATCCGGATGCGTTACCACGAACTCCAGACCGAAACGACGCGGGAACTCGTGCGGCTGCAGGAGTTTCTCAGGCTGGACGAGCCGATCCCGCAGCCCGAGGTCAAGTCCGAATCGCTCGACCGCTGGAAGAAGGATCTCTCAGAGGAGCAGATTGCCGAAATCCGCGCCGTAGTCGGGGAAGATGCTGACAGAAGCTGACGGTCCACTGCCTCCACCTTGAAGGAAACTCCATGGCACTACTCAGCTTCCGGACCCGAAATCCGCAGCGCGACCGCGACACCGACCTTGGCCGCATAGACAGGCTGGTTCAATTCCTTCGCCAGTTGCGCGCGGAAATCGATGCTGAGCGCAGCGGGCTCGAGGCCCGCTACGAAAAGGCGCAAACCTCGGCTGCTTTCGCGCTCGAAGCCTTCGAGAACGGCGGCAGCGAGGGGCTCTCTTCGAAAGCTGACGATCTGACGGTGGCGATGCAGCGCTACCACGCACGCGTTGCCGCGCTCGAAAAGCAGATTGCGTTCATGGAAAGCGCCGAGATGGACGCGAAGGCATTTCATGACGCGCTTGCGAGCGCCGATCCGGAAAAACGGCAAGGAGGCACTGATTCCACCTCATCAGGAAATGTTGCTCAGCCTGCACATGATTGATCGGCACGTGGCCCCATAGGGGAGTTCTCGCCTCATTGTGATCGAAATACCAACCACCCTGCGGCCGGACCGAAGACAAGCGCAACCGCAACTGGAAGCATGCGCTGCATCGACGGGAGAATGTGAAAGAATGAATAAGTCGCCTATTCGCCAAGCTCGCCTGCCGCTCGCGTTTCTCTGCGCTTTCGGGACCGTCGGACCATTGCAGGCGCAGGAAGGCGGGGCCTCCTTCGTCGAGGATTTCGACGGCATGGATCGCACCCGCTGGTACGTGTCGGACGGCTGGGCCAACGGTGAGCACCAGAACTGCACTTGGTCGAAGGACCATGTTGCGGTCTCCGGCGGCACGCTGAGGCTCGACTTTACCAAGCGCGAGACCGGCGACCGCGCCTACGCCTGCGGCGAGATACAGACCAACAAGCGCTTCAGCTACGGCACCTACGAAGCCCGTATCAAGGCGGCGGCCGGCTCCGGCACGAACACCGCCTTCTTCACCTATATCGGCCCGGCACACGAGCAACCTTGGGACGAGATCGACTTCGAGTTCCTGGGCAAGGATCCCTCGAAGGTGCAGCTCAACCAATACATTTCAGGCAAGGGCGGAAATGAGAAGCTCGTGCCGGTCCCCGGTGGCGCAAACGAGGGTTTCAACGACTACGCAATCGTCTGGGAGGAGGGCCGCATCCGCTGGTTCATCAACGGCGAGCTTGTGCACGACGTGAACGATCCCGCCCTCGTCCCGACGCACGCGTCCAAGATCTATCTGAGCCTTTGGGCAAGCGACAATATGGCGTCCTGGCTGGGCACGTTCGAACCGCCGGAAGGCACCTTGTCTGCGTATGTCGAGCGTGTCGCCTTCACGGCAGTGGGCGATGACTGTCAGTTCCCGGAGTCGGTCGCATGTGCGCTGGATTGATGTCTCGGACGGGTGCAGCCACCGCAGCGGCGGGATGGTTTGCTGCAGTGCGATATATGATGTTGCGCTGCACTATTATCTTCGATAACAATTGAGTGGGGGGCGGATCGCGGTGATTTTGCCCATGTTGCACGTCCTCTATCTCGTGCACGACTTGTCGGACCCTGCGACCGCGCGGCGCGTGGCCATGTTGCAGGCGGGTGGCGCCGACGTGGTGCCCGCCGGCTTCCGCCGAAACCGCGAGCCCGTCGCCGAAGTCGGAGGCGCCAGGCCGATCGACCTCGGTATGACGCATGATGGCAGGTTCGCCCAACGGCTGGCCGCGATTGCCCGCGCAAATCTGGCGCTCGGCTCGAAGTTCAAGCACACCCGCAAGCCCGATGTGATTGTCGCGCGCAATCTGGAGATGCTGGTTCTCGCCAGACGGCTGCGCGCGCAATTCGGCGGCGATATCCCGATCGTCTACGAGTGTCTCGACATTCACCGGTTGTTGCTCAGGCAGGACGCGGCCGGCCTTGCCATGCGCATGGCCGAGCGCCGGCTCGGTCGTGCCGCCGCGCTCCTCATCACCAGTTCGCCGGCCTTTTTGCGCGAGTATTTCGGGCCATACGGGCAGGTCGATGCTCCGGTTCTCCTCCTCGAAAACAAGGTTCTGGAGGTCAGCGACGCACGGTTTTCTTCGGTACCGGATGCGGCGCCGAGCAAGCCGTGGAAGATCGGCTGGTTCGGCGCGCTGCGATGCCGGCGCTCGCTCGAACTTCTGTCAGCCTTCACGCGGTGTATGCAGGGGCGGTTCGAGATCGTGTTGCGCGGCCGGCCCGCCTATTCGGAGTTCGACGACTTCGAAGCGACAGTCGCCGCCGAGCCGTACCTGCGTTTCGAAGGGCCGTACCGTAACCCGGATGATCTCGCTGCGATTTACAGCGCAATGCACTTCGCCTGGGCCATCGATTTCTTCGAGGATGGGCTGAACTCGAAATGGCTGTTGCCAAACCGGCTCTATGAGGGGTGCCGCCATGGCGCGGTGCCGATCGCCATAGAGGGCACCGAGACCGGCCGGTTTCTCGAACGACACGGAATTGGCCTCTTGCTTTCAGAACCTTCCGCCGATGCGCTCGCAGCTTTGCTCGGCTCGATGGACGCAACGTCCTTCGCCGAACATCGCGCACGCGTGACGGCAAAACCTAGTGAAACCTGGGTCTGCGGCCTTGAGGATTGCCGTGCTCTGGTAGCGCGGCTTGAGGGACTTAAGCGGGCGGGGGCCGCGGATACGTTATTGGAGGCGGCAGCATGAATTGTGAAGCACCCGTAATTGCAAGCAAAGCCGGGCCCGTTAGCCGGCTGCGTGCCATGGTGGTGATACCGTGTCTCAATGAGGAGGCGCATATCGAGCGCCTGCTTCACGGACTGGAGGCAGCGGCTGCCCGGCAGGGAATGCGGATCGTCGTCGCCGATGGCGGCAGCACTGACAGCACCCTCGAAATCCTTGCCCGCATCGCCGAGGCAAATCCGCGCGTCATCGTTCTTCATAACGAACGGAAGCGGCAGGGTGCGGCGATCAATCTTGCCGTTCAGCAGGTCGGCGACGACGTCGATTGCCTGATCCGCATCGATGCCCATGCGGACTACCCGGACGATTTCTGTGATCGCCTGATCGCCGAGGCCGAGACGACGGGCGCGGATTCCGTCGTCGTCGCGATGCTCACCGAGGGCCGCAGCCTATTCCAGCGGGCGGCGGCCATCGCGCAGAACTCTAGGCTTGGAAATGGTGGATCGAAACACCGCCAAGGCGCGAAGGGGCAGTGGGTGGACCATGGCCACCACGCTCTCATGCGTATCGAGCCCTTCCGCGCCGTCGGCGGTTATGACGAGACTTTCGGCTATAACGAGGACGCGGAGTTGGATCACCGTTTGCGCGCGTCCGGGTACCGCATCTGGCTGACCGATAAGACCAGGATGACCTACTATCCGCGCGACACGGTTGCCGGCCTTTTCCTCCAATATCTGAACTATGGGCAGGGCCGTGCCCTCAACATCCTCAAGCACAGTGCGATGCCGAAGCTGCGGCAGCTCCTGCCGGCGATGGTCCTGCCGCTTGCCGCGGGCGCATTACTCGCGCTGTTTCGCTGGTGGGCGGCCGTGCCGCTCTCGCTATGGGTTATCATCTGTCTCGCATACGGCGTGGCGCTGGGCATCGGACAGCGCGATCCGCGCGCACTGCTTGCCAGCATCGCCGTGATGATCATGCATTTCGCATGGTCTGTCGGCTTCTGGCTGCAGATGTTCAATTCCCGCAAACGAGGGAAGCGGACGACATGAGCACCGCATCCGCCATGGCACCGTCGCCGCTGCTGATAGACATCTGCATCTGCACGTTCCGCAGGCATGCGCTCGCAGACACGCTGGCCTCCGTCGCGAGGCTCGACGTGCCGCATGGCGCCAGGCTGCGGGTGATCGTGGCGGACAATGACGTGACGCCGAGCGCGCGGGACCGCGTCGACGCCATGGCCGAAGGTTTTCCACACGAACTCCTCTATATCCATGCGCCCGCCCAGAATATCTCCATCGCCCGCAATGCCTGCCTCGATGCGGGTAGGGGGGATTTCCTGGCTTTCATCGATGACGATGAAACCGTCACGCGTCCCTGGTTGAGACATCTTCTGGATAGGGCTCTGGCGACAGGCGCCGACGCAGTGCTCGGCCCGGTCAGGGCGATCTACGGTCCCGGTGCGCCGGGATGGATGCGGCGGGCGGGCAGCCATTCGACATTTCCCGTCTGGGTAAGGGGGGAAATCCGTACGGGCTATACATGCAACGTCCTTTTGACGGGTTCTTCGCCGTTCGTGAAAGGGCGGCGCTTCGTCCTGGCGTTCGGACGCTCTGGCGGCGAGGATACCGATTTCTTCACGCGGCTTCACGAGGCTGGCGGCAAGATCGCCTATGCGCCCGAGGCCTGGGTTGAGGAGATCGTGCCGGAAAGCCGTGCGCGCTTTTCATGGCTGGCCAAGCGCCGCTTTCGTACGGGCCAAACACACGGGCGGCTCCTGGCCGGCAGATTGGTGGTGGTGCCGCGGCTCGCTCAAGTCGGGCTTGCAAGCCTGAAGGCCGGATATTGTTTCGCTGTCGCTTCCGTCCTCTGCCCGTTCCCGGCTCGGCGGAATCCATCCATCCTGCGCGGCACCATGCATGTCGGGGTAGTGGCCGGCCTGCTCGGCCTGCGTGAGATCCGCCAATATGGCAGCGTTTCTCCGGCAGCGGAGCATGGCAATGCAGCCTGACGTCAGCATCATCATCGCTGCCTTCAATGCCGAGGCGACGCTTGCCGGTGCGATCCGCAGCGCGTTGGGCCAGCGCGAGATCGCCGTCGAGATTCTCGTCGTCAACGATGCTTCCGATGACCGGACGGCGGAAATCGCCCATTCGTTTCTCGACGCGTCGGTAAAGCTCATCGATCTTGCCAAGAATCGCGGCCCGGGCGGCGCGCGCAATGTCGGCCTGGATCAGGCGCAGGGAAATTGGATTGCGGTGCTGGACTCCGATGACACAATGCAGCCGGACAGGCTTGTCCGGATGGTCGAGCGGGCGAAGCGGGACGACGCGCAGGCGGTTGTCGACAATCTTTTCGTAGCGGAGCGGGACCAAGCGCGCCACGAGATGATGTTTTCCCCGCCGGATCTCGCAAAGCTCGGGCAACTCACCCTCGCCGACTTCATCCGCTCGAACCGCATTTTCAAAGCGAAGTACAATTTCGGCTACATGAAGCCGGTCTTCCAACGCTCGTTCCTTGAAGCGCACGGTCTTCGCTATGACGAGAACCTGCGCATCGGCGAAGACTATCTCTTCCTGGCGGCGGCCCTTGCCAAGGGTGCGCGCTGCGCAGTCGAGCCGCAGGCGGGCTACGTCTATAACGTGTGCGGTGGGTCGATCTCCCGCGTTCTCGAAATGCGGCATGTGGAGGCGATGCTGGCTGCCGATGCCGGCTTTGAGCAGGCGTACGATCTGGATTCGGCGGCACGGCAGGCGCTGCGGGAACGCAGTCGGAGCCTTCGTCAGGCGGCGTCCTTTCTGTCAGTCGTTCATCACCTGAAGGAAAAGGCGCTGCTGAAGGCGGCCCGGATCGCGGTTCGCGATCCCGCGGCGCTGCGCTATTTGCGCATGCCCATCGGCGTCAGGCTGCGCCGCATGGCAGCGCAACTGAGCTGGGGAAATTCGCAAGGGCACGGGGAAGTCCAATCTTGAACGGAGAAAAAGGCCAATGCGGAAGGTAAGGAAAGCAGTGATCCCCGTGGCGGGACTTGGCACGAGGTTCCTGCCGGCGACCAAATCCGTACCAAAGGAAATGCTCACGGTCGTCGACCGGCCTGTCGTCCAATATGCGGTCGACGAGGCACTGGAGGCCGGCATCGAGCACATCGTCTTCGTGACCGGACGCAACAAGACCGCGATCGAAGACTATTTCGATGTTCAGCCTGAACTCAGCGAGACGCTGAAGAGAGCCGGCAAATCGAAGCAGCTTGCCGAGCTGGATGAACTGCAGCTTCCCGCCGGCGCGGTGAGCTTCACGCGGCAGCAATCGCCGGACGGATTGGGGCACGCCATCTGGTGTGCACGCGACCTGGTCGGTGACGAGCCCTTCGCCGTCCTTTTGCCCGACATGGTCTCCTATGGCGTGCGGGGATGCCTCGCCGGCGCGATGGAGCTTTACGCCGAGACCGGCGGCAATGTGATCTCCGTCGAGGAGTGCGACCCTGCCCTGACCCACAAATACGGCATCGTCGGCAAGGGAAAGCCCGTCGGAACAGGATTCGAGGTCACCGAAATGGTGGAAAAGCCGGACCCGTCGGTGGCGCCTTCGAACAGCTACATCAACGGCCGTTACATTCTTCAGCCGGACATCTTCTCGCTCCTGGGCAATCAGCAGCGGGGCGCGGGCAACGAAATCCAGCTGACGGATGCGATGCATCGCCTGATGGTAGCGCAGAAATTCTACGCAGCACCGTTCAAGGGCCGGATGTTCGATTGCGGATCGAAGGATGGCTTCATTCAAGCGAATGTGGCTTTCGCATTCGCCCGCTCGGACATCCGCGATCTCGTGCTCGAGCCGATCACGGAGATGGTGTCGGCGCAGGAACTCCGCAGCGACGCGGCATGAACATCGCGAACTGACGGGCGGCGAATTGCCGAAGCAGGGCAATGCGGGTGATTGATGCATCAAAGAAGTCAGCAATTGAACAGCAGTCTCTTCCAGAGCGATGAACAGAAAGAGAATTTCATCGATCTGGAGGTTCTGTTTGCCGCCCTGCGGCGGCGCGCCTGGCTGATCGCGCTCATCACCGCGCTGGGCCTGGCGCTCGGTATTGCTTATCTGCTCATTACGCCGCCCGTCTATACCGCCGTCACCCGCATCCTGATCGACGAGGAGCTGGCGAAATTCACGCAAGAGGAGCAGCCCGTAGCCAACAGCATGCGGACCGATTCCATGATCCTGAGCGAAGTGGAAATTCTCAGGTCCGCACGGCTCGCCCGCACCGTCGTCCTCGCCGAGGGCCTGCACGAGAACGAGGTGTTCCTCAATCCGCCGCAGGCTCCCGTGGCGTGGTTGAAGTCAAGGGTCAAGGCGGCGCTGAGCATATTGGCGCCGCCAAAGCCCGCACAGACGGGCGCGACGGCAGAGGAGGCGGCCATCGGCAAGGCCGCTGCCCTCCTTCAGCGATATATGTCGGCCGAGCGGGTCGGGCGCAGTTTCGCTCTCGAAGTGTCTTTAACCGCCTACGACCCGAAACTGGCCGGATCTATCGCGCGTGCGTATGCCAACGCCTATCTTTCCGACCAGCTCGAAGCCAATTTCGATGCCACTCAGCGTGCCATGGTGTGGCTGCAGAGCCGGCTCGACGAATTGCAGCAAAGCTCGCAGGCCGCCGCGCTCGAGGTCGAGAAGTTCCGGGCCGAAAACGGGCTGACGGCAGCCAGCGGCGAACTGCTCTCCGAACAGCAATTATCAGACCTGAACAACCAGCTGATCCTGGCGCGAGCCGAGACGGCAAATGCGCGCGCGCGCTACGAGCAATACAAGTCCATCATCGAAAGCGGTCCCGAGAATGCCGTGCGCAACGCCACCATCCCCCCGGACCAGCCCAACAGCGCCCTCATCAATGAGTTGAAATCCCGCTATCTGACGATTAGCAGCCGCGCGGAGGACATCGAAGATCGCTTTGGCGAGGAGCATCCGCAGCTCATCAACCTGCACCGCGAACAAGCCGAGCTTGAGCGGCAGATATTCAGCGAACTCCAACAGCTCACCGAGTCCTATCGCAACGAATATAACGTGGCTCTTGCCCGCGAGGAATCGTTGGGCGGCAATGTCGGAACCATGGCCGATGAAAGTTCACAAACGGGCAGGGCCATGGTCAGGTTGCGTGAACTCGAGCAGAGATCGACCACCCTCTCCAATCTCTATCAGACCTACCTGGCGCGCTACGAGGAAGCCTCGCAACAGCGTTCGCTGCCGATCGCAAAGGCGCGCGTGATCTCGGAAGCCGAAAACCCGGTCGGGTCTTCGAGCCCCAGCAAGACCATGGTGCTCGCCATGTCGCTCGTCCTAGGACTTTTCGCCGGCGGCGGTGTGGCGGTGCTGCAGGAGTTTCGGGAGCGCTTCTTCCGTACCGGCGAGGACGTCAAGGACGCACTGGGCCTCAAGTTCCTCGGATATCTGCCGCTTCTCCAAGGGGCCGCACGGAGAGGAAAAAACTCCCGGAGCAAACCGGAGGGCGACAAGGCGATCACGGTTTCGCCCGGCATTCTGCGTGTCACCAAGGACGCGCCGGGATCATCCTTCGCCGAGACCATGCGCAACGCGCGGCTTTCCGCCGATCTTGTGCTGCAGGGTACAAGCAGCAAGGTGATCGGCTTTGTTTCGGTTCTTCCCGACGAGGGCAAGACGACGGCCGCGGCAAACTTCGCCTGTCTCGCGGCCGCTAGCGGGGCGAAGACATTGCTGATCGATGGAGACCTGCGCCACCGCGGCCTGAGCCGAAGCCTGTCGGGAACACCCGGCGGGGGGCTTGCCGAAGCCGTGATGGGCGAGAAGCACTGGCCGAGCTACGTGCGTATAGACCGCAGCATGCACCTCGCCATTCTACCCGCCAACGGCAAGCACTTCGCGCATACCAGCGAGCTTCTTTCGGGCCCCGGCATGCAGCGGCTCATCGAGGAGGCGCGTCGCATGTTCACCTACATCGTGATCGACCTGCCGCCGCTGGGGCCGGTGATCGACGCCAAGGCATTCGAGCCGATGGCCGACGGCTTCATCGTCGTGGCCGAATGGGGTGCCACGCCGCGCGCCCTGCTGCGCTCCACGCTCTTGTCGGAGCGCCGGATCGCTTCGAAGACGATCGGCGTCATCCTCAACAAGGCCGATATGAAGAAACTCTCGCGCTATGCCGCGCCGGGCGGGGCGGAAGGCTACATGGGCCGCTACACCGCCTACTACGGGGATCGCTTCGAATGAGGAGACGTCCTGGATGCGGACGCGCGGCTTTGCAGGAAGCGTCCCTTGCCCCGCCAGATGCGCAAGGCCGTAAGCGGCCCTCCGAGACAGGCGCCGGTATCGATATTGCACCGCTTGCCTTCGAGGCGCGGCTTCGAGACCGGGGTGTGCCCATGTACCACAATTCGCTCGAGCAGATGCGCGCGTTCGTAGAAGGCCGAGCGAACGGAAACAAGCTGGTCGTCCGATTGACGGTCGAGCGGAACCTCGGGACGAAAGCCGGCATGCACGAAAACAACCCTCGGCGTCTCGACCAATACCGGCAGGGACCGGAGGAAGGCGGTATGCGAGCGCGGTATTGCCTTGCGGATGACCGTATCGATCTCGCTTGGCTGGCGGTAGACGTGCGACAGACGGCCATGATCGATGCCGTAAGACAGGAGCGTGGTGCCGGCTCCAAGTTCCAACCACTGCGAAAGCGCGCAGCGCCCTTCGAGGTAGGCGAGCATGAGCAGTTCATGGTTGCCCGTAAGACAGATGCGCTCGAATCCGGCCGGCGGCCGCGCCTCCAGATGGTTGAGTACTTGCGAGGAGGCTGGCCCCCGGTCGACATAGTCGCCCAGCATGACGATCAGCTTTTTGCCCGGCAGCGCTTGCGCATCCGCAACGATCTTTTGCTCCAAATCCAAAAGCTGCTCCAGGCAGCCATGTACGTCGCCGATGGCATAAATCGCGGTGTCCGGCTCGTTCAGCCGCAGCCTTGGACGTCGCTCCGGCGCCGTACGGCTGCTCAACTTCAAAAGGCCGGCAAGTTTATTCATCGGCATCCTCATGGGCCTGTTGTGGCATGCGCCTTTTCGCGGAACCCGGTTTCTTCTTATCCCAAGCGCGCCGGATGGGCGACTGGTCGGAGGTTTCATGCATCAGTGCCTGAGCGACGCTGTATCGAACGGAAAGGCGAGCTTCCGCGCTACCGGCACAAGGTGGGCGCCTTGTCGTCGCCTTCCGGGGTGTCTTCATGGGTGTGACGACGGCACCGAAAACGCCCGCGCGTGTGCTGTCGGCCGCGACATCTCACAGGAGACGTGGATGAAGCTCACCTACTTCCAATGCAAGATCCCCAATTTCGGCGACGATCTCAACGCTTATATCTGGCCACGGCTCCTGGAGGAGGGGTTCTTCGACGACGATGAGCGCGAGCTTTTCGTCGGCATTGGCTCGATCATCTACGACGACTATCCGCGACAGGCCCACAAGATCGTCGTCGGCTCTGGCTACGGCGGTTATACCGACCCGCCCGACGTGCATGACGGCTTTTGGGAGTTCGCCTTCGTGCGCGGTCCGCGCTCGGCGGATATCCTGAAGATACCGCGCGACCGGGTCATCACCGATGGCGCGGTGCTTTTGCGCGCGGTGGAGCTTCCGCCGCCGGCGCCGGAAACGCCTGTAATTTTCATTCCGCATTTCCAGAGTCTCGACCGGGGCAATTGGAAGGAAACCTGCGCACTTGCTGGAATCCGCTTCGTCGATCCGTCGAGCGATGTGGAGACTGTGCTCAGCGAGATACAGGGCGCGCGCCTGGTCATCACCGAATCCATGCACGGCGCGATTGTGGCCGACGCCATGCGAACTCCGTGGGTGGCCGTCACACCCATCGCAAAGGTGCATCGCTTCAAGTGGACCGACTGGGCCGAGTCGCTGGACGTCCCGCTCAGAGCGCACAAGCTCTTTCCCTCCACGACGCGCGAGGCCTGGTCGGCACTCTCGGGTGGCCAGGGAACCGGCCGCAGGAGCCGCAGCTTAGACCGCTCAGCAGTGGCGCGCCCCTTCAATCTGGCGCTGAAGCATGCCGCCGCTCGTGGTCTGCAGCGGCTTGCGGAACAGGAACCGCAATTGAGCGCCGATACGACCATCGCCCGCGCCACCGAACGCGCGGTCGCCGCCGTGGAGGCGATCAGGCTACGGCATCTCAAGGCCCGAAAAGCTGCACAGACGGTTTCACGATGAAGGTTGACCTTATCAAGGTCCGGTCGTCATTCCGCCGCCACACGAACTGCGCATTGTCTCGCAACCGAACGGTACCCGGCGCGGCGCGCTGCTCAAAGAGAGGTGTAGCCTCCCTCGATCATGATCAGCGCACCGTTGATCAGGTCGGAAGCGGGGGAGGACAGGTAGAGGGCACAGTCGGCGATTTCGACCGGCTCGCCGAACCTTCCGGCCGGCGTCCTGGCGAGCATGGGACCGCTCTTTTCCGGCGGGCTCCACACGCGCCGTCCCATGGGCGTCATGACCACGGTCGGGCATATGGCGTTGATCTGGATGTTGTGGCGCGCCCATTCGGCGGTCATGGACTTTGTCAGCGCGTTGAGCGCCGCCTTTGAGCTGGCGTAGGCAGCATGGTCCTCCAGCGCCACGACGCCGGTCTGCGAGGAGATGTTGACGATCTTACCCTGGCGCTGGGCAATCATGGCAGGCGCGACAGTGCGTGCGATCAGGAAAGGCGCGCGCAGGTTCACATTCATCGTCGTGTTCCAATCCTCGACGGACAGATCGAAGATCGGAGCCACATGCGCGACGCCGGCACAGTTGACGAGAATGTCGATCGTGCCGAAGTGAGCCAGTGCCTCTTGCGCCGCCGAAACGGGTCCCTCGGCGCCTGCAAGATCGGCTTCGATGCAGATGAGGTCGCGGCCTGCAGAGGCGGCGTCTTCCTTAAGCGTGGCCAGTCCGGCACGGTCGCGCCCGACCGCGGCGATGTCGGCGCCGGCATCGAGAAAGACCCGCGCGATCTCCGCGCCGATACCCTTGCTCGCGCCCGTCACGAGAGCATGCTTGCCGGTGATGGAAAAACGTTTGCGCCACTCGTTCATCTGCGCAGGAACCTCCTCGCCCGGCGCGAAACCAGGATAGGCGGGCGGTGTGTCATTCAAGGTTCGTGTGTCGCGCCCGCATCGTTTCGGCACTCTCGCCCAGCCGCTCCCTGAGCGCCAGGACGAGAAGTTCGAAGGCAACATACTCGACGCCTTCGAAGAGGCTGCCCATGGGCAGGGCCGAGGCCGCCTCACGGCCCGTGTCGTCGGCCATCGTCTGCGCCGGCAGGACCAGAACCGCATCGCAGGCGCGGGCGCTCTCACCGTCAGCCTGCGCGGTGATGCACAGGGTCTTCGCGCCGGCTGCTCGCGCCGTCGCCACGAGCGCCGAGACCGTCGCGAAATAGCCGGGTCCGGCGCTGACGATTAGGAGATCGCCGCTGCCCAGCGGCGGTGTGGTCATGTCTCCCACCACATGCGCGTCCAGGCCCAGATGGAAAAGCCGCATGGCAAAGCCCTTCATCATCAGCCCCTCGCGCCCGACGCCGTAGAGTGCGATGCGCCGCGCATCGGCGCACATGGCGACAGCTCGTGCCGCCGCGTCTTCGTCGATTTGCGCCAGCGACCGCGCGATTTCACTTGTGGCTTTCGCCCCTGCCTCGGCGATATCGATCAAAATGCGCCTCCCTCAATCGCGGAAGTCAGGAATAGAGCGGAGCCCCATCAGGAAAACAGGCTTCGACAGCGCGTTCAAGAAGCCCGGCATCGGCGAGCAGGTCGAGCAGGGTGTAGCGCCTGCGGATCCAGCGGGCATTGCGTATGGTCGCCCGATGCCGCTCCGGCGAAAGTCCGATTTCACGCGTAGTGACCGGTGCGCCGGCGGCCGCCAGAAGGTCGCGCATCTCGATTTCGCGCATGAGATGGGAGGCCAGTACATCGCGCAACGCCGGCCAGCCGTCCCTCAGCCTTGCCAGGCGGCCAGCCAGGGTTTCGCGCTCGACCCATTTCTGGCGCATTTCCTCCTTGGCACGCCGGGCGATGTTGGCGTTGGGGAAGGCTGCGTCGATGGCCGTTTCAACGGCGGACCAGTCCGCAGCGCGAGAGGCCGCCACCTCGGGGTCTATGGCTGAAACGTCTTGGTCAAGCAGCCAATCGTATAGGCTCAGCATCGACAGGCTGCCGATTGCGACACAGGCGCCATGGGAGACCTTCTCCCCCTCGTGAGAAAGATCCTCCATCTCCCATATATGGGCGATCTGGTGCTCCGCACCGGATGCGGGGCGCGAAGAGCCGTAGACCTCCATGGCCACGCCCGAGACCGCTAGCCCGATGAACAGGTCGGCGATGGCCGCGCCATCGCCACGACGCACGCCCTCCGGGTCCGAGAGCCAGCCGCGCAGCTCGTTCTGCACCATCGGCCAGGCCGTGTCATCGAGGGCTTCCACGCCCAGTGCGTCGGCGACGAGCCAGTCCCCCCCTGCCGGCACTTTGCCGGCAAGATCGCCGTAGCCCCAGCCGCTCATCCTGGCCGGTGCGCCGGCGACGACATCGAGGTCCGCCAGGATGACACGGGGCGGGGCGCACTGGATCGTGATCTTGAAGCCCTCGTCCGACAGGGGAGCGCCGGCGCTCGTGTAGCCATCCATCGATGCCGCCGTCGGGACGCTCATGAAACGGGTCCCGGCGGAGAAAGCTGCGTAGCGCGTCAGATCGTTGATAACGCCCGAACCGACCGCCAGGGGGACCGGTTGAACGCCGTCGTTCGCCGCGCCCATTTCTCCAATCCGTGCCGCAATGCGCTCGGCAGTCAGGCGATCGGGTGCCAGACGTGGCCTGGCGGGCAATATCTCCGCTTCGGCGTTGATGCTCGCTTCGGCAAGGGTGGCGCGCACGGCCTCACCGGCGACCCTATAGGTGTTCTCATCGGCAACGATCAACGCCGGCGCTGCGCCGAAATGCCGGCGAAATACCGCCCCGACCTCCTGCAGGCACCTGTGGCCCACCACTACGGTTTCTATCGCCTTCGATTGTTCGACCGCAGGGATCGCGTAACGCCGGTCGCGCACATCTTCCGCGCGCGCCTTTCGCTCAATCCGCTGGGAACTCTGTCCGTTCATTTTACCCTTCACGGTTGGTCAGCGTGGTGCCATCGGCGTCGAACAGATGGATGCGTTCAAAGGGGATGGACACGGTCACCGGGGCCCCTCGGTCGATTGCCGTATCACCGTCCACCTTCACGGTCACGCGATCGCCCTCGCGCGTATCCACATAGAGGATCGTTTCGCCGCCAAGCGTTTCCTTGACGGCGACCGTGCCGCCCAACGCACCGGCCGAAACCCGTGCCCGGCCATTCGTGCGAAGGCCCGGTCCATCATCGGCAGGCGCAATATCCAGGTGCTCCGGCCTGACGCCGAGCGTGACATTTCCTGAAGCCTTGCCTCGCACGCCCTCGGGAAGCCTGATCTCGGTTTCGCCGTACCGTCCGACCGGAGCACTGTTTTCCGAACCGCACAGCAAAACGGGCAGGAAGTTCATGGAGGGCGAGCCGATGAAATCAGCGACGAAGCGTGTTGCCGGTGTGTGATAGAGCTGCATCGGTGTTCCGATCTGCTCGATGCGGCCGCCATTCAGGACGACGATCTTGTCGGCCATGGTCATGGCTTCCACCTGGTCGTGCGTGACGTAAATCATGGTCGCGCCGAGTTGCTTGTGCAGGCTCTCCAACTCGATGCGCATCTGCACACGCAGCTTGGCATCGAGATTGGACAGGGGCTCGTCGAACAGGAACACCTTCGGCTGGCGCACGATGGCTCGGCCGATGGCCACACGCTGGCGCTGGCCGCCGGAAAGATGCGCAGGCTTGCGATCGAGATAAGGTTCGAGTTGCAGGATGCGCGCGGCATTGGCGATGCGCTCTTCCCGCTCGTCCCTGGGCACGTTGTTGACCTTCATGCCGAAGTCCATGTTGTCATGCACGTTCATATGCGGATAGAGCGCGTAGGACTGAAAGACCATCGCGACACCGCGGTCCGAGGGTGCGGCCTTGCTGATATCCTGCCCCCCGATTTCCATCGCGCCCGTATAGCTGCCTTCCAAACCAGCAAGCGTTCTCAGGAGCGTCGATTTTCCGCAGCCGGAAGGGCCGACGAAGACAACGAACTCGCCGTCGGCAATGTCCAGGTCGATGCCGATCAGCGCATGGAAGTCGCCGTAGTACTTGTTGATGTTTCGCATCTTTACGGACGCCACCCGCTCCTCCTCCCTCATTTGAGCGCCTGAAACAGCCCACTGCGGCTTCTCCCGGCCGTAGTGGCGCGACGACGTTTCCGCGATTGACTTTTACAAATGTAAATGAAAAAATGTAAATGTAAAGATCGATTGGTATGACGCTTCTGGGAGGAAACAGATGAGTATGAAGTCAACGATCAAGAGGCTGACGGGGGGTGCCGCCCTGGCGCTTGCGCTTTCGCCCGTTACCGCCTTCGCCTGGTCCTTGGAGGAAGCCGCGCAGCCTTATGCGGGCACGACGGTGGATGTCGTCTTCCTGCTTAGGCCCGGTTATGAGGCAGCGAAGAAGATGTTGCCGGAGTTCGAGGAAAAGACCGGCATCAAGGTCAACGTTACCGACATGCCTTATGAGAACGCGCTTGGCGAACAGGTGCGCGATTTCGTCGCCAACGGCGATTTCGACATTGCGCTGGTCGATCTCGTGTGGATCGGCAATTTCGCCGAGAACGAGTGGATCGTGCCGGCCGAGAAGTTCATCAACGATCCGGCGCTCGCCGACCCCGATCTCGATCTGGAAGACTTCTTCCCGCTGGTTCTAGATGCCTTCGGATCATGGGGCGGCACGCTCTACGGCCTGCCTTTCGACAACTATTCCGGTCTTCTGTTCTATAACCAGTGCATGCTGGAGGAGGCCGGTTTCGATGGTCCGCCGGAGACCTGGGGCGAACTGAAGGACGAATACGGCCCGGCGTTGACCAAGGACGGCAAATACGCCTTCGCGCTGCAGTCGAAACGCAACGAGACCCAGTCGGCGGATAGTTTCGCGCGGGTGCTGTGGCCCTTCGGCGGCTCCTTCCTTGACGATGAATTCAGATCCAACCTGCTGTCGGAGGAAAGCCAGGCCGGTCTCAAATTCCGGCAGGACCTGATGCAGTACATGCCGGAAGACATCGTCGCTTATGACCACGCCGAGGCCGTCAACGCCCTGGCGCAGGGCGATGTGGCGATGATCACCGAGTGGTCGTCCTTCTATTCGACGCTGAAGGACCCCGAGACCTCGACCATCGGCGATTGCCTCGCGGTCGCGCCCGAGCCGGAAGGTCCGGCCGGTCGCAAGCCGGCGCTAGGCGGTTTCTCGCTCGCCGTCGCCTCGCAGGCCGATGAGAACGAACAGGCGGCCGCCTGGCTGTTCATCCAGTGGGTCACCTCGAAGGAGAATGCGGCGGAGTATCTGGAGCTCGGCGGCGTGCCGGCGCGTCAGTCCGTCTACAAGATGGAAGGCGTTGCGGAGAAATACGACTTCGTGCCGGCACTGGTGGAGAGCTGGCAGGAAGGTGTGCCGGAGTTCCGTCCGCGCTTTGCCGAATGGCCGGAGATCACGGAGATCGTGCAGGAGTGGGGTACGAAGATGATGCTCGGCGAGGTCTCCACGGAAGAAGGTGCCAAGCAAATCGGCGACCGGATGGAAGCGGTTCTGGAAGAAGCGGGCTACTATGACGGTGAAAAGCCGTTGGTACAGTAGGCTCACGACGGCTCTCCAGCACGGCGATCGCCGTGCCGCGACGTGGTGCTCAGCCGGTTCTCCTCCTTGCCGGCTGAGCATTCCCGGAAGCCGGCATCGCCGGCCGGAACGCACCGCATCTTCCGGTAATATGCACGGTATTGCCGGGCTTGGGGGAAGAACGGGATCAACACCCGGTGACGAACGGGGATGCGGGGTCTGCAGGCGGGCCCATGCCCGGCGCTGCGCGGGAGGTCAGGATATCGATGCTGCAGAAAACACAGGATCTTGAACGACCGGTGCCAAAAGAGAGCATGAACGCCGGCACCGTGCCTCGCGGCACGTTTCTCGGCTTCCTTAGCCCCGCCGTGGTGACGCTGGCCGCTATCGGCATAGCTCCGCTCGCCTTCGCGATCTGGACCTCGATGCGGGACTACAATCTGACGCGGCTGCAGCGCACGCCTTTCGTCGGTCTGGAAAATTATGCGACCGTGCTCACCGATTCGGTGTTCTGGGATGCGATGGGGCGCACCTTCACGCTGCTCATCATCGCGCTGCCCGTGCAGATCGCGGCGGGGCTTGGCATCGCCCTCATCCTGCACCGCCCGGGGCTGACGTTTCTCAAGACGATCGCGCGGCTCTCGCTGGTCATCCCCATGGCGACAACATACGCCGTCGTCGGCCTTCTCGGCCAGATCATGTTCAATCTGAAATACGGCGTCGTGAACCAGCTTCTGGGCTTCATCGGTATCACGCCAGTCAACTGGATCGGTGATCCGACGAATGCTTTCGCGGCTATCGTCTTCTGGGACGTCTGGCAATGGACGCCGTTTTGCGCGCTGGTGTTCCTGGCCGGGTTGACGACCGTGCCCGGAGAGATCGAGGAGGCTGCGCGGCTGGAAACGAAAAGCTGGTGGACGGTGCTGCGGTACGTGCAACTGCCGTTTCTCGTTCCCGGCCTCACCGCGGTTCTCATCCTGCGCACCGCCGACACGCTCAAGCAGTTCGACATGGTGTTCACCATGACGCGCGGCGGGCCGGGCTCTTCCACCGAACTTATCAGCCTGCTTATTCAGCGCATCGGCTTCCGTGCTTTCGATCAGGGGTTGGCCTCCGCCCAGGCGATGATCCTGCTCGTCATTACGATCGTTCTCAGCCGGCTTTATATCCACTTCTTCTACCGGGAGGTCTGAGAGATGCGCGAACACACGACCAGCACGCCATCCCTTGCCACCCAGGTGGTCCTTCTGGCGGCAATCATCCTGTTCTGCCTGTTTCCGTTCTACTGGATGGTGCTGACGAGCCTGAAAACGCAGATCGTCGCGCTGCAGACGCCGCCCGCATGGATCTTCGACGTGACTTTCTCGAACTACTACGAGGTTCTTTTCGAGAACGCGGTCGCCAGGAGCCTCGTCAACTCGCTCGTCGTCGCCGTCAGCACCACCTTCCTGGCGATCCTGTTGGGCACGCCTGCGGCCTACGCGCTGGCGCGGTTCGAGTTTCGCGGCAAGAGGGAGTTGTGGTTCTGGTTCATCACCAACCGCATGGTCAGCCCCATCGTGCTGGCGCTGCCCTTTTTCCTGATCGTGCGCAGCTTCGACATGCTCGATACGCACATCGTGCTGATCCTCATCTATCTGACGTTCAACCTGCCGATCGTCATATGGATCTGCACCGATCAGTTCCGTTCCATCCCGCGCGAGATCGACGAGGCGGCGATCCTGGAGGGCGCCTCGCAGTGGCGCATCTTCTTCTCGCTGTGCCTGCCGCTGGCCGCGCCGGGCATTGCCGTGTCGGCGATCTTCTCCTTCATTTTCTCGTGGAACGAGCTGATGTACGCGCTGGTGCTGACGCGCAACGTCGCCAAGACGGCACCCGCCGTCGCCGTCTCCTTCATGGAGGGCTACTCGCTGCCCTACGGCAAGATCATGGCCACGTCGACGCTGATCGTCGTGCCGGTCATCATCTTCGCGCTGATCGCCTCGAAACAGCTTGTGCGCGGGCTGACGATGGGCGCCGTGAAATGATGCGGCCGTTGCGCGAATTTCCGGCCGCCGAACGCGCCGCGGCGCGCTTTGTCTTGACCGACATCGACGACACGATGACCACGGACGGTCTTCTGCCGAGCAGCAGCCTTGCAGCCCTGGAAGCGCTGTCGGGGGCGGGGCTCAGGATTATCCCCGTTACAGGCCGGCCCGCCGGCTGGTGCGACCACATCGCGCGTATGTGGCCCGTTGATGCCGTGGTGGGAGAGAATGGCGCATTCTGGTTCTCCTATGACCGTGAGAGCCGGACGATGCGCAGCGGCTTTGCCAAGACGGATGCGGAGCGGCAGGCGGACAGGGAGCGTCTGAAGGCGCTGCGGCACCGTATCCTTTCCGAAGTGGAGGGAACCGGGATCGCGTCGGATCAGGATTATCGGGTTGCCGACCTCGCCATCGACTTTCGCGAGGACGTCGCCCCGCTCGATGACAAGGCGGTGGAACGCATCGTCGCGCTTTTCGAAGAGGCCGGCGCCACCGCCAAGGTGTCTTCGATCCATGTGAACGGCTGGTTCGGCGCCTATGACAAGCTCTCCATGGCGCGCATCTGCCTCAAGGAGAACTTCGGCGTCTCTATCGACGATCCAGACACGAACGCACGCGTGGTCTTCGTCGGCGACAGCCCCAATGACCAGCCGATGTTCGCCTTCTTCCGCAACAGCATCGGCGTTGCCAACGTGCGCGACTTCCGGCTGGAAACCCCTCCTCGCTGGATTACCGCCAGCAAGAACGCTACTGGGTTTCGTGAGGTTGCCGCGGCACTGCTGGAGGTCAGGGAATGAAAGATCTGATGGTCGAGGAAGCCATCCCGCCCGACGAGGAAGCGCATTTCCTGGCCCGCGTCGCCTGGCATTATTACGTTGAGGGCATCAATCAGCAGGCGGTGGCCGACAGGCTGGCAACCAACAGGCTGCGCATCAACCAGGCGCTGCGCGATGCGCGCAGGGAAGGGGTCGTGCGCATATCGATCGAGTCGCCCTTCCTGCGCGCGGTCGAGCTGGAGGCGCAGATGCGCGAGCGCTTCGGCCTGGAGCGTGTACGGATTGTGCCGAGCCCGAAGGACAAGACCAAGGTGCAGACGACGGTCGGCGCCGCACTTGCCATGGAGCTGTCTCCGCTCCTGGCCGACACCAGAGTGAAGCGTTTCGGCCTGTCGTGGGGCATGACCATCTACAACGCATCGCGCTTCCTGCGCCCGACCGCGCGGCCCGATCTTGAATTCGTTTCGCTGCTCGGCGGCCTGTCGCAAGGCTCCGACGTCAACTCCTTCGACATCGTCAAGGCGTTCGCCTCGCAGTTCGACGCGCAGCGCACTTACTTCACCGCACCGATCTATGCGCCGTCGAAGGCGGCGCGCGACGCGATCATCGACACCGAGTTTTTCGACGATGTGTTCGAGCGCATCCGCTCGGTGGATGCCTGCGCCCTCGGCACGGGCGACATGTCGCGGGATTCGCTGCTGATCCGCTATGCGCTTCCCTCCGATGTCAGCATAGAGGAATTGATCGAGGCGGGTGCCGTCGGAGACATTCAGGGGCAGTTCCTCAATGCGCGGGGCGAGCTGGTCGATCACCCGATCAACGACCGCATCATCGGCATCGGGCTCGCCGATGTCGGGCGCCTCGGCAATGCGATCCTTGCCGCCGGCGGACCCGGCAAGATCCCGATCATCCGCGCCGCTCTGCTCACGGGTGCCTTCGAGGGCCTCGTCACCGATGAGGCGACCGCGGAAGGCGTGTTGGCGGGCCTTGAGCCTACAGAAGGCTAGTCAAGCCATGTTTGCGGGCATCGACATCGGAACTTCGGGCGTCAAGGCGATCCTGGTCAGCGACGAGCACGAGGTGCTGCAGACGGCGGCGAGAAACCTGTCCGTCACGCGCCTCAACGATGGCTGGTCCGAACAGCATCCCGACGAGTGGTGGGAAGCTTTTTGCGCGGCGTTCGACGAATTGGCCGCGGCGCGGCCCGTCGAAATGTTGGCGCTGCGCGGCATCGGCCTCTCGGGCCAGATGCTGGGCACGGTCCTCATCGATAAGGACGATCGGCCGATCCGGCGCGCCATCCTCTGGAACGATGGACGAGCGGTGGAGGAGGCCCGCCGCTTGCAGGCGGCCGTGCCCGACATGGGGCTGCGCTCATGTATCGATCCCGATCCCGGCTTCGGCGCGCCAAAGCTGATGTGGCTGGCACAACACGAGCCGGAGACGATCGAAAGAACCGACTGCCTGCTTTTGCCGAAAGACTATGTGCGGCTGAAACTGACGGGAGAGCGCGCCAGCGAACCCAGCGACGCCAGCGGCACGCTTCTGTTCGACAACCGCCGGATGGCCTTTGCGCGCGATCTCGCCGAGGCCGCCGGCTTGGCGATGGAAAAATTACCGGGGCTCATCAACGCCTGGGAGCCGGCGGGCGAACTGCGGTGCGACCTGCGTGAGCGGTGGGGCATCCGCGGACCCGTCGTCGTTGCCGGGAGTGCCGGCGACAATCTGGCCTGCAAGATCGGCGTTGGGGCGGCCCGTCCCGGACGCGGGGTTCTGACGATCGGCACTTCGGGCGTTCTGTGTGTTTCGACGCCGACGTTCCGGCCAATCCCCGGGAAAGGCGTGCAAACCCCGCCGCACGCCGCCCCCGGCCAGTTTTCCTCGCAAGGCGTCGTCATGAGCGCGACGAGCGCCGTCAACTGGATGGCGGCGATGATGGGGACGAACGAAGCGGAGCTGGATGCTGAAGCCGAGGCGCTTCTTGCATCACCGAATGGCGCCCGGCAGATCGCCGGCGCGCCGGTGATCCTGCCTTACCTCGACGGCGTGCGCACACCGCACAAGAATGCGCGCCTGCGCGGACTGGCGGATATGCTGTCACTCTCGACAACGCGGGAGATGCTGGCATGGGCGGTCTTCGAGGGCGTTGCCTTCCATTTCGCGGAAGTGGTTCAGACTCAGCGCGACCACGGCATATCCTGCTCGCAGTTGCAGGTGGTCGGCGGCGGGGCGCAATCGCGTATCTGGCCACGCATGATCGCCGCTTTGTACGGTATACCGATCATCCTCTCCAAGGGCCGCGCGCATGCGGCGGCAATGGGAGCCGCAAAGCTGGCGATGGCCGCCACATACCAGCTGGATGATCCGCTCGACCTCCTGGCGGCCGAACCGGAGCTCGATCGCATGATCGAGCCGGAACCCGATCTCGCTGCCCTGTTGAGCGAGCGTCGTGCAAAATATGAAAAAGTCAGAGATATTGCACTTGATCGTGCCACCTGAGCGCTCGATGCAAGACCGGCCTCAACCCGCGGCGGAGCCTCGAAGCCCATTGTAGGCCCCATAAGCGGCGAGGACAGCTTCCATCTGCGCCGTATGGGCGAAGACAAACGCCTCTCCATAGATCGTTTCGTCGGGAAACTCCGTTATCAGCGTCATCGGCACGGCATGACGATCCTCTTCGCCGACCAAGCAGGGAAAGTCGTTGACCATGGTGAACGCAGTCCCGCCGGTGTGGGTTTCGAACAAGGAGAGTTGTTGCCGGTTATGTTCGATAAGCCCCGGAAGAGCCGCAAGTCTCGCGGTCACGGCGTCGACGAGCCTTAAAGCAGGTTCGCGCCAAGCCGCGTGATGGCGCATGATGAGAAAGAAGCCCCTGGGAATCGTCCACATCTCGAAGTTCCGCGGGATGTAGCCTGAAAGCGGACGGGTCCATTCATGCGACGGATAGCCGTGCAGGTTGACGTGGAGCTTCGCACCCGTCAGCCTCAAGGCTTCGCTTCGGGCGCCGAGTTCGTACAACGGCTCGTTCACCCGATATTCGAGATCGTCTCCAAAGGCCGTGTAGCGGGCCGCGTGGAGCATGTGACGCGGCTGATGCGCGCTCAGGCGCTGATGGAGGGCATAGCCGTCTGGATTCTCGAGTGGGATGACGGCGAAATGGGCCCTGGGGCGCGCGGCAAGCGCTTCGGCTGCCCGTAGCGCACCCACCACACCCGATGTCTCGTTGCCATGTTGACCGGCGCTGATCAGCACGGCCGCTTCCGTTCCCTGACAATAAGTCCCCTGAACCGCCCGTCCGCCACGGGAGCGCGCCTCGAAGCTGGTGCCGCCAACCACGGTAAGCTCACGCTGGATCTGCGCGGTGCCAAGCGGAGTGGATGCGGTGGCGAGCGGCTGAGGGGGAACGACCGCCTCCTCGGTCGTTAAGGGTTCGACGCTTACCCGTACCCGCAGCGTGTCACCGTCTCCGCGCACATCGGGAACGATCTGTCCGGGCTGAAACGTCCTGTCCCCGGTCGTGCGCCCGGCGCGATGCTGAAAAATCTCCAGGAGCGAAAAATACACATCCTCGTGCAGCGCCTCATGAAGGCTCACCGCCTCGTCGCCGCAGCCAAGCGGCCGGTCCTGCCCAGGCAGGTCGATCCTGATGCGAAGCTCCTCGAAATAGGGTTCGTCCGCCGGCCAGGAATGGGTGCTGACGGCGGCGGTCACACGCTCAAGTGCGCTTTCGTAATCGGTTGCAAGACGGCAGTCCGCGCCGCCGCCGCCCGCTCGCCCCGCGATCTTGAGCCAACCCGTCGGGGAAAGCAGGGCTTGTCCGAGCGGATCGGCATGAAGCCGGTTCGGCGCGAAGACGCGATGCTCCTCCACCGTTCCATCTTTCCGGACCAGCGTGAGGAAATATTCGGGCCCCTTCTGGTCGCCGGCTTCGAAGATGGTCTTCGCCTCCTTGAGGAGGGCGGCGAGGGGATAGGCTTCCAGTAGAAAGCGCTGGCGCGGTGCGTTCGGATGAAGGGGATAGCGGATCGTGACGCTCGCCAAGGTGGCAAGGTCGACCTCCTCCAGAAAGAAATGCAGAAGCGGTTTGTAGGCGCTGCGCAAACGGGCTTCCACATCGGCGGCCGCGAGACGGCTTTCGGCCGTGCGCCGTGCGGCTTCATCCTCGAACAACCATGCTTCGACCCGTGTCCCGCGATAGGCAGGCAGCGTCAGTTCGGAGACGAGGGTCTCCAGCGTTCGCGGAATTGTTTCGTCCAGGATCATCGGCAGGGGTCGATCGCTCGCAACGCCAATATCAGAGCCGCGCCTTCGTGCTGTGGGGTGTGGCCAGGAGCAGGCTGGTCTCGCTGGCCATGATACCCGGAATGAGGCGGATGCGCCGCAGAACGGCGTCCAAATCGGTAAGCGCCGCCGTGCCGAGTTCGACGATGATGTCCCAGCGCCCGTTGGTCGTGTGGATCGCCGAGACCTCCGCAAGTCCACTGAGCGCGTGGACGACCCGATCTGCCATGCGTCCCTCGATCTCCACCATCATGATGCCGCGCACGGGCGAATCGACCGCGTCGGCACGCAGCACGACGGTGTAGCCAAGGATGGCGCCTGACTGCTCGAGGCGCGCGATACGCCGAGATCGAGCGCCAGGTCGGAGATGCCGCGCCGCGCGTCGTGGCGAAGAAGCGTAATGAGACGTTCGTCAAGCTGATCCATAATTGACCGATATGGTAGCAATTATGGCCAAATCGATAAATAGTTTCGATATATCTGTCAAATTGGCTTGTTCAATCTGTCGTAGAATCGAGGTCGAATAGCGGGCGTTCGCGACATTGGCGGAGTTGGGCGATGCACTGCAAGATCCTTGGCATACCCGTTCAAGACGGGGCTGGCCGCATGGGCTGCGAGATGGGGCCAAGCGCGCTTCGCACGGCGGGCCTCGTCGCCGCGCTGACCGATCTCGGACACGAAGTGAGCGATCTCGGCACCGTCTCGCCGGCGCCGCGGCGACCGCTTACCCACGGCAACACCGCGCTCCGTGCGCTACCGGAGATCGCCGCCTGGACAACCGCCATCGCCGAGGCGACCTACGCGGCGAGCGGCGAGGGGACGCCCATCTTTCTGGGCGGCGACCACAGCATTTCCGCGGGATCCGTCTCCGGTCTCGCGCGGCGCGCGGCCGAGATCGGGCGGCCGCTCTTCGTCCTGTGGCTCGACGCCCATCCCGACTTCCACACGCTCGAGACGACGGCAAGCGGCAATCTGCACGGCGTGTCGCTCGCCTATGTCTGCGGCCGAAGGGGGTTCGAGGGCTATTTCCCGGAACTGCCTGCACCCGTCGATCCACGCCATGTCTGCACTTTCGGCCTGCGCAGCGTCGACCCTGCCGAGCGCCAGGCGCTTGCCGCCGCCGGTGTCACCGTGCACGACATGCGCACCATCGACGAGCACGGCGTGGCGCCTTTGCTGCGCGCTTTCCTGGAGCGGGCGTCGGCGGCGAACGGCCTGCTGCACGTCAGCCTCGACGTCGACTTCCTCGACCCCTCGATCGCGCCGGCAGTCGGCACCACGGTCCCCGGCGGCGCCACCTTCCGCGAGGCGCATCTGGCGATGGAGATGCTGCACGACAGCGGCCTCGTCACCAGTCTCGACCTCGTCGAATTAAACCCATTCCTCGACGAAAGAGGGCGCACCGCCACCCTTCTCGTCGACCTCACGGCAAGCCTGATGGGTCGCCGCATCATGGATCGCCCCACAAGGAGCCACTGATCCCCATGGCCGACCATCTCAACCTCGTTCCCTTCGTCAGCGTGCATCACATGATGCAGCTCGTTCTCGAGATTGGCGTCGAGCGCTTTATGGGTGAGCTTACCGCCTACATCGAGGAGGACTTCCGCCGCTGGGAGAAATTCGACAAGACGCCGCGCGTCGCCTCGCACAGCCGCGAAGGCGTCATCGAATTGATGCCGACGAGCGACGGCAGGCACTACGGCTTCAAATACGTGAACGGTCATCCGAAGAACACCCGCGAGGGGCGGCAGACGGTGACAGCCTTCGGCGTGTTCGCCGATGTCGGCAACGGCTATCCGCTGCTGATCTCGGAAATGACAATCCTGACGGCGCTGCGCACGGCGGCGACCTCGGCGCTGGCAGCGAAATATCTGGCGCCGAAGGGGGCGGACTGCATGGCGCTGATCGGCAATGGCGCGCAGGCCGAGTTCCAGGCCATGGCATTCAAGGCGCTTCTCGGGATCCGGAAACTGCGCCTCTACGACATCGACCGCGGGGCGACCGAAAAATGCCGGCGCAATCTGGCCGGTCTGGGGTTCGAGATGACGGCCTGCGCCAGTGGCGAGGACGCGGTGGAGGGGGCGCAGATCATCACGACTGCCACGGCCGACAAGCAGTACGCGACGATCCTGACCGACAACATGGTGGGCGCCGGCGTCCACATCAACGCCGTGGGAGGCGACTGCCCGGGCAAGACCGAGTTGCACCGCGACATCCTTCTGCGCTCCGACATCTTCGTCGAATACCCGCCGCAAACGCGCATCGAGGGCGAGATACAGCAGCTCGACAAGGATCATCCGGTGGAGGAGTTGTGGCGCCTGATCGCCGGCAAGGCTGTAGGCCGGCGCGAGGCACGGCAGATCACCTTGTTCGATTCGGTCGGTTTCGCCACAGAGGATTTTTCCGCACTGCGCTACGTGCGCGACAAGATCGAACAGACGGGCCTCTACACCGATCTCGACCTCCTTGCCGACCCCGACGAGCCGCGCGACCTCTTCGGCATGCTCCTGCGCTTCCCAGGCTCGTCCCTCTTGGCGGAGAAGGAGAGAGGACCGGTCTCATAGACGCCCTCGGCTTCGGCTAATAGGCGGCAGTGAATCTGGTCCGGCTGTGCCTGGGCGTCTCGGCTTCGTCGAGCAGCGCCACGGCCAGGTCCGCCAGGGAAATCCGCGAGTGGCCGGCTGCGTCGACAAGCAGTTCGTCGCCGCCCAGCCGAAAGTGTCCCGTGCGCTCCCCCGGCTCCAGCTGGGCTGGCGGGCTCAGATAGGTCCAGTCGACCGCCGTGTCAGTGCGGCAGACTTCGAGTTGGTCGCCGCAGGCAAGCGCGATGTCCCGGTAGGCGGCGGGCATGTAGCGCGGATCATCCACGAGGTGGCAGCCCGTATCGGGCACGATCAGGCTGCCGGCACCGCCGACAAGCAGCAGCCGCACGCCGGTGCGGGCTAGCCCGTCCAGGAGCGCCTCGGCCGTGGTCACGAGATCGCGTTCGCTGCCGGGCGCCGGGCGGGTGGTGCTGATCACCAGATCCTGGCCGGCGCTCAGCGCGGCAACATCGTCGGCGTTCGCGGCATTGCCCGTGCGTGCGGTGGCCGCGGCGGGCAGCTCTGCAAACCGGGCTGCATCGCGTGCGACGGCGGTGACGTGGTGGCCGCGCTCGATCGCCTCGGTCACGACGCGACGCCCGACACTGCCTGTGGCTCCGAAGACGGTGATGCGCATCGGTCTTGGTCCTCTTGGATCGGTTGGATTGTTCAGGAAGAAGGTGCCGCGCGCCATCGGGACGGCGTGGAAGGTGCGCGGCGCAACAGGAGCGCGATCGCCAGCACCACCATCAAGGCGCCCGGCAGCCACTGCCAGCCTATGCGCTCGGGCTCGCCGGCAAAGAGGAGCAGCATGGAGACGAACGGTACGAGATAGGTGTAGGCCGTGACCGCGCCCGGGGTCAGAACGGCGGTTGCCCGCTGCATCAGCCAGAAGGTGACGCCGCTGGAGAACACGCCCAGGTAGGCTACCAGCAGGAAATCGAAAAGCGTCATGGCGGCGAGCGCCCGCGGCGTCTCCATGGCCAGACCTAGAAAGCCGATCAGCACGCCGCCGGCAACTAGGCTCCAGAAGGTACGCAGCGCCGCTCGATCCGAAAGCCAGCCGCGCGCCAGTCCCCACTTAGTCAGGACCGGGTACAGCGCGGAAGCCACGCAGCCGAGAAAGAATGCCGCTTCGGCGATACCGAACTGCAGCCCGTCGAGCGTGGCGCCGCTTTCCGCAAGGGCGAGCCCCAGCGCGCCGATCGCGCCGAGGGCCAGGATGGCAAGCAGGCGCCCGGCCGGGTTTTCCACGCCAAGCCCGCGGCCGAGGCAATAGGCGAGCAGCGGGACACTGACATAGAGGGTCGCCATCGATAGCGCGGTGGCGCGATGCGCGGCCCAGAACATGGCACCGAAGAAGCCGGCGAGGCACAGTCCCATGACGGCATAGAGCGTGAGCCCCGGAAGGCTCGGCCAGCGATCAGGTGTCCGCCAAACGAGCGCGCCTATGGCGAGGGCCGCGATGGCGAAGCGGATCGCCGTCAGAAGCAGCGGCGGCAGGCCCTCGCTCATCAGCCCGACAGCCGGGAACGACAGACCCACGATCAGCGCCCACAGGAGCATTCCGGCATGCGTGCCGCGTGCGTCTTGTGTTACCTCTGACACCGTCATCACGCGCTTCCTTCCTGGCTTCCTTGCGCTGCAAGGGCGGGTATTTCCCAACCAACGCAACTCCAAAGCTAATTGATCTTCCGCGACGCGATAATACGTGGATGCGTCCAGAGACTGTTCACTATTGGTGAAGAGTTCGGCCAGTGCACCTTTGGGCACGGAGAGGCCCCTCCAAAGCTACCCGGAATAGCGTACTGTTGCCACTCGGTCGGCAATCTGCGATCCAGCCTCCAGACTATTCACCTAAGGTGAAGAACGATGGATCGCTTGACCGCATTGAAGGTCTTTCGCCAAGTGGTGGAGCTTGGCAGCTTTGCGGAAGCTGCGCGGCAGCTCCGTCTTTCGCCCGCGGCCGTCAGCAAGAATGTAGGCGAGTTGGAGGCTCATCTCGCCGTGCGGCTCCTCAACCGCACCACCCGGCGCATGAGCCTCACCGAGGCGGGCTCGCTTTATTATGATCAGGTCGCGCGCATCCTGGACGAGCTGGAGGAGGCGGACAGCTCGCTTGGGCCGCTGCAGGAGAGCCCGAGTGGTCTTTTGCGGGTCAGCGCGCCGGTGACGCTGACGTTGGTCTGCCTCTCCCAGGCGCTGCCGGGCTTCCTCGGCCGCCACCCCGACCTCACCCTCGACCTGAGGCTCGATGATCGACGGGTCAACATCGTCGAGGAGGGTTTCGACATCGCCATCCGCGCCAGCGGCAGCCTTGAGGACTCCAGCCTGATCGCGCGAAAACTCACCACGATCCCGCATGTCGTCTGCGGCGCGCCGTCCTATCTCGAACGCTCCGGCACACCAATGAGCCCCGAGGACCTCAAGCGCCACAGCTGCATCCAGTTCACGTTGTCCGGCCATGCCGATGAATGGGCGTTCGAGAAGGCTGACCGCCAGATCCGCATCCCCATAAGCGGTCGCTACAAGGTGACTTCGAGCCTGGCCGTTCGCGATGCCCTGCGCGCCGGCTTCGGTCTCAGCCTGATCCCTTGGGCTTACGTCCGCGAAGACATCGAGCAGGGGCGCCTGCGTACCGTTCTCGGCGAGTGGTCGGCGGTCGCGCTTTCCGTCTACGCCGTCTATCCGTCGAGACGCTACGTCGTTCCCAAGGTGCGCGCTTTTCTCGACTTTCTCGTTGAGGAATTGGGCGAAGGAGCAAACCCTGCCTATTGAAGAAGCCGCGGCAGCAGCAGCGTAATCCCCGGAAAGGCGATGAGCAGTGTAACGCGGACGATTTCGGACGCGAAGAAAGGCATGACCCCCTTGAAGGTCTCGCGCATCGGCACATCCGGCGCCAGGGAGTTGATGATGAAGACGTTGAGACCGACGGGCGGCGTGATCAGCCCCAGCTCCACCACGACGAGAATGATGATTCCGAACCAGATCTTGAGCTCTTGCGGCCCGAGGCCGAACTCGAGGCCTGAGACGATGGGCCAGAAGAAAGGGATCGCCAGGATGACCATCGACAGGCTGTCCATCAGGCAGCCGAGGATCAGGAACGCGACGATGATCATCACGAGAATGGCGAGCGCCGGCAGCGCGCTGTCGTGCAAGGCCGCCGCCGCTGCCTGGGGAACGCCGGCGCGTGCCATGAAGATCTTCAATAGTTCGGCGCCCAGCAGGATGAGGAAGATCATGCCGCTGGTGCGTGCCGTCTCCAGGAGCGCTCCGCGGAATCCCGACCAGTCGAGCCGCCCGCGCACGATGCCGTAGGCGCCGACCAGAAAGACGCCGATGGCAGCGGCAGGCGTCGGATTGTAAATCCCGGCATAGATGCCGCCGATGACGATACCGAAAATGACGACCACGGGAATGATAGCGAGGGTCGCCTGCAGGAGCTCGTCGCGCGGCACTTTGTGGCCGGTAGGCCCGGCGCCCGGTACGGCCCAGACGTAGACGGCGATGGTGGCGATGAACAGCACCATTGCCAGGATGCCCGGCAGCAGGGCTGCGGCGAACATGGTGACGATGTTCGCCTCGACGATGATGGCGTAGACGATCAGCACCACCGACGGCGGGATGAGGATGCCCAGCGTGCCGCCGGCGGCGACCGTGCCGGTGGCGAGCGCCGGCGAGAATTTGTAGCGCCTGAGTTCGGGCAGGGCGACCTGACCCATGGTCGACGCGGTGGCCGTGGAGGAGCCGGAAAGCGCGCCGAAGCCGGCGCAGGCGGCGACTGCCGCCATCGCCACGCCGCCCGGAAAGCGTCCAAGCCAGGCGTTCGCCCCGCGGAACAGGTCGCTCGAAAGGCCAATACGCGCCGCAAGCCCGCCCATCAGGATGAACATGGGGAGCACCGTCAGGTCGTAGTTGGAGAACTGGGCGTAGGCCAGATCCTTGAGCTGGTTGAGCACGATCGCCGGCCCCGTCTGCAGCATGGTGCCGACGATGCCGACGAGGATCATCGTGTAGGCGACCGGCACGCGGATGGCGATCAGGGCCAGAAGGGCAAGGAGGCCGGCAAGTCCAAGGGCGAAACTGTCCATCATGGCGCTATTTGGTCGTCCTTCCGCGTTCGCCAAGCGGCAAGGCCGGCCTTCTGCGCATCATCCGCCAGCCGTTGAGCAAGGTAATGAGCGCGGCCACCAGGAGCAGGACAAGCGAAACGAGAATTGGCGGAAAGGCGGTCCACAGGGGCAGCCGAAGCACCGGCGTGATCTCCGGATATTGCAGATAGCCGAGAAAGCCGAGCCACATCTGCCTGAGGAGAAGCAGCGCGAACGCGGCGGCGAAGAGCGCCGAGAGCATGGCCATCGCCGCCTTTTTCCCCTCGCTCATATTTTCGGTGAAAATGTCGACGGCCACATTGGCACCGGTGAGCTGGCAATAGGGCAGGAACATGAAGATGACGACCGCCACGAAATGCTTCACCAGCTCGTAGTCGGCCGGAAAGGGCGCCGCAAAGAGCAGGTTCGACGCCGCGCTCGCAGCGGTCATCACGGCAAGCCCGGCGGTGATCAACCCGCCGAGCAATGCCCAATAGCGGATAAGCGAGGCGAGGAGGAATATCACCCTCGCCCCATCGCCGCCGGGGCCTCGATACTGGCGTTCGCCACTCAAGATGCGTTGTTCGCTATCGCCGCCTTGGCGGCCTCGGCGAGGGCGGCGGCATCGAAGTCCGTGTGGTCGGCGATCCACTTGTCGACCACGGGGGCGAGCGCCTCGTTGAAGGTATCCATCTCCTCCTCGGTGAGCACGATGTACTCGTTGCCCGCGTCGACGGCGATCTGGATGCCTTTGTCATCCGTATCGCGCCAGATCTGCGCCACCTGCCGCAGCCACTCCTCGTCGGAGTTCTTCGCGAAGACCTCTTTCAGGTCGTCGGGGAGCGATTCCCAGCGGGCCCTGTTCATCGACACCTGGAACGTCGTGGTGCCGAAGCGTGTCATGTTCGGCCCTTCGATCTGGTAGTCCGTCACGTCCTGAAGCTGCAGGGCGGGAATGATCTCCCACGGGATCAGCGCTCCGTCCACCGCATTGGTGGAAAGTGCCTGTGGCAGATCGGGCACCGGCATGGTGACCGGGGTGGCGCCCATCGCCTTCACGACCTCGTTGCCGGTCGGTCCCGGCACGCGCAGCTTCTTGCCCTGTGTGTCGGCGATGGTGTGCACCGGCTCCCGCGCCATGTGCAGCGCCTGGCCGGCGTGCACATGGTTGAAGAGCACATGCATGGCCTCGTATTCGGGCGCCAGGAATTCATCGAACAGCTCGCGCATGGCCAGATTGGTCGCCGCGATGTTGTTGGTGAAGATGGTCGGCAGCTCGAAGATCTCCGAGCGCGGGAAGAGACCCGGCGTATAGCCGTTGACCGTCCAGACGATGTCCACCACGCCGTCGGCTACCTGACGGACGAGCTGCGGCGGTGCGCCGCCGAGCGACATCGAGGGATAGATATCGATCTTCACGCGCCCGCCGGAATCCTCCTCGATGGAGCGCACCCACGGTTCCAGCATCTGCGTGTGGGCGGGCGCCTGGGGGCCGAGCAGGTGATGCAGCTTCAGCGTCACCTCCGCCTCCTGGGCGAAACCGGGGCGCAACAGCGCCGGCGTTGCCAGAGCCCCAGCTGTGGTAATCAGGAATTCGCGCCTTTTCATGTGTCTCCTCCTCCTTTGTTCCAGCGCCGAGTGGCGCCCCTCCCGCTAGGCCTGGCGCCCGGTTCTCGTCGCCGCCCGCACGGATGCCGCGCGGGCCGCAATTGTTTTAGGACAAACTATGCTGCCACAGGACGCACCGGTTTTCCATCCTGTCGTTCGTCGTGTCTCCTCAGCCGTTCCTCCTTCTTTCAACCCCACAGATGCGGGCTCACAAATGCGGAAGCCAGACGTCTAGCACCGCCGCCCGCTCTCCCTTGCGCACGGTCTCGAAAGCTTCCCCCACCGCCTCCTCCACCTCTTCCGGCCTTTCCACCTTGCGCGCATAGGCGGCGCCGGCGGCGGCAGCGATGCCGGCATAGTCCGGCGGCGGATCGAAGGCGACGTCGATGTCGTTGGCACGGCTCGCATAGCCGTCGGGATGGACGGCGAGCGTGGAAAAGCGCGGCGCCTTCCAGCCGCGGTTGTTGTAGACGATCTGCAGGAACGGCGTGTTGTACTTCGCGGCGATCCAATGAACACTGGAGGGCACGGAGAACATGTAGGAGCCGTCGCCCGTCAGCGAGACCACGGTCTTGTCGGGTGCTGCAAGCTTGGTGCCGATCGCCGCCCCGCCGCTCCAGCCGAGCGAGCCGCCCCCGGCGGTGAAGATCGAGCCAGGCCGGCGCATGGCCAGGTGGTTGAAGATCGTCGGGTAGTTGGTGATGCCCTCGTTGAGCACGATGGTGTCGTCATCGATATGGCGGCGCACACAGGCGGTCAGGAATTCCGGTGTGATGGCGCCGTCGGCCTTCTCGAGGGCATTGAGCGCTTTTACGCGCTCACGGCTTGTGCGCCGGTAGTGCTCGGCACGGGTGCGCACCCGCTCCGCGTCGGGCTTGCGGCGCGCCAGCGCCGCATTTAGCTGACGCAGCGCCGTCTCGGCGTGGGCGCGAAAGCTCGCCCGCGCGCCGATGTACCACAAAGGCATGTTCTCTTTCAGCGGGTCGACGTCGATGTGGAAAATCTGTGCCTCCTCGCGCGGGCGGCTGACGGTCGGGATCCACGGCACGTCGCTGTCGATCACCAGGATGCAGTCGGCCTCGGCGAGGGTGGTGTTCTGGTGCGGCTCGTTCCACTGGTTGCCCTGGTAGAGGGGATGGTCGTGCGGGAAGTTCATCGCGTTCGGCACTGATTCCAGAACGCCGACACCCAGCGCCTCGCACAACAGGACGAGTTGCTCCGCCGCCCTCGGATTGCGCCCGAGATAGGAGGTGACGACGAGCGGGCGCGCCGCCCCTTCCAACGCCGTCAGCAGCGTTTCCACCGCCTCTTCGGGGAGCGGGGAAGGGGCGAGCGGACGCCACCCCTCGGGATTAATTTCGACGGGCGAGGAAAGCGTCTCCTCCATCACCTCGCGCGCGCCCATAAGATAGGCCGGGCCTTTGGGATCCGAGCCGGCGATCTGCAGGGCCCTGTGCACGAGCTGCTTGATGTTCCTGCCGGTCCTGATCTCGTTGTCGTATTTCATGTAGCCGCGCACGATGCCGCGTTGGTCGTGCACGTCCTGGATCCATTGGATGAATTCGTTGCGGCTGCCCTTCATTTCGCCTTCCTGGGTGAAGGGCGAGGCGCCGGCGAAGACGAGCATGGGCACCCGCCCCTTGGCCGCGTTGTGGATGGCGCCGGCAAGTGCCTGGGTGCCGCACTCCACATGGACAAGCACGGCCTGCGCCTGGCCGGAAACCTGAGCAAAGCCGTGTGCGGCGCTCATGCCGACCATCTCGTTGGGACAGGTGACGATCGCCGGCACCCTGCGCCCCTGTGCGCGTGCCTCGGCGATCGCCTCGATGAGGGCAGGGTGGTCGCTGCCGAAATTCGCGAAGATGTGGCTGACGCCTGCTTCACTCAGCGCTTCGAGAAATGCTGTGCTGGCCGTGTACATCTTGCCGTCCTCAATCCAGTACGGCGACGATCCGGCGCAGAAGCCGGATCAGCTCCTGCTTCTTGTCGCCGACGATCTCGTCCAGTTCCCGGTCGTGCTCGGCCGCGCAGGCCGCCAGATGCGCCAGCTTCTCCTCGCCATGGGGCGTCAGAAACAGCGCGTAGCTGCGCTTGTCCGCGGGGTTTGCGCTGCGCCGGACGAGCTCTTCGCGCAGCAACTCTCGCAGCACCGGTGTGATGGTCGACTTGTCGCGGCCGCTGGCGCGGCTGAGCGCCATCGGCGTGATGCCCGGATTGTTGTGGATGATGGCCAGTACCGCAAACCAGCCCGGCCGCAGGTCGCTCTCACCCGTAAGCCGCCGGAAGGCCTTGAAGGAGGCGCTCTGCGCCAGCCGCAGGTGAAAGCCGACATAGTTTTCCAGCTCTCCCAGCAGCACCGGCCTGCCGTCGTCCTTCACCCGGGTTCGGGCGCTGCCACCTTTGGAAATCTCCGCCTTGTCCATCGCTCCCGACGTTTCGCGCGGGGACAATCTCCACCGCGCGCCTCCCTCGCGGCGAACCACGCCTCGGCGGGAACTATATGGCAAAGGCCAAGATCCATCAACTTAGTTTTGTATCAAACCAGTTTGAACGCCCCCCAATCATGCGCGGTTGTTACCTCGTTGTCATACTGCGCATGCACGGGAGGGGTTCTGGCGATGCGATCGCCGGGAGATGCAAACGAGAGGGGTCATTCCTATGGAACGCACTTATACGATCCGCAAGGCCGCCCTGGCGGCAGCGATGCTCGCGTCGGTCGCCTTCGCTCCGGCGGCTTCTGCCGAGAACCTGGTGCTCTACACCTCGCAGCCCGATGCGGACGCCGCCCAGACGGTCGATGCCTTCAAGGCGGCCAATCCGGGCATCGAGGTCGAAATCTTCCGCTCAGGCACCAGCGACCTTCTGACCAAGCTGGCCGCCGAGTTCGCGGCCGGCAGCCCGCAGCCCGACGTGCTGTTGATCGCCGACGCCGTCAGCATGGAGACGCTCAAGAAGGATGGCCGTCTCATGGCCTATCCCGAGGCCAACCTCGAAGGTTTCGAAGAAGCCGCCCACGACGCCGACAAGACCTATTTCGGCTCAAAGCTCATCACCACCGGCATTGCCTACAACACCCGCGCCGCCGAAAAGCCGGAGCACTGGTCCGATCTCGCAGGAGACGCCTACAAGGACCTGGCGATCATGCCGAGCCCGCTTTATTCGGGTGCCGCGGCCTACATGCTTTCGGCCTTTGTCGGGCGCGACGATCTCGGCTGGGATTATTTCGAGAAGCTCCAGGAAAACGGCCTGGTCAGCGTGCGCGGCAACGGCGCCGTGCTCAAATCGGTGGCGAGCGGCGAGAAGGTCTACGGCATCCTCGTCGATTTCATGGCGATGAACGCCAAGAAGGACGGATCGCCCATCGAGTTCGTCTTCCCCGAGGAGGGCGTGACGGCGGTGACCGAGCCGGTGGCCATCATGTCGACGGCGAAGAACCCCGACGCGGCCAAGGCGTTCGTAGACTTCATCCTTTCCGACGAGGGCCAGAAGCTGGCCCTGAGCCAGGGCTACCTGCCGGCCAAGCCTTCCGCCGGGCGTCCCGACTGGCTGCAGAGGGCATCGAGATCAACGTGATGTCGGTCGACGTGAAGGAGGTGGTCGACGAGATCGACGCCAACAAGGAGGAATTCTCCGCCATGTTCGGCGGTTGAGGACACATCCACATGTCCATTACGCGCGAGGAGCGTCAGGGCCAGGATATGGCCCTGACGGTGGGGATTGTCGCGATCATCGCGGTCTTCTCGCTGTTGCCCATGGCGCGGCTCCTGCAGGAGGTCGTGCTGCCCGGCGGCAGGTTTTCCCTGGACGTTGTCCACGCCGGCCTTGTCAGCAGCACCACGTGGCGCGCCAGCTGGAACACGCTTTGCGTGGGCCTGGGCGGCACCGCCTTGGCGCTCGTCCTCGGAGTAGCGGTGGCCCTTTTGGTCTCGCTCACCGACGTGCGGCGGCGCCAGGCGTTCGTCGTGTGCTTCGTCACCCCGCTGATGATCGCCCCGCAGGTCACCGCGCTTGCCTGGCTGCAGCTTTTCGGACCTTCCAGCCCGTTGCTCGATCTCCTCGGCCTGGCGCCGCCGCTCGGCGCACCCAACCCGCTCTATTCGCCCGAAGGCATCGTTCTGCTGCTCGGCATCCAGTACGCGCCGCTGGTCTTCCTCATCGTGCGCGCCGGCCTGCGCAAGCTGCCGCGGGAGTTGGTCGAGGCGGCGCGGTCGGCCGGCGCCGGCTGGTTCACCGTGCTGCGCACCGTGATCCTGCCGCTGATGACGCCGTCCATCGTCGGTGCGGCGGCGCTCACCTTCGTTTCCTGCATCGGCAATTTCGGCATTCCCGCCTTTCTCGGCATTCCCGCCAACTATCCGGTGCTGCCGACGCTCATCTATCAGCGCCTCGCCGGCGGTGGGCCGGCGGTGCTTTCTGAAGTCGCGTTCCTGTCCGTGTTGGTCGGCGTGATCGCCATGGTCGGCATCGTCCTGCAGGACAGGATCGGCAGCCGGCGCGACTTCCGGATCACCGCGACATCGCTGCCCGCCACGCCTTATTCGCTCGGCCGCTGGCGGCGCCCCGTCGAGCTGGGCATGTGGTTGCTGATCGTCGTTATCCTTGTTCTGCCGCTGGTCGGGTTGGTCCTGACGTCGCTGGTGCGCGGCTACGGCGTGACGCTGAGCGCCGATACGGCGACGTTCGAGAACTACCGCTTCGTCCTTCTCGAGCACGCCGCCGCCCGGCGCGCCTTCGTTAACAGCCTGTGCCTGTCGTTCGGTGCCGCCGCCTTCGCTGTCTTCGCGGCGATCCCGCTCGGCTACGCCATCGCCTGGGGCAAAAACCGCTGGATCAAGGTGCTCAACCTGGCTGTGGAACTGCCTTATGCGTTGCCCGGCGTAGTGCTGGCGATCGCCTCGCTTCTGCTATTCCTGAAGCCCATGCCGATCACCGGCATCCACATCTACAACACCGTCTGGATCATCCTCTACGCCTATCTGGCGCGCTTCCTCGTCCTGGCGGTGCGGCCGACGATCAGTGGCTATCTGCAGCTCGACCGGGCGCTGGAGGAGGCGGCGCAGGTGGCGGGCGCGGCGTTGTTCACAAGGTTGCGCACGATCGTCTTCCCCCTGGTCGCGCCGGCGGCCATTGCCGGCGGCCTGCTCATCTTCATGACGGCGTTGAGCGAGCTGACGGTCTCTGCGCTTCTGTGGTCATCCGGGGCGGAGACCATCGGCGTCATCATCTTCGCCTTCGAGCAGGGCGGGGACTCCAAGTATGCCGCGGCCGTCTCCGCGATCATGGTAGCCAGCACCTTTCTCCTGATGCTTCTGGCCAACCTTCTTGCAGGCAAACTACCCAGCGGAGTGCTCCCATGGCGGGACTGAGCATCAAGGACGTGACCAAGCGCTTTGACGGGGCCAGCGCGCTCGACGGGGTGTCGATGGACGTGGCCGACGGCGAGTTCCTCGCCGTTCTCGGGCCGTCGGGTTGCGGCAAGACCACGCTCTTGCGGCTCATCGCCGGGTTCGAGACCTTGACCGGCGGATGCATCCGCATCGGCGAGCGCGAGGTCTCCTCCCGGCACGTCAACGTGCCGCCAGAAAAGCGGCGTGTCGGCATCGTCTTCCAGAACTACGCCCTGTGGCCGCACATGACGGTGGCGGAGAACATCGACTACGCGCTGAAGGTGGCGCGTATCAGCCGCGCCGAGCGCGAAGAGCGCGTCCGCCGCGCCCTGGCCCTGGTCAACATGGAGCAGTATGGCGGACGCCGGCCAGCCAGTCTTTCCGGCGGCCAGCGGCAGCGCGTGGCGCTCGCGCGCTGTCTGGTCGCCGAGCCGCGGCTGGTGCTGTTCGACGAGCCGCTTGCCAATCTCGACGTCCACCTGCGCGCTTCCATGGAGGACGAGTTCGCCGATTTCCACAAACGGACCGGCACCACCATCCTCTACATCACCCACGACCAGGCGGAGGCCATGGCGCTGGCTGACAGGATCGCCGTGATCGACCACGGTCGCCTCATGCAGCTCGCCACCCCGCAGACGCTCTACCATGAGCCGGCCAACGAGATGGTCGCCTCCTTCATTTCCCAGGGCATGGTCCTGCCGGCCACTGTGGAAAGCCCGGAGATCGACGGCCATTGCCGCGTGCGCGTGCTCGGTCAGGAGCTGGTGGTGCGCTGCCGCAAGGGCGAGCGCCCCCGCAAAGACGCACGCATCTGCTGCCGCGCCTCGCAGTTGACGGCCGTCACTGCCAGGAAACCCGGCTTCGATGGCACGGTGACGCGCGCCGTCTATCGCGGCGGCGCGGCGCGCATCGAGTTCGAGCCGGACGGCACGCCGCATCTCGGCCTGCATTTCGAGCAGCCGGACCCCGTCACCTTCGCAGCCGGCAGCCGGGCGCGGCTCGCCCTGACGTCGGGATGGCTCATCCCGGTGGTCGAGGCCGCTTGATGCTATGTGGCGCGTTAGAGAGTAATTCCAGGAAAAGTGGGAACCGGTTTTCCGTCCGGAATTGCGACAAAACAAAGAGTAGACCAATTCATCGATTCCATGAAACGATGAATTGGTCTAGCGCAAGCGGGACGGCGACATAGCCCCAGCGACCGTGGCAAGCTCGGGCGGTGTGGTATCGCCGAGCATGTCGGCGGCGAGCCGGGAAAGCGCCGGCGCGGTCTGTATGCCGTAGCCGCCTTGCCCGGCGAGCCAGAAGAAACCTTCGGCCCCGGCATCGAAGCCGACCACCGGCGTGCCGTCCGGCGCGAAGGTGCGCAATCCCGCCCAGCTCGTTTCGACCCGCGTGACCGGGCTCCTCACCGCCTGCTCGTAGCGGTAGAGCCCTTCCGCCAGCACCATGTCGTCGACGAACGCGTCATGCGGCTCGACCGGGTCCTCGTCGGCCGGCGACACCAGCAGGCGTCCGCCGTCGGGCTTGAAGTACCAGTTGTCGGCCGTCTCCGCGACGAGCGGCCAATCGCGGATGTCGAAACCCTCGGGCGCCGGCAGCACCGCCATCGAGCGGCGCATGGGCACCAGTCCCAGCGGCGCGACACCGCAGGCGGCCGCCACGCGGTCGGCCCAGGCGCCGGCCGCATTGACGACGATGCGCGCGGTAACCGCCCCCGCGGCCGTCTCCAGCATCCATCTGCCGTGGGAATGCTTGCCTTTGCCCGGCGCGGCACCGGTGAGAAGCCGCGCGCCGTCGCGTTTCGCACCCTTCAGCCACCCCTGGTGCAGGGCCGCGACGTCGATGTCCATGGCATCGGCCTCATAGGCCGCCGCCGCTATCCATTCGCGCTTCAGGAGCGGCACGAGGGCGACCGCCTTATCCGCTGTTATCTCCTCCAGCCCGGTCGCCATTTCGAGCAATTGCTCGTGCTTGGCGCGCCCCGCCTCGTCGGTCACGAAGAGGATGCCGCGCCGCTTCAGAAGCGGAGCCGGAAAGAGCACGGCGTCCGCGCCGGCAAAGAGCGGTGCGCTGGCGCGGCTCAACGTCCGTATGACGTCGTTGCCATAGTTCTGAATGAAGATCGCCGCCGATCGGCCTGTCGAGTGATAGCCCGGCTGGTCTTCCTGCTCGAGAAGGAGGACGTCATGCTCCAACGCCAGCGCGGCGGCGATGCCCGCTCCGGCGATCCCCGCTCCGATGACGGCGATGTCGGTTGAATACGCTTCGCTCATGGAATCCGTCTTGTAAGCCGCCGAGAAAGGCACGCAGGTTATCGCCAAGCGCGTCGCAGAGATAGCCGCCTTCCTGGATGATCGCCGCCGGCAGTCCGATGTGGGCGCAGGCTTTGCCGATTCGCGCGAAGCCATCCGTCGTCACCGTCACGCGCTCGGGAACCTCCGGTTGGGCCGCGGCGCGCCCGAGCGTCGGCACCCTTCAGGTAGAGCATAGCACGCACCCCGGCTCGCCGCTTAGTTCCTCTCGACCGGCTTCGAGCGCATACGCGAGACTGTCTCGCGCTCGGCGCGCTTGCAGCGCATCGGCGGCAGTCCGCGGTCCATCAGCGCCATGTCTTCGAGCACCATGTCGCCCATGCGCTTGAAGGCGATGTCGAGGGCGCCGGCGCGATGCGCGGAGCGCAGGAAGCCGTCGAGGGAGCGCACGGGATGATCGGCGGGCAGGGGCTCTTCGGGGAAGACGTCGCTCGCCGCCACGATATGGCCACGCCGCACGGCCTCCATCAGGGCGTCGAAATCCACGACGTCGGCCCGGCTGAGCAGGATGAAGGCGGCGCCCGGCCGCATCTTCTGAAAGGCCTCGGCGCCGAGGAAGCCGCGGTTCTCGGTCGTCACCGCCGCGACGACGAAGACGAAGTCGCTTTCGGAAAGCACGGTGTCGAGCGCGGCCGGCTCCACGCCCGCTTCGCGCAGGATGGAGGGCGGCAGCCACGGGTCGAAAACCCGGACCCTGGCGCGAAAGCCGGCAAGCACGCGATTGAGCGCGCGGCCGAGATCGCCGAAGCCGACGATGCCGATCTCGGAGCCCGAGACGAGGCGTGCGGAGGCATTGCCGTCACCGCCCCACAGCTCGCGGCCGCGACGGAAGTCGAGATCCGCGTTGACGATGCCGCGCGCAAGGTTGAGCGCCAGCGCCAACCCCATCTCCGCCACCGGCTCTGCGAACACCGCTCCGGTGGTCACCACGTGGATACCGCGCTCGAAGAGCGTCTCGTAGGGCATGTTGTTGATGAGATTGGTCTCGACGTTGAAGACGCAGCGCAGGCTCTTCATCCGGCCGAGCGTTTCCGGCGAGATCGGCGGCTGCCCGATGATATAGCGTGCGAGGCCGAGCACCTCCTCTTCAAGGCGGTGCAGCTGCGCGGCGTCGGTCTCTCGGATGTCGTAGCCCTCATGCAGCCGACGTCGGGCCTCGGGCGTGAAGATCAGGTCCAGTGTGCGCGGTTCCGGTGCGCTGATGACCAGCGGCCTCGGTGTCTCGGCCATAATTTTCCTCCCTGCGCGATTTGCGGACAGTATCAGGCGTACATCCACGATAAAACGATTTACAGCACTGAAAAATCGATTTATCAATAGTTTGGCTTGGAAAGCGAGCTTTGGGAGGAGCGTTTGTCGAGCGGTGCCGTGCACAAGCGGCCGTCGATCCACGACGTGGCGAACCATGCGGGCGTGTCGGCGGCGACCGTCTCGAAGGTCATGCACGGCGTGCCGACCGTGAAGCCGGAGAACGCACAGCGCGTTTTCGAGGCGGTGGAGCGGCTGGGCTACCGGGCGGATCCGCTTGCCTCGGACTTGAGGCGCGCCAAGCGCCGCATCATCGGAGCGATCCTGCCGGAATTCGAAAGCGAGTTCTTCGGCTCCATGGTCACGCATCTGGAGCGTCTTGCGGAACTGCGCGGCTACACGCTGGTGGCCGCGTCGAGCGGCGAGTCCGAGGAGCGCGAAGCGGAAATCCTGAGGCGCATGCAGGACTGGCGCGTGGCCGGTGTCGTGCTGGCCCCCGTGCGCGACGAGCATGGCCGGGGCGGCGAGCTGATGCAGGCGCACGGGATGACCGGCGTGATGATCGACCGGGTGCTCTCCGACAAATCCTTCGACACGGTTTCGGCCGACAGCCTCTCGGCGAGCGCGGAGGTTGCACGCGAGCTCATCGGGCGTGGCCACCGCCATGTGCTGGTGGTCGGGCTTGGAGAGCAGGGAGCCTGCGTGCGGGCGCGTCTCGAAGGGTTCCGCAAAACGGCGGAAGCGCTGGATCCGAAGGTGCGGATCGACGTGATCCTGTGCGAGAGCGACGTGGAGCCGTTGCGCGCCTCGATCCGCGACTACTTCTCGCGTGGCGAGCGGCCGACCGCGGTTTTTTCCCTGTTTCTCAAAGGGACCCTCGTCGCCCTGAGCGAGTTCCGCCGCCGCGGCTGGCACTGCCCGGACGACATCTCGCTGGTCGGCTTCGACGACGCGGAATGGATGTCGGTCACGTGGCCGACGATCGCCGCCGTCGTGCAGCCGGTCGGCCAGATCGCCGCCCAGGCCATGGATATGCTTTTTCGCCGCATAGACGGCGAGACCGGGCCGCCGACGGCGCGGCTCGAACGATGCCAGCTATTGGTGCGGGAATCCGTTGGAGCGCCGAGCAGCGGTCCGCACTCGGGGGGAGGAACAGGACAATGCCCCCGATTGTCAGAACCCGAAATGACGCCGCACTCGGCCTGAAAGGCGGCGTCGCAAGTCTGTGGAGGAGTCAATGATAGGTAAAATGCTGAGAGTGAACTTGATTTCGGCGGCGGTGCTGTCGCTCTCCGTGCTGGCGGCCCACGCCCAGGATGGCCAGTACGGTGTCCTGATGAAGACGCTTTCCAACCCCTTCTGGGGCGCGATGGGGCAGGGCGTCGAGGACGGTGCCAAGGAAGCAGGCGTCGACTATTTCGTGCAGGCGGTCGAGAGCGACCAGGCGGCAGAGCCGCAGCTCAACGTGTGCAACACGATGCTCGAGCGCCAGCCGGTGGCGATGATCACCGCCGCCATCAACTCCACCAACCTGCTTCCGTGCCTGAAGGCCGCGCAGGAACAGGGCATCAAGGTGGTCGACCTGGACGGCAATCTCGACCAGGCGATTCTCGACAAGGAAGGGATCGAGATCACGTTCCGCATCGGCTCCGACAACGTGGCGGCCGGCGCGCAAGGGGCGGAGTATCTCGTCTCCCAGCTCGGCGCCGATGCCACGGGGGCAGTGCTGGTCATCGAGGGCCTGTCGGGCAACATCACCGGCCAGATGCGTGCGGAAGGCTTCGCCGGGAAGCTCGCCGAGCTGGCGCCGGGGCTGGAGATCGTGGCCTCTCTGCCAGGCGACTGGGACCGCGGTAAGGCGGCATCCATCACCAACGACATCCTGACCCGCAATCCAGACCTCGTCGCCATCTTCGCTGCCAACGACGGTATGGCGCTGGGTGCGGTGGAGGCGGCCTATGCCGCCGGCAAGGGCGATCAGATCGTCATCATCGGCGTCGACGGCAACTCCGACGCGGTGAAGTCGATCAAGGATGGGCGGCTCAACGCTTCCGTCGCTCAGCTCCCTTATCTCGTCGGCAAGCAGGCGGTCGAGAACGTCAAGAAGGCGCTGGCCGGCGAAGAGGTGCCGGCGGACATTGCCGTGCCGACCCTCGTTCTCACGCAAGAGGTGCTCGAGGACGGCAGCGAGCCGCTGCTCGAATACGTCAAATAATCCTCCCGAAACCTGGCTGGCGCGGGAAGCGCCAGCCCCTTTTCCGGTCGAGGCACAATGTCTTCTGATCTTGCAACACCGGGCGTGTGGACGCGGGCCCAGCGCGCCTCGGTCGAACGCCTGCACATCAGGCTCGAGTCGTTCCTGGTGCTGGTGGCCCTCAGCGCCCTTATGGCGGTCCTGTCCCCGTATTTCCTGTCCTTCAGCAACCTCCTCAACATCCTGCTCGCCACCTCGACGATCGGCATCCTGGCCATCGCCGCGACCTTCGTCATCGGCTCGGGCGGTCTCGACCTGTCGCTCGGTTCGGTGATGGGGCTTTCGGGCGTGGTGGGCGCTTTCGTCGCCGTCAATCTCGGGGCACCGTCGGTGCTGGGCGTTATCGCCTGCATCCTGGCGGGCGGCATTGCCGGCTATATCAACGGCCAGCTCGTCACGCGCGCCTTCGTCCCGGCCTTCATTGTCACGCTCGGCATGTTGGGGCTGGCGCGGGGGTTGGCGCTCGTCATCTCGGGCGGCCGCGTCATCTACGGCTTGCCGGAATTCATGCTCTATCTCGGCCAGGGCCGGCCCTTCGGCGTACCAATGCCGGTCATCATCTTCGTCGCCACGGCGTTCATCGCCCATTGCGTCCTGGCCTATACGCACTTCGGCAGGCACACGCTGGCGCTGGGCGATTCCGAGGGGGCTGCGCGGGCAGCCGGCATCCGCGTCGAGCGGCAGCGGCGCATGCTCTACACGCTCTCCGGGGCGCTCGCCGGCCTTGCCGGCCTACTCTTTTCCGCGCGCATAAATTCGGGCGATCCGACCGCCGGGCTCAACTACGAGCTGACGGCGATCACGGCGGCCATCATCGGCGGCACGAACCTGTTCGGCGGGCGCGGCTCCATCCTCGGCACCATGATCGGCGCCCTCATCATGGGCGTGCTGCAGAACGGCCTCAACTTGCTCGCCGTGCAGTCCTACTACCAGCAGATGGCCATCGGCGCCGTGCTTATCCTCGCCGTCTTCATCGACCAGTACCAAGTGAGGAAGGAGAGCCGGGTATGACCCTTCTCAAGCTTGAGGGCATCCGCAAGAGCTTCGGCGCGATCGACGTGCTGCACGGGGTCGATCTCGCCGTGAAAGCCGGCGAGGTCGTCGGGCTGGTCGGCGACAACGGCGCCGGCAAGTCCACGCTGATGAAGACGATCACCGGTATCTATCAGGCGGACGCCGGCTCGATCACCTTCGACGGCCGGGGCATCCTCGATCTCGATCCCGGCGAGCGCCGGCGGCTGGGTATCGAAATGATCTATCAGGACCTATCGCTCGCGAGGCAACAGGACGTCTCCAGCAACATCTTCCTCGGCCGCGAGCCGACAAGGAAGCTCTTCGGTCTCTTCCCCTTCGTCGACAAGGCGGCGATGGACCGCCAGGCGGCGCAGATGATCGAGCGGCTCAACGCACATCTGCCGTCGATCAACCGCGCTGTCGGCTCCTTCTCGGGAGGCCAGCAGCAAACAGTCGCCATCGCCCGGGCGCTCACCTTCAACCCGAAGCTCGTCATCATGGACGAGCCGACGGCCGCGCTTGCCGTTCGCGAAGTGCAGAGCGTGCTCGACCTGATCCGCCGGCTGAAATCGGAAGGTATCGCGGTCATCCTGATATCGCACCGCCTCAACGACGTGCTTTCGGTGACGGACCGGATCGTCGTCCTGCGCCATGGACGGGCCGAAGCCGATCTCGTCACCGGCAAGACCAACATGAGCGAGGTGGTGAGCCGGATCGTCGGCGGCGGAGATATGGCCGCGGCTGCCTCCCACGAAGCAAGAGGATAACGATGAACACGTTCGGACTGCATACCTTCGCGATCTCACCCGTATGGGAGGTCGCGCACATCGAACCGCAGATGGAGGCGCTCAAGGCGCATGGCGTCGGTCTGTTCGAGATCCCCTTGCTCAGACCGGAGGAACTCGACGTTGCCGCCGCGACCGCCTTTGCGGCACGGCACGACGTCGAGCTCATCTGCTCGCTCGGCCTGCCGGCAGGCCTGGACGTGGTGGAGCGGCCCGACGAGGCGCTGGCCTTTCTGGAAGCCGCGTTCCACACAACGCGGGCCGTGGGCAGTGGCGCGCTTTGCGGCGTTACCTATGGCACGATCGGCAAGACCACGGGCCGCGCTCCCACGCAGGTCGAGATCGACGGCATCTGCCGCTTCCTCGAACGCGCGGCCGCGCAGGCCGCCGCCCACGGCCTGCGCCTTGGCATCGAGCCGTGCAACCGCTACGAGACGCACCTGATCAACAGGGGCGCCGACGCGGCACGGATCATCGAGCGCGTGGGTGCGGAGAACCTGTTCATCCATCTCGACACCTACCACATGCATATCGAGGAGGAGAGTTTCGAAACGGGCTTCCGCGCCGCCGCCCCCCATCTCGGATATGTCCACGTCTCGGAAGCCAATCGCGGCGTCCCCGGCCGCGGGATGGTCAACTGGCCGGCTGCTTTCGGGGCCATGGCCGCGATCGGCTACGAGGGGCCGATCGCGCTTGAAAGCATGAACCACGTCGATGCCGACATCGCCAGAGGGCTCGCCGTGTGGCGGCCGGTGGCGGAAAATCCGCAGGATGTCATCGACGTCGGACTGCCGTTCCTGCGCAACGCGGCGCGGCAGGCGGGGCTGACGCTCGGCTGATCTTCGCCTCCGGGGTCGAACTGGAAAATGGAGATGTCTGCGCCCCTTCGCGCCCCCTCTGTCCTGCAGGACATCTCCCTCACGAGGGGGGAGATCAGCCTTCACGACGATTTTCTTCAATCATCGGCGTTGCAGATTAGGTGCCGGAGGCAAGCAGCCAACGTAATCTCCTCCCTCGTGGGGGAGATGTCCGGCAGGACAGAGGGGGCGCGAAGGGGCGCCGGCATCTCCATCTCGCCCAGATCAAGAGGCTTCCTCCCCACCACCACCCCGCCTCCCACCATCTTTTTTTGAAACTCCTTCCACCTCCACGCTCTTGCCGTTTGCGCGAACGGCTTTAGCTTCGCGCTGCTGGCAACCTTGGAGGTTTGTCCGGCGCGATGATGCCCCGGAGGTCGTCCGGGGCGTCGCTCATGCGGCTTCGGGAGATGAGGATACGAAGCCGGAAAGGTGAGGCGCCTGAGGAGCGGCGTTCCGCTTCGCAAGCGAGAGGCAGGCCTATCACCAACGCAAACGCTGCAGCCGGTTCGCCGCGCGCAGGCGGGAGGAGAAATGTTCGAAAAGCTCTTTGATCTGCGGGCCCACGGCACGTCGGTGCGCATCGAGGTGATCGCCGGCGTCACCACGTTCCTGACGATGGCCTACATCATCTTCGTCAATCCGGCGATCCTCTCCACGACGGGGATGGATCGCGGCGCCGTCTTCGTGGCGACGTGCCTTGCCGCCGCACTCGGCACTCTCATCATGGCGCTGTTTGCGAAGTGGCCGATCGGCATGGCGCCGGGCATGGGGCTAAACGCCTTCTTCGCCTTCACCGTGGTCGGCACCATGGGGTTTTCCTGGCAGCAGGCGCTGGGGGCGGTTTTCGTTTCCGGCGTCATCTTCCTGATCCTGACGGTGACCGGCGTTCGGCGCTGGCTCATCTCGGGCATTCCGCAATCCATGCGTTGCGCCATTGTTGCCGGCATCGGGCTGTTCCTGGCGATCATCGCGCTCAAGAGCTCCGGCATCGTCGTCGCCTCGGAGGCCACTTTCGTCACCCTCGGCGATCTCTCCCAGGCTGGCCCCATGCTTGCCATTCTTGGCTTCTTCATCATCGCCGGGCTGGACGCCCTCAACGTGCGCGGCGCCATCCTCATCGGCATTCTGGCGGTGACCGTCCTGTCGATGCTGCTGGGCATCAACGAGTTTCAGGGCGTGGTCTCGGCCCCGCCGAGTATCCTGCCCACCTTCATGCAGCTCGACGTCTGGGGTGCGCTTTCCGCTGGGCTCCTGCATGTCATCCTCGTCTTCGTTCTGGTCGAGGTTTTCGACGCCACGGGCACGCTGATCGGCGTGGCCAAACGCGCCGGGCTCATGAAGCCCGAGCGGCCCAATCGTCTCGGCCGCGCGCTGATGGCCGACAGTACGGCGATCGTTGCCGGCTCGCTGCTGGGAACGAGCAGCACGACGGCCTACGCCGAAAGCGCCTCGGGCGTTCAGGCAGGCGGCCGCACGGGGCTTACGGCGCTGGTGATTGCCGTTCTGTTCCTTGCGGCCTTGATGTTCTCGCCACTCGCCGGTTCGGTGCCCGCCTATGCGACGGCGCCCGCGCTTCTTTACGTGGCCGCTCTGATGATGCGTGAACTGGTCGAGATCGAGTGGGAGGAGACGACCGAGGCGGTGCCGGCCGTGCTGACGGCGATGATGATGCCGTTCACCTATTCGATTGCCAACGGGCTGGCCTTCGGCTTCGTCAGCTACGCAGTGATCAATACCTTGGCGGGGCGCCCGCGCGCCGTGCATCCGGCGACCTGGAGCGTCGCGGCACTTTTCGTCCTGCGGTTCGCCTTCGTATCCGAATAGTGAAGCCTGTCCGAACAGCGGGGGCTGGATATGCTAGAGCTGCGGCCAGCTCCCGCCGATGGCGCGGGTGATCTCGTCGGCCGCCTTGCGCACGAGGGCGCCGTATTCGGCGTCGCGCTCGGGCGTGACGCGCACCGACGGGCCGGACAGCGAGATGCCGGCCGTCGCCTCGCCAAACTGGTTGAAGATGGGGGCGGCGATGCAGCGCATTCCGGGTGTGCGCTCTTCGTCGTCGATCGACCAGCCGCGGACGCGGATGCGCTCGAGTTCCGCAAGGAGCGCCTCTTTCGAGGTGATCGTCTTGTCGGTGAAGGCGGTGAGCGCCCGCCTCTTGAGAACCACCTCGATCTGCGCCTCGGGAAAGAAGGCGAGCAAGGCCTTGCCGATGCCCGAGGCGTGGATCGGGCCGCGCGTGCCGGGCCGGAAGAAGGCGCGGATCGGCTCATGCGTTTCGACCTGGCTGACGAAGATCACCTCGCCTTGATCGACGATGGCCAGATTTGCGGTCTCCCCCGTTGCCGTCATGATCCGCTGCATGACCGGCCGGCTTTGCTCGACGACGTGCGTGCGGCCAAGGAAGCTGCTGCCGATGCGGAATGCCTCCAATCCCACCTGCCAGAGCTGCGCCGGCTCATCGAATTGGACGATGCCATGTTTCTCCAACGTAATCAGGATCCTGTAAGCCGTCGACGCCGACTGGCCGGACGCCTCGGCGATCTCCGTCAGCGACATCCCGCGGCCCTTCGCCACCACCTTGAGCACGTCCATTGCGCGATCCAGCGATTGGATAAGCGTGCTTTTCGATGTGTCGTTGAACGAGCGCGGCCTTCCCCGCGCGCGGCTGATATGGGGCGGCATGATCTTCTCCCTATTGCCGCACAGAGTTATGCGTCCTCACCGCGGCGTCAAGATTTCAGAAATGATTTGCACAGGGCGCAAAATATTAAATACCAATGAAATCAGATGGTTGAACCGTAAATCGAGAAAATGAAAATATTTTCCAAAAAAATTGCCTTCGCCCCAGTGCCTGCCTTAATCTGCCTGTTGAAACGCCGCTGCTCGCGGCCAGGTCTCGGAGACAATGCCGATGTCGACACAAAACCCGATTTTCGTTCCGGGCCCCACGAACATCCCCGAAAGGCTCCGCCGTGCCGTGGACTATCCGTCGATCGACCACCGCTCGCCCGCCTTCGCGGAGATGTATAAGCCGGCGCTGGAGGGTGTGCGGCGCGTCCTCAAGACGGAGAGCGCGGAAATCATCCTTTTCCCCGCCACCGGCACCGGCGCGTGGGAGGCGGCGGTCACCAACACGCTCTCTCCTGGCGACAAGGTTCTCGCTGCGCGCTACGGCATGTTCTCGCACCGCTGGATCGACCTCTGCCGGCGGCACGGCCTCGATGTCCAGGTCATCGAGGCGCCGTGGGGTGCCGGCGCTCCGGCAGAGGAAATCGAGCGCGCGCTGAAGGCCGACAGAGAGCACCGGATCAAAGCATTGCTCGCCTGCCACAACGAAACCGCCACCGGTGTGCGAAGCGACATCGCCGCCGTGCGACGCGCCATCGATGCCGCGAAGCATCCCGCACTCCTTTATGTCGACGGCGTCAGTTCCATCGCCTCCATGGATTTCCGCATGGACGAATGGGGCGTCGACATCGCCATCACCGGCTCGCAGAAGGGCTTCATGCTGCCGGCGGGCCTGGCTATCCTCGGCGCCAGCCCGAAGGCCATGGAGGTGATGGCCTCCGCGCAATGCCCCCGCTGCTTCCTCGATTTCCGCGATATGTTGGAAAGCGCTGCCGCCGGCGGCTTTCCCTACACGCCACCGGTCAATCTCATTCGCGGTCTCGGCCGGTCGATCGCCATGCTGGAGGAGGAGGGGCTGCCTCGCGTCTTCAGCCGCCATCGCAGGATCGCCGAGGGCGTTCGCAAGGCGGTGGAGGCGTGGGGCCTCTCGCTCTGCGCAAGAGAGCCCTCCCTTTACTCCGACACAGTGAGCGCGGTCATCGTGCCTGCGGGTTTCGACGCTACCAGGATCGTCACCCACGCCGCCGAGAAATACGGGGTCGCTTTTGGCGTCGGCCTCGGCGAGGTGGCCGGCAAGGTGTTCCGCATCGGCCATCTGGGCAGCATGACGGACGTCATGGCGCTCGCCGGCATCGCCACCGCCGAAATGGTCATGGCCGATCTGGGCCTTTCGATTAAACTTGGCTCCGGCGTACGTGCCGCGCAGGAGTTCTATCGTGCCGGTCACAGCGGGGACGACGCCTCGGCCGTCCCCGCTGCAGTGTGAAGGGGGCCGGAACGGATGGAAATCCCCACCTACGACGATGTCGTGTCCGCGCATGCGCGCATCGCGCCGCACATCCACCGCACGCCGATCTTCACCAGCACGTTCCTCGACGGTCTCACCGGCGCCAGCCTGTTCTTCAAGTGCGAGAATTTCCAGAAGGCCGGTGCCTTCAAGGTGCGTGGCGCCTCCAACGCCGTGTTCGGCCTGGATGAGGAGAAGGCGGCGGCAGGCGTTGCCACCCATTCATCGGGCAACCACGCGCTATCGCTCAGCTATGCTGCCGGCAAGCGCGGAATTCCGGTAACCGTGGTCATGCCGAAAACAGCGCCGGAGCCCAAGAAGGCGGCGGTGCGCGGCTATGGCGGTCGGATCGTCGAATGCGAGCCCAGCACGTCCTCGCGCGAGGCCATGCTCGCCGAAGTGGTGGCCGAGACCGGTGCCGAGTTCGTGCACCCGTACAACGACCCCCGCGTGATTGCCGGCCAAGGCACTTGCGCGAAGGAAATCGTCGAGCAACTGGGCCCGCTCGATGCCGTCATCGCCCCCATCGGCGGCGGCGGCATGATCTCGGGCTGCTGCCTGACCTTGTCGGCCATCGCCTCGCAAGCGAAGATCTATGCGGCCGAGCCGAAGAACGCCGACGATGCACACCGCTCCCTCAAGGCAGGCCATATCATTGCCGACGACGCGCCGCAGACGGTGGCGGACGGGCTGAAGGTGCCGCTCAAGGAACTTACCTGGCACTTCGTCTCCCGCTACGTGGAAGACATCCTCCTCGCCACCGAAGACGAAATCGTCGAGGCGATGCGCCTCATCTGGCAGCGCATGAAGATCGTCGTCGAGCCATCGAGCGCCGTCCCCTTGGCGGCAATCCTGAAGAACAAGCACATTTTTGCCGGAAAACGGGTCTGCGTCGTCCTCACTGGCGGCAATGTCGACCTGGACAAGCTGCCCTGGATGGCGGCCTGAGCACCGCGCCTGAAGGACAAGGAGGAATGCCATGAACGCCCTCAACAAGACCGCCGCGCCCGTCGTCGGCCTGAACGTTCCGGCCGCCGTCGGCATGAATCTGGAGGAGGTGCAGACGCCGGCACTAATCATCGACCTCGACGCCTTCGAGCGCAATGTGAAGCGCATGCGCCGCTTTGCCGAGGAGATGGGCGTTCGCCACCGAGCGCATGCCAAGACGCATAAATCCGCCGATATCGCACGCATTCAGATGGAACTCGGCGGGGCGGTCGGCGTGTGCTGCCAGAAGGTGTCGGAAGCCGAGGCGATCGTCGCCGGCGGTGTGCGGGATGTCCTTGTCTCGAACCAAGTGGTCGATTCCGGGAAGATCGACCGTCTGGCGCGGCTTGCAGGCCGGGCGCGCACACTCGTTTGCGTCGACGATCTCGGCAATGTCGACGACCTGTCCAAGGCGGCACAAAGGCACGACACGACGATCGAGTGCCTGGTCGAGATCGATTGCGGGGCAGGGCGCTGCGGTGTGCAGTGGGGCGAGCCGGTAGTCGACCTGGCAAAGAAGATCGCCGCCGCCGCCGGGCTGGAATTCTCCGGCCTGCAGGCCTACCAGGGCGCGGCCCAGCACGTTCACGACTACAGGGAGCGCAAGGCGAAGATCGACGCCGCCATCTCCCAGGTCGCTGCCACCGTCGCCATGCTGAAGTTGGAAGGCCTGGAGTGCGGGATCGTCGGCGGTGCCGGCACGGGCTCCTACTATTTCGAGGGCACGTCCGGCGTCTACAACGAGCTGCAATGCGGCTCCTACATTTTCATGGATGCCGACTACCAGAGGGTGCGGGACGAGGATGGCGATTTCATTCATGCGTTCGAGAACAGCTTGTTCATCTGGACGTCGATCATGTCCAAGACCAAGACCGACAAGGCGATCTGCGACGCCGGCCTCAAGGCGCAGAGCGTGGATTCCGGCCTGCCGGTCATCTACGGGCGCGACGATGTCGAATACGTCAAATGCTCCGACGAACACGGCGTTATCGCCGATCCCGGCAACGTGCTGAAGCTCAATGACAAGCTGAAGCTCGTGCCCGGCCATAGCGACCCCACCTGCAATATCTACGACTGGTATGTCGGTATCCGCGACGGCAAGGTGGAATGCCTGTGGCCGGTCACCGCGCGCGGCATGGCCTACTGAGGCGCCGCCATGCTGGTCGTCACGGAGGAAACCTGCCGCAACGTCATCACACGCGAGGACGCCTTTGCGGCCGTGGAGGGTGTTTTCGCCGCCATGGCCAGCGGCGAGGCCTGCAACTTCCCGGTCATCCGCGAGGCGATCGGCCATGCGGACGCGCTCTACGGCTTCAAGTCCGGCTTCGACCGTGCGCATGGCGTACTGGGGTTGAAGTCGGGCGGCTATTGGCCGGGCAACGAGAAGCGGGGTCTGACCAATCATCAGTCGACCGTCTTCCTCTTCGATCCCGATACCGGGCGACCGCAGGCGATGGTCGGTGGCAACTATCTGACAGCCATGCGCACCGCGGCGGCTTCTGCCGTCTCCATCCGCTATCTGGCGCGCCCGGATGCCAGGGTGCTCGGCATGGTCGGCGCCGGCTTCCAGTCCGCCTTCCAGATGCGGGCGGCAGCGGCGCAGCGGGAGTTCGAGAAAGTGATCGGCTGGAACCCGCATCCCGAAATGCTCTCGCGGCTGGAGGAAACCGCGGCGGAGCTGGGTTTGCCCTTCAAGGCGGTCCCGCTCGAGCGGCTTGGAGCGGAGGCCGACGTCATCATCACCATCACTTCGAGCTTTGCGCCGATCCTGATGCGCGATCACGTGCGGCCGGGCGTGCACTTGGCCTGCATGGGAAGCGACACCCGGGGCAAGCAGGAGGTCGCCGCCGAACTCGTTGCCGCAGCAAAGCTCTTCACTGATGAAGTCGCCCAGGCGGTCAGCATCGGCGAGTGCCAGCACGCGGTAGAGGCCGGCCTGATCGAGGAAGCGCGGATCACGCCTATCGGTGCCGTCGTCAACGGCACGCACCCCGGGCGCTCGTCGTCGGACGAGATCACCCTGTTCGATGGCACCGGCGTCGGTCTGCAGGATCTGGCCCTTGCCTCCGTCGCCGCATCCGGCGCCCGCAGCAGAGGCCTTGCAACCGAGTTGTCCCTCTAACCAAACCCAATGCGCTTTCTGCCAAGCGCAAGCCGCGCGCAAGGTTCCTGCCTTACATTCAGGAATTGGGGGCTGCACTGTTTCCGGGTGTATGCATGGGCGGGGGCCTGTGAAACCGGAGCGCTTTGCAAGCCTATGTGCCTGAGCCTGTGGGTGGCGAAACGCCCGAAGCGGCTGGCCGACACGTAGGAAAGCGATGGCGGAGGATACCAAGGCGAAACAGGTTTGGCGCTGCGACGGATGCGGCGACGAACGAACGCTTCGTAAGATCGATGAGCACCGGATCGTCGCCATCGTCATCACATCAGGGCCCGGAGAAACCCGGTTCTCCCGAAAATGCCAGCTCTGCCCGCACTGCCAGCTCCGCCTTGTTCGGCAAGCCGACCCGATGCGTTGGTCCGGCATCGACACGGATGCGAGCACCGGCTTGGCAGACAGCCTCGTTGATGCTCGGCCCATTCGCGGAGCCGGGTGAGAAACAGCGCTACCGCTGTTCGCCTCCCCCGCCGTGTGAGGTTGTTGGACATCCCGCTATAACGGGACGACCGCCCGCTCAATCCCAATGCCGTCAGCCTGAGCTGAAGCAATTCGAGGCGACCGAGGAAAGGGGGCAGAGGGTCACGACGTGCGGCAGGCCGTTTGCGAACCCACTGGAAGAGCGGCGGGGCGTCCGTTCGCACCCAAATAGAAGCGTCCAGCAAAAATTGACTGCGTGGGCACTCGACAAGTGCAGATGTTTCGTTTATGGCAAACGTATATATAATCCCGGTATAACTCATAACTATTATGGAAAATTATAGGTATCTTAACGCATTTGGCCCTATGAAGAGCGGGTATCTGAGTTGGCGCATAGATAAACGAAAATCGCCTCGCAGGTATGGTCCGTTTTTCCCGTAAACGGGCAGTCACAGCAACAGAGTTCGGTTTTCCGCGTCGAGCGGGTTCAGACGATCTGGCTGCTGGCGCCATTCATGACAGCGGCAGCGCATCCTCATCGTGGGGATGTGGTGCCGGGTTCGTGTCGGCTCATCCGCGACATCGTCCTCTCCTCGTTGGCCATGCATACCGTCATCAAGCAGGAGCAGAATTTGATCCCTCTACGAAGCCACTCCGGCTCAAGAGAGCGTCCGATGCCCATAGTGTTCACCCTCATGGCAGGTTTGGTGCTGCAGGCATGCGCCGGCGGCATGCCCGCGGCTCAGAAGCCCGGCCCCTCCAGCGGGCGGGCGAGCACTTCGGCTGCCATCGCCCAGACAGAGCCGCCCGATGCCGCTGCCACGCCCATGCAACGGTCCGCGGTAAACCGCGGCGGTGCCGCGGCGGCAGAGGCGGGAAGCTTGCGGGCCTCGGTTATCTCCGCACTTGGCCATAGCTCCACCATACGGCGTGCACAGGCCGACCTTTCCGTTGCCGATGTCGACGTCAAGATCGCCTATTCCGGCTATCAGCCGTCGTTGCAAAGCAGCGCCGCCGTGGGAACACGAGATTCCTATGACTATCGCGTCTCGCTCGCCCAGCCGCTTTACGATTGGGGGCGCACCGGCGCACAGGTCGATCAGGCCAAAGCCGGTCAGGCGGGGGCGCTGGCGGAATATACGGATGCCCGCGAAACGGCGGCTCTGGAGGCGGCGGCCGCCCATATCGCGGTAAAGCGCAGCGAGGGGCTGATCGCGGCGGCCGAAAGAAATCTCGCCGTTTATCGCCGCTTTGCGGCGCTTGCCAAGCAGCGTGCCAGTGGCGGCGTCGGCGATGCGACAGACCTTGAACTCGTCGGCGTGCGGCAGGGAGAGGCGGAATCGGCCCTTGAGGATGTCCGCGGCGCCCTGCGCAAGGCGCGCAGCGTTTACCTTCTGCGCGTTGGTGCCGAGGCCGATGGTCTGTCGGAGGTGCCGGAGCTTCCGTTGACGCTGGATACCGGCGTCGATGCAGCAGTTTCCGAAGCGCCGGCAGTAAAGGCAGCGCGCGCCCGCGAGGCGGCGGCTCGTCAGGCGGTGAAGTCGGAGCAGGCGGGCCTTCTGCCCAAGGTGAGCGCGGAAGCTTTCGTGCGCGGCGACCAGAATTCCGGCGGAGCCGACACCGGGCTCGGCCTGCGTATAACCGGGCCGACCGTGGTCGGGTTGAGCAATTTCAACAAAGTCGAGGCGGCGCGTCTGCAGGCCGATAGCGCGAAATGGGCTGCCGAGACGGCGCGGCGCGGTGCCAGCCTTCAGGTGCGCCAGCTTTTGGACCAGGAGCCGACACTGCGCAGCCGGCTGGGAATTCTCGGCGCCGAGCTCCAGAGAGCCCGCGCGTTGCGCGCACTTTACGAGGATCAGTTCAAGATCGGCGAGCGAAAAGTTGCCGATCTCGTCAATATGCAGGCGGACATCTTCCGCATCGAGAGCAGCCGCGTAAACGTGCGCTACGACATTCTCGATCTGCAGTACGCGGCGGCGGGGGCCGTCGGCACGTTGCTCGGTTCGCTGCAACTGGCTGTCCCGGGAGAGGCCCCATGACCGCCGGTGAAAGCCATGATTGGACGGCGAGGCGGCCGGAGCGTTTCGTGGCCTCTGGCCGCGGTCCGCAGGACGATCTGCTCGAGGGCCTTTTGCTGCTTTGCCGGCTCTATGATCGCCCGTCCACGGCCGGCGAATTGACCGCGGGCCTTCCGCTTGCGGACGGCCGTATGACGCTGGCTCTCCTGCGGCGCGCCGGTGCCCGGGCGGATCTCGACGTCCGGGTAAAGCACGAGAAGAGGCTCGGCTCCATCGCCGCGGAACTGCTGCCCGTTCTCCTGGTCCAGCGGGACGGGACCGTATGCGTGCTGTCGAAAATCGAAGACGGTCGTTGCACGATCCTGCTACCGGAAATGGAAAGCCGCGAGCATGTCGTGTCGCGCAAGGACCTCGAGGAGGAGCATTCCGGCCTCGTGGTCCTTGCCGCGCCGCTGGTGCGTACCGACGGTCGCGCGGAGGGTTTTGCCGGGGAGCCGAGGCGGCACTGGTTCTGGGGAGAGTTCGCGCGCTACAAGTGGAACGTGGTGGAAGTCGCCCTCGCAGCCGCCGTCGCCAACTTGCTTGCGGTGACTACCTCGCTCTTTTCGATGCAGGTCTACGACCGCGTGGTGCCCAACCTGGCCTTCGCCACCCTGTGGGTTCTTGCCATTGGCGTCGGGCTTGCCATCTTCATCGAAGCCGTGATGCGAATCGTGCGCAGCCATCTGGTGGATATCGTCGGCCGCAGGCTCGATCTCGCGCTTTCGTCGCGGGTTTTCGAAAGGGCGCTCGGCATGCGGCTGGAGGCGCGGCCGAAGTCGACCGGCTCTTTCACCAACCAGGTGCGCGAGTTCGACTCGGTCCGCGAGTTCTTCACCTCGACGACGATCGGCGCACTCAGCGACTTTCCCTTCGTCCTTCTCTTCATCGGCATCATCGCCATGATCGGCGGACCGGTGGCCTGGGTTCTGGTTGCCGCCGTACCCTGCATCGTCCTTCCTGGCCTATTGGCGCAGTGGCCGCTATCGCGCATGTCGCGCATGCACTTGAAGGAAGGTTCGATCCGCAACGGCCTGCTGATTGAGGCGATGTCCGGTGCCGAAACGGTCAAGACGCTGCAGGGCGAGGGGCATTTCCAGCGGCTTTGGGAGGAGTACACCGCGCTCCTCGCCGGTAACGGTGCACGTATGCGAGCGTTGTCCAGCACGCTCACCTATTCGGCCACGGCGGTGCAGCAGGCCTCCTATGTCTTGGTCATGGTCGTCGGCGTCTATCAGATCGCTGCCGGCCACATGACGTCGGGCGGGCTGTTGGCCTGTGCGATCCTGTCCTCGCGCACGACCGCACCGCTGACGCAGCTTGCCGGCATTTTCTCGCGCTGGCAGCACATGCGTGCGGCGCTCAAGGGGATGGAGGCGATCATGCAGGCGCCGATCGACCGGCCGGCGGAGCGGAAGTTCGTTCATCGCCCCCGTCTTGCCGGTGCCTATCGGCTCGAGGAGATGGCGTTCCGCTACGATCAGGACAGCGAGCCGGCTCTGCGGATCCCAGCCCTCGCCTTCGAGCCCGGCACGGCGACGGCGCTGCTCGGCGCCAACGGTTCCGGCAAATCGACGCTGCTCAAGCTTTTGGCCGGGCTCTATCAGCCTGCGCAGGGGCAGCTTCTGCTCGACGGTACAGATATCCGCCAGATCGACCCGGCCGACGCTCGTCGAGCCATTGCCTACCTGCCGCAGGACGTGCGGCTGTTTTACGGCACCTTGCGCGACAATCTGAATCTGGGGCTGACGGCGCGCGGGGACGAGGAGCTTCTGGAGGCGCTGGCCTTCGTCGGTGCGGAAAACCTGGTGCGGGACCATCCGCTCGGCCTTGACCGGCAGATCGGCGAAGGAGGAGCAGGCGTTTCCGGCGGGCAGCGCCAGTCGATCGGGCTTGCCCGCATATGGCTGCGCGACCCGCGGATCGTGCTCCTGGACGAGCCGACGGCGGCCATGGACCAGACGCTCGAAATGCGTGTCATCAACAATATGCGCGTGTGGCTCACCAGGCGTACGCTGGTCGTGGCCACGCACCGCCAGCCGGTTCTCTCCCTCGTGCGGCGGGCGATTGTCGTCAAGAACGGACGGCCGGTGGCGGACGGCCCGGTGGAAGGCGTTCTTGCCGCCCTTTCCTCCAACCGGCCGCGGATCGCCGTCGCACCAGCCGAGGAAACGTAGGATGACCGACGGTCTCAGGGACGTGGCGGGCGACGGGCCGGATCAGAATCGGCTCGTCACCAGACCCCTTCAAACGCGCGGCCTGCAACGCCCCGTGCTCTGGCTGACGGCCTTTACGGTTGTCGCCTTCTTCGTCTGGGCGGCGAATGCACCTCTCGAGGAGGTGACCCGCGGCATGGGCAAGGTCGCGCCGCTGAGCCACGGGCAGATCATCCAGAGCCTGGAAGGCGGCATCGTCAGGTTCATCGAGGTGCAGGAAGGCGAGGAGGTTGCCGCCGGGCAGACGCTGGCGGTGCTGGACGACACGCGCTTCCGCGCGGCTTTCCAGGATCTGAAGGGGCAGACGATCACGCTGCGCGCCACCCTCACCCGCCTGCATGCTGAACAGGCCGGTGCCGAAACAGTCGAATTCGATGCCGAGGTAGCCGACAACAAGGAGGTGGTGGAAGCGGAGCGGGAGCTTTTCCAGGCCCGGCGGCGCAAGCTGGCCGAATCCACCGCCTCCCTGCGTGAGCGACTGTCGCTGGCCCAAAGCCAGCTCGACCTCGTCCACCCGATGGCCGAGCGGGGCGCGGTGAGCGCGGTGGACGAGATCCAGCTGGAGCGCACCATCGCGGATTTGAAGGGCGAGCTGACTGAAATGGAGAACAGCTACGCCCAGGACATCAGCGGCGAGATCGCGCAGAAAGGCGCCGAGCTGTCGAGCCTCGAACAGCAGCTCGCCCAGAAACGCGACACGCTGGAGCACACGGAGCTGAAGTCGCCTGTCCGAGGCATCGTCAAGAACCTGAAGGTAACGACCCGTGGCGGCGTGGCCGCGCCTGGCGAGACGATCATGGAAATTGTGCCGCTTGACGATCAGCTTTACGTGGAGGCGGAAATCCGCCCGCAGGACGTTGCCTTTCTACGGCCGGGCCTGCCGGCAACGGTAAAGATCACCGCTTATGATTACACGATCTACGGCGCGCTGAGCGGCAAGCTTGTCTTCATCAGTGCCGACACTATCAGGGACGAGACCCGCCGCGACGGTGAACCCTATTACCGCGTCCGGGTGCTCACCGATTCGGCCGCACTGAAGGGCCCTGAGGGCCTGTTGCCGATCAAGCCGGGCATGGTCGCCGAGGTGGACATCCAGACCGGGAGCAAGACCGTGCTCGAATATCTGCTGAAGCCGCTCCTGAAAGGCCAGGAGGCGCTGGGGGAGCGATGAGGGGATCGCCCAGTATCTGTCTTGTGTAGCGCGTGTATACATATACAGGCAAAATTATGTAAACATTATGCTTGACAAGAAGGATTTGTCGTGGCCTAGCCGGGGGATGCACACCTTTTGCGCCCTTCCCGCGCTTTCCTGCGGTTCGGCAGGGAGAGCGAGGATACAGTAGGATGTGTCATGTATATGCAATGCGCAAGGAATTTTTGGTGCTCCGGTGACCGCGAGGCGGGAGGGCGCTGTTCATGCGCCCGGCGCCGCCGCGGATATGCTCGCGGCCGGGATTTTGCCGGCGCATCGTTTACTATCTGGCATACTTAAATATAATAGTTTTATTAAGGAACTATCATGAATATCCAGGCTGAAGTCATTCATACCGGTTCTTTCACTCCTCAAGCGACGGTGCTTGCCGGTCCGTCCTCTCTCCTGAAAGCGGGTGACGCCGCGCGTATCACGCTGCTCATTCCGGAGGCCGATGTTGTCGTTTACGAGAGGCTAGGCGACGACTTGGTCCTGACACTGGCGGATGGCAGCAAGATCCGCCTCGAGGACTTCTTCCGAAGCGATGCGGACGGCGAGCCTAATCTCAGGTTCGTTGACGGGGGGCACGTGGGCGGCGGCGATGTCCACTTCGCCGACGCGTCGTTTCACAACGCGCCCAAGGGGATCGTCGAGCCCGTCATTTCCGGTCAGAGCCAGGTGGGCGCGTCGGCTGCGGTGGGGCTGATGGCGCTCGCGGGCGCAGTGGTCGGCGGAGCCGCGGTGGCCAGTTCCGGCGACGGCAAGAAATCTGGAGGCGATGGTTCTTCTACCGGCGGCGGCAACACCGGCAGTGGCACGGGCGGCGGCACGGGCGACGGCAACACCGGCAGTGGCACGGGTGACGGCAACAGCGGCGGCGGCAACACCGGTGGCGGCACGAGCGGGGGCAACACCGGCGGCGGGACGAGCGGCGGCAACACCGGCGGCGGCACGAGCGGTGGCAACACCGGCGGCGGCACGAGCGGCGGCAACACCGGCGGCGGGACGAGCGGCGGC
>NZ_WQNH01000018.1 GCF_009812055.1 Chelativorans xinjiangensis | reverse complement strand
TCGACAAGCCAATCGCCAGTAAAATGCGCCGCGCAAACTGGAATAGAGACTTCTTCCATGAGCTCTTTACTCATATGCGATAGCCCTGTCCCTCAAGGGGGAGGGAAGCCCGGTCGAGCGCGCCATCGTCCCCCTCCCCCTTGTGGGGAGGGGTTAGGGGTGGGGGGCCGGCGAAGCCGAACAAAGAACCTCATATGCAACAGGCTCGCCGCAAGCGCGGACGTGAGCCTGCGCTACCCCTCCATCTCCCGTATCAGCGCGTAAAGGTTCAGGCACCGCGTCCCGCTGCGGCAATAGGCCAGCACCGGCCGCGGCAGGCTTTCCAGTATTGCGGCCATGTCGCGCACGTTCTCTTCCGTGATCGCGCCGGAGACCACGGGGAGGAAGCGGAACTCCAGTCCTGCCGCGCGCGCCGCCTCTTCCACCGCATCATGCGGTACCGCGCCTTCCTCGGTGTCGGGCCGGTTGCAGATGATGCTCCTGAAGCCTGCGCCGGCGATCTCGGCCACATGCACCGGCGCGATCTGCCCCGTCACGGCAAAGTCCTCGTTGACCTGGCGAATGTCCATTCCGCGTCCTTTCTAGACAAAAGCTGACCGGGGTAACGGCCGTCGCTTATATAGGTGTCCTCAAGCGATGTCCGCCTGCCGAAGAAACGAGCGGATCAGGCTTACGGTCTTTTCCGGCTGCTCGACGCAGGGCAGATGCCCGGCACCCTCGATGATCTCGAACCGCGCCCCCGCGATCAGCGAGGCCAGCTCCCGCACCAGCTCCGGTGGTGTAGAGCCGTCCTGGTCGCCGACGAGGCACAGTGTCGGCACCCTCAGCGCCCGTGTGGATTCGGTGAGGTCCGCGTCGCGTAGCGCCGCGCAGGTGCCTGCATAGCCGTCCACGGTCGTGCGTGTCAGCATGGCGAGGTAGCCGATGAAATCGGGATTCGCCGGTGTCCGGTAGCCGGGTGTGAACCAGCGCTCCATGATGCCGTCGGCAATCGAGGCGATCCCCTCCTCGGTCACCGCCTTGATGCGGCCGTCCCACAGGGCGTCGGTGCCGATCTTGTGCGCCGTGTCGCTCAGCACCAGGGCGCGCACCAGCTCGGGTCTCAGCGTGGCAAGCGCCTGCGCGATCATGCCGCCGACGGAAAGGCCCACGACGACAGCGTTGCCGATACCCAGATGGTCGAGCAAGGCGGCAAGGTCGTTCACATGGTCGGACAGCGCGTAGGGCGGCTTCGTTGCCTCGGAAAGTCCGTGGCCGCGCTTGTCGCAGAACACCAGCCGGTAGTCGCTTTCAAGCCGCTCCGCCACCGCGTCCCAGATGCGGAAGTCCGTGCCGAGAGAGTTGGCGAAGACAAGCGTCGGCTTGTCCGCCGTACCCCGCACCGCGTAGTGCAGGACGATGTCGTTCACGCGCACAAATTGCATCAGCTCGCCGCCTCCATTGTCTGCGCCCTGTATCGGAAAAACGGCGGCGCGCGTCAATTCGCCGAAAGCGTCCAATCGGCGCGCAAGCGCTCCGCATCCGCCGCCCGCATCCCCAGCGCGGCAAGCGCGTCGGTCACGCCGCGCACGAGCGCCGCGTTGTCCGGAGCCAGCGTCCCGCCGGGCAGATAAAGATTGTTCTCGAAGCCCACCCGCGCATGCCCGCCCAGCGCCGCAGCGGTCGTCACGCAGGCCGCTTCCCGTGCACCGAATGCGCAGACCATGAAGTGCCCGAAGCGCGGCGCCGCCGGCGCCAGGAAGGGCAGGAGGTCGGCGGGCGCGGAGCGCTGGCCGGCCGCATAGCGGCCAAGTACGTAGAGCACGGGAACATCGTCGAAGGGGACGATCCCGCGCGCCATCATATCCTTGAGCCGAAGTGCCTCGTCGGGGTGATAGAGAATGATCTGCGGGACGATCCTCTCCTTTTTCATAAAGGCGAGGAAGCGGCCGAACGCGGCCTCATGCGCGGCATCGGGCACAAGTTCCCTCAGCGCCAGCGAAGCCGCCTCCGGCCTCACCGCCTGCACCACTGCCATCTGCTCCTCCGGCTGGTGGCGGCCGACGGCCTCGGTGGTGATCTGGACGACGAGCCGCTCGCCCACCTGCCGACGCATGGCGGCGATGGCCTCGCGATAGGCATCGGCGTCGAGGATGTGCCGGCCGTCGCGGTCGCGTACATGGCAGTGCAGCATCGCCGCCCCCGCCTCCAGGCATGCGGCGGCCGTTTCCGCCAGCTCGTCCGCCGTCTGCGGCAGGGCCGGGTGGTCGGCCCTGGTGCGCCGCCCGCCATTGGGCGCGACGGCGATCGCCGCCGGCCCTGCTTCGAAGCCGCTTTCACCTGCTGCCACGGCAATCCTCCATTCGTTGCATAAGATGCAACATATGTTGCATAGCTGCGAAACGCCGTCTAGGATGCTCTCCATGGACCGTGCCGCCTTCGCCGATCGTATCACCCGTTCCGTCGACGCGCTTCCCGGGCAGTTGGGAGCCGCCGCCCGCTATGTCATGGAGAATCCGGGCGATGTGGCGCTGCTTTCCATGCGCGAACAGGCGCGCCGCGCCGGCGTCCAGCCCTGGACCATGACGCGTCTTGCAAAACGGCTGGGGCTCGACGGCTATGACGAGGTGCGCCAGCTCCACGGCGAGGCGCTGAAGGAGCAGGCGCTGGGCTTCTCGGGCAAGGCCGGCATCCAGGTGGCGCGCCAGAGGCAGGCTGGCGACCGCGCCTTCGCCGGCGAGATCGCCGCCGCCACCGCGGCCCAGATTTCAGCTCTCGGCGAAACGGGCGCCCTCGATGCACTCACCGGGGCAGCCGGCGCCATGGCGCGTGCCCGCCGCGTCTACTGCCTCGGCCTGCGCTCCAGCCGCCCGGTGGCCGCCCATCTCGCCTACATGCTCTCCTTCCTCGGCGAAAAGGCCACCGCGCTCGACTTCGGCAACGGCGCGGGCCTTGATCCGCTCCGTTTCGCCACTGCGGAGGATGTCTTCTTCGTCGCCACCGTGGCACCCTATACGCGGGCAAGCGTAGAGGCGGCACGCCATGCCCATGCCAAGGGCCTCTCCATCGTGGCGCTGACCGATAGCGCCGGCTCGCCGGTGGCCACCCTTGCCCGCCACGCCATCCTTGTCTCGACGGAAAGCCCCTCCTTCTTCCATTCCATGACGCCGGCCTTCACGGCGGTGGAAATCCTTGCCGCGCTCGTGGCGGGCGAGGGCGGGGAAGAGGCGCTGAAGGCGATCGCCCGGACAGAACGCCAGCTCGCCGAACTCAAGGTCCATGTCTTCGAACCCGCCGCCCGCGCGCGGCACCGGAAGAGCCAATGACGCATATCCTGCACCGCCAGATTCACGTGGAATTGCCCATCGCCGTCGGCGGCAAGGGCGTCGAGCTCTTCGACGCCGAAGGCCGCGCCTATATCGACGCTTCCGGCGGAGCGGCCGTCTCCTGCCTGGGACACGGCCATCCCGACGTCGTCGCAGCGCTGAAGAACCAGGCGGAAAAGCTCGCCTACGCCCACACGAGCTTCTTCACCAATGGACCGGCCGAGGCGCTGGCCGACATGCTGGTGGCGGGAGCGCCGGAGGGCATCAGCCACGCCTATTTCGTCTCCGGCGGCTCGGAGGCCAACGAGGCGGCGCTGAAGATGGCGCGGCAGTATTTCATAGAGAAGGGCGAGCCCGGGCGGCGCAACATCATCGCCCGCCGCCAGAGCTACCACGGCAACACACTGGGCGCGCTCGCCGCCGGCGGCAACGAGGCGCGCCGGGCGCAGTTCCGCCCGCTGCTTATCGAGACCCATCATATCGACCCCTGCTATGCCTACCGGTTGCAGAACCCGGGCGAGAGCGAGGAGGTGTACGGCCAGCGCGCCGCACAGCAGCTCGAGGACAAGATCCTGGAGCTCGGCGCCGATACGGTCATGGCCTTCATCGCCGAGCCTGTTGTGGGGGCCACGGCGGGAGCTGTGCCCGCCGTTCCCGGCTATCTTGCCCGCATCCGCGATATCTGCGAGCGCTACGGTGTTCTTCTTATCCTCGACGAGGTGATGTGCGGCATGGGCCGCACGGGCACCATGCACGCCTGCGAACAGGACGGCGTGGCCCCCGATATCATGACGGTCGCCAAGGGGCTGGGCGGCGGTTATCAGCCGATCGGCGCCGTGCTCCTGTCCCGCCGCGTCTTCGACGCCTTTGCCGAAGGCTCCGGCGTCTTCCAGCACGGCCACACCTATATCTGCCATCCCATGGCCTGCGCGGCCGCCCTTGCCGTGCAGGAGGTGATCGCGCGCGACGGCCTGCTCGCCAATGTGCGCGAGACGGGGGCCTATCTTCGAGGCCGCCTGGAGGCCCGCTTCGGCAACCATGCCCATGTCGGCGACATCCGCGGGCGCGGCCTGTTCCTGGGGCTGGAGCTTGTTGCCGACCGGGCGACGAAAGAGCCGTTCGACCCGGCGAAGAAGCTCCATGCGAAGGTGAAGAAGGAGGCCATGGCGCGCGGCCTGATGGTCTATCCCGCCGGCGGCACAATCGACGGCAGGCGCGGCGACCATGTGCTCATCGCCCCGCCGTTCATACTGGACCGGCAAACGGCCGACACGATCGTCGAGCGCCTCGGCGAGGCTGTCGACGCCGCGCTCGTCTGAGATGAGTTGAGGAGGAACACTGGGAGGAAAGCCGCATATTGCCGCGTGCCGCCAGCGGGGCCGGCACAACAATATGTTGCATCTTCCACCAAATTGCGCAGTCTATCCATTGACTTGGGCGAGGGGGCATTTCACGCTCTCCCGCCTGGGCTGCGCAGCAAGGCCGGCCGGGCGTTCCGCACGGTGCCCGGTGGCAGGCGGCCCCTCGAAACGGGACGGGCCGGAAACGACGTGCAACGAGTTATGAAAAATGCAGTTAAAGGGAGACGCAGTATGAAACCAAATCGGATTCTCGGCTTCGGCATCGCCGCAGCGATGCTGGGCGCGCTGTCGGCCGGAACGGCGATGGCGCAGGAGCAGCGCTTCGTGTCCGTGGGCACGGGCGGCGTCACGGGCGTCTACTATCCCGTAGGCGGCGCCATCTGCCGGCTGATGAACCAGACCCGCCGCGAGCACGGCATCCGCTGCTCGGTCGAATCCACCGGCGGCTCGGTGTTCAACGTCAACGCCATCAAGGGCGGCGACCTGGAGTTCGGCGTCGTCCAGTCGGACGTGCAGTACAACGCCGCCAACGGCGAGGCGAACTTCGCCGAGGACGGCGCACATGAGAACCTGCGCTCTGTCTTCTCGCTGCACCCCGAACCACTGACGGTCGTGGCGCGCGCCGATTCCGGTGTTGCCGCGTTCGACGATCTCAAGGGCAAGCGCGTCAACATCGGCAACCCCGGCTCCGGCCAGCGCGCGCTGATGGACCTTTTGATCGCTGAGAAGGGCTGGACGAATTCCGACTTCGCCCTTGCCGCCGAGCTCGCGCCGGCAGAGCAGAGCTCGGCGCTCTGCGACAACAACATCGACGCCTTCGCCTACACGGTCGGCCACCCGGCCGGCGCCATCGAGGAGGCGACCACCACCTGCGACAGCGTGATCGTGCCGGTCGAGGGCGAAGCTGTCGACAAGCTGGTCGAGGGCAACCCTTACTACTTCAAGGCGGTCATCCCCGGCGGCATGTATCGCGGCACCGATGAGGACGTGAACACCTTCGGCGTCGGCGCCACCGTCGTCACCTCGGCCGACGTGCCGGAAGACGTCGTCTACACCTTCGTCTCGTCGGTGTTCGATAATTTCGACGACTTCAAAAGCCTGCATCCGGCGCTTGCCAACCTGACGCCCGAGCAGATGGTGGGCCAAGGCAATTCCGCGCCGATGCATCCGGGCGCGGAGAAGTACTACCAGGAAAAGGGCTGGCTCAACTAAGCAGCCTTGGCAACAAGGGCGCTCCCGCCGGGGCGCCCTTTTTCGCTTCGCCGGATTGGGGGCGCGCAAGAACGATAACTGTCTCGAGGGGGACAACGAATGGCTGACGACACCAAGGGCGCCACGGGCGCGCAAACGCAGCTTTCCGGTGATGAACTGCAGGATCTCGTCGCTTCTACCGATACGGGCGCGCGCGATCCTGCCGGAACCTCGGGCACTATCATTGCAGCCGTGGCGCTCTGCTGGTCGCTCTTCCAGCTCTACATCGCCTCGCCGCTGCCCTACATGCTGTCGAGCCTGACGGGGTTCGGCCTCGTCCTCAACGACGCGCAGACCCGCGCCATTCATCTGGCCTTCGGCCTGTTCCTTGCCTACATGGCATTCCCGGCCTTCCCCCGCAGCCCGCGCGACCGTATTCCCAAGCTTGACTGGGTGCTGGCGCTGTTGGCGGCGGCCTGCGCGCTTTATGTCTTCGTTTTCTATCGCGACCTTGCCCGCCGGCCCGGCCTGCCCATAACCCAGGATTTGATCGTCGCCGGCATGGGCATGGTGCTGCTCATGGAAGCCACCCGCCGTGCGCTCGGCCCCCCGCTGATGATCGTGGCGATCGTCTTCCTCGCCTATGTCTTCTTCGGCTCCTCGACCCTGGTTCCGGACATCATCCGTTGGGGCGGCGCCTCCTTCCCGCGCGCAATGGACCAGATGTGGCTCTCGCCCAACGGCGTGTTCGGCGTTGCGCTCGGTGTCTCGTCGGCCTTCGTCTTCCTGTTCGTGCTGTTCGGCTCGATGCTCGACCGGGCGGGTGCAGGCAATTTCTTCATCAAGCTCGCCTTCGCGCTGCTCGGCCATCTGCGTGGCGGGCCTGCCAAGGCGGCCGTCCTCGCTTCGATGATGACAGGCCTCATCTCCGGCTCCTCCATCGCCAACGTCGTCACCACCGGCACCTTCACCATCCCCCTCATGAAGAGAGTCGGCTTCAGCCCGGAGCGCGCCGGCTCCGTCGAGGTGGCAAGTTCCGTCAACGGCCAGATCATGCCGCCCGTCATGGGCGCGGCCGCCTTCCTGATGGTCGAATATGTCGGCATCCCCTACCTCCAGGTCATCAAGCACGCCTTCCTGCCGGCGGTGATCTCCTACATCGCCCTTCTCTACGTGGTGCATCTGGAAGCGGTGAAGAACGACATGCCGATGCTGCCAAAGCGCCAGACGCATCCGGCAACGATCGCACTGCTGCGCGCCGGCATCACCATCGCCTCGATCCTCATCCTCGCCGGCGTCATCTATTACGGCATCGGCTTCGTGCGCTGGCTGATCCCCGGCATTTCCGGGCCGGTGCTTATCCTGGCTATGCTCGGCGTCTATGTGGGGCTCGTCTGGTTTGCAGCCCGCGCCCCCGACCTGGAACTTGACGACCCGAACGCTCCGGTCGTCGAACTGCCGATCCCGACGGATGTCCTGAAGACCGGCCTGCACTATCTCTTACCCCTCGTCGTCCTCATCTGGTTCCTGATGATCGAGCGGTCCTCGCCCGGCCTGTCGGCCTTCTACGCGGTGCTCTTGCTCATCTTCATCATCCTCACCCAGAAGCCGATGAAGGCCGTTTTCCGGGGACTGCAGTTGCCCGAGCAGCGCGCTGCCTTCGCCGAGGGCTTTTCCGATCTCATCGCCGGCCTGATCACCGGCGCGCGCAACATGATCGGTATCGCCTGTGCCACCGCCGCCGCCGGTATCATCGTCGGCACGGTCACGCTGACGGGTATCGGCCAGGTGATGGCCGAATTCGTGGAGTTCCTATCGGGCGGTAACATCTTCCTGATCCTCGTCTTCACCGCGCTCATTAGCCTGGTGCTCGGCATGGGCCTGCCGACGACGGCGAACTACATCGTCGTCTCCTCGCTCATGGCGCCGGTTATCGTGCAACTGGGTGCCGCCAACGGCGTTTTGATCCCGCTCATCGCCGCCCACATGTTCGTCTTCTATTTCGGCATCATGGCCGACGTGACACCGCCGGTGGGGCTTGCCTCGTTCGCCGCCGCCGCGGTCTCGGGAGGCGACCCGCTGAAGACCGGCTTTACGGCCTTCTTCTACTCGCTGAGGACGGTGCTGCTCCCCTTCATCTTCGTCTTCAACACCGACCTGCTCCTGATCGACGTCGGCTTCCTCGGCGCCATCTGGGTGTTCTGCCTGGCAACGGTGGCGATGCTCATCTTCGCCGCCGCCACTCAAGGCTTCTTCATGGTGAAGTCGCGCATGTGGGAGTCGGCCGCCCTGCTGCTCGTCACCTTCATGCTCTTGCGGCCGGGCTTCTTCCTCGACCTCGTGCAGCCGCCATTTGACCAGGTGGAGCCGCAACAGATCTTCGAGGTGGTCGAGGGCGAGCCGGACAACGCGCAGGTGCGTCTCGTCATTCGCGGTCCTGACTTCGACAACCCCGACCAGATGCTGGAGCGCACAATGGCCTTCAGCCTGGGCGAGGCAGGTGCCAGCGGCGAGGAGCGCTTCGAGGAGGCCATCGGCCTGCCCGTGCGCATCGAGAACGGCACCACCATCCTGGACGAGCCGCTCGACATGAACAGCCTCGCCGGCCGGACGTTGTCGAACATGGACTTCTATGCCGAAGAGCCGGTGCAGATCACCGCCGTGGAAGTGACCGCCGAGCGCATGCCGCGCCAGGTGTTCTACATCCCGGCGCTTCTCATCCTGGCGCTTGTGGCCTTCCTGCAGCGCCGCCGCGGGGGCACCCTGGCCGGCAATCCGAAGCCGAAACCGGCCGCCGCGTGAGGAGATAGATCATGTACAAGGACATTCTCGTTTCCATCGATCTCGGCCATGCCGAAAGCGAGGTGCGCACGCTCCAGACGGCCGTCGACTATGCCCGCAACTTCGGCAGCCGCCTGCACGTCATGACGGTGGTGCCCGACTACGGCATGTCCATCGTCGGCGGCTTCTTTCCCAAGGAGCACGAGCAGGGCGCCATCGACCATGCCAACGAGGCGCTGCACAAGTTCACCAAGGAGCACGTTCCCGCCGACATCAAGTACCGCCATATCGTCGGCCACGGCTCGATCTACCGCGAGATTCTGCGCTATGCGGGCGTCGTTAAGGCCGATCTCATCGTACTCTCGGCGATGCGGCCCGGCCCCGAGGACTACCTCATAGGCCCCAACGCCGCCCGCGTCGTCCGCCACGCCGGGATTTCGGTGCTGGTGGTACGGTAGGAGGCTATGCTACCGGCATCCGTGCACGAAGATGCCGGCACCCTTTCCGTGCCCCTATCTCCGTCTGCGAGCCTACCCAGCCCTAAACCGCGTCGAGCCGCGTCCAGGCCGCGTCCGCCTGCGATGAGGCAACACAGGCATGGATGAAGCGCATGCCCTCCAGCCCGTCCTCCACCGTCGGCAGCACCAGGTCCCTGGGCGCCACGCCGCCGCCCCGCAAGCTGCGGATTGCGCCCGCGGCTTCCGTATAGAGCGTGGCGAAAGCTTCCAGATAACCCTCCGGGTGGCCGCCCGGGATGCGGGTGACACCGGCCGCCGCCTCGTTCGCCCCGGCGCCGCCGCGCGTGATCAGCCGCTTCGGCTCGCCCAGCGGCGTGTACCAGAGGTAGTTCGGGTCGGCTTGCACCCATTCGAGCCCGCCCTTGGTGCCGTAGACCCTGAGCTTCAGCCCGTTCTCGTTGCCGGGCGCCACCTGGCTGACCCAGATCGTCCCCTTGGCCGGCCGTCCGTCCTTGGCGCCGAAGCGCAGCATGACATGGGCGTTGTCGTCGAGCCGTCGGCCCGAGACGAAGCTGTCGAGGTCGGCGGCCACGCTCTCCGCCTTCAGGCCCGTCACGAAAGTGGCGAGCTGATAGGCATGGGTGCCGATATCGCCGATGGCCCCACCGGCGCCGGAGCGCGCCGGGTCGGTGCGCCATGAGGCCTGCTTCTGGCCCGTCTCCTCGATAGGCTCGGCCAGCCAGTCCTGCGGATATTCCGCCTGTACCAGCACGATCTCGCCGAGCGTGCCCTCGCTTACCATCTGCCGCGCCTGGCGGATCATCGGATAGCCGGAGTAGTTGTGGGTGAGCACGAAGAGCTTGCCGCTCTTCTCCACTGCCTGCACCAGCGCCTTGGCGTCCTCGAGGCTCGACGTCAGCGGCTTGTCGCAGATGACGTGGATGCCGGCCTCCAGGAAAACCTTCGCCGCCGGATAGTGCATGTGGTTGGGCGTGACGATGCTGACGGCCTCGATACCGTCCTCGCGCGCCGCCTCCTTTTGCGCCATCTCCTCGAAGCTGCCGTAGGAGCGCTCCGGATCGAGGCCCAACTCGGCGGCCGACGCCTTCGCCCGTTCGGGATCGGACGATAGCGCGCCGGCGACGAGCGTGTAGTGCCCGTCGAGCCGGGCGGCCATGCGGTGGACGGCGCCGATGAAAGCGCCCTGTCCGCCGCCCACCATGCCGAGGCGCACCGGGCTTGCGGCGGATGTACTTGCGGATGCGGATACCATGTCTGCCTCCCTTATTGCGAAATGCCGAGCATCTTCCTGAGCTTGCCGCGGTCGGTTTCACCGCCGGCGAAATCGTCGAACGCCTTCTCGGTGACTTGGATGATGTGGTCGGCGATGAACGGTGCGCCTTCCGCCGCCCCCTGCTCGGGATGCTTCAGCGCACACTCCCACTCCAGCACCGCCCAGGAGTCGTAGTCGTACTGGGCGAGCTTCGAGAAGATGCCGACGAAATCCACCTGCCCGTCGCCGAGTGAGCGGAAGCGGCCGGCGCGGTTCACCCAGCCCTGATAGCCCGAATAGACGCCCTGGCGCCCGTCTGGATTGAACTCGGCATCCTTCACGTGGAAGGCGGAGATGCGCTCGTGGTAGATGTCGATGAAGGCGAGGTAGTCGAGCTGCTGCAGCAGGAAGTGCGAAGGATCGTAGTTGATCATGCAGCGCTTGTGGCCGCCGACCTTCTCCAGAAACATCTCGAAGGTGGCGCCGTCGAACAGGTCCTCGCCCGGATGCAGCTCGTAGGCCACGTTGACGCCGGAATCCTCATAGGCCTCGAGGATCGGCTTCCAGCGGCGGGCAAGCTCGCCGAAGGCCTCGTCGATCAGCCCTTCCGGGCGCTGCGGCCAGGGATAGAGATAGGGGAAGGCGAGCGCGCCGCTAAAGGAAACGCTCACGTCGAGCCCCAGATTCCGCGAGGCTTTTGCCCCGAACTTCATCTGCTCCACGGCCCATTCCTGGCGGGCCTTGGGATTGTTGTGGACGCTTTCCGGCGCAAAGCCGTCGAAGGGGATGTCGTATGCCGGATGGACGGCGACGAGCTGACCCTGCAAATGCGTCGAAAGCTCGGTGATCTCGACACCGGCTTCAGCGCAGATGCCTTTCACTTCGTCACAGTAGTCTTTTGATTCAGCTGCCTTTTTCACGTCGAATAGGCGGCCGTCCCAACTCGGAATCTGGATGCCCTTGTAGCCGTGGCCGGCCGCCCAGCGGGCGATGTTCGGCAGCGTGTTGAACGGTGCCTCCTCGCCTGCGAACTGCGCCAGAAAGATCGCTGGTCCCTTTATCGTCTTAGGCATTTCAACCTCCCTTCTAAGATGCGCTGTCGCGCGAATAGCGAGTATAGGCAAAGGCACCCGCATCGGGCGCCCAGCAGGGCACGTTGATCGAGCCCTGCCCGCCGAAGAGCTCGACCACGGTGCGGCAATTGCCGCCCTCGGCGTCCATCAGCCGTAGCTCCACATCGTGGTCGCGCGGATGGCCTTCGACGCCCGGCCCATAAGACAGATAGAGCACCGTGCGGCCGTCGGGCGCGGGATGGGGAAACCAGTTCACCCGCTCGTCGTCGGTCATCTGCTCCAGTCTGCTGCCGTCAGTGCGGACGCGCCAGAGCTGCATTGTGCCGCTGCGGCTCGAATTGAACCATATCCACTCGCCGTCGGGCGCGTAGTCGGGGCCGTCATTATGGCCTCTACCGTCGGTCAGCCGGGTCTCGGCCCCGCCCTCGACGCCGATCGTGTAGATGTCGAAGGCCTCGCCGCGTTTGGCCGTGTAGGCAAGGCGCTTTCCGTCGGGCGACCAGCCGTGCCACCAGGAGGGCACCTGCTCCGTCACGCGTCGGGGTGCACCGCCCTCGATGGGCAGTGTGTAGATGCAGGAAACACCAGTCTCCGTCTTGTCGCTGATGGCGAGCATGGTGCCGTCGGGCGAAATACCGTGGTCGTTGTTGCAGTTGATGGCGAAGCCGGTATCGATCCGCCGCGGCGCGGCGTCCTCGGCGATATCGAGCCGGTGGAGAAGGCCGCCGCCGTTGAAGACGAGGAAGCGGCCGTCGGGTGACCAGTTCGGCGCTTCGATCATGTCTTCTGTCTTGTATAAGACATCACTCTGCCTGGTCCGGCAATCGTAGACCTCCAGAAAACTAGCCATCAGCCAGGCTCCGGAACATAGGTGAAGCGGGTGAAGTCGGCGGGAAGCGCGCTGCCACTCGTATCGAAGCACACCATGCCGACAAAGGCGCCGGTGAACGAGGCGTGCTCGCCGCGCCCACCCTCGTCGGAGATCACGCTGGCGTCGAGCACAGGGCCCACGGCCTGCCAGTCGCCGCCGGTTTTGTAGAAGAACTGCAGCTCCGCTTCCTTCACCTCGGCGGCAAGGCTCACCGGCCCTTCCGCCGGCAGCGGGATCGGCGCTTGCAGCGGGAATTTGAGACGCCCGTCCGGCCATTCGCCGGGGCAGCTCAGGATGGTGAGCGAGCGGCCGGCCGTCTCATGCCAGGTTAGGCCAAGGAAATGGAATTTGTGGCGGTTGTAATAGGCGGTGAGGCCGGCGGCCTGCTGGTAGGTGGTCGGGCGGAAGTCGAGCTGCGTTTCCGCGCGGTAGCGCCAATGTTCCTGCCGGCGGGCGACCAGCGCCTGCTCGAACCAGCTGCCGATGGATTCTCGGCCGATAAGCCTGAGCGCGGTGCCGGTGAGGGTGAAGATGCGCTCGGGCTGCGGCGTGCGCAGCCACTGGAACTCGTCCGGCAGGCTGTCGCCGTTGAAGACGCGTTCGACCGCCTTCGGTGGCGACGGTTCGACATCGAAGGGGGCGGGAACGCGCACCTCCGGCACCGGGTTCCCGCTCTGCGGATAGAGCCAGCCATCCTCCTTCCACACGCATTTCTGGATCGCCGTCTCGCGGCCGAGCGGGGAACGGCGAATGCCGGGAAGCGGGCGCGAGCACAGATGTGTGTGATAGACCGCCCCGTCCGGGGTCTCCACCACCTGGCCGTGGCCGGAGCGCTGCAATTCAGCGTCCGGCGCGTCCTTGGAGGTGAAGAGATGGGTGTCCGGATGCAGCTCGTAAGGACCGTAGATCTTGCGCGAGCGCGCCATGGTGACGGCGTGGCCGTAGCCGGTGCCGCCCTCGGCCACCGTCATGTAGTACCAGCCGTCGCGCTTGAAGAGGTGCGGGCCTTCGACGAGGCCGTGTTCGCTGCCGGCGAAGACGTTCTTGACCTCGCCGACGAGCTTGCCCGCCTTGGCATCGAACTCTTGCAGGAGAATGCCGGCGAAGGCGGGGTGCTTCGGGCTGCCGCCGACAGAGTTGGAGCGGTGGTTCCACACCATGTTGAGGAACCATTTGCGCCCATCGTCGTCGTGGAACAGCGATGGATCGAAGCCGGAAGAGTTGACGTAGACGGGGTCGGACCACGGCCCCTCGATCACGGGCGCGGTGACGATGTAGTTGTGCGCATCCTTGAAGTTGCCGTCGAGGCGCTTGACGTCCGTATAGACCAGCCAGAACAACCCGTCCGCATAGGAAAGGCACGGCGCCCAGATGCCGCCGGAGTCGGGATTGCCGCGCATGTCGAGCTGGCTGGCGCGCGCCAGCGGGCGCTTGACGAGGCGCCAGTTCACGAGATCGCGGGAATGGTGGATCTGAACGCCGGGATACCACTCGAAGGTCGAGGTGGCAATGTAGTAGTCCTCGCCCACGCGGCAGATGGACGGGTCGGGATTGAAGCCGGGGAGGATGGGGTTGACGATCATGGGTGGCGGGGCTCCTCGCTTGAGACGGCGGTGTCTTGAAGGCGCGGCGTGGCCTGCTCCCCCTTGAGGGGAGGGGTGACGCGGATGTTTGCGCCCTTCGAAGCCCCCTCATTTCCGCGCCGGCCCCTTCCGCTCGGCCGACGCCGCCCACAGGTTGATGTCGGCCTCGCGGGCGTATTTGTCGATCTCGGCCAGTTCCTCTTGCGTGAAATCCGCGTTGTCGAGCGCGCGCACGCAGTCTTCCACCTGCTCGGGCCGGCTGGCGCCGATGAGTGCCGAGGTGACGCGGCCGCCGCGCAAGACCCAGGCCAGCGCCATTTGCGCCAAAGTCTGGCCGCGGCGCTTGGCGATATCGTTGAGCGCGCCGATATTGGCGATGGTCTTCTCGTTGAGAAACTCCTGCCTCAAGGATTTGCCCTGCGCGGCGCGGCTCTCCTCGGGGATGCCGCCGAGATACTTGTCCGTCAGCATGCCTTGCGCCAGCGGCGAGAAGACGATGGAGCCGATGCCGAGATCATCCAGCGTGTCGAGCAGCTTGTCCTCCTCCACCCAGCGGTTGATCATGGAGTAGCTCGGCTGGTGGATGAGGCAGGGTGTGCCGAGCTCCTTGAGGATGGCGGCGGCCTCGCGCGTGCGCTCAGAATTGTAGGAGGAGATGCCGGCGTAGAGCGCGCGGCCCGAGCGCACGATGTGGTCGAGCGCCATCATGGTCTCCTCGAGCGGCGTGTCCGGATCGAAGCGGTGGGAATAGAAGATGTCGACATAGTCGAGGCCAAGCCGCTTGAGGCTCTGGTCGCAGCTCGCCACCAGATATTTGCGGCTGCCCCATTCCCCGTAAGGACCGGGCCACATGCCGTAGCCGGCCTTGGAGGAGATGATGAGCTGGTCACGGTAGCCGGCGAAATCTTCACGCAGAATCTGGCCGAAGGCCTCCTCCGCCGTGCCGGGCGGAGGGCCGTAATTGTTGGCGAGGTCGAAATGGGTGATCCCCAGATCGAACGCCTTGCGGCAGATCGCCTGCTTCAACCCATGCGGACGGTCGTGGCCGAAATTGTGCCAAAGCCCGAGCGAGATCGCCGGCAGCTTCAGCCCGGATCGGCCGCAACGCCGGTAGTGCATTTTCTCGTAACGGTTCTCGGCTGGCTGCCAGCTCATGCAAACTCCTTTTCCGCCAGCAATGCGCGCGCCGCCTCGGCATCGAGGGCGGCGGGCCGTTCGCAGGTCGTCGTCAGGTCGACGAAGCCGCCGGTCTCGCCGGACTTCAGGATGGACGTCATCACGTCGATGGCGTGAAGCGACATATCCAGCGAGCATCGGTGCGGGCGGCCTTCCAGGATGCCGATGGCCATGTCTGCAAGGCCGGCGGCGCGATAGTTGGCCAGTCCCCTGCCGTCCTTGCCTTCCTGGTTGGCGATGCCCAGCGGGTGCTCCCATTGCGGCTCGTCGACGATTTCCACCTCGTCGGTGACGACAAGGTCGCCGCCGAAGAAGTTGGGATCAGGAACATGCAGCGAGCTCTTCTCGCCGTAAAGCTCCATATTCGTGTGCTTATGATGCCAGACGTCCCAGCTCGCGCCCAGCGTGACGATGGCGCCGCTCGCAAATTCCATGATGGCATGGATCGTGGTGGGCGTCTCAACGCTGATCTTCTCGCCCTTGCGCGGCTCCGACAGGATGACGCGTTCCTTTGTCGGGATGGAGGCCAGCGCCGCAACGCGCTTCACCGGCCCGATGAGCTGGATCAGGTTGGTGATGTAGTAGGGACCGATGTCGAGCACGGGACCGGCGCCGGGCTTGAAGAAAAAATCCGGGTTGGGATGCCAGTGCTCCATCCCGTGGCTCATCACATGGCAGGTGCCGCTGACGACCTTGCCGATGGCCCCCGTGTCGATGAGGTGACGGGCAAGCTGATGCGCGCCGCCCAGGAAGGTGTCGGGGGCAGAGCCCACGCGCACGCCTTTTTCGGTGGCCAGCGTGGCCAGCGCCTTGCCTTCCTCCACGGAGAGCACGAAGGGCTTTTCCGAATAGACGTGCTTGCCCGCCTCGATCGCTTTCCTCGACACCTCGTAGTGCGCGGCGGGGATCGTCAGGTTGACGACGATGTCAATGTCGTCGGCTTGAAGCAACCCATCCACCGTCTCCTGGCGCAGGTTGAACTCCTCGGCGCGCAGGCGCGCGGCCTCCGCGTTCATGTCGGCGCAGGCGCGGATTTCGATGCCGCGGAAGAGCGGCGAAAGCCGCATATAGGCCGCGGAGATGTTGCCGCAGCCGATGACGCCTACTCCTAGTTTCTTGGACATGCTCAATACCTCTTTGACTTGACCGCTGGTGGGATCCATGCCTGAACGGCCCCATCCCACCAGCAATTCAAATGCACCTTCTACCGCTTCAAAACTTGCTCGCGTTCTCGATCGATCGGCGCGCGAAGCGCTCGTGGTCGCTCGGCTTGTCGTGTTCCATGATGAAGAGCCCGGCCTTGGTCTTCTGCCGCACGGCGTCCATGATCGCTTTCCAGTCCATGGTGCCCGTGCCGACATCGGCCCAGCCGTCCTCGTCGGCATTCTCGCCCGCTGGCGCGATGTCCTTGACGTGGACGGCCGAGATGCGGTCGCCATGGCTGTCGATCCAGGCGAGCGGGTCGGCGCCGCCGCGCACGATCCAGGCGATGTCGGCCTCCCAGGAAAGGTCCGGCCCGCCCTTGAATATCTCAGCTTGGGGAATGCCGCCGTCCGGCAGCGCCCGGAACTCAAAGTCGTGGTTGTGCCAGCCGAAGAGGAGGCCGGCCTTCACCAGCGGCTCACCCGCCTTCTGCAGCCGCTCGCCCAAGCGGGCATAGCCGGCGGCGTCCGCGGGGCGCTGGTCGGGGGCGAGAAACGGGCAGTAGGCGGCCTTCATGCCCACCGCGCGGGCGATCTCGATCGCCTTGTCCGGCTCGTTCTCCAGCATGTCGAGCCCGAAATGGCCGGACGCCATGACGAGGCCCGTCTCGGAGAGTGCCGACTTGAGGGCAGGGATGTCGCCGTAGACACCGCCGTAGCCTTCGACCTGGGCGTAGCCCAGGGACTTGAGCATCTTAAGTGTGTCGGAAAGGGGCGGGAATTCGCGGGAGGAATACAGCTGGTAGGAAAAACTGGTCATGGGGTTCTCCGGAGGTTGGGGCTTGGGAGGTGCTAGATGGAGAGGTCGGCGCCCTTTCGCGCCCCCCTCTGTCCTGCCGGACATCTCCCCCACGCGTGGGGAGATCGGCCTTCACGACGACTTTCGCCAATCGGCGACGTTGCAGGAGAAGCGCTGTCGAAAGTGGCCGGCGCAATCTCCCCCCTCGCGGGGGAGATGCCCGGCAGGGCAGAGGGGGGCGCGAAGGGGCGCCGGCCTCTCTGGCTATGGGCAGTCCCATCGAAACTCTCCTCAAAGCCGCATTTCCGTCTCGGCGTCGAAGATGGACGCCCGCGCCGGATCGAAGCCGACCTTCACCCGATCGCCTTTCCTCAGCGGCGTCTGGCCATCGACGCGGAAGCGCAGTTCGTGGCCGTTGAGCTTCGACCACACAAGCGTGTCGGCGCCCATGGGCTCGACGACGTCGACCTCCACGTCGGCCCTGAAGGGCTCGTCAACTGCAGCCTTGTCCATGAAAATGTGCTCCGGCCGGATGCCGAAGGTGACCGGACCGGGCTTGGGGCCGTTGCCGGAGAAGGCATAGCGGGAAAGGTCGATCTTCGTCTCGCCCGCCTCGAAGACAGGATCGCTCGCCGCCTCCAGTGTGCCGTCGAAGAAATTGATGCTGGGCGAGCCGATGAAGCCGGCGACGTATTTGTTGTAGGGCTTGTTGTAGATGGTGGCGGGATCGGCGAGCTGCTGAATGGCGCCGGCGCGCATGATGGCGATGCGGTCGGCGAGCGTCATGGCCTCGATCTGGTCGTGCGTGACATAGATCATGGTGGTGTTCTCGAGCTGTTGGTGCAGGCGCTTGATCTCCACGCGGAGTTCGGCCCTTAGCTTGGCGTCGAGGTTCGACAACGGTTCGTCGAAGAGGAAGACGTCCACATCGCGCACCAGCGCCCGGCCGATGGCCACACGCTGGCGCTGACCGCCCGAAAGCTGTGCGGGCTTGCGCTTCAAGAGCGGCTCGATGTGCAGGAGTTGGGCGGCGCGGGCGATGCGTTTCTTGATCTCGTCCTTCGGCACACGGGCGTTTTTCAGGCCGAAGGCGAGGTTCCCCTCCACCGTCATCTGCGGGTAGAGCGCGTAGGACTGGAATACCATGCCGATGCCGCGGTCCTTCGGCTGCTCCCAGGTGACGTTGTGCTCGCTGATGAAGATCTGCCCGTCGGTGATGTCGAGAAGGCCGGCGATGCAGTTGAGCAGCGTGGACTTGCCGCAGCCCGACGAGCCGAGGAGCACCAGGAACTCGCCCTTCTCGATGTCGAGATTCAAGTTCTGCAGAACCTTCACGTCGCCGAAGCTGAGGTCGAGATTCCTAACCGAGACACTGGCCATGGCTTATCCCTTCACGGCGCCGGCAGCGATGCCGCGCACAAACAGTTTTCCGGAGACGAAATAGACGACCAGGGGGACAAGCCCCGTCAGGAGAGTGGCCGCCATATTCACGTTGTACTCCTTAACCCCCTGGACGGAGTTGACGATGTTGTTGAGTTGAACAGTCATCGGATAGATATCCGGTTTGGTGTAGACCACACCGAACAGGAAGTCGTTCCAGATGCCGGTCACTTGCAAAATCATGGCGACGACGAAGATCGGCAGGCTCATCGGCAGCATGATCTTGAAGTAGATGCCCCAGAAGCCGGCCCCATCGACGCGCGCGGCCTTGAACAACTCTTCAGGCACCGAAGTGAAATAGTTGCGGAACAGCAGCGTCAGGATCGGCATGCCGAAAATCGAATGGACAAGAACGAGACCGGTCAGCGTGCCGTAAATGCCCATCTCGCGCAGGATGATGACGATCGGATAGAGCATCACCTGATAGGGGATGAATGCGCCGACGATAAGGATGGTGAAGAAGAGATTTGCGCCCTTGAAGCGCCAATTGGCCAGCGCATATCCGTTCACCGAGGCGATGGCGATAGACAGGACAACAGATGGAATGGTGATCCTGACCGAGTTCCAGAAGCCGCGCGACAGGCCGTCGCAGTTGAGCCCGGTGCAGGCGGTCGCCCAGGCTTTCACCCACGGCTCGAAGGTGATCTCCACAGGCGGTGAGAAGACATTGCCAAGGCGGATTTCCGGCATGCCTTTCAAGGACGTGACGATCATCACGTAAAGCGGCAGCAGATAGTAGACCGCGACGACAAAAAGCGTGCCGTAAAGAATGATGTTGCGGCGAGAAAGCACGCGGCGCGGGCGGGCGCCACGCGGCCCTTCCAGCGCCCGGGAGCGGATACCGGCGGCTGCATCGGTATGATCGATCAAACCCGCTTCAGCCATGACGCTTCCCCTTTCCGCCGAATTCGAGATAGGCCCAGGGCACAATGACGATGATGACGGTCAAGAGCATCATCGTTGAGGCGGCAAAGCCCTGGCCGAGATTCTGGCTGAGGAACATCATGTCGTAGACGTATTTCGCGGGCACCTCCGAGGCGATGCCGGGGCCACCGCCGGTCTGGGCGACCACGAGGTCGTAGACCTTTACGATGCCGCTCGTGATAATCACCAGGGTCGTGATGAAGACCGGGCGCATCATCGGGATGACGATGAAGAGGTAGGTCTTCCAGATGGGAATCCCGTCGACGCGGGCAGCCTTCCAGATGTCCTCGTCAATGCCGCGTAGCCCCGCGAGCATCAGGCACATGACGAGGCCGGTGCCCTGCCAGAGCGCGGCGATCAGAATGCCGTAGATGACAATGTCGGCGTTGTAGAGGGGATCGAAGTTGAAGCCTTCGAAGCCAAGGCTGCGGACGACGCTCTGGATCCCGAAATCGGGGTTCAAGAGCCACTGCCAGACGAGCCCCGTGACGATGAAGGAGAGCGCGAAAGGGTAGAGGAAGATTGTTCGGAAGGTATCCTCGAAGCGGATCTTCTGGTCGAGCAGTGCCGCGAGCAGGAAGCCGATGACCAGACTGAAGATCAGCACCAGGACGCCGAAAATCATCAGATTCTCGATCGAGATCAGCCAGCGGTTGGTACTCCAGAGCCGCTCGTACTGGTCGAAGCCCACCCAGCGCATGCGCGGCAAGAGCTTGGAATTGGTGAAGGAGTAAACGACGGTCCAGATCGTGCCGCCGAGGAAGACCACGACGGCGGTCAGGATCATCGGGATCGATGCGATCTTCGCGTTGAGGTTCCGGAAAAGTTGACTCGGACGTGCGGACGGCATGCGACGTCTCCCCCGGTGTGCCGATTGTTTGGACGACCGCCGGAGCGTGTCCGGCGGCCAGCCTGGTCACCGCGTCTTCAGTCGGCGCTGGCGATGATCTCGGCGAAACGCGCCTGCGCGTCCTCGGGGGTGATGCTCTTGTCGCTGAAGAACTCGGTCATCAGCCCTTCGATCTGCGTGTTGGTGTCGGGGCTGACGAGCTGGTTGACCGAGGTGACGACGCCGCCTTCGGCAAGGATCGTCAGACCCTTTTTCATGCAGTCGTTGGCTGCGTTGATATCGACATCCGAGCGGATCGGCAGCGAACCCTTCTTGAGGTTGAAGGCAACCTGCGTCTCGGCGTTGAACATGGAGGAGGCCAGCGCTTCCTGCGCCTTGCTCTGCTCCTCGTCATCGAGAACCGGGAAGTAGAACGCGTCGCCGTCGGTCGAGATGATCTCGTTGACCCCGAGCCCGGGCAGGCAGGTGTAGTCTTCGCCCGCGACCTCGCCGGCGACCTGGAATTCGCCCTGCGCCCAGTCGCCCATGATCTGGCCGCCGGCCTGATCGGTGATCACCATGTTCGTGGCCTGGTTCCAGTCCTGCACGTTGGAGCCCTCGGCCATCTCCCGGGCCTGGGCAGCGGCGGCGAATATCTTGGCCACTTCCGGCCCCGCGGCGACCTCGGCATCCTTCTCCTCGTAGACCTTGAGGGTCAGTTCCTTGCCGCCCAGCGCGTTCATGAACACGTTGAAGGCACCCGACCGCTGCCAGGGCTGTCCGCCCATCGCCAGCGGGACCTTGCCCGCCTCGCGCAGCTTCGGCGCTGCGGCGACGAATTCGTCCCAGTTGGTCGGAACCGGGATCCCTGCATCCTCGAACGCCTTGTTGGACAGCCAGAGCCACTGCCAGGAGTGGATATTGACCGGCACGCAATAGATCTTGCCGTCGAGCGTGCAGCTCTCGAGCAGCGACGGCGCGGCGATCACGTCGGCCCAGCCCTCGGCTTCGGCAAGGTCGGTCAGGTCGCGCACGAGACCCGCCTCGACCAGTTCCTCTGCCTGCCGGCCATGGTTGAACTGCGTCGCCGCCATCGGATCGCCGCCGGTAATGCGGCTGATCATGATCGGCCGGGCCGTGCTGCCGCCGCCGGCGATGGCGCCGTCCACCCATTTGTTGCCTGTGGCGTCAAAGGCCTTGGCGAACTCGGCAACGGCCGCGGCCTCGCCGCCGGACGTCCACCAGTGGGTGACTTCAAGATCGACGGCGGACGCGGCGGTGGCGGCGCCCAGGAATGTGGATGCGGTCAGCAATGCTTTGAAAGATTTCATTTCTTTTCCTCCCGTTCGGATGTCCAGGGCCGGACCCGAAAACCATACATATCGGCCTCCACGCCGATATAATCGATTAAAATCGCTTGATCCTGCGCTTTGTAATCGATTACATGTTAGCTTGATTTGCAGCAGCAAGGGTGTCAACCCTTTTTCCCACGTGAACAGATTATTTTTTTCGTGATTCGGATGAAATAGGGAAATTGGAAAGAAAAACACCAAATATCCAGGATGTGGCCCGGCTTGCGGGCGTGTCGACCGCGACCGTCAGCCGGGCGATCAGCACCCCTTCCGTAGTCTCCGAGGCGACGCGCGAGGCGGTCTTCGATGCCGTCCGCCGCACCGGCTACCAGATCAACCTGACGGCGCGCAATCTGAGGCGGCGGCGCACCGGCGCCATCGTCGTCATGGTGCCAGATCTCGGCAATCCCTTCTTCTCGCGTATCCTGGCCGGCATCGAGCACGTGGCGGCTCCGGCGGGCTTTTCCGTACTGATCGTCGACACCAAGCAGCCGCATGCCGAGGAAGGGCAGCTCTTCACCTACCTCCACAACACGCGCGCCGACGGCCTGATCTCGCTTGATGGCTCGCTGCCGCGCGCGCTTCTGGAGCGGCTGGACGGTTCCAACGGCCTGCCGCCGATCGTCTTCGCCTGCGAATGGATGGCCGGCGGCCTCTTCTCCAAGGTGGTGATCGACAACGCCGCCGGCGCGGCCATGGCCGTCCGCCATCTCCACGGCCACGGCCACCGCCGCATCGGCCATGTGCTAGGGCCGCAGGGCAATGTGCTGACGAGCGCGCGGCTCAAGGGCACGCGCGCGGCCCTCGAGGATCTCGACCTTCGGATCGTTCCCGAGTGGTTCTTCGACGGCGACTTCTCGCTCCAGTCGGGGGCCGAGGCGGCGCGGGCATGGCTGGCGCTTCAGGAGCGGCCGACAGCCGTCTTCTGTGCCAGCGACCAGATGGCCTGCGGCTTCATCTCGGAGCTGAGCATGGAGGGCTATTCGGTGCCGCAGGACGTGTCGGTGGTCGGCTTCGACGACATCGACATCGCCCGCCGCTTCATCCCGTCGCTGACAACGATCCACCAGCCGCGCAACGACATCGGCGCCGAGGCCGCCAAGCTGCTCATCGAGCGCATCGGCAACGGCAAGGCCGCCGCGCCCGCTGTGGAGGAGGTGCTGCCGGTGGAACTGGTGGCCCGCGAGAGTTCCGGACCGGCCGAGCCGTTCTAGCGCAATTCCAGGAAAAGTGGAAACCGGTTTTCTGTCCGGAATTGCGGCAAAACAAGGAGTTAGACCAGTTCATCGATCCCATGAAACGATGAACTGGTCTAAAAATTCACTGGAGTAGAGAGATCATGACGGACGAATTGAAGAAGATCGGCACGTTCGAGGGGCGCGACGTGCTCGAAGCGACGCTTGAAAGCGAGACGGGGGTCAGCATCGCCGTCATCGGCTATGGCGCGGTCATCCGCGACTGGCGGGTGCCGGTTGAGGGCGGCATGCGTTCCGTGTTGCTGGGTTTCGACCGCTTCGAGGACTATCCCGACCACAGCCCCTATTTCGGCGCCATCGCCGGCCGCGTCGCAAACCGCATCGGCGGCTCGTGCTTCACGCTGAACGGGAAGGAATACCGGCTGCCGGCAAACGAGGGGCCGAACCACCTGCATGGCGGGCCGAAAGGCATCGGCAGGCAGGTCTGGGATATGGAGCCGCTGGGTAAGGAGGCGGTGCGCCTGTCGCTTTCAAGCCCCGACGGCCAGATGGGCTATCCGGGCACGCTCGACATCGCCGTAACCTACCGGCTTTCCGGCAATTGCCTGCGCGTGGAGTTTTCCGCCGAGACCGACGCGCCGACTCCGGTCAACATCGTCCAGCACAACTACTTCAACCTGATGGGCGAGGGGAACGTCGGCAGCCACACGCTGCAGGCCCCCGCCAGCGCCTACACGGTGCCGGGGGAAGGGCTGATCCCGACCGGTGAGATCCGGCCCGTTACCGGCACGCATCTCGATTTCCGCAAGCCGCGGCGTCTGAGCGACGAGGCGGGAGAGCCGATCGCCTACGACAACAACCTCGTGCTCGATACCGGCCGCGACCTTTCCGCACCGGCGGCGGTGGCGACCGCACCGGACGGCTCGCTGACACTAACCTTGAAGACGGACCAGCCGGGACTGCAGGTCTATACCGGGGATAAGATGAACGTGGCGGTTCCCGGTCTCGGCGGGCGGCGCTATCCGCGCTTCGGGGGGCTTTGTCTGGAAGACCAGAATTTTCCCGATGCCATCAACAATCCGCATTTTCCAAGCCCGGTGGTAACGCCGGAGCGGCCGTATCGGCACTGGTGCGAGATCGAGATTGGGTAGAGGGGAAAGCCCCCTCTCTTGCGGCGTCAACGCTTCAGCAGACCGCGAACGTTGGCGATTGGAGGCAAGGTTGATGCCCGTGTTTTCTCCCCCTGGTGGGGGAGAAAGCGAATTCTTGGGCTTGGCGAAGCCAAGTCCTTAGAATTTGCAAGAGAGAGGGTTCCGCCTCCTCAACCCTTCGAAAACACCACCGTCTTGTGCCCGTTGAGCATCACCCGGCTTTCCAGGTGCAGCTTCACCGCCCGCGCCAGCACCCGGCTTTCGATATCCCGCCCCGCCGCCACGAAATCCTCCGCGCTCATGGCATGCGTCACCCGTTCCGTCTCCTGCTCGATGATCGGCCCCTCGTCGAGGTCCGGCGTCACGTAGTGCGCCGTGGCGCCGATGAGCTTCACCCCGCGCTCGTACGCCTGGTGGTAGGGCTTCGCCCCCTTGAAGCTCGGCAGGAAGGAGTGGTGGATGTTGATGATCTTGCCGAAGAGCCGGTTCGATAGCGCGTTGGAGAGCACCTGCATATAGCGGGCGAGGATGACGAGGTCGGCGCCCGTCTCCTTCACCAGCGCAAGCAACCTTTCCTCCTGCTCGGCCTTGTTCTCCCTGGTCACGGGCCAGTGGTGATAGGGGATGCCCTCCGCCTCCGCCGTCGCCCGCGAATCCTCGTGGTTGGAGACGATGGCAACCACCTCGGCGTCTAGCCAGCCCACGCGGATCTGGTAGAGGAGGTGGAGAAGCGCGTGGTCGAATTTCGAGACCATGATGACGATCTTCGGTTGCCGCGAGCGATTGGCGAGCGCCGTCTTCATGTCGAAGCGGGCGACGGCCGGCTCCAGCGCGCGGGCAATCGCATCACGGTCCACGCCATCGGGCGCGGTAAACGAGATGCGCATGAAGAAGCGGTTGGTCTGCCGGTCCCAGAACTGGTTGGACTCGGCGATGTTGGCGCCGAGGGCGGCAAGCTCCGTGGTCACCGCGGCGACGATGCCCGGACGGTCCTCGCAGGAGAGATTGATGTCGAAGGTATTTTCGCTCATGGGCTGGTCTCGGCAGGTGCTGGAAGATGAGGGTTCAGGGTATTTATCCCCTATTGCGCCTCCAGCCAATCGCGGAAGCGGGAAACCGTCTCCCCGTCCGCCTCGACCTTGTGCCCGGCCTGCGGGTAGGTGCCTGAGCGCACATCGTCGGCGAACTCGCGATAGGCGCCGATGCGCTCCGCCTGCAGGCGGGCGTACTCGGCGGCGAAGTTGCGGTAGGTCCTGGCATGCCGCGGCACGTGGCCCCTATTGGCGCCCAGCACATCGTCGGAGAAGAGGTACTGCGCATCGCAGCCGGCGCCGGCGCCCATCGAGATCATGAAGAGGCTGGTGCGCCTGGAAATCTCGCTGGCGATCGCCTCCGGCACCACCTCGATCTCCGCCGCAAACGCTCCGGCCTCCTCCAGCGCCTTGACCTGCTTCCAGACGAGCTGGGCCGTCTCGAACGTCTTGCCCACAGCCTTGAAGCCACCCGTCCATGTGGCCTTGGAGGGGATGAGACCGACATGGCCGCACACGGGAATGCCTTCCCCGGCGAGCCGACGTACGGTCTCCGTGCCGGCCGAGCAGTAGACCGCGTCCGCTCCCGCCTTATAGAGGCGGAAGGCCCAACGGATGAAATCCTCTGCCGTGCCGATCTCGAAGAAGTTGTCGCCGGGGACGGCGAAGACCGTGGGCGCGGCATCCCGGAAGGCGGGGTCGAGCATCAGGGAAGGCGGCACCGACACCATGTCGATCTCCGCCCGCTCGGCGGCCTCGGCCTCTTCCAACGTTTCCACGCGCAGCATGGCGAGCTGGCGCCGGCCGCGCAGCGCGCGCAAGTCGGCAATGGTCTTTCTGTTCGGCCTCTTCATGCCGGCACCCCTTTCAAAACCGTTTTCAAATTGACCGCCGGGTCCTTCAGCTGCGTGGGGTCCGGCCTGAGGCCCTTTTCCATGATCATCTCGGCAAGCCTGATGTCCTTGGCGACGGCATTGCCGCTCCCCACCCCGCTGGCCGAGACGAGGCGGCCGGCATCGTCGCGCTGGAACAGGATGAAGGCGCCGCCGCCGAGATCGCGGCGGACATGGCCGAGCGATGGATCGGGCAGCCCCGCCACCTGCAAAGTCAGGTCGTACTGATCCGACCAGAACCACGGCACGCGGGCGTAGGCCTCCTCGCAGCCGAGCATGGCGCGGGCGGCATGCGCGCCCTGGTCCTGCGCACAGCGCCAGCTTTCCAACCGCACGCGCGCGCCGTTGAATGGGAAGGAGCAGCAGTCGCCGGCGGCGAAGATGTGAGGATCGCTGGTGGCGAGCCGACCGTCGACGACGATGCCGTTGGCGACCTCGAGCCCGGCCTCAGCGGCAAGCCGCGTCTCCGGCTCCGCGCCGACGCCGGCCACCACCATATCCGCCTCGATAATACGCCCGTCGGCAAGGGTGATGCCGTTGGTGCGCACCTCGGCCACACCCGTACCGAGGATCAGTCGGGCACCCTCCGCCCTGTGTCGCCCGGCCATCGCTTCGGCGATCTCCGCCGGCACGATGCGCGCCATCAGCCGCTCCGCCGCCTCCACCAGGGTGACCTCGGTGCCCAGCTTGCGCGCGGTGGCGGCAAGCTCGAGGCCGATGAAGCCGCCGCCGATGATGGCGAGCCTGAGGCCCGGTCCGAGCGCGTCAAGAATGCCGCGCGCGTCATCGAGGCTGCGCAAGGTGCGTGCCGCCTCCATGCCCGGAAAGCGGCGCGCCCGCGCCCCGGTGGCGATCAGGAGCTTTTTATAGGGGAGGGCGCTGCCGTCTGAAAGCCGCACACGCCGTTCCGCGCGGTTGATGCTCTCCACGCGGCTGCAGCGCATCAGTGCGATTCCGGCCTCCACGTAGCCTGCCTCCTCGGCGATGATCTTCGGCGCCGTCGGCGCGGTCTTGGAAAGGGGCGGGCGCTCGTAGGGCAGGTGGGGCTCCGCGCCAATGAGCGCGATACCGCCCTCGTGCCCCGCCTCGCGCAGCGCGAAGGCGGCGCGCACGCCGCATTCGCCGGCGCCGATGATGAGGATGTCGCTCATCGCGTTCACGCCACGTCGATGAAGACGCGGCCGTCCTCGACCTTGACGGGATAGGTCTTCAGGTTGACGCAGACCGGGGCGCCCTTGGCCTCGCCCGTGCGGTAGTCGAAGCGGCCGTTATGCTTCGGGCACTCGATGATGTAGTCCATCACCAGCCCATCTGCGAGAAGCGCATGCTCGTGCGTGCAGATCCCATCCGTGGCGAAGAAATCGTCATCCGGGCTGCGATAGATGGCGAAGGTCTTTCCGTCGTGGTCGAAGCGGATCAGGTCTTCCTCCTCCACGTCGTCGACGGCGCACGCGTCCACCCATTCGGACATGTCTTGCCTCCCTTGGTTGCGGTTTATTCGGCTGCCTGCGGCGCCACGTCGTGGAATTCGGCCCGGTAGGGCTTCGCCGTCGGCGGCAATTCGCGCTTGATGAAGTAGTCCTCGTAGCGCAGCTGCCGCAGGAACGCCGGGAACATCTCGCGGTAGCCGTCGAGGATCGACGTGTTCGGCGCCGGCAGGTCGTGCTTGATCATTTCATGCAGCTTCGGCAGCGCGTGATAGGGCACCATGGGGAACATGTGGTGCTCCACGTGGTAGTTCATGTTCCAATAGATGAAGCGGCTGACCGGGTTCATATGGACCGTGCGGCTGTTGAGCCGATGGTCGGTCACGTCCTCCGCGAGCCCGCCATGCTGCAGAAGCCCCGTCATCACATGGTGCCAGGCGCCATAAAGGCGCGGACCGCCAATGAGGAGGAACGGCAGGATGGACCCGGTGTAGACCGCGGCCGCGGCTGTTGCGGCGTAGATCGCCACCCAGATGCGGGCCACGAAGATCGCCTTCGGCTGCTCCTGTTCTGGAACGAAGGTCTTCTCCTCGGCGCTGATGATGCCCGCGGCGTTGCGCGCCATGTCGATGACGGCGTGCCAAACGTCGAGAATGCCGAAGAAGTTGAGCGCCAGGCGCAGAAGGTCCGGCGGCCGCATGACGACGATCTCCGGGTCGCGGCCGACGATGATGGTGTCGGTGTGGTGCCGCGCGTGGCTCCAGCGCCAGGTCACCGGGTTGCGCATCATGGTGAAGGAGGCGATCTGGTAGACGGCGTCGTTCATCCAGCGCGTCTTGAACGCGGTGCCGTGGCCGCATTCGTGCCAGCGGGAATCGCCGGCCGAGCCGTAGAGCACGCCATAGGCAAGGAAGAAGGGGATCGACCAGAGGGACGGCCACAGCCATGCGGCCGCGCCGGCAAAGGCCGCCATGCCGCCGAGCCAGACGATGGTATCGCGGATGGCCGGCCCGTCGCTGCGCTTCATCAGCGCCTTCATCTCCTTGCGGGAGATGTCCGTGTGATACCACTCGGCCGAGGCAAGGCCGGTCTCGACGGCGCGGCTGGCATTCGGTCCGATAAGGCTGTAGTCGCGTTTGGCCATCTCTATGCACCTCCTCCGATGGCCCTGATGCTACGCACAGGCTTGGGAGTCCTCAAGCAGCGTGCAATTTTTTCTATCATTTTCTATCAAATAATGATTAGATTTCCTGATAGATCATTATCAAGGGGAGGTTTCGATGGGCCGGCGTCCGACCATCGCCGATCTGGCAAGAAAGGCCGGCGTCAGCGTTGCCACCGTCGACCGGGTTCTGAACGGCCGCCACCGCGTCCGCGAGGAGACGGCGCGCCGTGTCTACGAGGCGGCGAGCGAGATCGGCTATCACGCCGCCGCCCTCATCCACCAGCGCATCACCGCCGACCTGCCGAGGATGAACTTCGCCTTCCTCCTGCAGAAGGAGGCACAGCCTTTCTACCAGGCCTTTGGCAAGGCCCTGCAGGAGGCGGCCGAGGCGACAACCGGCGTGCGCGTCAACGCGCATATCGAGTATGTGAAAAACCAGACGCCGGCGGAGGTGGCGGAGCGGCTGGAGGCGCTTGGCCAGCGCGCGCAGGCGATCGCCGCCACCAGTCTTGACCATCACACCGTGACGCAGGCCGTGGAGGCATTGAGGGCCGAGGGCAAGCCCGTCTTCTCGCTGCTGTCGGATTTCGCCCAAGGAGTGCGCGAAAGCTATGTGGGCTTGAACAATCTCAAGGTCGGGCGCATGGCCGCCTGGCTCATCTCGCGCACCGCGCCGCGCCCCGGCAAGGTGGCGGTCTTCGTCGGCAGCCACCGCTGGCACGGGCACGAACTGCGTGAAACCGGCTTCCGCAGCTACTTTCGCGAATATGCGCCGCAATTCGAGATCCTGGAGACGCTGGTCAATCTGGAGACCCGGCAAGTCACCTACGAGGCGACGCTGAACCTTATGGACCGGTACCCCGACATCGTCGGCTTCTACGTCGCCGGCGGCGGCATGGAGGGCGCCATCGCGGCGCTCCGCGACGAGCCGCCGGATCCGATGCCCTCGGTCGTCGTCAACGAACTGACGCAGGATTCGGCCGCCGCCCTTCAGGATCACCAGATCGTCGCCGCCATCGCCACGCCGCTTCCCGCCCTTTGCCGCGCGCTGCTGGACCACATGGCAAGCGCGGTGCGCGAAGGGCCGTCGGAGACCCCGGGCCAGCTTTTCCTGACGCCGGCGTTGCATGTGCCGGAAAGCATATGATGCCAACGGCCTTTGTCGCCCATTGCTGGCCGCATGATACTCAATGAGATGTTGCAGATGAGAATCTATCATAAATGATGGGTTTTCCCGCAGGATTGCGTTGACCGCCCGCGGGCGGCTATTCATCCTCTTGCTCCAGGGCGGCCGCCTTCCCTTTGGCCCGCCAAGGAGGACCCAATCATGACGGCAGACAGCCCCGCTTTCGCGCTCAACCACATGTGCGCAGCTGGCCTTTCCATTTCCGCCTTCTTCGATCTGGCGAGGGCAATCGGTGCGGTGGGCGTCGAAATCCGCAACGATATCGACGGCAATGCCATTGCCGACGGCACGGAGCCGGCGGCGATTGCCGAGGCTGCCACCGCCCGCGGCCTGCGCGTCATCTCCATCAATGCGCTGCAGCGCTTCAACGCCTGGGGCGAGGCGCGCGAGGAAGAGGCCCGCGCGCTCGTCGCTTATGCGAAGGCGTGCGGAGCGGAGGCCCTGGTGCTTGTGCCCGCCAATGACGGCACGGGCCGGGCAAACGGCGAGCGTCAGGCAAACCTGCGCATCGCGTTGAAGGCGCTGCGGCCGATCCTCGCCGAAGCCGGGATCGTCGGCCTGGTGGAGCCGCTCGGCTTCGAGACCTCCTCCCTGCGCTACAAGTCCGAGGCGGTGGAGGCGATCGAGGCGCTCGGCGCCAGCGGCGCCTTCCGCATCGTCCATGATACGTTCCATCACCATCTGGCCGGCGAGACGGCGCTTTTTGCGGCCCATACCGGCCTCGTGCACATCTCCGGCGTCACCGACGGCGCCATTGCCACGGCTGAGATGCGCGATGGTCACCGCGTCCTCGTCGATGAACACGACCGGCTCGACAATACCGGCCAGATCGCAGCGCTTCTCTCAGCCGGGTATGACGGGCCGCTGTCCTTCGAGCCCTTTTCGCAGATCGTGCACGAGCTGCCCGACCTCGGCGCCGCGCTCGCCCGCAGCATCGCCCATGTCTCGGCGCGTTCGCGCCGCCAGGCGGCATGAAACGAATGAGGAAACCGAATACGCCTTGACGTGACGGCAGAAAATGGAATAAATATTTTATATCGAGAAAAGAACGGTGGCGATGTTCTATTTTCCGGGAGGGAGGAGGCGCGGAATGCCCCGCGCTCCCGGTTGAAGCCACAGGAAATGCTCGCAAGGATTCCCGCTAAGGGGATTTCCGGCCAAAAAGGGGTGCTACCGGACACCCATCGTGTGGAGGAGCAATCTGATGAAAAAGCTTTTGCTGGGCGTTGCCGTTTCAGCGCTGATGACGACGTCGGCCTTTGCCGAAACGATCGGCGTCACCATGGCGCTGTTCGACGACAACTTCCTCACCGTGCTGCGCAACGGCATGCAGGACTACGCCGACGAGCTCGGCGATGTGGAATTGCAGGTCGAGGACGCGCAGAACGACGTCGGCAAGCAGCTCAACCAGATCCAGAACTTCATCGCCTCCGGCGTCGACGCGGTGATCGTCAACCCGGTCGACACCGACGCCACGGTCGCCATGACCAAGGCGGCGGCCGATGCCGGCGTGGTGCTGGTCTACGTCAACCGCGAGCCGGTGAATGTCGATGATCTGCCCGAGAACCAGGCCTTCGTGGCTTCCGACGAGCGCGAGTCCGGCACCTTGGAGACGCAGGAGATCTGCCGCCTCCTGAAGGAGCAGGGCAAGGGCGACGGCGCCAAGATCGTCGTCATGATGGGCGAATTGTCCAACCAGGCCGCCCGCCAGCGCACCCAGGACGTCCACGACGTCATCGCCACGGAGGAGTGTTCCTTCATGGAGATCGTCGAGGAGCAGACGGCCAATTGGCAGCGCACGGAAGCCGCCGACCTTATGACCAACTGGCTGTCGGCCGGGCTCGAGTTCGATGCCCTCGTCTCCAACAATGACGAGATGGCCATCGGCGCTATCCAGGCCATGAAGACAGCCGGCATTTCCATGGACGAGATGCTGGTCGGCGGCGTCGATGCCACCCAGGATGCGCTGGCCGCCATGGCCGCCGGCGATCTCGACGTGACCGTGTTCCAGGACGCGGCGGGTCAAGGCAAGGGCGCGGTCGACACGGCGCTGAAGCTCGTGCGCGGTGAAGAGGTCGACCAGAAGGTGTATATTCCCTTCCAGCTCGTCACGCCCGAGAACATGGAAAAGTTCACGAGCATGAACTGACACGCATGGGCTTGAGCCGTCGGGCGGGCCTGACCCCGCCCGACGACCAGACGGCGGCCGGCTTAAGGCCGGTGCGCCCGCCAAGGGAGGTATGGCCGTCATGGCGGAAAGAACGGTGACAAATCAGGCGGAACCGGTTGCCGCGGCGGCGACCGTTGAAGGCGGAAAACGGCAGCGCTCTCATGAGCTGAATGCGCTCATCGGGCTTGTCGGCATCGCGCTCATCTTCGAGATTCTCGGCTGGATTTTCCAGGGGCAGAGCTTCCTGTTCAACACCCAGCGCCTCAGCATCATCATCCTCCAGGTCGCGGTGGTGGGCATTATCGCCATCGGGGTAACGCAGGTGATCATAACCGGCGGCATCGACCTCTCATCGGGCTCCATCGTCGGCCTGACGGCCATGGTCGCCATGAGTTTCGCCCAGGTCGGCACCTATCCGCGCGCTGTCTATCCCAACCTGACGGACCTGCCGGTCGTCATTCCCGTGCTTATCGGGCTGGGTGTCGGGCTGGCGGCGGGGTTCATCAACGGCGCGCTGATCGCCTATACGCGGATTCCGCCCTTCATCGCCACACTCGGGATGATGGTCACCGCGCGCGGAGCTGCCAAGTGGTACACGCGGGGCCAGCCGGTCTCCTTCCCCACCGACAGTTTCGCCGCCATCGGCCAAGGCATGACGCCGGTCGTCATTTTCCTGGCGATTGCCCTGCTCTTCCACGTCGCGCTGAAATACACCGTCTACGGCAAGCACACCTATGCCATCGGCTCCAACGAGAGTGCGGCAAGGGTTTCCGGCATCAGCGTCGAGCGGCACCTGATCCTGGTCTATTCCATCGCGGGCGTTCTCGCCGCGCTCGCCGGCATCGTGATCGCCTCCCGCGGCCTCACCGCACAGGCCGGCATGGGCGTCATGTACGAATTGCAGGCGATTGCCATGGCAGTCATCGGCGGCGTGTCGCTCTCGGGCGGCCGCGGCTCGATCGTCGGCACGGTCATCGGCGCGGCAATCTTCGGCGTCATCATCTCCGGCTTCACCTTCCTGAGGCTGAGCGCCTACTACCAGGAGATGATCATGGGCGCGATCATCGTCGCCGCCGTGGTGGCCGACGTGTACCGCCAGAGATACCGCACAGGTGCGCGCTAGAGCATGATCCCGAAAAGTGGGAAAGATCAGGCTCAAACAAAGAGATAGATCATGATGCCGATTCAACGAAAAGGCATCGTGATCTAGGCAGGAGGATAGAATGGCGAATGACGGCATTGTCCTGAAGACCGAAGGTCTGACCAAATATTACGGCGGCGTGCACGCGCTCGAGGATGCCGATTTCACCCTCCACGAAGGCGAGCACGTGGCCATCGTCGGCGACAACGGCGCCGGCAAGTCCACCTTCGTGCGCCAGATCACCGGCGTCGAGCAGCCGACGGCGGGCAAGGTCTTTTTCGACGGCAAGGAGGTTCACTTCACCAGCCCCATCGACGCCCGCGATGTCGGCATCGAGGCGGTGTTCCAGAACCTGGCGCTCGCCGATGATCTCGACGTGCCGTCCAACATCTTCCTTGGCCGCGAGGAGACCTATTTCAACCTCGGGCCCTTCAGCTTCCTGAACGAGAAGAAGATGTACAAAAGATCGATGGAGGCGCTGGAGCGGACGGGCGTGAAGATCCCAAACCTGCGCAACAACATCGCCAACATGTCAGGGGGCCAGCGCCAGTGCGTGGCCATCTCGCGCGCCGCCAGCTTCGCTTCAAAGCTCATCATCATGGACGAGCCGACGGCCGCCCTAGGCGTGCAGGAGACGACGCAGGTCGAGAACATCATCCGCGGCCTGAAGAAACAGGGCATTCCGTTGATCCTCGTCAGCCACAATCTGCGGCAGGTCTTCAACCTGGTCGACAAGATCTGGGTCTTCCGCCGCGGCAAGATCGCCGGCATGCTGGAGGCCGACAAGACCGACGGCAACGAGGTCGTCTCGCTGATCACCGGCGTGAAGACCGGCGTGCACGAGAACGCCAGCTATATCTGATCTTCGCTCCTCCGTCGGCGCAGGCCGGCGGGCGGGGGCAAGCGCAATCGTTTCGGACCCACCATGCAGAACAGAGACACACGCGCCGTCATCGTCGGAGGCACACAGGGGCTTGGCTCCGCCATTGCCCGGCAACTTCTGGAAGAGGGATGCCAGCGGCTCGTTCTCTCCGGGCGCGATAGCGAAAAGGGTCGGGCCGCGGCGGCGGAGCTTGCGGCCCTTGGCTGTGAGGCGCATTTCGTGGCCGCCGACCTCGGCAATATCGAAGATTGCCACGCGGTAATCGCCGAGGCGGGCCGGCTGATCGGGCCGCCCAATGCCCTTGTGAACGCCGCCGCCAGTTGCGACCGGGGCTCGCTGCTCGACACCACGCCCGAGATCTGGACGAAACTCATGGAGGTCAACGCGCGCGGTCCCTTCTTCACCATGCAGGCTTTCGTCAGGCAGGCGTTAGAGCATCGCCTGCCGGCCTCCATCGTCAATATCGTGTCTATGGTCATCCATTGTGGGCAGTCCTATCTGGCGCCCTATTCCGCCTCCAAGGCGGCGCTCGCCAACATCACCAGGAATACCGCCCAGGCACACCGCCGCGACCGCATCCGCTGCAACGCGATCGCCTGTGGCTGGATGGACACGCCCGGCGAGGACACCACCCAGAAGCGGTTTCACGGAGCCTCGGACGACTGGCTGACCGAGGCCGAGGCCAAACAGCCCTTCGGCCAGCTCGTCAAGCCGGCCGAAGTCGCGCCGCTTGCGAGCTATCTTCTGTCGCCGCGGTCGGGCGTCATGACGGGGGCCATCATCGACTGCGACCAGAATGTGGCCGGGGCCTATCCCGAGTAGGCCCGTTGCGAAGCCGAAAAGAGCAACCTTCCAAACAGCGAAAGACAACGGAAATGACAGTGAAATTCGGTCTTCTCGGCGCCGGGCGCATCGGCAAGGTCCACGCCCGCGCCATCTCCGGCAATGCGGATGCACAACTTGTGGCGGTGGCGGACGCCTTTGCCGAGGCGGCCAACGCCGTAGCCGATGCCTATGGTTGCGCTGTGCGCACGGTAGAGGAGATCGAGGCGGCTTCCGACATCGACGCGGTGGTGATCTGCACGCCCACCGACACCCACGCCGACCTGATCGAGCGCTTCGCTCGCGCCGGCAAGGCGGTCTTCTGCGAGAAGCCCATCGACCTCGATCTCGCCCGCGTGAAGGCCTGCCTGAAGGTGGTGGAGGAGACCGGCACTACCCTCATGGTCGGCTTCAACCGCCGGTTCGACCCGCATTTTTCAGCCGTGCGCGCGGCTATCGACGAAGGCAGGATCGGCAAGGTCGAGATGGTGCAGATCACATCGCGCGACCCCGGCCCGCCGCCGGCCGCCTATATCCGTTCCTCGGGCGGCATCCTGCGCGACATGACGATCCACGACTTCGACATGGCGCGGTTCCTCCTGGGCGAGGAGCCGGAGACGGTCTATGCCGTCGGCTCCGTTCTGGTCGACCCGGAGATTGGCGAATTGGGCGACCATGACAGCGTGTCGGTGGTGCTCGCCACGGCGTCGGGTCGGCAATGCTCCATCTCCAACTCGCGCCGTGCAACCTACGGCTACGACCAGCGCATCGAGGTGCTGGGTGAAAAAGGCGCGGTCTCGGCGGAGAACCAGCGGCCGGTGTCGATAGAGATCGCCACGGGCGAGGGCTTCACGAGACCGCCGCTGCACGACTTCTTCATGACCCGCTATACCGAGGCCTATGCGGCCGAGATGGCGGCGTTCATCGATGCGATAGGGGGTGGCAGGACGGCGTCTCCCTCCGGCGAGGACGGGCTGAAGGCGCTGGCGCTGGCCGACGCGGCCTACCGCTCGCTGAAGGAGGGACGGAGCGTGAAGGTGGCGGAGGTGCTGGGGTAGCGTTGCCAAGAGTGGAATTTTTATTCCAAGCGCGATAGCGTTGGGAGAATTCTCTCTAGTGGTGCGATCCTGACAGATGGTACCCATCTGTCAGGACAAATCGCCCCACCAGATTAATAGCTTGTGGGCTGACTTTTCCAAACAGATGGGCATCATCTGTTTGGGTCAGACCACTAGGACGGAAAGACGACACATGGATGCACGTTCGGCCCCGGCAAGTGTAGAGGAGCTGCTCGACCGCGTCCTCGAGGTTTCGGACGGCCTGCCGAAACGGCTCAAACAGTGCGCCGACTATGTGGCGGCCAATCCCGACCGCGTCGCCGTCTCCACCGTGGCCGAGATGTCCGAGGGGGCCGGCGTCCAACCGTCGGCCTTCATGCGTTTCTGCCAGGTTTTGGGCTTCTCCGGCTTCTCGCAGATGCAGCGCCTGTTCCGCGATTCCTACGCGCAGAACTGGCCCGACTATGCGACCCGCCTGGAGAAACTGCGCGAGAGCGGGGCCGGCAGTCCTTCGGCGCTCCTCGCCGAGTTCGTCGAGGCGGGGCGGCTGTCGCTCGAAAATCTCGCCAAGACGCTCGACCCGCGCACGCTCGACGCGGCCATCAAGGCACTGTCGGAGGCGAACATGGTGCACATTGTCGGCATGCGCCGCGCCTTCTCCGTCGCCTCCTATCTCGCCTACGCCTTCGAGAAGATGAACGTGCCGACCATGCTGCATGACAGCGTCGGCAAGCTCGACAGCCGCCATGCCATCCGCGCCGGCGATGCCGTGATCGCCATCACCTTCGCCCCCTATTCGCCGGAGACGGTGGCGCTGGCGGAAGCCGGCTCGCGCGCCGGCGCCAAGGTGGTGGCTATCACCGATTCGCTGGCAAGCCCCTTGCGGCCGGTTACGCCGCTCCTGCTCACCGTCTCTGAAGCCGATTTCGGCGATTTCCGCTCGCTTTCGGCAACACTTTCGCTCGCCGTGGCGCTAGTCGTCGCCGTGGGCACGGCCAACCGTGCCCGGAAAAATGGAATTCCGTGATTGATCTTGCGCGCAAAATGGAACATATCTTCTATGTCCGGAACCAGATGGGACGTCATCCCGGAAGCTGAAGCTCGTAGGGCGAAGGCTGTCCGGGACCCATTCTCGCCTCGCTGAAGCTTCGGCGAAGCGGGCCGGAGCGTAAACGTCACGGAATAGATCCCGGACAAGCCTTCGCTTCGCTCAAGCTTTCCGGGATGACGGTGGGTATGTTGCGGCGCCCGGAGGCCCGCTGGAACGCGCATCGATCAGGGAGGAGTGAGTTGATGAAGCCCCTCGACGTCATCACCATCGGCCGTTCGTCGGTCGATCTCTACGGAGCGCAGGTCGGCGGGCGGCTGGAGGACATGGCCTCCTTCAACAAATATATCGGTGGCTCGCCCACCAACATCGCCGCGGGTGCGGCCCGCCTGGGGCTGAAGTCGGCGCTGATCACGCGCGTCGGCGATGAGCACATGGGCCGCTTCATCCGCGAGGAGCTGGAGCGCGAGGGCGTCGACGTGCGGGGCGTGAAGACCGATCCCGAGCGGCTGACCGCGCTCGTGCTCTTGGGCATCCGCGACCAGGAGCAGTTCCCGCTCATCTTCTACCGCGAGAACTGCGCCGACATGGCGCTCGACGAGGACGACATCGACGCCGCCTTCATCGCCGAGGCGGGCTGCGTGTGCGCTACCGGCACACACCTGTCGCACCCGCGCACGGAGGCCGCGGTCCTGAAGGCATTGGAGCTGGCGCGCGAGAGCGGCGCCAGAACGGCGCTCGACATCGATTACCGCCCCAATCTCTGGGGCCTCGCCGGCCATGGCGCGGGCGAAAGCCGCTTCATCGAATCCGAGCGGGTGACCGCCAAGCTCCAGAAGACGCTCCCGCTCTTCGACCTGATCGTCGGCACGGAGGAAGAGTTCCACATCGCCGGCGGCTCCACCGACACCATCGAAGCCCTGCGCGCCGTGCGCGGCCTCACCGACGCCGTGCTGGTGTGCAAGCGCGGGCCGATGGGCGCCTCCGCCTTCGCCGGCGACATCCCCGACACGCTCGACGAGGGCGAGGCGGGGGAGGGATTCCCCATCGAGGTCTTCAACGTTCTGGGCGCCGGTGACGGCTTCATGGCCGGGCTCTTGAAGGGCTGGCTCACCGGCGAGGATTGGTCGACGACGCTGAAGATAGCCAACGCCTGCGGCGCCTTCGCCGTCTCCCGCCACGGCTGCACGCCGGCCTATCCCTCCTGGGAGGAGCTGCAATATTTCTTCCGCACCGGCATAAAGGACCGCGCCCTGCGCAAGGATGCGGACTTGGAGCAGGTCCACTGGTCGACCAACCGCAAGGGCGACTGGCAGGACATGCGCGTCTTTGCCTTCGACCACCGCATGCAGCTCGAGGAAATGGCCGACAGCGCCGGCGCCCCGCATGAGCGTATCGGCGCGTTCAAGGTGCTATGCTTGGAGGCCGCGCGCCAGGTGTCCGGCGGCAAGCACGGCTACGGCATCCTCTGCGATGGCCGGCATGGCCGCGAGGCGCTCTACCGGGCGGCCGGCAGCGGCCTGTGGATCGGCCGGCCGGTCGAATGGCCGGGTTCCCGGCCGCTCAGGCTGGAGCCGGAGATCGGGCTGGATTTCGGCGGCGTCGTTGAATGGCCGCTGGAGCACGTGGTGAAGGTCCTGTGCTTCTACCACCCCGACGACGGCGCGGAGGTGAAGGCGCGCCAGGAGGACGTGGTCAAGAGGCTCTTCGCCGCCAGCCGCCGCAACGGGCTGGAGATGCTTCTGGAGGTCATCCCCTCCAAGGTACGCCCCGTCGACGATGAGACCGCCGCCGCCGTCATCGGACGCTTCTACGAGATCGGCGTCTATCCCGACTGGTGGAAGCTGGAGCCGATGACGTCCGGGAAGGCGTGGAAAAATGCCTGCGGCGCCATCACCCGCAACGACCCCTATACGCGCGGCATCGTCGTCCTGGGGCTTGACGCGCCGGCCGCCGAGCTTGAGGAGAGTTTTGCGGTTGCAGCCGGCTTCGATCTTGTGAAAGGCTTCGCCGTCGGCCGCACCATCTTCGCCGACGCCGCGCGCCAGTGGCTCGCCGGCGAGATCGGCGACCGGGAGGCCGTCGCCACGATGACAGAGAAATATCGGGCCCTGTGCGCGGTGTGGGACCGCGCGCGGGCCAAACATGGGAGGGCCGCATGAAGACGGTTAGACTGACCGCCGCCCAGGCCGCGACACGCTATCTGGCGGCACAGATGAACGAGGACGGCGAACCCTTCATCGCCGGCGTATGGGCGATCTTCGGCCACGGCAATGTCGCCGCCCTTGGCGAGGCGCTTTATGCCGTGCGCGAGACGTTGCCCACCTATCGCGGCCATAACGAGCAGTCGATGGCGCACGCGGCCATTGCCTATGCAAAGCAGCTCGGCCGCAAGCGCGCCATGGCCGTCACCTCTTCCATCGGCCCCGGCGCCACCAACATGGTGACGGCTGCCGCCCTTGCCCACGTCAACCGCCTGCCGGTGCTCTTCATGCCGGGCGACATTTTTGCAAATCGCGGCCCGGACCCTGTCCTGCAGCAGGTGGAAAACTTTGGCGACGGCACCATCAGTGCCAATGACTGCTTCCGCCCCGTCTCGCGCTATTTCGACCGCATCACCCGGCCCGAGCAGTTGCTCACCGCCCTGCCGCGCGCCTTCCGCACCATGACGGACCCGGCCGACTGCGGCCCCGTCACGCTCGCCTTCTGCCAGGACGTGCAGGCCGAGGCCTACGACTGGCCGGAGAGCTTCTTCGCGCGACAAGTCTGGCGGCAGCGCCGCATCCAGCCCGACCCGGTCGAGGTCGAGGAGGCGGCGAAGATCATCGCGGCGGCGAAGGCGCCTGTCATCATCGCCGGCGGCGGTGTCCACTATTCCCATGCCCACGACGCGTTCAAATTCTTCGTCGAGGCCCATCGGATCCCGGTGGTGGAGACCCAGGCCGGCAAATCGGTGCTGCCCTGGGACCACCCGTATAACCTTGGCCCGGTCGGCGTCACCGGCTCGTCCAGCGCCAATCAGCGCTGCGCCGAGGCGGACGTGGTCATCGGCGTCGGCACCCGGTTCCAGGATTTCACCACCGGTTCGTGGTCGCTCTTCTCAAAGCCGGGGCGCAAGCTCATCAGCCTGAACGTCAACGCCTATGACGCGGTCAAGCATGGCGCCACGCCCCTTTGTGCGGATGCCCGCGTGGGGCTCGAAGCCCTTTCGCGTGCCCTGGGCGACAAGCGGTTCGATCCACCCGCCCCGAAGCTGAAGGCGGACTGGTTCGCCGCCGCCGACGCCGTGACCGCGGCGCCCGAGGTCACCAACGCGCTTCCCACCGACATGCAGGTGATCGGCGCCGTGCAGCGCGCGGCGACCGAGAACACGGTGGTCATGTGCGCCGCCGGCACCATGCCGGGCGAGCTCCACAAGCTGTGGAAGGCCGGGCGGCCAATGTCCTACCACATGGAATACGGCTATTCCTGCATGGGCTACGAGATCGCCGGGGGTATGGGCATCAAGATGGCCGAGCCTGACCGCGACGTAGTCGTCATGGTGGGCGACGGCTCCTATATGATGATGAACTCGGAGCTGGCGACGGCGGCGATGATGGGCGTCAAGATCACCGTCGTCATCACCGACAACCGTGGCTACGGCTGCATCAATCGGCTGCAGATGGCGACCGGCGGCGCCGAGTTCAACAATCTGCTCGACCACGCGCAGCACGTGAACCCCTCGCAGATCGACTTCGTCGCCCACGCCGCCTCCATGGGCGCCCATGCGGAGAAGGCGGGCTCGATAGCCGAGCTGGAAGAAGCGCTGGCGCGCGCCCGGGCGGCCGACGGCCCCTTCGTCGTCGTCATCGACACCGACCCCTATCCTTCCACCGAGGCCGGCGGCCACTGGTGGGATGTCGCCGTGCCCGAGGTATCGGAACGCGACGAGGTGAAAAAAGCCCGCGCAGGCTACGAAGCCGCGCTCAAGGAGAGGCTCTGAATGATCCGCTACGGCACCAACCCCATCGCCTGGTCCAACGACGACGACCAGGAAATAGGCGCCCACATCCCGCTGGAGCAGTGCCTGCGCGAGGCCGCCGCGATCGGCTTTTCCGGCATCGAGAAGGGCCACAAGATGCCCTCCGACGGCGATGCGCTGAGACAAGTGCTGGCCGCCCACGGCCTCCTCTTCATCTCCGGCTGGCACTCCCTGAACCTGCTCGTCAACGACATAGAGACGGAAAAGCGCGCCATCCAGCCGCATCTCGACATGCTGAAGGCGAATGCTTGCCAAGTCTGCATCGTCTGCGAGACCTCCAACGCCATCCACGGCAATGATGCCGTCGCGCTCAAGGACAAGCCGGTACTGGCCGAGGAGGATTGGCCGGAATTCTGCGCCGGTGTCGAAGCCGTCGCCGAATATTGCGCGAGCCAAGGGATCGACCTCGTCTACCATCATCACATGGGGACGATCGTTGAGACCCGCCAGGAGATCGGCCGCCTGATGGCCGGTACGGGGCCGGCGACGAGGCTCCTCCTCGACGTCGGCCACGCCTGGTTCGGCGGCGCCGACCCGGTGGAGCTCGCCCGTGCCTATATGGACCGGGTGCGTCACTTCCACGCCAAGAACGTCCGCCCCGCGATCAAGAAGCAGGTGGAGGAGGAGGGCCTTTCCTTCCTTGAAGGCGTACGCCGTGGCGTCTTCACCGTGCCCGGCGACCCGGAAGGGGCGCTCGACTTCGAACCGGTGCTGAAGATCGCCGCCGAGCACGGCTATGACGGCTGGCTGGTCATCGAGGCCGAGCAGGATCCGCTGAAGGCCGACCCGGTGAAGTACCAGTCCATGGGGCTGAAGGCACTCCAGACCGCGGCCAGGGCCGCTGGGCTGGACCGGGCGTGAGGGCGACGTGGGTTTAGCCAGATCGATCCACGCGCGTCATCCCGGAAAGCCCGAGCGAAGCGAGGGTTTGTCCGGGACCCATTCCGTGACATCGACGTTCCGGCCCGCTTCGCCGAGCCTCAGCGAGGCGAGAATGGGTCCCGGACAGCCTCCGCCCTTACGGGCTCCGGCTTCCGGGATGACGCGCGTGGATTGATCCACCCTCATTCATCTTGCTCCATAGACCATCTATAGTCAGCGGATGCACAAGCTCTTCGACCTTCATCATCCTTTCTTCGCCCCGCTCTGGCGGCGGGTGGCGATCATCGTGGTCTGCCTCGGCTGGGGCATCTTCGAGTTCATCATGGGCGCGCCCTTCTGGGGCATGCTCTTCGCTGGTCTCGGCATCTATTGCGCCTGGGTGTTCCTGTACGACTACGAGCCCCGCACCGAGACCGACAACAAGACGGAATAGGGAGAGATAGATGTCGAAACTTCTGGTCAGGCCCGCCGGCAGCGCCGGCAAGGTGCACGACATCACACCGCGAAGCGCCGGCTGGAGCTATGTCGGCTTCGGCCTCTACCGCCTGCAAGCTGGCGAGATTGCCATGGAGGAGACGGGCGATACCGAGGTCATCCTGGTGCTGGTGGAGGGCAAGGCCGAGATCGCCTCGGAGGGTAAGAGCTTCGGCGAACTGGGCGAGCGCATGAACGTCTTCGAGCGCCTGCCGCCCCATGCCGTCTACATTCCCAACGGCTCCCACTGGACCGCGACGGCGACCACGGATTGCACGCTCGCCGTCTGCGCGGCTCCAGGCAAGCGTGGCCACGAGGCCCAGGTGATCGGCCCGGCCGGAATCTCCCTCGCCGAGCGCGGCAAGGGTGCCAACACCCGCTACATCCACGCCATCGCCATGGAAGAGCGCGACGTCGCCGACAGCCTGCTGGTGACGGAGGTCTACACGCCCCAGGGCAACTGGTCGTCCTACCCGCCGCACCGGCACGACGAGGATAACTGGCCCGAGATGACCTATCTGGAGGAGACTTACTACCACCGCCTGAACCCGGCCAAAGGATTCGGCTTCCAGCGCGTCTTTACCGAGGACGGCGAACTCGACGAGGCGATCGCCGTCGAAAATCACGACGTCGTCCTCGTCCCGCGCGGCCACCACCCCTGCGGTGCGCCTTATGGCTACGAGATGTACTATCTCAACGTCATGGCCGGCCCCCGCCGCGCCTGGCGCTTCAAGAACCACCCCGACCACGACTGGATCTTTCAGCGGGACAGTGGAAACGGCTAAAAGCGATAGCGAAGGCCGATGGTATTGGCGTTGGCCCCCTCGCCGAGGTCGCCGAATATCCCGTTGGCGCCGGACCGATGGTGAAGCTGGTAGACGAGTTCGACGTTCGGAGCCTGCCGCAACCGGAACGCAATCTCCGGCCCGACAAAGCCCAGCAAGGTCGCGTCGCCGCCATGTGCGATCTCACGCCTGCGTTCGATCTCCGTCGGGGCGGTGACCGCGCTGAAACCCAGTGTCAGCCCCGGCGCGATCGCCAGATCGCCGATGACCAGACCGTGGTGGCGGATCCTTAGTCCCGCCCAGATCTCGCCGCTGGTATCGTCGTCCTCGCCGAAGCGGAGTGCTGCACCCGCCACCCCGCCGAGAACGAAACCCGCTCCAAGCTCACGAAAGTCACGGCCGTAGGCCCCGCCGATCATATAGTTGCTGGTATAGTCGGCATCCCAGAACCGGATGACGCCGCCGAGCGACTTTTCGGCAAAGACACCGCCGAACACGTGGATATCGTTCTTCACCGCCGGTGTTTCGGGGCCGACAAACGGGTCCTCGGTAGCGAAATGCAAGAACGGCTCACCATCAGCCGCGTAGCCAACGCCAACCGACACCGCCAGCAAGGCCACGGCGAGAAAGGGCCTGATTCCGTTCATGGAAGTCCCCCCGAATCACGACGCCGACACTATCCTAGAGCTGGCAGCAACGGCTGTCCAAAGGTCTTCCGCACCGCTCAGCCCATATCCGCTATCCGACGCGATCGGCTCGGTCGATTTCAGCCCCAGCGCCGTCGTCCGTGGCGACAACACTGTCTCGGCCGCTCCTCTTTGCTGCATATAAGCGCCGGTCGGCCACACTGAATGCGTCGCGATAGCTGCTCCCTCGATGCCATTCGGCGATGCCGAAGCTGGCCGTGATGTGGCGCCCCTCCGGGAGAAACGCGAACCGGGCTTTTTTGATCTCTTGCCTCAGCCGGCTCGACAGTTCACGTGCCCCGAATATGTCCGTGTCTGAAAGCAGAAGCGCAAATTCCTCTCCGCCGATGCGACCGACGATGTCATGCTCGCGCACGGCTCCCTGCAGGATGAAGCCAAACGCCTTCAAGACAGCGTCTCCCGCGCTGTGCCCGTAGGTGTCGTTTATCTGCTTGAATCGATCGAGGTCGCAAAGGATCAGCACCCCATCGTCCGTTCTGCGGCGGCCACGGAGGCGCGATGTTCGTTCCTCGAACCCACGGCGATTGAGCACGCCGGTAAGCCCATCCTTGTCACGCTCGTCCCGCAGACCGTCCATTGCGTCCGTCAACGTCGCAGCGAGGACTGTCAACGCCAGGCCGGCACCGAAGACGCCGAGCGAGAGCTGGAGCATCTTCCAGAAGGCCGATGCGCCAAACGCCTCAGGCGACGACTGGGGAGCCGAAAAACCGATCGTGAAGAGTGTTCGCGGGAAGAAATGAACGGCAAACAACAACAAGCTCCAAACGAGCACCCGGTCGATCGTTCGCCGTGACCTTGTCCGACCCATAACGATTGCAGTGACTAGGAGAACGAGCCCGTACCCGAAGTTTTGGGTGTAGACGCGAGCCAACAGGTTTCGCTCGACGTAGAAGAAGTACCAGAGCAGGAGCATGATGCCCAGGAAGGAGATCGCATGCAGACGCCAGCCGAGGGTCGCTCCGGAGCGTCGCAGGATCGCCTCACACGCGATCAGCACGGCAAGGGTGTAAAGGGCGCCGGATATCAGCGTTCCTGGGCCGAGTGCGCGCGGGATGTGGAGAACCTGGGACGATATTCCGGCGGAAAACAGAAGGCACGCTCCCGCGAGGAAGAGCGGATATGTCCTACTCCTGTCGACCGTCCACGCCCAGACGAAGCCGGCAGCGAAGACAACCATGATGCCTGGCGTGACCAACTCCGTTGGAATCCAAAGCGACAGTCTCTCCATCAGGTCTCGCCCACGCCCTACATCTGGCCGTGCACGGGACACCGAAGCGGCTCGATGAACTCGCCGGCCACGCAATCGTCGGTTTCGACCAAGACGTCGTTTCTGCCCGCGCCATTGCGGCAAGCGGCCTGCCGCTGACACGCGAGATGTTCGCTTTCCGCACGGACAACCAGCTCGCCCAGCTCGCCGCCATCCGTGCGGGATGCGGCATAAGCATCTGCCAGATGGGCCTGGCCAGCCACACCCCAAAACTCGCCCGGCTGCTGCCCGACATGGTGGCGGTTCCGATCGAGACCTGGATCACCATACACGAGGACCTGCGCAGCGATCAGCGCATGCGGCTGACATTCGATCACCTCCATCAGGCAATCACCGCCTATGCCGCGATCTCTTGAGGGCGCCACCTACATCATGAATTGCCACGCATCTTGGCGCGGAGGATGGTGTAGCCGCTCCATTGCCTGATTGCTTCTAATCCTCCATAAGCAATCCGGTCAAGAGTGTGGAGAAGGACGGCCGCCTGTGACGGGCAAACCAACCGTAGCGGTTTTGCTGGCGACCTATAACGGCGCGTCGTTTCTGGAGGAGCAATTGGATTCCATCGCTCGCCAGGACTTGCCTTTCATCGACGTGTGGGCGAGCGATGATGGATCGACAGACGGCACCCTTGAGATATTGAAAGCTTGGCGCGCCCGATGGAGCAAGGGCGTTTTTCATGTCATCGCCGGACCCCGGCAAGGCTACGTCGAGAATTTTCGTCGGATGATGGCCATGAAATCCGTTGGCGGCGCGTACATTGCTTTCAGCGATCAGGACGATGTCTGGGACCCAAACAAATTGTCCTATGCCGTAAAGAAACTTGATGAGGTTCAGCCGCAGGCCTTGGCTATGTACTGCGGTCGAACGAGGCTCATTGGGAAGAATGGCGCTGCAAGGGGTCTGTCTCCTCTTTTTGCCCGCCAACCCGACTTCGGCAACGCAATCGTCCAAAGCATAGCTGGAGGAAATACCATCGTACTCAACAGAGCAGCTTTCAATCTCATACATGAGAGCTGCCTGCGGACCAGTTTCGTTAGCCACGATTGGTGGTGCTATCAAATTGTTTCGGGGGCAGGTGGCACAATCATCTACGATCCCATACCAAGGATTAGCTACCGCCAGCATGGCGGCAATCTTATAGGCGAGAACCAGGGCTGGGTTTCTCGCATGAAGCGGTTGCAAGCGTTGGCGTATGGTAGATTCGCTGACTGGAATGTCGTTAACATCGACGCACTGGACAGGTGCAGAGACCTGCTCGACGAAAGTGGGCGCCAGACGCTGGACGGTTTTAAAGCCGCCCGCAAGAGTGGTTCGCTGCAGAGCCTGCGTTCACTGTGGACACACCGAATTCACCGCCAAACACCGGTCTCGGACGTGGCACTTTATCTTGCCGCAGCTTTTGGCAGATTGTAGTCAATATACATCGATCTTTGGAGGGTAGTTTGAAGGGTATTATTCTTGCAGGGGGAAGCGGCACACGGCTCTACCCACTGACTTTGGCCGTCTCGAAACAGATTCTGCCTGTCTATGACAAACCAATGATATATTATCCTTTGAGCACGCTCATGCTCGCCGGGATTCGCGAAATCCTGATCATTTCGACACCGCGTGACCTGCCGGCCTTTAGACAGCTTCTGGGAACAGGCGAGCAATTCGGTGTCACGTTCTCTTATGCGGAACAGCCACAACCGAATGGTCTTGCCGAAGCCTTTATCATCGGGCGCGATTTCATCGGCTCCGACCCCGTTTCGATGATCCTCGGTGATAACATCTATTATGGTGTTGGATTGCCGGCGCTTTGTGCCGAGGCGATCAGACTGGAGCGCGGTGCCACCGTCTTCGCCTACCACGTAGACGACCCGCAGCGGTACGGCGTCGTCGAATTCGATCGCGAAACCGGGTTGGCCCGGTCGATCGAGGAAAAGCCCGAGAAGCCGAAGTCCAGTTGGGCTGTCACGGGTCTCTATTTTTACGATAATGACGTTGTGGATATCGCTGCCAGCATTGAGCCATCGGCACGCGGCGAACTTGAGATCACGACTGTCAACAATACATATCTCGAGCGTGGCAATTTGGGTGTTCAGCAACTGGGTAGAGGATATGCCTGGCTCGACACCGGCACCCATGACAGCCTGCACGAAGCTTCCTCCTTCGTACGGACCATTGAGCATCGGCAGGGAATAAAGATCGCCTGTCCTGAAGAGATCGGCTTCGAAATGGGCTGGCTCAGCGCGGAGCAGGTGCTGGAACGCGCGAAAGACCTCGGCAAAACGGAATATGCCGCCTACCTGAAGCGGCGCGTGTCGGAGAAGGAGACTACATGATCGAAGTGCGCCCACTCGGCCTTGATGGCGTGCTCGAGATCATCCCACAGAAGTTCGGGGATGAGCGGGGCTATTTCAGTGAGACATATAATCGGGCAAAGTTCTCCGAACAGGGCGTGAGCATCGAGTTCGTCCAGGACAACCAGTCCTATTCCGCTCGCAAGGGCGTGCTGCGCGGTCTTCACTACCAACTGCCGCCGCGCGCGCAGGACAAGCTCGTGCGCGTGCTGAAGGGCCGTATCTTCGATGTGGCGGTGGATATCCGGCGCGATTCCCCCACCTTCGGCCGCTGGGTAGGGCTGGAGCTTTCCGAAGAAAGATGGAACCAGATCCTGATGCCCAAAGGTTTCGCTCATGGTTTCGTCACACTGGAGGAGCATACGGTCGTTGCCTACAAAGTGAGTGACTATTATTCACCTGAGCATGATCGCGGCATCCGCTACGACGATCCGCAAATAGGGATAGATTGGCCGGTAAAGGGCCTTGAGGTTCAGCTCTCGAAGAAAGATGCAGGAGCACCTCTTTTTCGGGATTCCGAGACGTTTTGATCCGTAACGCCAAAGCCGGGACAGTGGGGACAATGAACATTCTGGTAACCGGAGGGGCAGGTTTTATCGGTTCTGCCGTATGCCGTCTGCTTGTGGGGAGAGAGGGCGTCAAAGTCATCAACCTCGACAAGCTCACCTACGCTGGCAATCTGCAGTCTCTGCGCCCGATCGAGAACGCCGCAAACTATAAGCATTACCCTGTCGACATATGCGACGATGCGAAGGTGCTCGAGATCCTCTGTCGCGAGGATATCGACACGATCATGCATCTGGCCGCGGAAAGCCATGTCGATCGTTCAATCGACGGCCCGGACGCATTCATCGAGACGAATGTGGTCGGCACGTTCCGGCTGCTCAACGCATCGCTCGCATATTGGCGAGATCTGTCGTCCGAAAGACAAGAGCGGTTCCGCTTCCACCATGTTTCCACGGACGAGGTCTTTGGCGATTTGCCTTTCGACGAGGGCGTCTTCACCGAAGATACGCCCTATGCCCCATCCTCACCCTATTCGGCCTCAAAGGCAGCATCGGATCATTTTGTGCGAGCTTGGCACGAGACCTACGGTCTGCCGGTCGTTCTTTCCAATTGCTCGAACAATTACGGCCCGTTCCATTTTCCAGAGAAGCTGATCCCGCTGGTCATTCTCAACGCGCTCGACGAGCAGCCGTTGCCCGTCTACGGCAAGGGGGCCAATATCCGCGACTGGCTCTATGTCGAGGATCACGCCCGCGCGCTGGAGCTGGTGGCGACCAAGGGACATGTCGGGCACAGCTACAATATCGGCGGCCGTGCCGAGCGCACCAATCTCGCGGTCGTTGAGGCGATCTGCGACCTCCTGGATGAGAGGCGCCCGCGCGCGGTCAGTAAAAACTATCGCGACCTAATCACCTTCGTTGCCGACCGACCGGGCCACGACCAGCGTTACGCCATCGATCCGTCCAAAATTGAGCGCGAGCTCGGCTGGAAAGCTGAGCAGACCTTCGAAAGCGGTCTTGCCCGGACGATCGACTGGTATTTGGAGAACGAATGGTGGTGGCAACCCATCCGGCGCGAACATTATCGCGGTGAGCGGCTCGGCGAGGCGGTAAAGGGGGCGGCATGAGAATTGTCGTCACCGGCAGCCAGGGCCAGGTCGTGCAAAGTCTTCTGGAAAGGGCGCAGGGGCGCCCCGACATTGACGTGGCAACCGTCGGCCGCCCGGTGCTCGACCTCGCCCACTCTGAAACCGTGGCTCCCGCACTTGAAGCTGCGCGGCCCGATCTCGTTGTTTCCGCTGCCGCTTACACAGCGGTCGACCAGGCGGAGGATGAACCTGAGCGCGCCTTTGCCATTAATGCCAAAGGCGCGGGCGCGGTGGCCGAAGCGGCGGCTGCCCTCGGCGTGCCCGTGATCCACCTTTCGACCGACTATGTCTTTGACGGTACTAAAGAAGGCCCCTACCTGGAAGAAGACGCGCCGGCGCCGAAGAGCGTGTACGGCGCTTCCAAGCTTGCCGGGGAAGAGGCCGTGGCGGCAGCCAATCCGCGCCATTTCATTTTGCGCACGGCCTGGGTCTACAGCCCTTTCGGAAAGAATTTTGTGAAGACCATGCTGAAGTTGGCGGAAACGCGAGACGAAGTCAGCGTAGTCGCCGACCAGGCAGGAAATCCTACCTCTGCGCTGGATATTGCTGACGGAATACTTGCCGTTGTCGAGCGTCAGGCGAGCCATTCCGGCGCCTTTGGCTGCTATCATCTTGCCGCAAGCGGCAGTGCAAGCTGGTACGACGTGGCGCGCCGCGTCTTCGAGGTCAGCCGCGCATGTGGAGGACCGACCGCCGAGGTGCGGGCCATCACTACGGCTGAATTCCCGACGAAAGCTAAGCGACCGCACAATTCACAGCTTGATAGTTCCCGCTTCGTCTCCAACTTCGGCTATTGCGCACCGGAGTGGCATCAAAGCACGAAGGCTGTCATTCATCGGCTAATCGGCAACATGGGCCCGTCCGAGTGAAAGTAGTCTGCGTTTGGACAGTTTGCGCAAGCGGAAGTGCGGGACAATAGCGGCAGGCCGCATCTGTGTCGGCCTTGTCGTTAGGGAAGAGGTATTCACTGAGTAATTTCGCTCTCCAGTATGCACGAATGAAGCAGTCCATCAGTCTGATCGCCGGCTTCCTCGCCCACGCTTCGCGGGATCGCCAATTTGCCGCCAGAGTTATAAGTCGTGCTTGGCAGGTTTTCAGGCAGAAGGGAGCGCGCGGCGTCGTTGGGGTGCTTCGCGCCAGGGGTGAGGCCGTCCTTAGGAGAAGCGTCAGTTACGAGAAATGGATCGCGCTTCATGATACTCTAGAGAATTCGGATGGGGTCGCTCTAAAGGCACAACTGGAACAGTTCGATCACCGCCCGCTGATTTCCGTATTAATGCCGGTAAATAATACGCCGGAGAAGTACTTAGTTGAAGCAATAGAAAGTGTTCTATCTCAAATATACGATAGGTGGGAACTTTGTATTTCAGACGATGCTTCTACTGAACCTCATGTGCGCCAGGTTTTAGAAAAATACAGCGAAGATCCCCGTATAAAGGTGGCTTACTGCCGAGAGAACGGTCACATCTCGCGTGCTTCCAATGCTGCCTTCGATCTGGTCACGGGTGAATGGGTGGCAATGCTTGATCACGACGATGTCCTGCGGCCCCATGCTCTAGCTGAGGTCGCCTTGGAAATCTGCCGTGATTCTGACGCTGAGCTGATCTATAGTGACGAGGATAAGATTGACGCGCAAGGGAAGCGCTTTGACCCTTATTTCAAGCCCGATTTCTCTCGCGAACTCTTCCGTTCGCAGAACTATCTTAATCACCTCACTGTCCATCGGGCGGATAATATCCGCGCCGTTGGAGGCTGGCGTCCGGGCTTTGAAGGAAGTCAGGATTACGATCTGAATTTGCGCATTTTCGAGCGTATAGGCGCCAAGGGAATTCGTCATGTTCCCAAGGTGCTCTACCATTGGCGAGCAATAAAGGGCTCGACAGCGTCCGAGGGCTCTGAAAAGAGCTATGCCTTTAGTGCTGGCTTGCGCGCCCTCGAGGAGCATGTGGAGCGGATGGGCCTTCCAGCGAAAGTTGAGCAAGCCCCCGACACGCCGTTTTATCGCCTCCGTTTCTCTCTGCCGGAGCCGGAGCCTCTTGTGAGCCTGATCATTCCAACGCGCGATAAGGTTGAGCTTTTGCGTGGCTGCGTGGAGTCGATCCGCTTAAGGACTACTTACCGGAACTATGAAATCATCGTGGTGGATAACGGATCAGTAGAGCCTGAAACGCTTTCCTATCTTGATGCACTTCGTGAAGGACAGAATACACAAGTACTGCATTACAAAAATGAATTTAACTATTCCGCTATCAATAATTTTTCTGCCAGAAAAACTGCAGGATCGGTTATCGGACTCGTCAACAACGACATAGAGGTAATATCACCGGATTGGCTGACAGAAATGGTTTCGTGGGCGATCCAGCCAGATGTCGGTTGCGTAGGAGCAAAGCTCTACTACAGTAACGACACGCTTCAGCACGGTGGCGTCATCACTGGTCTTGGCGGAGTTGCCGGCCACTCTCACAAGCATTTTTCCCGTAGCCACCCAGGATATTTTTTCAGGCTGAAGGTTGTACAGAATCTCTCCGCTGTAACCGCCGCATGCCTTGTCGTTCGCAAGAATGTCTTTGAAGAGGTGGATGGCTTCAACGAGAAAGACCTGACCATCGCCTTCAATGATGTGGACTTCTGTCTCAAGGTTCGTGAGGCCGGTTATCTCAATGTTTGGACGCCTTACGCCGAACTTTATCATCTCGAAAGCATCTCACGGGGAGCAGAGGATGATCCCAACAAGATCAGACGCTTTCAGGCGGAAATAGCCTATATGAAGAGGCGGTGGCCCCTCATCCCGGATCCCTATTATTCGGTCAACTTGACGCTCGACCGGGAGGATTTTTCACTTGGAGTCTAGGTCGGGAACCGTAGCAGGCCCGAAAATGGCCATTGGTGCGATCGTCAAAAATGAAGGCCCTTACATTCTGGAGTGGGTCGCGTATCATCGTGTTCTGGGCATCGAGCGGTTTTTCATCGCCGATAACAATTCTGATGATGGCACAACGGAACTGCTGGCGACGTTGCAATCCATCGGCCTGATCGACCATATTCCCTTTCCGCACGTCCCGGGAAAGGCTCCGCAGCTTCCCGCCTATGTAGAAATCATGCGTCGACATGCCCGTGACGCGGAATGGATCGCTTTCATTGATGCGGACGAGTTCTTTCATCTCGCGGATGACTTCCTGTCGATCCCGTTGTTGTTCAATGGATTCGGTAGGGACGTGGGAGCGGTGGTTGTCAATTGGGCCACCTACGGCTCGTCGTTCCGAACGGAGCCGTCCGACGGTTTGGTGGTGGAGCGGTTTATCCATCGGGCTGAGAAGAATTTCGGCGTAAATCACCATTACAAGTCAGTGATCCGCCCTTCAGCCTACTTGTCGCACAGTGGAACGCCTCATCATTTTAAGGTTGGGCGCAAATTCCGCCATGCTTATGCAGATGGCGAGCCGCTATCCGAACATCCAGTGCACGGTATCGGCTTGAGCGCCAGCGTATGTTGGCGCCCCCTCCGTCTAAACCATTACGTTATCAAATCACGTGCTGAGTTTGATCGGAAGAAAGCGGCGCGAGGTCGAGCAACGACTATAGCTGACAAGCGGGGAGAAGGTTTTTTCGTGGGTCACGACCGTAATGAGGTGCGTGATCCCATGCCTGCCCACTTGGTCGAGGCGACAAAGGAAGAAATGGAGAAAATAAAAACGGCGTTGCGAAAGAACGGTTGCGATGAGCCGATCGTTCGGCTCGATGACACGGTATCGGAATTGACGCCGTTTGCCCGCCCTGACAAAGCCATGCAGTAAGCTGAACATTGCGGGTGCACGAAAGTCCCTTGGAAAATGCAAAAAGCTGCGCCAAGAGATAACGACAACATTGAAGGGGGATTTTTGTGAAGGCAGTTCCAGGAAAGCAGCGCGCTCGCAAGGCAGCTGAGCGCTACGCGGTTCTCGTTCTTGGCATGCACCGTTCCGGCACGAGCGCGTTCACGCGCGTCCTGAGCCTTTCGGGCTGCGATCTGCCCAAGACACTGATGGGCGCCCACAAAACCAATGAGGCCGGGCACTGGGAATCGACAAGCATCCAGCATCTCAACGACCGGATCCTGGAATCTGCCGGCACGAGCTGGGATGATTGGCTGGAGTTCAATTCCGGCTGGCTCCGATCGCCGAAGCTGAAGGAATTTCGCGAAGAGGCGCTCGTAACGCTGCAGGAGCAGTTCGGCTCCTCCTCCCTATTGGTGCTTAAAGATCCTCGAATCTGCCGCATGGCCCCCTTCTGGCTGGACGTTCTGGAGGGGGCCGGCGTTGCGCCACTGGTAATTTCCCCAATCCGCAATCCGCTGGAAGTAGGCGCGTCGCTGGAAAAGCGCAACGGCTTCGAGCCGGACTTCGGCCATCTCTTGTGGCTGCGCCACGTGCTTGATGCCGAGGTCGCTTCGCGCGGGTTGCCGCGCTTTTTCGCCGGTTACGACCAGCTGATGAAAGATTGGAACCGTGTGTTGACGGGGGCAGAAACCGCCCTGGGCATTGGTTGGCCGCGGCTGTCCGGCAATGCGGCGGAGATCGACGGTTTCCTGTCGGAGCGATACAGGCACCACAAGGAGGCGCCGGAACGTGTCGCAGACAACCCGATGCTGTCCGGCTGGCTGCGCGATACCTTCCAGATTTTCAGCGCTTGGACGGCAGAGGGTGAAAGACAGGAGGATTTCCCCGTTCTCGACCGTATCCGGGCCGAACTCGGCACTGCGGGGCCTGCCTTTGGGCGCCTGATCGTGGCGGGGCGGAAGGCCGCAAAAAAATCGCGGGATATGGAGCAGAAACTCCACGAGGCCGAACTCGCACTGGCGGAGCGGGCGGAGAAGGCTGAGCGCCTCGAGGCCGAGCTGGAGAGCCGGGCTCATGCGGCCGCCGAAGCGGAAGAGGCGCTCGCTGCCGCGCAAGATAAACTCTCCGAGACCGACAGCGCACTCGCTAAGGCTCGCCAGGAGGCCGACCGGATGGCGGAGGCCTATGCCAGGCAAGAGGCGCTTGTGGCGAGCTACAAGGAACAAGTCGAACTGCTGCTGGGCGATCTGAAAACGCAAACGGAAGCCGCGTTGGTGAAGACCAGGGAACCGGCAAATGACCACCTTGCCGAAAAGCAGCAGATCGAACGCCGCTTGCAGGAGCGTTTCTCGGAGATCGCCACGCTGACGCAGCTCCTGCGCGTGAAGGAAGAGCAGGCGGAATGGCTGCGGCAGGTCGCGTCAACCTTGATCGGCGACAGCCGGAGCGGCCGACTCGCCGGCCTGCTGCCCGGCCCTCTGGCCCTCGCCCTGCGCAAGATCCAGTTGAAGCGCCGGGGCCTGTTCGACGGACAAGCTTATCTGCGCGCTCATCCCGATGTGGCGCGTGACCGGGTTGACCCATTGCGCCATTATCTCAGCCACGGAATAAGGGAAGAGCGCGTGCGCGGCTAAGGCTGGTAAGGAACGCCTTGTTCTTTGCACTGATCTGCAACATTGGTCGGACGGAACGCACTTTTGGGGCTGCCGGGCTAATCCCGGAAGTATACACAAGAGGTGCTTTCTTTTTGCCTAAGAGTTGCTATAGCCCCTCTTTAAAGAAGGAGCAGACAATGAAAGTTATCATGCAGCCGGAAGAGCTGGAACTATTTAAGGCATTTCTCTCTGAAGCCGATGCCTATTTTGAATTCGGCATGGGAGGGAGCACCTGCCTAGCAGCCACTTTGGTAAAGAAAAGAATAAGCGCAGTTGATAGCGATAGAGTGTGGGTTTCAAAAGTTAGAGGAGAGATAGGGAACTCGACCAAGCATGTCGATTTGAGACATGTGGATATCGGACCAACTGGGGCGTGGGGAACGCCCGTCTCGCGCGAGAACGAACATCTGTTCAGAAGTTATTCCGGGTCAATCGTAGAAACTGGCTTTCGCGATTTTGATCTCTGCCTTGTAGATGGGCGTTTCCGGGTTGCCTGCTTTCTTCAGGCGCTGCAATTTCTTAGACCTGGTGCGATCATTGGCATCCACGATTATGTAATGCGTCCAGCCTATAAGATTGTTGAGGATTTTGCTCGCCCGATAGCATCTCGACAACAGCTAAAGTTCTTTGTGCGCCGTACTGATTGGAACGAGATGGGACTAAAGGATGCTTTGGAGGCTCATCGCCTGAACTGGGCCTAGTCAGGCAGACGCATTGCTCCCCTGGGTTAAATCGGCTAGGGGCTTTTGGTATTTCTCCTCAATCACACGCCTAATTTGGTCATGGTAGACAGGGGATGACACGTCGAGAACCATCTCTCGTGTCATCAACCCACTGCGAAGTTGATCGATCCGCGGCGCACCGCTCCAAACACCCTTCTCATGTAGGTGATATATGCTCATCGGCTCGTTCATGAAGCCAAGCTTACCATGCCGCTCGAAATAGAAGGCCATCGCTATCTCGTTGAACCGTCCCTCGAACAATTTGATTGGTAGCGTCTTCACGATATCTGCTCTCAACATGCAAGAGGAGAGGTTCGCGATTAGATTCATAGTGGGTTCGGCTAAAAAGTCCGATCCATCCAGCTTGCTCTTTGCAATGGCTGTCTGTCTTGGGAGATAGCTTTCCTCTCCAGACGGAAGTTTTTTCACAAGAATTTTAGAAAACACCATCGAGCAATCAGCGTTTCCCATCAAAAATGCTAGTTGTTTCGCTAGTTTCAGGTGATCGCTCCAGATGTCGTCTCCTTCAAGGATCGCAACGTAGTCACCAGTTGCTGCATCGAAAAGCCGCTTGAAGTTGCCAGAGATTCCGACGTTGCTATCATCGCTGATGTCACGGATCAGGCCAGGGAAGCGGCGACGTAGTGCGTCGACCTTTTGGCGGGTGCCATCCGTTGAGCCATCGCTTGAGACGATAACCTCGTGATCAAAATCGCCAATCTGCATCACGGCGCTCTCGACTGCCGCGACGATATATTCCTCCTGATTGTAGGTCGGTATGACAGTTGAAATTCTCGGGAGTGCAATCATGCTGCTCAGGCCGCCAATCGAGTAAGTGTGACTGAAACTCCCTCGTTCGTATGGCCAACACCAACGGGAAATTCCTCGACCGTTCCATCAGTTACAAGTCCAACCCGCGAGCGCTCTTGAGCCGAGATACAGAGACCGAACATTCGTTCGAGGCCGTGTTCTAGAGCGCCGTCCTGCCGAAATATGGTGCTATATCCTTGGGAATCGCACATGTATCGGCCCAAGCGGAAATATTCCTGTGGCCTGACCCAAAACATCGTCCCAGCAACAAAGGCCCACTCACGTGACAAAAGGTCCGCCATTCCCATATCTGCTGCTAGCTTCTTCACTTGATTCAATGTCTCAGGAATGGAGTTCTTCACTCCGTGTTTATAGAAGTCCTTCGAACAGACCAGTTTTAGCTGCGGATTAAGTTTAAAGCTTGTGACGATCTCATTTATTAAATCGGTGGAATTTAAGACGGACCGCAACAGCACCGAGCGCCAAGTATCACCCCAGCGGCCGACATCGCGCTTGGTATGAATTTTGCAAACTAGCCAGTAATTTTTGAGTGTCGACATCAATTCCAAGAAAGGAGCGATATCGGCTCCTGCATTTGGATATCTGAACAAAAACGCTCTCGGGAACACGTCGATTATTGAGGCGATGCATGGCTCGCTTTCTTTAAGCGGAGTAGTAACAAATAGATCAAATTCAAAATCTATATTCTTTAAATATCTGATGCACTCCTCAACCCTTTCGGGGTGAAATACATGCAGCACCACGGCCACTCGGTAACTCGCCAAGTCTCTTATCGGCGCTGCCTCGGTGAGATAGGATTTAGCCCGAGCCCTTATACTGGTAACCAAATCACCCAATTCGCCAGCCTGCGTATGCTCGCGATTGCTAACTCGATCATTCGCGCCGTCGTAGTAGTCGACCCCAATATACGGCAGCCCCACAATCCTAGTATGGGCGCCGATCCGGAGAATGAAATCCCAATCCACCAACCGTCTGAGATTCTCATCGAAAAAGATGTCGCGGAAACGCCCTTCTCGTCTTAGAAAGAAGCAGTTAAGGTCAATGAAATTCTCTTTAAGACACGATTCATAGTCGAAATCAGCATAGAGAACAGCTTTTCTCTGGCCCCTGTCGTCCTGCAAATTGGCCGCACAATAGCCAGCTGAAATCTGCGATCGTCTTGCGTGCTTCAGCATGAATTCGATCATGTTGCAGCGCCAAGCATTATCTGAGTCGAGGAAAAATACCCATTCCCCGCGCGCAGTCCGGAGCCCAATGTTTCTGGCCTTTGAGGGGCCCCCACTTTCTGTATTCTTGATATACCGAATGCGTGGATCGTTGATTGACGTGATTACCTTCTCAGTATTGTCGGTGCTGCCGTCGTCCACCACAATCAATTCAAAGTTGCTATGAGTTTGGGAAATGACAGACTCGATGGCATGTCCTATGCAATAAGCCCGGTTTCTGGTAGGCATGATAATAGAGACCAGATTAGAGTCTTCCTGATACTCTAGTATAGATAGGTCATAGATTGCGCGCTGCTCGATTTTATCATTCCAGTCGATGTGACGCCTCTTTACAATGCGTTTCGCGGTTATCCTTGCATGCTTATCTTCTTGAGTAAGAACCGGGTAAACAGGGCGATTCTCTTTCTGACCGCACCTAAGGTAATGCACGAGAGGATTTATACCCATGCGCTTGACGTCTGGATTAGCTTCCAAGTAGCTGCGTGAGCAAAATTTCAGGGATGGATTTCGCCCCAACCTAATGCCCAGCCACAAGTAATGTTCAACTGGGTCCATACCCAACATATCGACATCGAGGTACATCTTCTTATACCAATCGATATCAAATAAATTGGAAGAGCGAAGCAGAGCTGCATCAGAGGTCGATATTGGCAATTCCATATCCGATCGCAAAAAGGACCTTCCCTTTTGAGGAAAGCTTTTAGCAGGGATGCCTTGAGAAGGCTAGACATGCGACATACCGTGCAACTGCCGAATTTCTGGCAGCGTAACAGCTATCATCTCCCAAGAGCTTCCAGGACGGCATCTGGTACTGAAGTGATGCCGCCGACCGCTGGATGAGCCTCTGAAGGTATAGACGACAGTCAAGCGTCTACTGAGTAGGAACAACTAATGGCGATTTGTTCGAAAAGATTTTTATATTTATAGTGGTCGGCATAGTTCTTCCTAGTGAAGCAATTTTAAGTATTTAAACCTGTTCTCCTCCCGACGCCGTAGATCTTAAAGCCATGCCTCCCCGCAACCTTGGGATCATAAATATTCCGCCCGTCAAAGATAACCGGCTCCTTGAGCGTGGCCTTGAGTGAAGGAAAGTCGGGGGCCTGGAAGCTCTTCCATTCGGTGACCACCACCAGGGCATCGGCCCCGGCCAGCGCCTCCTCCTTGGTTTCGCACAGGGTCAGGTCCTCTCGCGCACCATAGATGCGCTGGCATTCTTCCATCGCTTCGGGGTCATAGGCGCGCACGCTTGCGCCGGCCTGCCACAGGGCCTCCATGAGCACGCGGGAGGGGGCTTCGCGCATGTCGTTGGTGTTGGGCTTGAAGGCGAGGCCCCACAGGGCGAATGTGCGCCCGCGCAGGTCGCCCTTGAAGTGGCTGTCTATCCTGGCGAACAGGAATTCCTTCTGCGCCTCGTTGCGGCGCTCCACGGCCTTCAGTACCATCGCGTCGAAATCGAGCGTCTCGGCCGTGTGGATCATGGCCCGCACGTCCTTCGGGAAGCAGGAGCCGCCATAGCCTACGCCCGGATAGATGAAGTGATAGCCGATGCGCGGGTCGGCGCCTATGCCCAGCCGCACCTTCTCGATGTCCGCGCCGAGTGTGCCGGCGAGGTTGGCCATCTCGTTCATGAAGCTGATCTTCGTGGCCAGCATGCAGTTGGCCGCATATTTGGTGAGCTCGGCGCTGCGCACATCCATGGCGATGATTTTTTCGTGGTTGCGGTTGAAGGGCGCGTATAGCTCGCGCAGCATGCGCTCGGTCTCGGCGCTTTCCGTGCCGATGATGATACGATCGGGCTTGGTGCAGTCGGCCACCGCGGAGCCCTCCTTGAGGAACTCGGGGTTCGATGCCACATCGAAGGGGATCTCCGTCCGTCCGCGCTGCGCAAGCCGCGCCTTCATCGCGGCTCGGACCCGGTCGGATGTGCCCACGGGCACCGTCGATTTCACGACGACAAGCCTTTGCTGGTCCATATGGGCGGCGATGCTGTCGGCGACGGCAAGCACGTGCTTCAGATCGGCGGAGCCGTCCTCGTCCGGCGGCGTGCCGACGGCGATGAACTGCACGAGACCGTGACGGACGCCTTCCGCCGCATCGGTGGTGAAACGAAGACGCCTCGATGCGCCGTTTTCCCTGACCAGATGCTCCAGGCCCGGCTCATAGATCGGAACTTCGCCCCGCTTGAGCTGCTCGACCTTTCCGTCATCGATGTCGACGCACACGACGTCATAGCCGGCCTCCGCGAAGACCGCGGCCTGCACTAGGCCCACATAGCCGGTCCCAAAAATCGTAATCTGCAACGGATTGACCCCTATTACCGAAAAATGCCTTGGCAAAGCGTTCGTCCCATGGCGGAGGCAACAACATCGCCGTCACGCCGATGCAGCCCATTCCTCTGCCAGATGGAGGCTTTTTACGCCGCCGTTCTCAAGCTCCAATATCTTGTTGCATGTCTTCTTGAGCAGAGCGTGGTTGTGGCTGGCGAGCACGATGATGCCCGCCTTCTCCGCCAGTTCCGACATGCGGTCGCGTGCCTTGTCCTGAAACTTGGGATCGCCGGCGCCGATCCATTCGTCCATCAGCAGGATCTCCGGGTCCAGACTGGTGGCAACGGAGAAGGCGAGGCGGGCGGCCATGCCCTGGCTGTATGTCTTGAAGGGGAGATCGATGAAGTCGCCGAGCTCGCTGAACTCGATGACATCCTCCATGCGGGCTTCGATTTCGTCCATGTTCCAGCCGTTCATGAGACCGCGCAGCACGATATTGCGGCGGCCGGTCGCCTCCCGACGGAAGCCGAGGCTGATGTTGAACAGAGCATCCACCCGGCCCTCCACCTCGACGCTGCCCGAGGTTGGCGCATAGATGCCGTAGAGGACTTTGAGCAGCGTCGTCTTGCCCGCGCCATTCGCGCCCACAAGGCCCAGCCGATCACCGGCCGTAAGCTCGAAATTCACGCCATCGAGCGCGGTAACGTACTGGGTACGGCCTTTGCCTTCCAACCGGCCCCCGGTGGGGAGGCGTCGGTCGCGCGCGGCAAGCGTCAGTTTTTTGCGCAGGCGATAGACCAAGCCAAGATTGCTGACACGGATCGAGACCATCAGATGACGAAGACCACCCGTTTGCGGAATAGACCAAGCACCATAAGCGCCGCTGTCCACAGTACCAGGCCGATTGCCCCACACAGCAGAAGGGAGTCGATCGGCGGCCCGCCGGTCAGGATAGGCACACGTACGATCTCTAGAAAATAGGTAAAGGGGTTCCAGTAGTAGAGAAGATGCCGCACTCCGCCCGAGCCCTCATAGGACCAGAACACCGGCGTCAAGAACATGCCGATCCGCATGATGTTGGACACGATAAACTGGCTGTCGGGGAAATAGGCTCCCAGAAAAGCAAAAAGAATGATCGCCGCCGGGGTTGTTGCAAGAATGAGAAGCACGCCCAGAGCCGACCACAGCCAGGCGGTCGAAAGGGCGGTTCCGCTCAGGAGAAGAATCACGATACACCCAACCAGCGCATAGGCTGCACGAATGGCCGACTGCATGAGAAGCCGCATCACGTAGACGGATAGCGGAAGTGTCGTTCCCTTGATGAAGCCTTCTTCGCGCACAAACAGCGAAACGCTCTGCGACAGCGTCTCCATGATGTAAAACCATACAAGCAGTCCGGTCGCCACGTAGGCAGCATAGCTCCCCGTGCTCGTATCGCCACGATGGATGACGAAGATGAACGTGCCGGCGAAGGCAAAATAATTGATCAGCAACCACAGTGGTCCCAGTGCGGTTCGCCGATGCTGGTCTCCGATATCCTCTTGAGCCAGCGCAATCCAGACCCGCCGCATACGCAGGCCGGAATGTATGTCGTCCAGAGCGCTCTCGATTGTGGCAAGCATCATCGACCTTCCAAGTCGCTGGCTGTTAACATGTGCGGACACGAATGCAAACAGGCTTCAGTTCTGCAACTGCGGCATTCCAGCGCTTCTTGGCTCCGCTTGCCTGGAAGCGCGGCACCAGGTGACGTCCGGTTTGGCGTTGCGATCGCACGGCGATCAACTGGGTGAAGCAACTTGGAGTGAATGGGCGTGCACCCGCGCCGGCTGCGCCAACGTGTTGTGGGGAAAAATTCTTCGCTTTGTGCCGTCTTGTGAAGGAACTGGCCGATGAGCGCTGCTTGATCGTCGTTGACTACCGCACAGCGTGGGAGCTCGTCCACGCGTGGGAGTGGGCAGCTTTTCAAAAATGCCGACTGCCGGGGGGACTGTCGGATATTTTGTGCCTGAGGCCTGTTTTCGTCATTGGCTGACGAACCTTTCGCCGAATACGACGGCGAACTGGGTCTTGGCTCGAACCACTCGCGCGGCGCAGCTTTGAGTTCAGCGCTTCGATGGCATTCGTGGTGTAGATGATCCGGCGCACGCTCTCGGGGAAGGCGAAGAAGGGCACCACATGTTCGCAGTTGCGCCGCCAACTCTGCGCGATCGCCGGATAGCGCTGCCCCCAATAACCGGCCTCGAATTCCTCCAGAGCCTTCATGCCCGCTTCGGCGTCACTGGCCCGGTAGATGGCTCTGAGCGCCGGCATCACCGTCTTGCGGTCCTTCCAGGACACGAACTCCAGCGAATGGCGGATGAGATGCACGATGCAGGTCTGCACGACGGTCTGCGGAAAGACGGCGTTGATGGCCTCGGGGAAGCCCTTCAGGCCGTCGACGACGGCGATCAAGATGTCGCCGACGCCGCGGTTTTTGAGCTCGTTCATAACCCTGAGCCAGAACTTGGCGCCTTCCGTCTGCTCGATCCAGAGGCCCAAAATCTCCTTGGTGCCGTCGGGGAGGATGCCGAGCGCGATGTAGACGGCCTTGTTCCGGACGAAGCCTTCGTCCCTGATCTTGACCCGCATGGCGTCGAAGAAGACGAGCGTATAGACGGCGTCGAGCGGCCTGTTCTGCCATTCACCGACCTCCTCCCGCACGGCATCGGTCACCGCCGAGATCAGGTCGGGCGACACGTCGATGCCGTAGAGCTCTTCTAGATGGCCGCGGATCTCGCGAACCGTCATGCCGCGCGCATACATGGAGATGATCTTCTCATCAAAATCGGGGGAAGCGGCGCTGGTATTTGGCGATCAGCTTCGGATCGAAGGTACCAGCCCGGTCGCGCGGGATCGCAAGCGTCATCCTCGACGTGCCGGTCAGGACCGACTTCTTCGACACGCCGTTACGCCGGTTCGCAGGGCCGCCGGCCCCACGCTCATCATCCAGATGCTCATCCAGCTCGGCGTTCAGAATGCGCTCAGAAAGCGCCTTCTTCAACTCGTCGAGCAGTCCCTCCTTGGCAAACACCTCGTTCGGATCGCGTCCGCAAAGCAATTGGTCCAAAAGTTCTTTCTCAATGGCCATGTGATGATTCTCCTTTCCATCATCATGGCCTCAGACACGAAATTCCGGACAGTCCCACGGCCGGCGAACAGACGCCCTGAGGTCGCTCGCCGGTGGGCAATAGGCAAGTACCGAGGCCGACGCCACGTCCCAAACCTACGTAGCTGCCGGCACGCCTCTCGATCAGATCGGTCGTTGTTCAGCCCCAAAGGTGAAAAAGAGAACCGTTCGGGTGTGCCGCCTCAGCCCCGGAATCCGCTATAGATTGCCCCATGAAGCCTATATCTGGAATGAGGATGCTGAGAAGCCCGTCGGAGACCTGCAATGCATCGTTGGCGGCCTCGAAGATATTCGGCTGATTTTGACCAGATGCCTGCGCGTCATCTGTGGTAGATGAGGAGGCCGTATCTACGGCATCGGCCGCGCCCGGCGCGGTCGACCCAGCGTTGGCAACCGAACCTGATCCGCCGCCCAGAAGGCTTCCGACAAGGTCGCCGACGCCCGAGACGGTGCCGGCCAGTGTGTCGGCCACATCACCAACCGCGTCTGTTGCGGTTTCAACGGCATCGGGCGCGCCGCCGGATTCGCCGCCACCGCCCAAGAGGTCTCCCGCGACATCGGTTGCCGCTCCAAGCGTACCCGCTACAGTAGTTCCCGTCCCACCCAGAAGGCCAGAACCGCTTCCTCCACCAAGGAGGCCTCCGACGAGGTCGCCGACCGTGTCCACCACGTCATCCACGACTTCGACCACATCGCCGACCGTGTCCGATACGGTTTCAACCACTTCGGGAACGAGGCCGGAGCCGTCGCCATTCCCCACGAGGCCTCCGACGAGGTCGCCAACCGTGTCCACCACATCATCCACGACCTCGACCACGTCGGGGACGATGCCGGAGCCGTTCTCGCCGCCCAGGACATCTTCGATGAACTCGCCTACCGGGACTATCGATCCCACGATAGGAATGTTGCCCGAGCCACTGCTGCCCGGCAGAAGGTCGTCCAGGATATCGGATACCGGCGCAAGCGGGTCTGTAATCGTCGAGCCCGAAGGACGTACGCTGCCACCGCCCGAAATGACGTTGGCCACACTGGACCCGGAGCCGGACCCGGAACTGGAGCCGAGTGCTTCGGTCACTGTTCCTGAGTCGTAGGAAGCGTACTGCACGGGGCCTTCTGCTTCAGCAGGCGCGCCTTCCGGGTGGGCAGAAAGGGCGGTCTCCTGAGCGCCGCTCTCTACAGCCAGGGTCTTGATCTGCTGGAGAAGTCCCTGCAGATCGAGCGACGGGCCAGGGGTTGCTGTAGCTACGGTGACGGGCACGCTTTGCCCGTCAGATGTAGCAGGATCGCCGATCTCCGAATAATCGAAGTTTGCAGTGACCTGACCCGCCGTCTCGGAAATACTTGAAGTATGGGTGTAGTCGATGTTGGAGCCGTCCGCGTCGGTTGCGGCTGCCGCTGCCGCCTGTTCCTGCTCGAGCAGCGTTATCCCAAGCCCCAGCGCACCCGCCGTAACCGCAAGGGACAGATTGCCTTCCGACTTGGTGGCGGTCGATTTCCCGGCCTCTGTCTTGGAGTCCGATTGCCGCCCCTTGTGGGCGCTCATCTTTTTTACTGCGCGAGACATTTGATGATCCTCACTGTTCTCGAAATGCGTATCCGATCTCGTCGAGTAGCGGCCCCAGAAGATAACCTGCCAGAGTTCGCGACTTCGCCGTGACCACCACCTCCGCCGGCATTCCCGGCTGTAATCTCACTGTCGAATTTTTCATATCCTCCGGATTGAGCTTTACCCGCACGGCGAAGTATTCAGCTCCGGACTGGGAATCGGTGAACTTGTCCGCCGATACGCTGATGATCTCGCCCCGCAACTGCGGACGGTCGTTCCTTGTGACACCCGTCAACCGCACGTCTGCCTCGATACCCGGCCTTACATAGTTGATATCGGACAAGGGCAGTCTCGCGTCGACGACGATAGGACTGTCCTCAGGCACGATATCCATCAATTGCGCACCGGCCTGGATGACACCGCCCTCGGTGAAAACGGACAGGCCCACGATCGATCCGCTTACGGGGGCTCTGATCACCGTCCGGTTCATGACGTCCCGGGCGGCATCGAGTTTCGGCAGAGCCTCCGCCAGTGAGGATTGTGTCTTTCGGATCTGGTCGGTGATGTCGCTTATCCGCTCGCGGCCCAGCCTGGCGACTGCCAGCTCGGCCTCACTGATCTCTTGCTTCGCCTCGGCCATGTCCGCTAACCGCGAGCCTTTGTCGGCAAGCAGTCCTGCAGAGGTTCTTTCCAGTTGCAGTACGCGCGTTTTCGGAGTGTAACCCGAGGCAAGCAATTTCTGGGCACCCTCGATCTCCCCTTGCAACGAGATGCTCTGCTTTGTGAGCCCTTCGATTTGGGCCGTCAGTCCGGCAATTCGCTCCTGGAGCTGTGCCGCCTTCGAGGTGAGCATCCCCTTCTCGGCTTCGTAATGCTCCGCTCGCGCAAGCATGACCGCACGTTCATTCGCAACAGCCTCCGCCAGGCCAGGGCGCGAACGGTTCTCCGCCTTGAAATCATCGAGGCACTCAGGCCCGGCATTGTCGCGCTCGCAGATCAGTCGAGCCTGCTGCGCCAGAAGAGACACGACTTCGGCATTGGCAATGTCCAGCTTCGCACGCACCTCCGCCACGTCAAGTTCCACCAGGGGCTGGCCGCGCTCAACGTGCTGCCCTTCCACGACTAGAAGCTCTGAGATCACGCCTCCGTAAGGATGCTGCACCGACTGCCTCTGCCCCTGCACCTGAAGGCTGCCTTCGGCGATTGCGGCGCTCGACAAGGGTGCCACGTAGCCCCAGACGACGAACAGCAGCACGAACGCGAGGATCGCGACAAGCCCCCACAGGGCGGGCCTGAGTGGATCGCGGTAGGCGGCGTTGTCGAGAGTGGGAGCCGTGGTCATCAGTGCACCGATAGCTGCGCCGTTGTCTGGGTCCCCAACGTCTCAGGCGGGCCCATCCTGTCGATCTTTCCGGATTTCAGGACAAGCACGGTGTCGACGACATCGAGAATCGCAGGCTGATGCGTGATCACAACAATGGCCGTGCCCTGCGCCTTCATGACGAACAAGGCCTTGCTGAGCGCGGTTTCGCCGGCGACGTCCAGATGGGCGTTCGGCTCGTCCAGTACGAGCAGCCTGGGCCGGGCCAGCAACGCCCTTGCCAAGCCGATGCGCTGGCGCTGTCCGCCTGAAAGGCCGAGCCCTCCCGGCCCCAGCATCGTGTCGTATTGCTGCGGCAGGTCCAGTATCATTTCGTGGATGCCGGCAAGGGTTGCCGCTTCGATCACCTGGTCGACGGACGTATCGCTGAAGCGTGAAATGTTCTCCCGGACGGTGCCGGCAAACAAACCGACATCCTGGGGCAGATATCCCGTGATGCGGCCGAACTCGGTGGCGTCCCAATGCGCGTAGTTCAGCCCACCGAACCAAATCTCGCCACCGGACGGCTGGAGGGCACCGATCAGCAGCTTGGCAAGCGTGCTCTTGCCGGAGCCGCTCGGGCCGACAATTCCAAGGGCCTCGCCTTCTCCGATCTTGAAGGACAGCGCGTCGAGCACCGGCGTCGACCGCCTGGCTACACGGTATGTAAGTTCCTTCACCTCCAGCGCGGTCTCGTTTGTGGGGACGATGGTCTTGAGATTGGCGACCGGGTTCTCCTTCAGGATATCTCTTACCCGCCTGTACCCGCTCCGCGCCGCAGACGCCTGCTTCCACGCCGCGACAGACTGCTCGACGGGCACCAGGGCCCGGCCCATGATGATACTGGCGGCGAAGATCGTTGCAGGCATGATCGTATGGTCGATGGCAAGCCAGGCACCCGTGCCCAGCATCAGCGCCTGAAGCAACAATCTTGCAAATCTGATGGTGGCCGAAATCAGCGCGTTCCGATCGCTCGCAAAGGCTTGCTGCAGAAGCATGCCGGCGCGGCTGCCTTGCCAATGGCGCTCCACTGCAGACTGCATTCCCATCGCTCGAATGACGTCGGCGTGCTGCATAATGTTTTCGGTAAAGGAGAATGAGCGTCGTGCAGCGTTCCGTGCATCCTCCATTGGCTTCTTGGTGACGGATTCGTTCACGAACGCCAATCCCAGCAGGAGCACGGCACCCACGGTTGCGACCACGCCCAGAATTGGGTGGATGAGGTAGAGGAGCCCAAGATAAAGCGGGATCCAGGGCAGGTCGAACGCGAAATAAATGCCCGGCCCTGTGACAAAGGTGCGGAAATCATCGAGTTCCCGCAGAGGCTGGGCACCCAGAGAGAAACCTTGCCTCGAAGACTTCTGAATGAGTGCGGAGAACAGGCGCCCCGCCAACTTCTGATCAAGCAGAATTCCCGATCTTACCAGCACCTGCGCACGCGCCGCGTCCAATACGGCCATCACGATCAGTGCAATGACCAGCATCACGGTAAGCAACGCCAGCGTCGGCATGCTTTCGCTTACCAGGACACGGTTATAGACCTGCATGAGGTAAAGTGGCGAGCTGAGATAGAGCACGTTGATCATGCTCGAGAAGACGCCCACGATGACAAAATGCAGGCGAAGCGACCTTAGCGCCGCATCGATTTCGTTGCCTGCTTGCCCTTCGGCAAGCCTGGGTACTGCGGTCGTATCAGCCAGGGACATCAGTCAGCCTAAACAGAATCATTCGATTGATAACCAGCCATAACAGCGCTTGACGACCGGGACGAAACTCACGCCACCCGGCGCAACGTGTGAGAAAATCCCGATAAACTGACCGAAAAGCATCACAACTCCCCCTGTCACCGCGATGGCCACCCCGAGAAGATAGCTGAAAGTGCAGCTTATGGTAGCAATAGATGAGATTGCATCAACAAATTAACGAGCTTTGCTTATAACGTGCCTTCGATTCATTGACCATAATGAGTCTATCCTTCATGAATGTGTCAACTCAAAAATAACCGTAAAATCATGAAAAGGAAGAGGTTTTGAGCGTGCGGCTTCCTGCGTCAAGCGGCGGGTGCAACTGTATTCAGTGCCGGTCACCGCGGGCCGGCCGTTACAATCGAGGTGCAACCGCTGCCGACGATCTTAAACCTGCCGTTTCAACTCGTCGCGCGGTGTAATGCTGCAATAAGTTTGTTTCCCACCACGCGAAGCAGGTCGGCTCGCACTACGCCTACATCGATCATTGGCGGATTCCAGTTGATCTGATCGAATTTATCGGGCGTGTAGATCGGCAACAGCTTTTCCACGAAACTGAACCGTACGTCATTCCCATCCCTGCAGATGATGGTTGGGATGCCGAACGCCATACAGGGTGCTGCGACGTGATGGAGTGGCGTCAGAACCAACGTCGCCTCCCGGCGATACCGGGCAAACAATGCTTCTTCATAAAGCTCGGCTTCCCGGCGCATCTCCAGATCGAAGGGAAATCTGCTGGCATGGAAACGGTGGTAGATCAGCTCGGCCTTGCTGAGAATATTTTCCGGAATGCTTCGGAACACGATCGGCGGCAGCCGTCCCGCACCACTGCCATAGACAATCAGGAGCTTTGGATTTTTGGGCTCTTGCTCGCGGCGAGGAAGAGCCAGGGTTAGGCAGCCTGTCGTAAAGGCCTCGATGCCGAGATTTCTCATTCGCACCGTCGTCCCTTCATCCCGACAGCCAATGGGCTGGTGCTTTCTGAGAAAATCCTGCTGCTCTTTGATCACGTGCTCGGGAGCATGAAAGCCTACGAAAACTGGAGTGATCGCTGCAGGTAAGGGAAACGCCGATTGGTAGAAGACCCCGTTCATTAGCAGAAGGGCGGGCTCTCCATCATATTGCGGCAGCGCATCGCGATTGATGTCGATCATCTGATCATCGCGGACGCCGAAATGCCGGTAAATATGGCGGATCGCTATAGATTGGGCGTTGTCGCCTAAATTCGCTTCATAGAAGCCGTGATTCGCAAGTTGATCGGCAAAGCTGGTGAAGCTGTCGTAGCCAAACGTAAGGACCCCAAATTTCATTTAATGCTTCGCCACGTTTGCTGAACTTGCTGCTCTTCGTTCCAATAGAATGTCCCGCCCTTCGCCAAAATCCGCTGCTTCACACCCATCAGGACCTCATAGTCAAATTGAAGATCGTGACCGAACCACACCCCGTCCCGTGAGAAGTTGAACAAGTTGGTGCCGAATATCGCTATATCTTTTGCCCCACAGAGCTCAATCAGCAATATCATCCTTGTTCCGGTCAGGAGAAGATCGAAATGGGGCAGTCCAACGATGTTGTTTATCTGAGCCGATATGGAAAATATCTTCCTGAGATCCTCCGCATCCATATGCGAGCAGGCGATCTCGTAAATATTGGCGGAAGGAGGCACGACGAGGAGGCGATCAAGAAGGCCTCGATGGCTCAGCCACCAATAGGCGTCAAGGGAGATGTGGAATGGCGAAGACGCCCACAATCCCGCTCCATTTTCCAACAGCTCCGCGAACTTGTCGTTCGCTTCAAGCTCTCCCCTGTTGTTTCGGTGGACGACCAACCAGGGATGGCCTGACCAAGTCGTCACGCGGGTTCCGTCGTGAACCGGATTCTTCTGCCAATTCCGCATCGTCGAGATACGAATGACCTCGTCGCAGCTGTCGATAAGTGCGCCGCAGTTCAGAATGGGCCCATTCCCGACAACGGCCACCTTCTTTCCGGAGAGATCCCAACGCATTCCGTAGCGATGGTCGGACATCAGTACCCTGACATCACTGTCGTAATCAGCCTCCGCCAGAGAGGGCGTCTCCTCTACGAAACGGAGCCCGAACGACCGTTGATAACTGGCAAGGCCGATCGGTCCAAGCCGAAAATCTTTTTCCCGAGCGTCTGGCCGCGGCAAATCGTTGACCACGCCAGTGCGAGGCGCTCCGATGTGTTTCTGTCCAGCATGTTCCACGGGAGATAAAAGTCTGGCCGGTCTGACCTTACCCCGAAGCAGAGCGAAAAGGTTCTTCATCATCCTGATTGATCGTGATCATCCTGAGTGATCGTGACCGGCTTGCAACCACGAGAAGCAATCACGCGATCATTTGAGATTGTCTTTCCATTACCATTTCAACCTACTAGTGTCACTGTGAGCCGGGACGTAGTCGCTCGGCCGTCAACACCATTCTCGGGCAGTGGGGGCATCCACGGTGTCAATTTGGGAAGCGCAGCCGAACTGCGTCTACGACGTGGCGGGCTATTTTCTGCGTGCTACGGGACGATCGACGATTGTCGACATCGGGTGTGGAACCGGCAATCAATTGTTGCAGGTGGACGCGGCGAGACGCCTAGGGATCGACCACGCCGACAATATCGAGAAGTGCAGGCAGGAGCACGAAGGGAAAGCCGAGTGGTATGAGTTGGAGGCTGCTCGGCAACAATGCGTTGCCCTTCCCGACAACGATTCCATCGTCGTCTGTGCGATTACGCAACGGACCGATCTGGCGGGCCTGTTTGGCCTGTTATCCATATGCTGGGCACGCGGCGCGCTGATACTGACTAGCGCTCCCGATGGCACCATGTTTTCGCTCCCCAGCCAGACACGTCCGGGTTCCCCCGATGCAGATGGGTCGCTCCAAAAGTACAGAGATCTTCTCGACGCCAAGAACCTGCCTCCGATCTATGTAGGTCGCACGCCGAACCGAAGCTCCGGTCAATCGCTCTCAAGGATAATCTCGCTCCACGATCCATCGGTCGAGCAAGCCAAGTCGCAGCTGACCGAAGGAGGGTGCCGCCCGCTGGCGATCCTTTCGACATATAATGAAAGCGATGTCATCACCGAGGTTATGCAGGATCTGGTCGAGCAGGGGTGCGATCTAGTCGTCATCGACAACTGGTCGACAGATGGGACATGGGAGCTCATCCAGCAGTTCGAGCGAAGCCACCCCGACCGGGTCGAGAGCGAACGCTTTCCATTCAGCGGATCTGCCGAGAACTATGAATGGCAAAAAATCCTCCGCCGGAAGGAGGAGATCGCTGCCACGTGTCCCGGTCGCTGGGTCATCCATACCGATGCCGACGAGCTCCGCCGATCGCCATTCCCGGGCCTGACGCTTGCTCAGGGATTGGAGATCGCATCGATAACCGGCGCCAATCGTGTGAACTTCAATTTGATCAACTTTCGGCCGGTCGACGACAGGCCATTTTCCCCGGGCTCGCTCAGCACCAGCTTCACGCATTTCGAATTCGGAACACGTCCGGGGCATTTTGCACAAGCCAAGGCCTGGCTCCAAGGAGACGAGAAGGTCAGCCTTGCAGCCAGCGGGGGGCATATGGCCAAATTCACGGGCGCGCGCGATTTCCCCTACCGGTTCCTGCTTCGGCACTATCCGATCCGTTCCAAGGAGCATGGAGCGAGAAAGGTATTTGTGGACCGATGCTCCCGGTGGTCTCCGTACGAGAAGAATACGCTTGGGTGGCATAACCACTACGATGGCTTTTCCGAAGGATCCGACTTCACCTGGCCAAAGACCGTGTTGATACCGTTCAATGAAGATTTTTGGGAGAATCACGGGCTCCATATAATCACCGACCTGTTGCAAAAGACGGTGCGAGTCGCTGGATAAACAGCTCCGAAAGACATTCTCAGTCAGGCGTCGATATATCGTGGGCACCGCTCGCGGTTGCGAGGCTCATATTCTGGCGGCCTCACCCGAAGTGTCCAAGGTGGGCGCCGGATAGCGAAATCCACAACCCATGTTCCGCAACGATCTGAAAGTAAAAATCAATTTTTAAACGACGGAAATTAGCTGGCAATCTTCTTCCATTCGTAGTGATTCCGTTTCATTTTATGTCGGGCCTTTCATTTTATATCGGACCTTCTTGGTGAAACTTTAACCCTCCTCGACTGAACAGCAGATTGGGCGTTGCACTTAGAAGTTGCCAGCGTATACTCTTTCGCAGCGCAACCTGAGATTGGGCGCGCTGAGGCAATTAACTTTAGGAGCAAAAAATGTTGGGTGGACTTTTAGGTGGTGGCCTTGGTGGCCTTGGTGGAGTGCTCGGAACTGTCACGGGCACAGTGGACGACGTCCGTGAAGCTGTGGTTGACACCGGCAATGGCCTTTCTTCCAATTTCGGTAGCGCCCTTTCGCTGACCGGCAACGTTCTCGGTGAGAGCGGCATCGTCGATGACTTGATCAACAATCTCGGCGAAGGCGACCTGACCGGAGCCGTTGCGGAGGGCTATGCCGACGTCTTCGCCCTCGGTGGCGTGATTAACAATCTCGCCGATGGTCATGGGCTGGGTGTTGAGGGCCTGCTCGGCACCGCTCTCGGCACGGTCGACGGCGTGACCGGTCCCGGTGGTGGATTGCTCGACGGTCTTCTGGGCTAGTCGCAAGCATTTGTCCTAAGGGCGATCGATGTGTTCATCGATCGCCCTTAGGGTATCTGAGGGCATTTTGTGTATTTGACTTCGAGTGCGCCGACCATCACGCTAGCCACTCTGTGGTTGGGTGCCTTTCGTTGAGCGTTGTGTACGACGCCGATGGCTATAGTGCGAAAGCGGTTGTTGCCGTACCATAGATCGCTGGTCGGCGGCGGCTGTGAATGCAATCAAGGCTAATGGCGGATTGGCGCAGATCGCCCGCCGTCTCAAAGCGCTGAGCTATGCCGACTTCGGCGCAGTCGTCCCTTTCTTCCCGTTTGGATGTAGCGTAAACTGAGAGGGCAGCTCCGCCGCTTCCGGCTGTACCGGCCTCGGTATCCTCAACTACTGGAGAAGAATGGCTACCTCTGGATGGCCTAATCACGAAACAAGGAAGACATCCAGCTAAGCAGGGTCGCCCTGGGTGCTTTCACTTGATCAGATCCAACGGCATCGCCGATAACATCGCCTTCGTCGATGGCTGAGAGGATAGCGACGGCTCGCGTGTCCGGTGCCCCATGGCCGGAGACTGCCCGATCGTGCAGAGTGGCAATTGTTTTCAGTTCCCGGGCCTGGTTGTTGTTGATTGTGTATCCGGCGAACGCAGCCGGCAGGCCATGACGCAGAAGAAACTGCTTATACTCATCTTTTGCCCATTCGCGGATATGTGATTGATTTGGCGGGGGGCCGCGATGATCCTCACCGCGGACACGAATCCGGTCCGGCGTGCTTGTGAGGACGATCGCTCCGTTTCGGTAGCATTCCGCGAGCAAGGCTACGAGCGGCCTGGGATCGACGAGGTGCTCCACGACGTCGGCGCACACCACAACCGATTGATTGTCTGAGTGGCTTGCCAGGCTGATGCATTCGGGCTTGGAGAGATCGGCCTCGATCCATTTCACTCCGGTGGGATATCTATGCCGGCAAGACGCTATGTTGATACCAAAATCGATGCCGACTTTTATATCAGCCCCGACGCCCTGCAGCTTCCGCCCATTTCCGCACCCGATATCGATAATTGTGGACCTGCGCGCGACGCGGCAGAAGTAATCTGCGGCGTCATATACCTTAGGCTGATGGATAATGTCGCTATCGAAATATGGAGAATCATCGAAATAGTGCGCCTCACGGCGCGCAAGGTAGTCATCTGGCAAACAGAACTCGTCCAAAAGTGCCTCCCGTGTCGAAACCCATCACCGCGGGGCGAACGTAGTCCTTTTGACCCTGAGGCGCCAGAAAGGTCCCCTGAAATCTCGAAAGAAAGACCACGTTCGACGAACCGGTCGTTAGTGGTTGGGCGCAATGCTGTGCGTACGGAAGTCCGAGTTCTATGCTTGGCTGGTCGCCACGGAGACGGAAAGTGGTGGCCGGGCACCTGCCACCGTTAACGATCTCAAGGAGCCGCTGATCTGCTTCGATGGGCACCATTTCAATCCGCCTCACCGGCGAAAGGCGTCAACCTATGCAGCGATCGGGCCGGCGCCTCCGGGAATCATCGGAGGCATTGCCTGAGATGCCCGCCCCTGCGGTTTGCCCTTGGCAGTCCGCCGCACCGCCTTGGTGACGGATTCGCCTGCTGATCCCAATTCACGTTGCGTAACGACGCGTTACTAAACTCATCACCTGAAAGGAAAGAACCGCGGACCGCACGGTATTCGCCGGAAGCAGCCGCCGCTGATCTGTTTCGCACGCCCCACGCCCCCTCGGCGGGTTTTTCGGCGCCCATTTCTTGTGACCGATCAGCATCCAGACCTGATGCGGCAGCTGGGTCGTGAGTTCGTGGAATCTGAGCGCGGAGAGCAGGCGGATGACACCATGCGGCACGGCCCGGGCGACTTCGGCCAGGCTATGGGATTCGGACCATTCCCATCGGCAGGCTGAGAGAGACCGCGCCCGGGCGTACCAGAAGGCCCTGGTCCTGCAGCCGCCGCAGATAGGCACGCGGGACGCCCGCCGCATCGAAGTCGCGCACGCGCGCGATGCCGCGCTCCTTGGCGATGGTGAGCGCGCGATCCTTCAGCGTTCCCTGGGTCGCTCCCATGTTCCTATGCTCGGCAATAATATATAAATGCCGAGACTTTGAATCATGACCAGCGGTGCCCTGCAACCGGAACCGGGCAGCTCGACTATGAGTGTGGCGCTCATATGCTATTGTTTCCGCCTTCTGTTCCACACCAGCCGGGCCTTATCGGCTTCGTCAGAAAGGAACAGTGCAGCAGTATGCGGGGCGGGCAGGCTCGGATCGTCGAGGTGGAGACGCAAGTAATATCTCGGATTGTCTCCAGAGCTCCGGGCATCCCAAGCGTCGCCAATGCGGGCGCTGCCGACAAGCACACGGAAAGCCGGGGCGTTGTCGCTATTGCGGTCGTCGTTGGGGACGAGGCGGACCTTGGCGTCGATGGTCAGGGTACGGATGGCGCCGGTCCAGCCGCCATCCTTGGCGAGGGTGAAATGCCCGATCTGCATGGCTCAGTCCTCCTGGTTTGGTGATGTGGGGGAGGCAAAGGACGATGCGAAAGATCCGTCTGCGTCGCTTGCCTCCGTCTCCGGTCCGCTTGTTCTGGACATGCGGCTCCGGCGCGCGGGCCGTTCTGGCTCGGACTCCGGCATTAGCCCTTCGCTTTCGCTCAGGGCGTTCGGTCCTGAAAACATGTCACCGGCATGTTTTCCCCGCCCTGCGGTCGGTCGGCCCTCACTCTTCCGGGCCTTGGCGAAGGTGCGGTCGCTGTCGAGGAAGGCTTCCAGCATGAAGGGGATCAGATCGGCGACTTTTTCTGACGCGCCATAGGTGGCGGTATAAAGCCTCTGATAATCGCAGAGCGCCTGGCTAAGATCGGCGTTTACGGTGATGGTGATCCTGGTCGGCGTGCGGTCGGGGAGTTTTGCGAGTTTCAGGTTAGCCATAGTGATTCCTCCTCAGCCTCGGTATGGCCGCAATACGATGTCCTTTTGAACGACAATGCGCAGCGGCCAGCCAGGGCGGATGGTGATGGTGGGTTGGATGTTTTCTTCTCGGTGATGCGCTGGCCTGCCTGAGCAACGTTCTGCTGTGTCGTTTCACGGATGGCGCGGACGAGATCGCTCTCATTGCTGCCAAAGCTCAATTCGGTGCCCACACCGAGCAGCGTCGCCATGGCAATGCCCTTCAGGAGCCGCCAGGTGTGGTAATCGACTTCATCTTCCAGTCCGGCATAGCCGGCGGTGTCGGTAGCGGGCAGATTGTCAATCTCGATGGACGAGCTGTCAGGCAGGATGATGCGCTGCCAGACCAGCAGCGCACGGGACTGGCCGAATGCGACGACGCTGTCGTATGTGCCGATCAGCCGCGACCCCTGCGGGATGAGGAGCGCCGAGCCGGTCACGGTGTCGTAGACGCTCTCGGTGACCTGCGCAGTAACGAGACCCGGCAGGTCGGAATTGATCCCCGGTGATGAGGCTGGCGGCAATGACGCTGCCTGCCATCACCTGATACGGCGAGGCCGGGGTTTGCAGGGCAGGGGGTTGTAGATGCCGCTCGTGTCACGCCGGTCCAGAAAATCGAGCTTGCGCTGCTGATTGTTCTGGTCGCGCTCGGGGTCGAGCGTCAGGCGGTCGGCGTCAGGTGAAACGGTTGCCGCTGCCATTTGCATCGGTTGCGCGGTCGCCGCTGGTACATTCTGCTGCGGCCGGTTTTCGATGCGGAAAAACACACCGGATTCCTTGGCCTGAATGGCTTGGCTTGCGAGACGCTGTTCGGCAGCGGATAATTCCGTCCCTCCCGGCACGATGCCAAGTTGGCGCTGGCGTTCAAGGATCGGCCGCCCAAGATCGCCGGGCAGCGGCGGCCCCAGTTCAGATGTTGAGGGCTGGATCTGCGAATAATCCCCCGGAAGCGCGGCAAGACCGTCGGGCGTCGGCTTTTTCTCGGTATTGTAGAGTTCCTCGGCGGGCTGGCCTACGTGCAGCGACGGACCTTGCAGCGCGAGCATGGTGACGCCCAGCAGTCCAGCCGATGCGATGGCGGTCCCGCCGATCACCACGCCTTTCCTGAACCGCACCAGCTTGCGCTTCGGTGCGGCGCGAAGGTCGAGCTTTTCCTCCTGCTTCGCCGTCATCGCGTGCTCCTCGCATTGCCCAGGAGACTGGTTCGCCGTGGCGTCCCGTCGGTGCGAGTGATGCGCACGACCTGTTGAGGTTTGGTGCCAAGCCGAAGTTCGGCGGCGGCGAAGAGGCGGTCGACGATGTAGTAATTACCACGCATGCGGTAATTGACGAGTTCACTGCCCCCGTCGGCGCCGACCACGAAGAGCGGCGGGGCCTCGCCCTGATCGATGCGGCGCGGGAACTCGATACAGACCTTGTGCCCGTCGTCGAAGGCGCGCACCGGCTTCCAGGGCGGATTGTCGCCGGTGATGGCATAGGATCGTGCCCCCAGGCGTGGTGTAGGTGACGGCATTGGTGGCCGTGCTCTCCGGCATGGGCCGGGCTGATCAGCGCGCCACTGCTGGCAGGCTGATGAGTGGATCATCGCTCATCTGGCTGATGGTCTCATGTAGCGGGAGCGCTGCACGGCCCATTCGTCGTTCTGTTCGAGCAGCAAGGCGCCGACGAGGCGGACGATGGCGTCGTCGTTGGGGAAGATGCCGACGACCTCGGTGCGCCGCTTGATCTCGCCGTTGAGCCGTTCGATCGGGTTGGTCGAGTGCAGCTTGGTCCGATGCTCCTTGGGAAAGCTCATGTAGGCGAGCACGTCGTGTTCGGCCTCATCCATGATGGCGGCGAGCTTCGGCACCTTGGGCCGGATCTGGTCGGCAACGGCTCGCCACTGCACGCTTGCCGCTTCCGCCGTCTCCTGGGCAAAGGCGGTGGCGATGAAGGCGGAGACGACGCGGCGGCCGCTCTTGCCGGCATGCGCCAATACGTTGCGGGAAAAATGAACGCGGCATCTTTGCCAGGTGGCGCACAGCACCTTCGACACCGCCGCCTGCGTTGTCGGTGTCACCTTCAACGATCTTCGCGGTACGGCCGTCACTCGCCTTGCCCTTGCCGGGTGTACGGAGGCAGAGATCGTGACAATAACGGGACACAGCCTCCGCGATGTACGGTCCATCCTCGATGCGCATTGCCTGCATCGCGATCCCGCACTTGGGGAATCGGCCATTCGGAAGATCGAAACAGGAACAAAATTTCCCGACCGCACACCCGACTGACACGAAATATTCTGGCGTACAAAGAGGAAAAGCGTAGTAAAATCAAGTGGCTGGGGAACCTGGATTCGAACCAGGACTGACGGAGTCAGAGTCCGCTGTTCTACCGTTAAACTATTCCCCAGCATGCCGCTTCGCCGCGTGGCGGTTGCGCGGGCCAAGCTATTTAGCCATGCCCCCTTAATAGTCAACCCCGCCGGCGTTTTCAAATCGCGATTGTTTCCCTCTTCGCGGCCGCGCCCGCGCCACAGTTGCAGCGGAAGCACGGCCGCCATTTCTTCGCGGCCGGCTCTTGGTCAATGGTCGCGCCGCTGCTAGTCTGTCGCCAACATAAGTATCGAGCGCCTGCTGGTGCGCCCTTTCGGTGCGCGCGGCGCGGAAGGAAATGCGGTGGACGACCACGAGGAAGGTGACGCGCCACCGGTCGCGGAGTGTGTTGGCGATCACGTCTCGGTGGGGGACGGCGTGACTGTGAACGGGCGGGAGCCGGCGTTGGTTCCTGCCGCGGGCTTCGCGGGCGACGGGCCGAGGAAGCCGAAGCGCAAGCGCAGGAGAAAGCGTGGGCGCCGCGTTTTCGTGCGCGATGGCGAAGCACGCCCCGCCCAGCAAGCCCCGATCGCTCCGGAACCGGGTGCCAAGGCGCCGGTCGGGGCTCCCGAAGAGCCGCGGCAGACGCGTGCCAGGGCCTATGCCCCGCCGAACGGCATCAACGGCTTCAATGGCGCTTCGCAGACGCTCTATGCGGCGCTCGATCTCGGCACCAACAATTGCCGCCTCTTGGTGGCGACGCCCGGCCGGCCCGGTCGCTTCCGCGTCGTCGATGCCTTCTCGCGCATCGTCCGGCTGGGCGAGGGGCTGACGGCGAGCGGGCGGTTGAGCCAGCCGGCCATGGACCGCGCCGTGGACGCGCTCGCCGTGTGCGCGGAAAAGCTCGCCGGCTGGCGGCTCAGCGGCGTGCGCATGATCGCCACCGAGGCCTGCCGCTCGGCCGAGAACGGCGGACACTTCCTCGACCGCGTGCGGCGTGAGACGGGGCTTGCCCTCGAGATGATCGACCGCCGCACGGAAGCAAGGCTCGCCGTCTCCGGCTGCAGCTCGCTGGTGACGCGCGAGACCGACGGCCTCGTGCTGTTCGACATCGGCGGCGGCTCCTCCGAAATCGCCCTCATCGATCTGTCGCGCCACCGCACGCCGCGGCTCGCCGACCACATCGTCTCCTGGACCTCGCTGCCCGTCGGCGTCGTCTCGCTCGCCGAGCGCTTCGGCGGCCGCGTCGTCACGCCCGAAAGCTTCGAGGCCATGGTGGAGGAGGTGACGATCATGCTGTCGCGCTTCGACGGCGGCGGCCGGCTGGCGCATATCGCCTCGACCGCCCGTTTCCACTTGCTCGGCACCTCCGGCACGGTCACCACGCTGGCCGGCGTCCATCTCGGGCTGAAGCGCTACGACCGCCGCCGCGTCGACGGGCTGTGGATGGAGCGCGACAGCGTCGACCGCATGATCGGGACCATCCTCGGCTGGAGTTTCGATGAGCGCAAGGCCAACCCCTGCATCGGTTCCGAGCGGGCGGACCTCGTGCTTGCCGGCTGCGCCATCCTCGAGGCGATCCGCCGCCACTGGCCGGCCGAGCGCCTGCGCGTCGCCGACCGGGGCCTGCGCGAAGGCATGCTCAGCGAGATGATGGCGCGCGACGGGGTGTGGCGCCGCCGCAAGCGCGCCGGGGCATGGCCGGCGTGAAGAAGGACGGCAAGCCCGGCAGCGGCGCCCGCGCGCTGAAGACGCGGGTGAAGAAGAAGCGCGGCCTGAAGAACTCCTCGCGCCGCTGGCTGGAGCGGCATCTGAACGACCCCTACGTGCAGCGCGCCACGCAGGAAGGCATGCGCTCGCGCGCCGCCTACAAGCTCACGGAGATCGACGACAAGCACCACATCCTGGCGCCGGGGATGAAGGTCATCGACCTCGGCGCCGCCCCCGGCGGCTGGTGCCAGGTGGCGGCGGGCCGCGTGAAGTCGGACCCCGAGCACCCCAGTGTCGTCGGCATCGACTATCTGGAGATGGACCCGGTGCCGGGCGCGGCGATCCTTAAGACCGATTTCCTCGACGACGATGCGCCGGACCGCCTCATCGACGTGCTGGGCGGCCCGCCCGACGTGGTGCTGTCCGATATGGCCGCCCCCACGACCGGCCACCGCCGCACCGACCATCTGCGCACCATGCACCTGTGCGAGGCGGCGGCGGATTTCGCGGTGAACGTTTTGAGGCCCGGTGGCCACTTCCTGGCCAAGACCTTCCAGGGCGGCGCCGAGGCCGAGCTTCTCACCATGCTGAAGCGCAACTTCCGCTCCGTCCACCACGTCAAGCCGCCTGCCTCGCGCGGCGAATCCGTGGAGCTCTATCTGCTCGCCAAGGGCTTCAAGGGCGCAGACGAGGGCTGATCGCCGCGACACTGCGGCCGGCTTCGCCGAACCCCACCCCTAACTGTTTAGTCCCGGCATTTGATAGATTGGATCGAGCCTGAAGCGTTCGGGCTCCTTTGTCCAGCATTTGCAGATGTATTCGTAG
>NZ_WQNH01000017.1 GCF_009812055.1 Chelativorans xinjiangensis | reverse complement strand
GGCATCGTGTCCTCCATCGAATCTTTGCAAATCCGACGGAATCACAACCTACTGATATCACTCCATTCTTTTCAGGTCAGGCTCTCAGATCACGATAGCTGACACCGTATTTTGCAGTACCAGCGCACAGCCTACGAGATCGTTTCTCCGCGAGAGTGCGGCCACTTGAAATCGATCATGAAAATGCCTGCCCCAAAGCATCCGAGTGCGGGCCGCGCATTCAGAAATTTTTGCAACGGTTCCTAGTTATTCTTGTCATCCATGTCACACTATTGATAAAGATGATAAAGAACTTCATTATAAATCCAATATATGGATTTATTTGTATATTTATACAATATAACTTTCACGAGTTGGGTTATGAGAAGTCCCCGACAGGCCAAAATTCTGGAGTTGAGATCGGCAGCTTTGTCAGGCGCGATCAGTTCTTTAGCCATTTCCAGTCTCCGCATCGAGGCTGACGAGAGGGCGGCTTGGCGCATGGCCACGACCCAGCACGACACCGGGAGAACCCTGTGCGCTTAGTTATCACAGCCCTTATTCTTCTGCTTGCCCAAGGCATGGCCCTCATCGCCTGCGCCGATCGCGAAACTTATCATCGCACCACCACCGCCTTCGGGAATATGGCGATGAGCTATCCTGTTTGGGGGGCCATCATTGTTCGCGAGGATCGAATCGTTGCCTATTTCCTGAACCTTGAAGACGGCAGCGAGCGCACTCTGTCGCTGCCGGGAGGCGATTACACCAGCCTCAACGAGAAACCGGGAACGACAGGCCAGTTCATGCTGACCGCCAAGAAGGGCAACCGCTATTCGACGGTGCATTACGACTTCGCGGCCAACAGCACCCGCACCGAATGGACGACGTCAGCGAAGATTCTCGACCCGTTTCAGCTGGATGGGAAAGACTGCGCCCTACGACCAAATGCAGAGACGCAGAAAGGCCTTTATCACTGGTCTGTCCTTTGCGAGGATGGGGCAAAATCGTCAGGCGACCCAATCGTATCCACTTCCGATCTCATCCCCGCCCCCGACCGGATCGTTGTTGTCGATGCCGGGGAGGGGGAGGATGAGTTCTGGACCATCACCATAAAGGATGGGAAGCCGGAAATCGGGCCGCGTGTCACCGCGCCTTTGCCCTACGATGCGTTGCCATCAGGTGGATTTCTGCATCACGGCCAGGCGTACGTACTTGTCTATCCAAAACCAGCATCGCTGTACCGTGTGACACCAGACGGTGCCTACCTGGAAGAAGGGCCAATTTCGGCCAGCATCAATGCCGCCGAAATCTACGGCCCACACGTCCTGCATTTCCAAGACGATCTGTTCGTGACCGCCGAGCGCTTCAAAGAGAAAGGGCAGATCGAGATTGTGACCTGGGGCCGGGGTGGCGAGATCCTCAATAAACACACCGTGGACGTCATGTCCAAATGAGACGGACACACCGCGCTTTGCGGGAATGAGAGGAATAGAGCATGTCGAACAATCCCGGGCACGTGACGCAGAGTCTAGGAGTACCCCTGTGCGCTTAGCGATCACAGCCCTTATTCTCCTACTTGCCCAAGGGGTGCTCGTTGCTTGCCAAGACAGAGAAGTTTCGTTTCGAACGAGCATCGCGTTTGGCGGTCTAGCCGTCAGCTATCCAATCGCCGGTGCCATCATTGCGCGCGAAACGGGTGCGGTTGCCTATTTCCTGAACCTTGAAGACGGCAGCGAACGCACCCTGTCACTGCCGGGAGGCGATTACACCAGTCTCAACGAAAAGCCGGGAACAACAGGCCAGTTCATGCTGACCGCCAAGAAGGGCAACCGCTATTCGACGGTGCATTACGACTTCGCGGCCAACCGCACCCGCACCGAATGGACGACGTCAGCGAAGATTCTCAATCCGTTTCAGCTGGATGGGAAAGACTGTGCCTTGCAGTCGCATTCGGAGACCAAGAAAAGCCTCTACGATTGGTCTGTCCTTTGCGAGGATGGAGCGGAATCAACGGGCGACCCGATCGTATCCACCTTCGATCTCATCCCGGCACGCGACAGGATCGTTGTTGTCGATGCGGGGGTAGGGGCGGATGAGTTCTGGACCATCACCATGAAGGACGGGAAGCCGGAAATCGGGCCGCGTGTCACCGCCCTCACGACACAATTGCCGTCCGGGGGATTTCTATACGAAGGTCAAGTCTATGTACTCGCCGACTATGCGCCGGCTATCCTTTATCGGGTAGAACCAGATGCGACGCTCCGTGAAGTTGGCTCACTCTCCGCCAGCATCGATGCCACCGATCTGACCATAGGAGCTATCAGTATCCTACACTTTCAGGATGATTTGTTCGTAACCGCCGGGCGCTTTCAGGAGAAGGGGCAGATCGAGATTGTGACCTGGAACCGGGGTGGAGGGATCCTCAATAAATACAACGTGGACGTCATGGCCAAATGAGACGGACGCGCCGTGCTTTGTGGGAATGAGAGAGGAATAGAACATGTTGAGCACTGCCGGAATGGTTTACCTCCAGGGCTTATCCAAGGATGATTTGCAAAGGTTGCTGGATCGGCTCAAAAGTCTCGATCCGGCGGCGGCGGTCCCCACCTATGGCAAATATGGCGGGCCGGGATGGACCGGCGGCAAACGAAACGGGACAAGTTTTGAGCCCGAGCCTGACGACACCTTGGACACGATCTTTAAAGCCCATGACAAAGCTTACAGCCTTGCCAAGGACATCTACGATACCATCGCCGCCGACGAAGAGCTGATCGCCGACATCAATAGCTGGCAAAAAAGCAAAGCCTGGGCAAAGGACAAGGCGCTGGGTACTTTAGCCATGCGTGCCTGGGCACAGGCTTACGCGGTGCGGGCCAAGGAAGCTTTTGTTGGTAAGCTAATCCTCGACCGCATGTGGGCGGTTGCGGAGGATATGCTTGATGACCGTAAGCTCAACCGCTCCAACGATGTCGGCAAGAAGAGCAAGGCCTCGACATCCTTCACCGAACAGCAGGCTGCCGCCGCTCATAAGGCCGCAAAGAACATCACTGTCGAGGATGGGCAGGCCCTTGAAGGAAGCGGGACGATCAAAGGGAACCTGGTCATCAAGGCCGGCGGCGTTTTGAGTATCGGGAACTCGTCCAAACTGAAAATCCGCTATCTGAGCCACAATGAGCTTCTCGAAATGGCTGGCCGCGCCCAGAAAGCCAAGCGCCCGCTGACACCCGCCCAGCAGAAAGCTCTGGCGATCGAGCGCAAGAAGACGGCCGCCGCCAAAGCAGAAGCCGATCGCAAGCAACAGGCCAAGGAGGCAGCCGCAGCTGCCGAACGCGAAAAGCAGGAAAATGCCAACCGATCTGGCTCGTCCGGGCATTCGAGTGAGCGAGGGTCGCAAGGGCAGGGTTTCAGCGAGAGTTTGTACGGGGGAAATAGCGACCGCACCAGCGACTCGCGTGGCGGCAGTTCCTCCCGCCCCTCTGGTGGCAGCAGTCCCTCCCACTCCTCCGGTGGCGGAAAAAGCTCCCCTGGTGGCAGTGTCAGCCTGCCGAGCACTGCTCCGACGCCGACAAGCCGGCCAAGCCGGGGTGATAATGGTTTCGGCGGCTCAAGCGTAGGGCCGGGTCGGGGCCACAGCCAAGGCGGACCATCGCTCGGCCCTAGCGGGCCTGGACCTGGTCAAGGCGGAGGGTCAGGGGGCGCTCCCATTGGGGGAAGCGGCTCTCATGGAGCGCCCAGCGGAAGAGGGCATGACAACGATGCCGTGGCCCCCATCGCCCTCGATTTCGACGGCGATGGCAAGATCGATGTGCGACCGCTCGATCCCCAAACGCCCGCCGGCCTGGACTGGACCGGCAACGGCGTGCCGGACAAGGCGGCCCGAATCGGCCTGGGCGACGGGCTCTTAGGCATTGATGTGAACGGCGACGGCACGTTCGATGGACAGGAGCTCGATTTCGTCAGCCAGCTTAGCGACCGGGGCATCGATCCGTCCGGCCACACCGACATGTCGGCGGCAAAAGACCTCTATGACACCAATGGCAATGGCAGGCTCGATGCGGGCGATCAGGATTTCGGCAAGGCCCGCGTCTGGCAGGACGCCGACCAGGACGGAAACGTCGATCCTGGCGAACTGAAAACGCTGACCGAGGCGGGCATCGAGAGCGTCGGCCTTGAACCGAAGGCGGAACGGCAAAAGACCTTCCCCGACGGTTCGGCCATCACAGGCACGAGCACATTCACCAGGACCGATGGCACGACCGGCCTGGCCGGCGATGTTGCTCTCGCCGTCAACGACGGAGCGACGCCCTCCCCGGCCGGCGATGCCTGGACGGAAATATTCCTGCGAGAGCTGCCCGGCGATACCATGGAAGCCAAGACGAAGGCCTTTGCGGACCGGCGTTATGAGGAGGCGTTTGCCCGCCGCGGCACCGGCTATCTGGCCGAGCCGAAGAACGGCCCGATCAAGCGGCTGGTCAATGGTGTCAAGAAACGCCTGGGCCTGGTGGTGCCATTGCCGCGCTATCACCTCGACGGGCGTATCGCAGTAGGAGCGACGAGCGGAGCGGAGGCGCGCAGCATCATCGAAGCTTCAGGCAGGCGAGCCGCGCGCATGACGGCCGCGATGGATGCTGCGCTGACCCATTGGTCCCCTGCACCGGCCATGGCCTCTCTGGCGCATTCTGCTCATAGCCAAACTGCCCCTGCTTCGCTCTCGCAGTCCGCTGTCGACACCAGTGGTCATCTGCCCAACGCATCCTCCGGCCAAAACCTGTTTGGGTAAATCGGCAAAAACACAGAAAGATAATTCGATTTCGAGACGGCAAGCCACCCACCCCTCACCACAAAATGGCTTGCCTGCGCCTGTCCGGCTCCGTCCACCAGCCGGGCAGGCGGTTAAGACAAATACGTTCAGGCCAGCACGGCACGATACCCCTTTGGAGGCTTAGGCCGACCTGCCCAATCTAATGCCGGAACCCATTCGCACTTAATGTGGTCCGGAAATGGCCGATGTTTGCGGCTTCGCCGCATTTCGTTTGCAGTCTGTTACACCTACCCTGCAGGCTGGCAGTGGTCAGAATAGGCTCCGGCACTGGACCGAGGCTAGAAGAGCTTTAGAAGATGTCCCTCGCCCCCTGTGCGTTGCCCCTGGAGCAGAGCGCGATGCGCATGCTGGGTCCGTGCCACATCACATTGGAAGTCCGGCGACCTGTTCATAACTCGGGCCCCACACCTATCGTTCTGGCAATCGCCATCATCTAGAAATATACCAGCTCTACGAATCATCTAAGAGTCTATTTTTTCTTTTGTTTTTCCGGCGCGGGTTGCGGAGCGGAAATTTTGCACGGGGGGCCGCGCATTGATGCTGAAACAGTATGTCGATCGTCGCATATTGGACGTAATACCCAGTGAGGTAGGCCCAAGGCATTTCTCCTATCGTGGCGGCGTCGTACACTCTATCCGCGCGCCTGGAACGCACTCCTTTGTCTCCGAACATCATTTCTTCGCGGTGATGCTTGCGCCTTCGCCCGGCATCACCGCGCGTCTCGGCAGCGACAAATTCCAGACATACGATGCGCCACTGGGCATGATCGTCGTCAATCCGGCCAATTGGGACAGTCAGGTCAGATGGCAATCCACACGGGAAAACATCTGCGTCGGCATCCCCACGGCGAGCATGCTTGATCTGGCAGCGCAAGAATTCGATCTCGCAGACGTGGCGCTGCAGCCGCCCGCCTTCGGAACAGTCGATCAGCGGGCGCTGCGTATCGCCCGCGAGATGAAGGCAGAATTGCAGAGGCCTGGTGGAGCGAACGAACTGGTGGTCGATTCACTCGTCACGCTTTTCGGTGCGCATGTCCTGCGAACATATGGTGTATCAGGCAGGCGAACTGCCGGCCCAAGGGGTGGCTTGACACCAGCCAAGGCCAAGCTCGTCCGCGATTTTTTGCACGAACATTTTTCGCGGAAATTGTCGATTCGCGAACTTGCAGCGCTGACTGGCCTTTCACCAGTCCATTTCATCCGTGCGTTTAAAGAAACGTTCGGTATGCCGCCTTACCGATATCTTATCGAGGTGCGCCTTGCGGCCGCCGAGACCTTTCTCATCAAGGGCGAGTTGGCGATTGCGGAAATCGCGTACCTGGCCGGGTTTTCGAACCAGAGCCATCTCACTGCAACTATGAAGAAATATAGATATACGACGCCCGCGCGAGTCGGGCGTTAACGTAGCCGGGTGTGCTGCGAGCCCCTATCCGTGGCCGGTCGATGAGCAGTTTATGCTAATTTTTCGATATGATGCATGCATCCTGAAATACCGAATCAGGCATTTTGTCTACCGCGCACCAGACCTACCCGTTTTGCAGGGGCGCCGCTTGTATTTGCGTTGCTGTGTGCAACAGTAAGCATATTGCTAAGTAATACTGAAAGCAGCGACTTAAGTCGTCCCCCAGCCATCGGCTAGTAACGAACTCTGGGGGACACCCAATGATGGATTTGGTTTCGCCGCGCGCTAGCGCGTGCGCTCGCTCTCTGCTTCTTGCACGCGCCGCGGGACTGTTTGCCTTCTGTTCGATTATCGCCTCCGGGCCCGCCCTGTCTGCCGAATATGCAACGGGTGGGAGCAGTGCCTACCGCGATGACGTGTTGTGGCTGACTTGGGGTGATTCCGCCGCATATAACAGCGCCAATAGGCCACAGCTCAACAATGGTGCTACGACCTCTGCGAGCCTTTCCGTTGCCGGGGGCATCTCGCTCGATGTCACCTGCACCCTGCTCAACATCGTCCACCAAACCGGCAGTATCGCGAGCCAGCAACTCTTCGCCTATCGTCCTGGCGATTGGAGAGGCGACAGTCTGGATGATCTTTACAACATCGGCGGCACCGGCACGAGCAACCAGCTCATCAACGGCATCATGCGAGGGGGCGGAATCTCGAACTTCACGGTGAGCTGCACTGCTACCCTGGGCGGCGATCCCTTCCCCTTGAAGGGCTTGGTTATGGCCGACGCGGAGGCGATCAACGGCAGTACCGGTGCAAGTAACGAGTATGTCCAGGCCACGGCAGATGGGCACTGGTTCGCCGTCGAAATGCGCAAGAATCCTGGCGCCGGGACCTACATGGCGCAAAAGAGCACTGACGGCAGGACCATCCGATTCGGCCCTGGCACCGACGACGGCACTGCGGCGGTGACGTTCCTCGCGTTCGATACGCCCTCTCCCAACGTCAGCATGGATTTCGAGATCAAGGGCGGCGGCAACACCGCGATCGCCATCGGCCTGCTCGCACCCTACGCTGATTTCAGCGACGCGCCCGAAAGCTACGGCGAGGTCATGCACCTCGTCGCCGACATGGAGTTCCAGCCTGATAACATTCCCGAGGACGGGAACCAGTACAATCTGAACACCAATACCTATGATCCCGGCGGTCTCGCGCCGCCCAACAGCGACTATCTGGGCAGCCGCGGCCCGGACACCGAGCTGGAGGCCACTCACACCGATGGCGCCAATGGCGAAAGCGCGGCAGAGGAAGACGCCTGGCCGCAAAACTACACCATCAGCGTGCTCCAGACTGGTGAGCAGCTGTCTGAAACGATACTGTGTTCGGGGACAGGTACGGTTGCCGCGTGGATCGACTTCGACCGCAGCGGCGCGTTCGATCAGGACGAGCGTACCGAGGCGCAGTGCTCCGGCACCGAAGCCACCCTCACATGGACAATTCCGGAGACCCTGACGCCCGGCGTCAGCTATATCCGCCTGCGTTATTCCAACAATACGGCCTCCCTCGCCCTCCCCACGGGTACGTCGACCGACGGCGAGGTTGAGGATCATTCGCTCACGGTTGTCGCTCCGAGCCTGGCCGTCACAAAAGGCAGCAACGCTGCGAGTAATGTCTGGCAGGTAGATGACGCTGGCGCCGTGTACCAGCTTACCGTGACCAACAACGGCCCGGTAGCAACGGGAAATCCGCCGTCCGTGGCCGCTGCCGAAGTGACCGTGCTCGACCTGCTTCCCGATGGAATTCTTCCAAACTGGACGGGTACGCACACGAACAATGGCTGGAGCTGCACGTTCTCGGGCCAGCTCGTCACCTGCGTTACGAACCAGGTTATCGCTGCAAGCGGCCAATCGGGCGACACGCTGGGGTTGGCGTTGCCGGTTGAGCTTACTGCCGATGCTTTGGGAGATCAGGTCAACTATGCCAGCGTGGGTGGTGGCCGCGATCCTTTCAATAACGGAACCCCGCCGACCCCCGGCCCGAGCTGTTCGGATGTGGATCACTGCGCCGACTACACGGTGACGGTTGCAAGCTCGCCTGCCATTGTGATCGACAAGACCGGCACGCTGAACGATACGGACGGCGACGGCCTCATCGACTCTGGCGAGAGCATCACCTACTCCTTCCTTGTCACCAATACAGGCAACGTGACGCTCACCGATGTGACGGTGAACGATGCGCTGGTAACGGTCGATCAGGGGCCGCAGACGCTGGCGCCGGGCGGCACCTTCACCTTCACCGCGACCTACACCCCGACGCAGGACGACATTGACAGCGGCTCGGTGCAGAACACGGCAACAGCCACCGGCACACCGCCCTCCGGCCCGCCGGTGGAAAGCCCGCCGGACAGCGTGACCGTGCCACCCGAGCAGACGCCGGGGCTGTCGATCGACAAAACCGGCACGTTGAATGATACCGACGGCGACGGCTTCATCGACCTTGGCGAAACCATCACCTATTCCTTCCTCGTCACCAATACGGGCACGCTGACGCTGAGCGGCGTCACCGTTGACGACGAGATGTTGCGGAATGCCCAGGTGTCGGTCTCGCCCGGCCCGCAGACCCTTTCGCCAGGCGGCAGCGTGACCTTCACGGCAACCTACGCGCCGACGCAGGGCGATATCGACACGGGCCAGGTGGAGAACACCGCCACCGCCACCGGCACCACCCCCTCGAACACACAGGTGGAGAGCCCGCCGGACACGGCGCAGGTGCCGCCTGACCAGACGGCCGGCCTCACCATCGACAAGACCGGCACGCTGAACGATACGGACGACGACGGGCTGATCGATCTCGGCGAGACCATCAGCTACACGTTCCTCGTCACCAATGCGGGCACAGTGACGCTGACCGATGTGACGGTCGACGATCCGATGGTTTCAGTCGGTGAGGGGCCGCAGACACTGGCGCCCGGCGCGAGCTTCACCTTCACGGCGACCTACACAGCGACGCAGGACGACATCAACAATGGTTCGGTCACCAACACGGCGCGCGCCACTGGTGTGCCACCTTCCGGTCCGCCGTTAGAGAGCCCACCTGACAGCGCGACCGTGCCGCCGGATCAGACGCCGGCCCTCATTATCGACAAGACTGGCACGCTCAACGATTCGGATGGCGACGGGCTGCTCGATCCGGGCGAGTCCATCAGCTATTCCTTCCTCGTTACCAATACGGGCACCGTGACGCTCACGGATGTGACGGTCGACGACCCGCTGCTTCGGAGCGCCAATGTCTCCATCTCGCCAGGCCCTCAGACGCTGGCGCCGCGCGGCCGGGTGACCTTCACGGCGACCTACGAGCCAGGTCAGGACGAGATCGATAGAGGTTCGGTGACCAACACGGCGAGGGCCACCGGAACACCGTCTTCCGGCCCGCCGGAGGAGAGCCCGCCGGATACGGCGACGGTGCCGCCCGAACAGACACCGGCGCTTTCAATCGAAAAGACCGGCAGGCTCAACGACCTCGATGGTGACGGTCTGCTCGATCCCGGTGAGACGATCAGCTACTCCTTCCTCGTCATCAATACGGGCACGCTGACGCTGAGCAACGTTACCGTCGATGATCCGCTGCTGCGGAATGCGAATGTGTCCGTCTCGCCGGCTCCGCAGACGCTGGCGCCGCGGGGAAGAGCAACCTTCACGGCCAACTACACGCCGACGCCAGCCGACATTGACAATGGCTCGGTGATCAACACGGCGACGGCCACAGGCACACCGCCTTCCGGCCCGCCTGTGGAGAGCCCGCCGGACAGCGCGACCGTGCCGCCGGATCAAACGCCGGGGCTAACGATCGAAAAGACAGGCACTCTCAACGATGTGGATGGTGACGGGCTATTGGATCAGGGCGAGGAGATCACTTTCTCGTTCCTCGTTACCAACACAGGGAATGTAACGCTCACCGATGTAACGGTGGACGACCCGCTGTTGCAGAATGCCGGAATATCCGTTTCGCCGAGCCCACAGACTCTGGCGTCGGGAGCAAGTGTCACCTACACGGCGACCTACACGCCAGGCCAGGACGAGGTGGACAATGGTTCGGTCGAGAATACGGCGACGGCCACGGGCATCAGCCCGGCTGGCACAACGCTGGAAAGCTCACCGGACACCGCGGTCGTACCGCCCGATCCGGCCAGCCTGACACTCCAGAAAGCCGGCCGCTTCAATGACGTCGATGGCGACGGCCATGCCAGCACCGGGGACACGCTGACCTACACCTTGACCATCGTCAATGATGGCGGGCAGACCATCACCAATGTCTGGCCGGAGGATGAGGGGCCGACCCTCAATGGTCAGGCCGCGAGCGGTCCCCTGTCCAGGTTCACGCCAGAACCTGTTACGCTGGGCCCCGACAAACAGGCAATCTTCACCGCCACCTACACGCTGAGCGAGGACGACATCGCAAGTGCGGCAGGTGTTGCGGACGGCATCGTCAACACAGCGACGGCACGCGGGCGGACATTCGACGGCATCGTGACCTCGGGCGCCTCGACATCCATCATCAGCCTGCCTGCCGCCGCGCCGGCTGAGCTGACGGTCACCAAGATCGCCAATCTGCGCTCCATTCGCCGGGGTGAGCAGGCGCCGTTCACGATCCGGGTGACCAACAACGCTCCAGCGCGGGCGACGGATCTGACGGTGGTCGACATGATGCCGGCAGGCTTCCGTTTCGTTGAAGGATCGGCGACGGTTGGTGGCGTAGAAGTGGCGCCGGAGATTGCAGGGCGGAATATCCGCTTTGCTGGCCTTGAGGTCGATAGCGGCAATGAGCTTGTGATCCAGCTCCGGCTTCTGGCGCTGAGCTCGGCCGGTCCGGGCGAACACGTCAACCGGGCGGTGGTTGAAGACTCTTCAGGCCGGCGCCTTACGCCAGTGGCAACGGCGGTGGTGGAAATCCTCGCCGAGCCGGTGTTCGACTGCGGCGACATCGTCGGCAAGGTGTTCAATGACGGAAACCTGAACGGCTACCAGGATGAGGGCGAGCGAGGGCTGGCGGGCGTACGCATGGCCACGGTCAATGGCTGGCTGGTGACCACCGACGCGCATGGCCGCTTCCACGTTGCCTGCGCCGACCTGCCGGACAGCCGCATCGGCTCCAATTTCATCATGAAGCTCGATCCGCGCACGCTGCCCACGGGGTACCGCCTGACGACGGAGAACCCGCGCGTCGTGCGGCTCACAGCGGGCAAGATGACCAAGCTCAATTTCGGTGCGGCGCTCGGCCGTGTGGTGCGGCTCGACCTGCGAGAGGATGCCTTTGTTGCTGGAGAGCCGGCGCTGAACCCGGCCTGGGCCGAGGGTATGGACGAACTGATCCGCATTCTCTCCGCAGAGCAATCGGTCCTGCGCCTGAGTTACTTCGGGGCCGACACAGAGTTGGCGGAGGCCCGTCTGGACCACATCGAGGATGTGATCACTGAGCGCTGGCGAAGCAACGGAGGCAGATACCGGCTGGAGATCGAGACTCGCATGGAGATGGACCAATGACGCCGGGAAAGTCGGCTACGGATAAAGGAGGCGCTCACATGCTGCAGTCCCTCATGCGTTGGCATCGTTCATTCCTTCTTGCCGGCGGCGCCGTGCTGGCTCTAACCCAGGCCGATCCGGCACAAGCGGAGATGGCGGGCAGCTGCCTCGACAAGGACTGTCCCCCCGCGCTTCGCGGAAAGGCACTCGACGACAGCACGGTTGGTCGTCTCACAATCGGCGAGAACACTGAAGCGGAAACGGCTCAGGACCGTCCTGCAATTCCCTTCATGATCAGCGTCGACGGCGAGACCGTCGACAAGAGCGCTGCTTCCGGATCATCGGAAGCGGCTGCTGCTGAGCGTCCCGTCGACCGGCAGCGGCAGACCGATGTCGACCTTTCGGCAGTCGACATCCAGGTCAAGTTCGACGGGCTGGAGGTGGGGACGATCCTCAACGTCTCCACAATGCCGGTCGAACGGCTCTACAGGCCCGGCGAGACGGTAACATTCCTCGCCACGGCCAATTATCCCGCCTTCATCGAGCGAGCGGAGATCCGCATATTCACCGACGAGGAGCCGGCTGACGGCCGGCCGATGGCAGTGGTTCCTGTGGCGATCAATGGTACGGCCGACTGGATCATGCCAACGGACGAAGAGGAGCGGGACTTCATGTATACGCTGCGTGTCTATGACGGGCGCGGGCGCTATGATGAAACCCGCCCACTCACCATTGCGCGCTCAAAACGCGAACTGCCGCAACACGGGCAGGAAGAAGCCGTCGCTCCCGGCTGGGGCGAGGACCGCACCGCGTTGCGCAATATTCCGGTGCGCGGCGGGGCAGTGACGGTCTTTGGCCGCCATGTGCCCCCTGGCTACTCGGTGCAGGTAATGGGTGAGACCATACCGGTCGACCCTGGTCAGGCCTTTGTAACCCAACGCATACTGCCGCCTGGCGAGCACGATGTCGACGTGGCGGTAAAAGGTCCGTCGAAGACGGGCGGCCTGCGCTTCAAGCGCGACATCAACATCCCCGACAACGACTGGTTCTATGTAGGCCTAGCTGATCTCACCATCGGCAAGCGTATGGGCGACGACGACATAGAGACGGTGCGCCCCGGTGAGTATGACGAAGTCTACACCAAAGGAAGGCTGGCTTTTTACCTCAAGGGGAAGATCAAGGGCGAATATCTGCTGACGGCTGCCGCCGACACGGGCGAGGACGATCTTGATCAAATCTTCCGCGACTTCGACGGCAAGAACACCCGCGACATCCTGCGCCGGCTCGACCCGGATGACTACTATCCCGTCTATGGCGACGATTCCTCGATGGTCGAGGATGCACCGACGAAGGGGAAGTTCTATGTGCGGCTGGAGCGCGGCGACAGCCATGTGATGTGGGGCAACTACAAGACGGTGATCACCGGCACCGAGTTCCTGCGCTCCGACCGGGCGCTTTACGGGGCCAATGCCGTCTACCGTTCCGAGGAGGCCACCAGCTTCGGCGAGCGGCGAACCGATGTCACGGCCTACGCAGCCCAGCCGGACACTCTTCCCGCGCGCGAGGAATTCCTCGGCACCGGCGGCTCGGCTTATTTCCTAAAGCGGCAGGATATCGTCGAGGGTTCCGAGACGGTGCGGGTGGAAACCCGGGATCCGGTTACCGGCCGGGTGATTTCCCGCAGCACCCTGCGCTACGGTGAAGACTACAGCTTCGATTACATGCAGGGCGTCATCATCCTGCGCCGGCCGCTTTCTTCCATGACCGGCACGACCAGCCCTGTCCGCAATGGGGCGCTTGGGGGCGAGCGGCTCTACCTTGCGGTCCAGTATGAGTACACACCGGTGGCGGGCGATCTGGATGGCTATGTCTATGGCGGACGTGCCCAGCACTGGCTCAATGAGAACATCCGTGTCGGCGTGACTGGGCTCAATGAGAGCACCGATCTGTCCGATCACAAGGCTGTTGGCGCCGACCTGCAGTTGCGCCATTCCGAGCGCACGTTCCTCGAAGCCGAGGTCGCACGCTCTGAAGGACAGGGCTTTGCCCTATCGCGCTCAACCGATGGCGGCCTGACCTGGGGCGGTGCCGGCCAAACCGACGTGGACAAGGACAGCGGCACAGCCTGGCGCGTGCGCGGTCAAGTTGCCCTTGACGAGATGGGTGCCGGGATCGAGGGCACGGTCGGCGGCTATTACGAGGAGAAGGAGGCGGGCTTTGCCACTCTTTTCGACCAAGCCAATGTCGACCGGCGCATCTGGGGCGCCCACGCAGACCTCGCTCTCAGCGATCAAGTCGCACTCGGGCTCACCTATGACGACCTCAAGGATGGCGACGGCCAGATCAAGCGGGACGGCACGGGCAGCGTAAGCTGGGAGTATGACCAGCACTGGAAGCTGTCCTTCGGCGTCAGTTACAGCGAGGTCATGTCTCCGACGGCCCGCCGTAGTCGCAAGTCCGGCTACAACGGCTCCCGGGTCGATGCCGGCGTGCGCGCCGACTACCGCATCGACGACGACCGTTTGGTCTATGCCTTCGCGCAAGGCACGCTCGACCGATCGCGCGACATTGACCGCAACGATCGTGCCGGCGTTGGTGCGGAGATCCGCCTCACCGAAACGATCGGCGTCAATGGCGAAGTCTCCTATGGCACGCACGGCGTTGGGGGATTGGCTGCGATCACCTATGACCCGACAAAGGACGACCACTATTACTTCGGTTACAGGCTCGATCCTGATCGGGCCTATGATCTCGACCGAAGTGCACTTTACGGTACCGACAAAGGGACGATCGTCACCGGCTTGCGCCGGCGCATTGACGACTATGTCTCGGCCTATTCGGAAAGCAATTACGACCTCTACGGCCACCGCAAGTCGCTCACCCAGACCTACGGCGTAACCTACACGCCCGACGCTCAGTGGACAGTCGATGGCGGGCTTGAGATCGGCCGCGTGCGCGACGAAACCTTGGACTCCGCAGGCGAGGAGAACGAGGATTTCGATCGCTACGCGCCTTCGCTGAGCCTCGCCTACAAGGACGAAGAGGCGGGCATCAATGCGCGGGTGCGCGGCGAGGTGCGGATCGAGCGCTCCGAGTTGGAAACGCGCGACCAGAACACCTACTTGCTGGCTGCCGCTCTTGGCTGGAAAACCAACCCCAACTGGCGGCTGCTTGCCCATGTGGATGCAGTGCTTTCCGATTCACAATCGGAGCAGACCACCATCCGCAACACCGATTATGTGGAGACTTCGATCGGCTATGCGTACCGCCCGGTCGAAAACGACCGGCTCAATGCGCTGTTCAAGTACACCTGGCTCTATGACCTGCCGGGCAACAACCAGGTGATCAGCAGCGCCACGGACGAGTACTATGCACCGGCTCAGCGCAGCCATATCCTCTCGGCTGATCTCGCCTATGACCTCATGCCGTGGCTTACCGTCGGCGGTAAATATGGTTTCCGCATCGGCGAAGTCCGCTACCGTATCGGAGACGGAACGGACTTCGAGGAGGAATGGCAGCGTTCATCGGCGCATCTCGGCATCCTGCGGGCCGATCTGCATGTGGTGAAGCGCTGGGACCTTCTGCTCGAAGGACGCATCATGCACATGCCCGAGGCCGACACTACCGATTATGGCGCTCTCGTCGCCGTCTATCGTCATGTGGGCGACAATTTCAAAGTCGGCGTCGGCTACAATTTCGGCATCTTCTCCGATGATCTCCGCGACCTCACCCTCGACGATCAAGGCGCCTTCCTCAACCTCATCGGCAAGTTCTGACAGCCAGGAAAGCCGGTTTTCGCCGGGCGGCATCCACGCCGCCCGGTACGCGCCTCGGAAACCGCGCAGCAGGTCCGGAACGGGACATATGCGGAGTGGTAGGCCTTACCTCAAATCAGCGAGATAGTGTGCTTCCTCCGTGAGGCACCGTGAGACGCGCAGCTCCACCACGTTCTGCTCCAGATCGAAGGCCTTGCGCGAGATTTCCAATAGCGGCGTGCCCGACCGGCAGCCCAGCGCGCGGGCATCCTGGACGCTAGCGCCGACGGCCTTCAGCTTTTCCGAGGCCGAGCCGATGGTGATGCCCCAGCGCTGCGAGTAGAGCCGGTAGACGTTGTTGGGGACTTCGGTCAGCGCCTCGAATCCGGGAAACCGCTTGGCCGGAAGCGAGATTGTCTCGATGATGATAGGCGCCTTGTCGAGCGTGCGGATGCGCTCGATGCGCCAGATGTCCGCGCCATCGGCGATCGCAAGGGCGGCCGCCTCCGCCCGCTCGGCTTTGGCTCCCGCCCAGCGCAGGATGCGCGAATCTGGAAAGGTGCGCTCGCCGCTGTCCGGCACCAGACGGAAGAACTGGAACAGGATGCGGCTTTCCTCGGGCTCGGCCACATAGGTCCCGCGTCCCTGCCGGCGGATCAGGAGGTTGTCCGCCGTCATGGCGTCGAGCGCCTTGCGGATGGTACCCTGGCTCACACCGATCTCGCGCGCAAGCTCCATCTCGGACGGGATGAGCTGCCCCGGCTGCCACGTCCCGTCGATGAGCCGGCGGATCAGGCTTTCCTTTACCTGCAGATAGAGCGGCCTGAATCCGAAGGCTCTGGCTTGCGGAATGTCTGTCATGCGCTGCGCGACCCCTTTTCACCCGCGAGGGCTTTTATCGTCCGGCGATTGACATGGCCACAGGCACGTGTCTTATATCTTATATAAGACATAATATACAAAAGCCACCACCATCGGAGCGAATGATGCAGATCCCGCACCTCCTCGTGCATGATCACAAGGACAATGTCGGCGTTGTCGTCGTCGAGAACCTCAAGGCCGGCACGAACATGCTGTGCGTCGTCACCCACGACAATTCGAGCTTTGAACTGGTGGCAAAGGCTGACGTGCCGATCGGCCACAAAGTTGCGCTCAAGGACCTGAAGGCCGGCGACACGGCGATCAAATATGGTGAGGACATCGGCAAATTCGTCGCCGGCGTCGCAATGGGCGGCCACGTGCACGTCCACAACCTCAAGACCAAGCGCTGGTAGGCCGGCCGCAGGGAGCAACTCAATGGCATCGAAATATCCAAATCTCACCTTCAAGGGCTACCGCCGCGGCAACGGTCGCGTCGGCGTGCGCAACCACGTGGTCATCCTGCCTGTGGACGATATCTCCAATGCCGCCTGCGAGGCCGTCGCCAACAACATCAAGGGCACGCTCGCCCTCCCGCACGCCTATGGCCGCCTGCAGTTCGGTGAGGACCTGGATTTGCACTTCCGCACCATGATCGGCACGGGGTCGAACCCGAATGTCGCCGCCGTGATCGTCATCGGTATCGAGCCCGGCTGGACGAAGAAGATCGTCGACGGAATCGCCGAGACCGGCAAGCCGGTCGCAGGCTTCTCGATCGAGCAGAACGGCGACCTGAAGACCATCATGGACGCCTCGCGCAAAGCCAAGGAGTTCGTGCACTACGCGACCGAACTGCAGCGCGAGGAATGCGCGATCTCCGAGCTGTGGGTCTCCACCAAGTGCGGCGAGAGCGACACCACGACGGGCCTCGGCTCTTGCCCGACCGTCGGCAACATGTACGACAAGCTGCTGCCGGAAGGCATCTATGGCTGCTTCGGCGAGACCTCGGAGATCACGGGCGCCGAGCACATCGCCAAGGCCCGCGCCATCAATCCGGAGGTGGGCGAGCGCTGGTACAAGATGTGGAAGGCCTATCAGGACGAGGTGATCGAGGCCAACAAGGTCGACGATCTCTCCGAAAGCCAGCCGACCAAGGGCAACATCGAGGGCGGCCTGACCACCATCGAGGAAAAGGCGCTCGGCAATCTGGAGAAGATCGGCCGCACCTCGCGCTACATCGATATTCTCGAACCGGCCGAGGCACCGAAATCGGGCGCCGGCCTCTACTTCATGGACTCCTCCTCCGCCGCCGCCGAATGCGTGACGTTGATGGCCGCGGGCGGCTATGTCGTCCACACCTTCCCGACGGGCCAAGGCAACGTCATCGGCAACCCCATCGTGCCGGTGATCAAGATCACGGCCAACCCGCGCACGGTGCGCACCATGGGCGAGCATGTGGACGTGGACGTCTCGGGTATCCTGCGCCGCGAGATGACGATCGACGATGCGGGCGACGCGCTGATCGACATGATCGTGCGCACCGCCAACGGCCGCAACACGGCGGCGGAGGCGCTCGGCCATCGCGAGTTCGTGATGACCAAGCTCTACCGCAGCGCCTGATACGACCAACGGCATCGCTCTCGACGGAGGAGGGGAGCGATGCCGTTTTTCAGGAATGGCCGCGGCGCGTGTGCCATACTCGCCCCGGCCTTCAGCGGCACAAACGGTCAGCCGGAGTGCCGGAAGACAGCAACCTGAGGGAGGAAACAGCATGCTGTTGAAAAAACTGGTACTTTTCGTCGCCGCCGCCGCCTTTGCCGCGTTCTCCGGCGCGGCGATGGCCTATCCGGACAAGCCGGTCAACTACATCATCCCCTTCAATCCCGGTGGCGAGAGCGACATCTCGGCCCGTCTGCAGGCGCCGTTCTTCAAGAAGATCACGGGCCAGGATCTGATCATCCAGTACCAGGCCGGCGCGGGCGGCGCGCAGGCCTGGTCGGTGCTCAACGACCAGCCCGGCGACGGCTATACCATCATGGGCACCAACCTGCCCCACATCGTCCTGCAGCCGCTGCTCCAGAATCCGGGCTACGCCACCGACGACATCACCAACGTCCACATGTTCCACTTCACCCCCGATGCGCTGATCGTGCGCGCCGACAGCGAGTATGAGACGGTGCAGGACGTCATCGATGCCGCGAAAGAGGCACCAGGGCAACTCACGGCGGGCGGTTCGGCAACCAACTCCGCCAACCATATCGCCAACCAGCTCTTTGCCAACCGGACGGGCGCCGAACTGACCTATATCCCCTTCACTGGCACAGGCGCCGTAATTCCAGCCCTCTTGGGCGGCGAGGTCGACATGGTGTGGAGCTACACAACCGTCGCCGCCGGCCAGGGCGACCAGGTGCGCATGCTGGCCGTCGCCCAGGAGGAGCGCCATCCGCTCTTCCCCGACGTGCCCACCTTCAAGGACCTGGGCATCGATATTGTGGGCGGCGCCTATCGCGGCATCGCCGTGCCGGAATCGACGCCGGAAGACGTACGCAAGGAACTCTCCGACATCATCGGCCAGATCAATGCCGATCCCGAATTCATCAAGCAGATGGAGGAGGCCGGGTTCGCCATGCTCGACGTCCCTTACGAGGAGATGGACGACTTCATGGCCAACCGGAAGAAGACATACGAGGATATCGCTCGCCAGCTCGGCGCCATCCAGTAGCATGATCTGTCTCCGCTCGCGGCAACTGCCGCGAGCGGAAACCTTCGCAACAAGGGAGCCTGGCCGTGGAAATCGATTTCGGATTTGTCCTGTCCCAGGCCTTGAGCCCGTTCAACCTCCTCCTGGCGCTAACCGGTGTCGTGCTGGGCACCGTCATAGGCGCGCTCCCCGGCCTTTCCGCCACCATGGCGATCGCGGTGCTGGTACCCTTCACCTTCACCATGGACCCCGCCTCCGGCCTCATCATGCTGGGCGCCATCTATACGGGTGCGATCTATGGCGGCGCCTATGCGGCAATTCTGGTCAACACGCCGGGCACGCCGTCGGCCATTGCCACCACCTTCGACGGCTATCCCATGGCCAGGAGGGGAGACGGCGACCTGGCGATGACACTCGCCACACTCGCAAGCGTGGTCGGAGGCGTGGTGGGGGCGGTGCTGCTGATGACCCTGTCGCCGCTCCTTGCGCAGGTGGCGCTTGCTTTCCATTCGAGCGAGTATTTCTGGCTCGCCATTCTCGGCCTGACGCTGGTCGCGAGCCTCTCCTCCGGTAATGTGCTGAAGGGGCTCATCGGCGGCGCCTTCGGGTTCACGCTGTCGATGATCGGCGTCGCCGTCATCGGCGGCGACACGCGCTATACCTTCGGCTCTTCGGCGCTGCTCGGCGGCATCGACATCGTCGCCGCACTTATCGGCCTCTACTGCATCCCAGTGCTGATCGACATGGTGGCGCGGCCGGACCGACATCTGGAACCCGCACCGATCGGCCGCGGCTTCCGCCTCTTCGAGGCGATCGGCCTGTGCGCGGCCAACGGCTTCAATCTCGTCCGCTCCTCCATCATTGGCACACTGGTGGGCATCCTGCCGGGCGCCGGCGGCTCAATCGCCTCGCTCGTCTCCTATTCGCAGGCACGCCAGGCAAGCCGCCATCCCGATCGCTTCGGCAAGGGCGAGCCGGGCGGCCTGCTTGCCACCGAAAGCGCCAACAACGCCACCGTGGGCGGCGGGTTCATCCCCACTCTCGTGCTCGGTATTCCCGGCACGCCGCCCGATGCGGTGATCCTCGGCGCGCTGCTCGTGCAGGGCATCCGCACGGGACCGGAACTCTTCACCCAGCAAAGCGGCATCGTCTACGTGTTCATGGTGGGTCTTCTGATCGCCACTGTGATGATGCTGCCACTTGGCCTCATCATCGGGCGCTATGCCTACCGCTTCATCGTCAACACGCCGAAATCGCTGCTGGTGCCACTGATCGCCTTCATGACGGTGGTCGGCAGCTTCGCCATCCATTCCAACCCGCATGACGTGGTGGTGATGGTTTCCATGGGCGTGCTCGGCTGGCTGCTCAGTTTGGCCGGCTATGGGCCTTCGCCCATCGTTCTCGGGCTCGTCCTGGGGCAGATCGCCGAGCAGGGCTTCATGCGCGCCTACCTCATCGGCGGGGCGCGCGGAAATTTTGGCGGGCAGCTGCTCTTCGACCGGCCGATAAGCTGGGCCATCGCGGCGCTGATCCTCTTCACGCTGTGCGTGCCGGTCTTCAAGCACTTCCGCACCGGCAGGAAGAAGCCGACGGAGGTCCGCCCTTGAGCCAGGGGACTGACAGGCAGGCCGTGCCTGCGGCACGCAGCAAGGACTGGGCCGGCGCCGTCGGCTCGGCCTTCTTCTTCGCCACCGGCCTCTATGTCTTCATCACCAGCTTTTCCATGTCGCCGATGGCGGCGCTGTTTCCGCGCACCATCGGCGCCGTGATGGCCACGTTCGCAATCCTGCAGATCGCCGCCTCGCTCACCGGTCGCAGCGGCCAGGCGGTGGAGAAGGGCTCGAGCGTTGCCGAACAGGCCGAAGGCCTCGGTCGCCGTCTCACGCTGCTTGCCGTCATGGTCGCCTGGGCGCTGCTCTTTCCCGTCGTCGGTATGTTCGTCACCAGCCTTCTCGCCAGCGTGGTGTTGATGTTCACCGGCCTTTTCGGCCGCCTGAGCCCGTTCCGCCTGGCGCTCTACCTGGCGGTGGTCTTCGTCATGGTGGTGGTCTTCTACCTCCTCATGTCGAATGTCCTGAACATCCCCATGCCGCGCGGACTTTTTTTCTAACGTCAGGATACTCAGCCATCCATGCCCGATATCATCATCACCGAATTCATGGACGAAGCTGCCGTCGCGAGCCTGCGGGACAGCTTCGAAACGCTCTACGACCCGGCGCTGGTCGACCGGCCGCAGGACCTTGCCGCCGTTGTCTCTCAGGCGCGCGCGCTCATCGTGCGCAACCGTACGCAGGTCACCGCTGGGCTTGTTGAAGCGGCATCCAGGCTTGAATGCGTGGGGCGCCTCGGCGTCGGCCTCGACAATATCGACCTGGAGGCCTGCAAGGCGCGCGGCGTCGCCGTCTACACGGCCACCGGCGCCAATGACCTGGCGGTCGCCGAATATGTGATTGCCACGGCCATGATGCTCCTGCGGCAGGCCTATCTCTTCACGGCGAGTGTCGCGGCGGGCGAGTGGCCGCGTCAGGCGTTGATCGGTCGGGAGATCTCGGGCAAGACCATGGGCCTCGTCGGCTTCGGTGCAATCGCCCGCGAGGTGGCGTGGCGGGCGAGGATGATCGGTATGGACGTCGTCGCCTACGATCCGTTTCTAACCGCCGATCACGCGGCCTGGAAGGAGGCACGCAACCTGCCGCTCAACGCTTTGTTCAAGGACGCGGATGTCGTCAGCCTGCACACGCCGTTGACGCCGGCGACCCGCCACATGATCGATGCGGCCGCCCTTGCCTGCATGAAGAAGGACGCGGTCTTGATCAACGCGGCGCGTGGCGGCGTGGTGGACGAGGAAGCGCTTTGCGCGGCCCTGCGGGAAGGCCGTCTTGCCGGTGCCGCCCTCGACGTGTTCGAGGAGGAGCCGCTGGGCGCTGGAAAGAGCGAGATGTTCCGGGGCTTGAAGAACCTCGTGCTCACCCCGCACATCGCCGGCGTGACCGCCGAATCCAATGTCCGCGTCAGCCATAAGACGGCGCAAACGGTTCTCAAGCATCTCAAGGCCAAGACATGACCACCACACGGCTGACCATTGAAGAGGCGACCGCGCTGGTCGTCGAAACTCTCCTGCGCTGCCGCACGTCCCAAGACAATGCGCAGTCCGTGGCGAGCGCGCTGGTCGGCGCCGAGCTTGCCGGCCAGGCGGGTCACGGGCTCCGGCGCGTGCCTGCCTACAGCGCCCAGGCGCTTGCCGGCAAGGTGGACGGCATGGCGACGCCAGAGGCGACACAGACGCGGCCTGGCGCCCTTGCGGTCGATGCCGCACATGGCTTCGCCTATCCCGCGCTCGATCTTGCGGTGGAGTGGCTGCCGGCGGCTGCCCGAGGCCAGGGCATCGTCATTGCCGGCATAAGCCGTTCGCATCATTCAGGCGTCACCGGCCTGGTCGTGGAGCGGCTGGCGGAAGCGGGCGTGGCGGGGTTGATGGTCGCCAATTCCCCCGCTGCCATGGCCCCCTGGGGCGGCAAGCGCCCGCTCTTCGGTACCAACCCGATCGCGTTTGCGGCACCTCTTGCCGGGGCAGACCCGATCATCGTCGACGTGTCGCTCTCCAAGGTGGCGCGCGGCAAGATCATGGCCGCGGAGCAGAAGGGCACGTCCATCCCCGAGGGCTGGGCGCTCGACAGGAGCGGCAATCCCACGACCGACCCGACCGAGGCGCTCGCCGGCACCATGGTGCCCATGGGAGAGGCCAAGGGCACCGCGCTTGCCATCATGGTGGAGATGCTGTGCGCCGGGCTTACCGGTGCCAACTACGCTTATGATGCTACTTCCTTCTTCGATGCGAAGGGTTCGCCGCCGGGAACCGGCCAGACCGTCATCGCCATCGATCCGGAAGCCTTCGGTCCCGGCGCGACGGCGCGTTTTGCGCAGATGGCACGGCTGATCGAGGAGACCGAAGGCGCGCGCCTGCCGGGACGGCGGCGCCAGGCGCTGAAGCGGGAGATGGTCCGCGACGGTATCGCCGTCGACAGCGATCTCCTGGAGCGGATACGGTCGATCGGCCGGTAAGGGACGGCATTTCCTCGCACAGGGCTCAGCCCCAGCCATCTATTCTGACAGGCGAAACCCCATGAGCTTCTTTTCCGCACCGACAACCGAAGCCCGTCTTGAAAAGCTGAAGGCGCTAGCGCCTGGTGTCTTGTTCGCACTGCTCGTTGCCGTGGCGGCGAATTTCCTGTCGGAGCATTATGGCGGGCCGGCCATGCTGTTCGCTTTGCTCCTGGGCATGGCGTTCCACTTTATGGCCAGCGAGCCGCGCAGCGCGGCGGGTGTCGACTTCGCGTCACGGACGCTGCTGCGCCTGGGTGTCGGGCTGCTCGGCGCGCGCATCACCTTCGAGCAGATCGGCGCGCTCGGCATCGAGCCCATGGCGCTGGTGCTCATCTCGGTCGCCGCCACCATCGGCTTCGGCGTCGTGATGGCGCGGCTTTTCGGCCGTCACTGGACTTTTGGCTTGCTGACCGGCGGTGCAGTGGCGATCTGCGGCGCCTCGGCCGCGCTCGCTATCTCCGCCGTGCTGCCCGAGCGGCCCGAGCGCGAGAAGGACACGCTCTTCACCGTCATTGCCGTCACCGGCCTGTCCACCATCGCCATGATCGCTTATCCGATCCTGTTCACGGCCCTTGGCTTCGACGATCGCGAGATCGGCGTGATGATCGGCGCCACCATCCACGACGTCGCGCAGGTGGTGGGTGCGGGCTACGCGGTGTCCAACGAGGCGGGCGACACCGCTACCTTCGTCAAGCTCCTGCGTGTGGCGCTCCTGCCGCTTGTGGTGATCGCCATCATGCTCTTTGCCCGGCGCGGGGAGGGCGGGGCGAAGGTCTCCCTGCCGTCCTTCGTCCTCCTGTTCGCGGCGCTGGTCGTCGTCAACAGCCTCGGCCTTGTTCCCGCGACCCTTGCCGCCTTCCTGTCGGAAGTCTCGCGCTGGCTCCTGATCACGGCTATCGCTGCCCTCGGCGTCAAGACCGCGCTCAAGGAGATGTTCGCTCTTGGCGCCGGTCACATCAAGGTTGTGGTCTCCATCACGCTGTTCCTGATGCTGCTGGCGGTGGCGCTGTCACTCGTCATGTGAGAGGAATTGCCTCTCTATTTGAGTTTGTTCATGAGCCGCTGCTTTACGTCTGGAATCGATGAGCCAGCACGCGGCCGGCGCGCCATGATTTCCTTTTGCAGGAAGTGAGCGATCTCCGTCATCAGAAACCGCTCTATATCCGCATAGGCGATGTCCCCGGTGATGTTGTGCTGCTCTCCCGGATCGGATTCGAGGTCGAACAGTTCCACCTCGGTCTTGGCGCCGGACGCATAGAGCGTCAGCTTGAAGCGCTCGTTGCGCGCCATCGTCGATAGCATCGGCGGGTCCCAGAACTGGCCCCGGTTGTCGACCCCAGAATTGCGGTAGGCACAGATTGCCGCCTGCCGGGTGGCCTTGCCCCGTTGCGCCATTGCTGCCAGATCCTCGCTGTCGGGGCAGTATGCGGCGGTATCGAGCCCGGCCGCGGCAAGGCAGGTCGCCGCGATGTCGCGACCCTGCGCCAGCGCTCCGCACTGCGCGCCGGACGGGACTTGTCCGGGCCAGCGCAGGAGGAGCGGAACGCCGACCGTCGGCTCGTAAAGCGCTACTCCTTTGACGAACAGACCATGGTCGCCGAGCTGATCGCCATGGTCGGACATGAAGATCACCAGTGTATTTTCAGCGAGCCCGGCCTGGTCGAGCGCATCGAGGACGCGCCCGATCTGCTGGTCCGCGAAGGCAATCGAAGCCGCGTAGCCCAGGCGGATTTGGCGGACCTCCGCGGCGGTGAAGTCGGCGGAGCGCCCGAGATAGGAGCCCTCCTGCTCGCGCCGCACGCAGTCGGGCGCCGCCGGTCGGGCGATCGGGGCGGGAATCCTGGCTTCATCGATGAGCGGGCGCATCGACAGGGGATGATCCTGATAGGGGTCATGCGGATCGAACAGGCTCATCAGGCAGAAGAATGGACGATCATCGTCCCGGGCGCCGGTGATGAAGTCGATCGTCCTGTCGGCGGCCCATTTGGACATGTGCACCGCTTCAGGGTGGTGCAGTTCACTGCGTTTGCTGGCCTTGAGGGCGGCGAGGAAGTCCGGCGCATTGGCGCGCAGCCACGCGACGTAGCCGTTGAAACGGCTGTCCATGCCGACGGAAGGCTCAAGACACCATTCATAGATCTCGAACCCGTCATTGGGATGCCGGCGCCGCTCCTCCGCAAGGCGGCTGCTGACGTGCAGTTTCCCGAACAGCGCCGTCCGGTAGCCTGCCTCAAGCCGCAGCCTTTCGGTGAACAGCACTTCCTCATCGGGAAGATTGTCATGGACCCGGTAGACGGAATGGTCCGGGACCATCTTTCCGGTGAAGATGCTGGCGCGCGACGGCGTGCAGATGGGGTTATCGACGGTTGCCCGCGTGAAGGCGGTTCCCGAGGCTGCCAGGCGATCCAGATTGGGCGTCGGGATCCAATCGCACCCGTACGCGCCCAGCGTGTCGCGGCGCTGCTGATCCGTCATGATCATGAGGATGTTTGGTCGTTTCACGACACACTTCCCTTGCTTGCCGGGACCTTGCTCAGTCCGGTGCCATAATCTCAGGTATCGCCGCGTGCGCGGCGAGACGGAGCCGCGTGGCGATCTCGGGGTCGATCCAGCGATAGGGCCTGCGCAGCCTGGTGCCGATATCCGCCCAATTGCCGACAGCGGCCAGAAGCTTGTCGAGAGCGGCGTTGGAATATCCGTGGTCGCGGCCGAACGGCGCGATGTGCGCATCCAAGAAAGTGCGCAGGCGCGTCTCGATATCGCGCGCTGCGTCGAGATCCGTCGACATGAGCGATGTCCATCGCTGTGCGCCGGCCGGATTGAGGCACGCTACGTTCGAAAACGCCCCGACGGCGACACCCTGCGAGACGCCGCTTGCGAGGTGATGGCCGGGGACATAGACGCCCCAGCGGTCGAGCATCCGCCTCGCCTCGGCGTACCATTCTACATTGCCGTCTGCGAGCTTGACCCCGACCACCTGCGGCACCCGCTCGAGAATTCCTGCCAGCTCCGAGGGGGTGAAGACACGCTTGGCGTGCGGAGGATTGTAGAGGATGAGCGGTACGGGATCGGCGGCGCCCGCCGCCATCATGAGGAAGTCCGTCGCCTCCTCCGCCGTCACCGGCCACCAGTCGGGGAGGATCACCTGGATGCCTTCGGGACGAAAAGCCGCCGCTCGGCGCACGCGATCCAGCGACAGGCGTGCGTCCGCCTGGCAGGCGCCGATAACGAAGGGGATGCCGGCGGCCGAGCAGCGGCGCGCCAACAGGTCCTGGATGGCGTCGAACTCCGCCTCGGTCTGATTGTGGAACTCTCCGGCTGTGCCATTGGAATAGATTCCATCCACCGAAGCGGCGACAAGGCGGTCGATTTCGTCAGCAAGCCGGGTGAAGTCGATGGCGTCGTCACTGCCGATCGGCAAGAGGAGGGTCGCCCAATTGCCCCTGATGCGCCCCCAGCGGCCATCGTGGCGCGCGAACTTTGCTATGGCTGCTGCACGCTGAGGGGCGAATTGGCTGGTCACCTTGTCAACCATCGATAAGGATTTCGCGGTGCTCACCGGCTGATGCCAACGCCGCAGCGACGATCTCAACGATGTGCCGTCCATAGGTCGCGTCGACAGGCGGCGATCCGCCGCTCTCGATTGCATGAAGAAAGTCCGTCCACTCCCTGTACACGGCCTCGTCCATTCCGTCGGCCTGCCAGGAATCGGCAACAGGGCTCCACAGCGTGCCTTGGCCTACGCGCACACCGCTGTTGAGGTCGACGTCCAGAACGCCGTCCTCGCAGACGATTTGCAATTTGGAAGAAACGGCGCCGTCACGGTAGCCGATGCTGCTGACCTGGCCGATGCGCCCGTCGAGGAAACGAAGGCCGAGGTAGGCGGTATCGTCGGCGGCCTGATCGTGGAAGAAGGCTCCGCCGAGGGCGGTGACGGCGGCAACCCGGCTATCCATCAGCCACACCAGCTGGTCGAGGGCATGGATTCCCGCCGTCATGAGCATGCCTCCTCCGGTCCGTGGGTCAAGATGCCAAGGCCGGCGGTTGGATTCCATCCATAGTTTGACGAGGCTGCTCATGCCCGTCATGGGGCGGCCGAGCCGCCCGCTCGCGAGGATCTCGCGTGCCACCATGATCGGGCGGAAGAAGTGCATCACGTGGCCGATCGTCAGGATCGTATTTGAGCGACTTGCTGCGGCTTCAATAGCGCCGCAATCCCAAGGCGTTGGTGCCATCGGCTTCTCGAGCAGGACATGCTTGCCGGCCTCGATCGCCGCAACGGCAATCTCAGTATGCATATGATGGGGAGTAGCGATCACGACCGCGTCGACGGAGTTGTTATTGAGCAGCGCGTGCCAGTCGCGGCACGGCTGGCCGCCATGCAGGGCGGCGAATGCAGCGGCCTGCGCGGGATCACTGCTGCACACGGCGTGGACCCGAGCTGCAGCCTGTCTCCCGACCGCACGAGCGTGCACGGCACCGAAATGTCCGGCGCCGATTATGCCGACGTTGATCATGGCAGCGCTTCCTCGTAGGCACGGTCGATCAGGTCCATGGCGCAGGCATAATCCGAAATCCCGACCAGGGGAGGGGCGCCCGCGGCGAGGCGGTTGATCGTGTCGATCATGAAGGCGGTGTAGCGTTCGGATGACGGCAGCGGCGGCAATGGTTCGCGACGCCGGTCATCCAGTGTGGCGGCGAGGGCAGTATCGCCGTGATCAATGAAATAGGCGTTGGCGGTCGCGATGCGCCATTCGAAATCGCCGCCCGGCTGCATAGAGGCGAAGGTATATCCCGCCTCTATCGTGAAGACGGCGCCATTGGCGTCCGTTAGCACGACGACGGCGTAATCCTCCACATCCTCCTCGCGGTGGATATGCTTGCCGATCTGTGCGCAGACGATCTGCACCGGCCCCTCGGCGAGGCTGAGTGCGCAATCGATACCGTGGATGCCCAGATTGCGCAGGGCACCACCACCGGATACGGCAAAATCGAGCATCCAAGCCACACCGTCGTCCCGATAACGCTGGGGCGGACCGTTGATGATGCGGAAGTGCGCGTGGGCGATAGGACCGGACCGTGCCTCGGCAGCCAGTCGATGGTATTCGCGCATAGCCGGCCCGAGGCGGTTGGGGAGGGGTACCGCCACAAAAACCCCGGCGGAGGATGCCGATCTTGCAAGGGCTGCAACGGCGGCTGAATCGGGCGCCGCAGGTTTTTCGAGGATCACCGGTACGCCGGCGGCAATCGCCATTTCTGCCAGTGGCGGCACGTTATCTGGCCGCCCCATGATGACAACCAATGAAGAGTGCTCGATGACCGCTTGAGGCTCATTGGAAGCAGAAATCCCGTGCTGCGCCGCGAAGCTCTCGGCGACCTGCCGGTCTGCATCCCATATCGTACCAAGTTGGGCTCCAGCGGAAACGACCGCTTTGGCGTGCATATGGGCGTGCCAGTGCCCTACTCCGATCAATCCCACACGCATTGTGACGCGTCCTTTGCTATTGACTTGCAACATATCCTACAAGTCGCTATGCTACAAGCCAGGGTCACGATAGAATGGACGCGAACGGGAAATCGGAAGGACAGGCCGTCAAGATGAAGCCGATCAAGCCGCTGGAGAGGCCACCGCTATTACACGTCAGCGTACAGGAGAGCCTCCGCAGCTATGTCGAGGACAACGGTCTTAAAGCTGGCGATCCGCTGCCGCCAGAAAGCTTTCTCGCCCAGCAGCTCGGCGTTGGGCGCAACTCGGTTCGCGAGGCGATCAAAGCCCTGGAATCTGTAGGAGTTCTCGAGACCCGTCGCGGCGTGGGCGTATTCGTCAAGGAATTCTCGTTTCAACCGTTGCTCGACAATCTGGCCTATGGACTGCGGGCATCGCTCCGGGATGTGGAGGAACTGCTCGAAATTCGCCGCGTCCTGGAAACAGGCCTGATCGACAAGACCATCGCCATGATCAGCGCGGAAGATGTGGCTGCCTTGCGCGCGGTCACGGAGCGGATGCGCGAGCGCGCCGAACACGAAAGTTTCGCCGAGGAAGACCAGCTTTTCCATCAGCTGTTGTTCCGCTGCCAGAACAACAAGATGCTGAGCACGCTGATCGACATCTTCTGGACGGCCTTCCACAAGGCTTCCGATTTCGCCAACCTGGCCAGCCCGACGCCGCTCGCCACCTGGCGCGAACACCATGAGATCGTGGAGGCGATCGCTGCAAGGGATGTCGAGGCGGCGCGACGCCGCCTTGATGCGCACTACAGCGGCATTCAGCAGGTCATCGCCATGAACCGCTCCCGCCATCAGGCGGTGAGCCAGGAAGACTAGTCAACCAGGGAGGAGACTATGCAACGACGGACTTTCGGCCGCCTTATGGCGGCAGCGGGAATTTTGCTGGCGTCAACCGCGCTGACAATCCCGACGACGATGGCGCAGGGCGAGAAGACCATCACCGGCGGGTTCGACGTGGGGCCGGGCGGTTATCCCGGCAATTTCCATCCACATCAGGCGACGGCAGGCTTCACCTGGCTCAGCACCTATTACGAGCCTCTGGTCATCTATAATCCGGATCTCAGCGAGATTGTCGGCGCCCTCGCAGCGGATGTTTCGATAAGCGAGGATAGTCTGCAATACACGTTCAAGTTGGCCGACGCGAAGTGGCATGACGGCGAGCCCTTCACCTCGGCTGACGTGAAGTTCTCACTGGAGTTGGCCAAGAACCCGGACAGTGGCAGCCTCTTTGCCGCCAGGCTCGGAGACATCGCCTCCGTTGAAGCGCCCGACGACAGCACGGCCGTGGTCACCCTCGGCAAGCCCAATGCGGCTTTCCTGGCGATCCTGACGCAGGTGATGATGTTGCCCGAGCATCTTCTCGGCCCCAGAGATCCCGCCGAGCTTGCCAATAGCGACTGGTGGTCGACCGAGCCGGTCGGCACGGGACCCTTCAAGTTCGTTAAATATGTCAGTGACCAGTATGTGGAACTGGCGGCCTTCGACGGCTACCGCAACGGCCGGCCCAAGGTCGACCGTCTGATCAACCGCTATTTCGCCAACGCGGCCGCTGCGGTCGCTGCACTGAAAGCCGGCGAGATTCAGTTCACTTATGTCGAGCCGGACGATGCCAAGACCTTCGAAGGCAATGACGGCTTCCGGGTGATCGAGGGCGATTCCTACGTCGTCAACTACATCGGATTCAACCATAAAGTCGATCTATGGCAGGATGTGCGTGTGCGCCAGGCGGTCATGTATGCCATCGACCGGGAGCAGATCATCGAAAGCCTCTATGGCGGAGCCGCGAAAGTGGCCAGCTGCGGCTATGTGGCGCCTCAGATCGTCCCGGACGGTCTCAATGACTACGCCTACGACCCGGAGAAGGCCAAGACCCTACTGGCCGAGGCCGGCTGGGATCAGATCAACGGCACCGAGACGATCCCCTGGCTCACCTATTACAACAGCCCGCAGGTCGGCAACGTCATGGCGGCGATCCAGGCGATGCTCGCTCAGGTCGGCATCAACGTTTCCCCGCGCGCGGTTGATGTGCCGACCTACAACGGCATCGTCCGCGGCACGGATTGGGAACAGTTCCTGCTGGTCTACGCCGGCGCGCAGAACGGCCCCAACCCGGCGAGCTTGAACGTCAACCTGAATGCCGCGCAGGTGCCGCCGGTGGGCAACAACATCATGCACATCGACATGCCGGAGCTGACTGAGGCCATAGAAACGGCGATGGCGGAAACCGACACCTCCAAATCCAACGAACTGTGGCAGCAGGTCTGCAGCGTCATAAACCAGAAGATGCCATGGGGCTCCATGTGGGTCGCAAGCCGCTATGGGGTCGCTTCCGCCAAGCTAGAGGACTTCTACTGGACGCCGGCTCCGGCCGGCGGGCCCTACCAGGCGCATCCCGAAAACTGGGATATCGCTCCCTGACCTAGGCAGTCGTAGCGGCGGACGGGCAATCATCTGCCTGTCCGCCGCGATGGCAGGGATCATTCCGCATGTCGCAATACATCATTCGCCGCGTCGCCGTCGGCTTCTTCATGCTGCTGGCCCTCACTGTGCTTATCTTCGGCCTGCTGCGGTTGGCGCCGGGCGACCCGATCGACGCCTATATCAACCCGTCGGTGCCGATGTCCGCATCCGATCTTGACGCCTTGCGTATCGGGCTCGGTCTCGACCAGCCGCTGCCCGTGCAGTATCTGGCTTGGCTGCGTGCGGCGCTCAGCGGCGATTTCGGCTATTCCATCCAGAGAGGAGGAATCCCGGTCCTGCCGCTCGTCTTCGATCGCATCGGTCCGACGATCCTGCTCATGTTTTCCGGGCTCGCCATCGCCATCGTCGTCGGCATAGCCACCGGCATCCTCAGCGCCGTTCGCCGGAACACGGCCACGGACGTCTCGCTTTCAGTGCTCTCCTTCATCGGCATCTCAAGCCCCGCGTTCCTGACTGCTCTGCTCGGCCTTTACGGATTTTCGGTTCTGCTCGACTGGGCCCCCTCGGGCGGCATGCTGACACCTGGAGCGCCGTTTTCCCTCGGCGATCTGCTCAGCCACCTCGTGCTGCCCGCCTGCCTGCTATCGATCGCCCACAGCGCCATGATCATGCGGTACATGCGCGCGTCGCTGCTCGAGGTCCTCTCCCAGGATTATGTGCGGACGGCCCGCGCCAAGGGCGTTCGTGAATTCTGGGTCATCGTCAAGCATGCCGTTCGCAACGCGCTTCTGCCCGTCATAACGCTGATCGGCTCGACCATCGGCATCGCCATCGGCGGCGCCATCTTCATCGAGAGCGTCTTCAACTGGCCCGGCATGGGCCTTCTCATGATCAATGCCGTGACGAGGAGGGATTATCCCGTGATCATGTGCGCGACGCTGCTCACCGGGGCCTGCGTGATCATCGTCAACCTGCTGACCGACATCATCTACGCCGCGGTCGATCCGCGCATCAAGGTGAGTTAGATGGCCGCGTCCGCATCCGCTTTCGCTGCCGAGCGCCCCAAGGGCCCCCTGCGCCGGGCGGTGGACCGGTTTCTGACCAACAGAGCCGCGGTCGCTGGCGTAGCGATCCTGCTCCCGATCGTGCTGGCGATCCTCAGCTACGATCTCTGGTGGCCCTACGCCCCCAACGACATCGACCTTGTGGCCATGAACAAGGGCCCCTCGGCGTCCCACTGGCTCGGCAGCGACGGGGTCGGCCGCGACGTGATGGCACGCCTCATGCAGGGCGGCCGCATCTCGCTGCTGGTAGCGACGGTCTCGATGGCGATTTCGACGGTCATCGGCTTCGTCATCGGTGCAGTGGCCGGCTTCGGAGGCCGGTTCGTCGACAGCGTTGCGATGCGGCTGGTCGATCTGGCGATGACCTTACCGCCCGTCATCTTCCTGCTGGTGCTGGCGTCGATCGCAGGCACCGGCATCGCCCCCACCATCATCGTCATTTCGCTCCTCTCCTGGCCGGTTCTGTCGCGCATGGTGAGGGCGCGCCTCCTGGAGCTGCGCGAGCGCGATTTCGTCATCGCCGCCCGCGGCATGGGGGCGGGTCTGCCGCATCTGTTGCTGCGGCACGGCCTGCCCAACAGTATAGACATCCTGGTGGTCTACGCGACGCTGCAGGTCGCCAGCGGTATCCTGCTGGAGGCTGGCTTATCGTTCCTCGGCATGGGGGTGCCCCCGCCGGAGGCGAGCTGGGGCAACATGCTCAACTCGGCGCGCTCGACGCTCGTTCTGGAAAGCTACCCCTGGCAGTGGATGTTCCCCGGCGCGGCAATGGTCATAACGGTCCTCGCCATCAACTTCGTGGGTGACGGGCTTCGCGATGCCTTCAACCCGCGCGCCGATCTCAACTGAATTTCAAAAAGAAGGTCTCACATGCCTCTGTTCAAAGGTGTCGTTCCACCGGTCGTCACGCCGCTCAACGAACGATTCGAAGTCGACTACGTTTCTTTCTCCAGGGTGATCGACCATCTGCTGGATGCCGGCGTGCACGGCCTGTTCGTCCTTGGCTCGACCAGCGAGGTCGTTTTTCACGACGAAGCCACCCGTGTGAAGATCATCGAGCACGCGGTCGAGCAAACCGGGGGCAGGGTGTCCATCTTCGCCGGCGTCATCGCCCCGACGACGGAGTGCGTTATCGAGCATGCGCGCAACGCACAGGCAGCCGGCGTGGATGCGGTGGTCGTGACCGCTCCATTCTACACCCGCACCAGCCAGCCGGAGATCATCGACCACTTCCGCTATGTGCGCGAAGCATTGGATGTGCCGGTCATCGCCTACGATATACCGGTTTGCGTGGGCACCAAGCTCGAGCGCGCCACGACCGTGACATTGGCACGGGAGGGCGCGATCGCCGGACTGAAGGACTCAAGCGGTGACGACGGCAATTTCCGGTATGTCCTGATGGACATGGCAGCGGATCCCAATTTTTTCGCGATGACGGGTTCGGAAATCCTGGTCGACGGAGCACTTGGCATGGGCGCGCACGGTGTGGTGCCCGGCCTCGGCAATGTCGATCCGCGTGGCTATGTACGGTTGTGGGATCTTTGCCAGGCGGGAGACATCGCAGCAGCGCGCGCGGAGCAGGAGAGGCTGTGCCGTCTGTTCGAAATGGTCCGGGTGAGCCTGCCGCGCACCAGCACCGGCTCCGCCGGCATCGGTGCGTTCAAGACCGCGATGCGCAGTCTCGGGATCATCGACACCAATCTCATGCCCCGTCCGCAACGTGCACTCAACGGCGAAGAAGCTGCGCGCATCGACACGATCCTGCGTGCAACTGGCCTCCTGGAGTAGTTGATGGCAGGTCTGCCCGTCATCGAGATCAAAGGACTGACGACGACGTTCCGCATCGGCGGCCGCGAGGTGGCGGCAGTGCGCGACCTGGACCTCACCATCGCCGCCGGAGAGACCCTGGCTCTCGTCGGCGAGTCCGGCTCGGGCAAGTCGGTGACCAGCCTTTCCATCGTCGGGCTGTTGCCCAAAGGGATCGGGCGGATCGCGTCGGGCCGCTTGATGCTGCGACGCAAGTCCGGCGAGACGGTCGAACTTCAGGCCCTCGATAACGAGACCCTGCGCTGCATCCGAGGCAACGACATCGGAATGGTGTTCCAGGAGCCGCTGACAAGCCTCAACCCGGTCTATACCATTGGTGAGCAGATTGCTGAGCCGATCCGTATCCATCTGGGAAAGTCTCGTCGTGAAGCCATCGCTGATGCCGTTCGGCTGCTGGTCGACGTCGGTATTCCCGACCCGCAGCGGCGGGTTAGGCAATACCCGCACGAGCTGTCGGGCGGCATGCGCCAGCGCGCCACCATCGCCATGGCGCTCGCCTGCAATCCAGCCCTGCTCATCGCCGACGAGCCGACCACGGCGCTCGATGTCACCATCCAGGCCCAGATCCTCGACCTCCTGGCCAAACTCCAGGCCGAGCGCGGCATGGCGATGCTGTTCGTGACCCACAATCTCGGCGTTGTTGCCGAGATCGCCGACCGGGTTGCGGTGATGTATGCCGGTTCGATCGTCGAAGCGGGGAACGTGCCCAGCGTCTTTTCCCACCCCCGTCACCCCTATACCAAGGGCCTGATGCGCTCGGTGCCGCAGCTCGGTGAAGCGACAGCGCTCAAGGAGGCCGGTGCTCCGCTGCAGACGATTGCCGGCTCCGTTCCGAGCCTTATCGACTTGCCGCCCGGCTGTGCGTTCGCGCCCCGCTGCCCTTATGCGATCGACGCCTGCACCACCGCCTTCCCGGACCTTGTCGACACGGGGAAAGGCCATGCGAGCCGCTGCATCCGATGGCAGGAAATCTGACCATGCCAGAGGAACCATTGCTTTCCGTCACCCATCTGACCAAGCACTTCGCGCCTGTCGCATTCGGCCGCGGCCCGGTGGTGCGGGCAGTGGAGGACGTCTCGTTTGAGGTTCCGCGCGGCAAGGTGGTCGGCCTGGTCGGCGAATCGGGCAGCGGCAAGACCACCATCGGCCGCATGGCAGCGCAATTGATCGAGCCGACCTCAGGCAGCGTGCGCTTCGACGGTGTCGAGACCACGCGGCTCTCGGCCCGGCAGTTGCGCCAGCTCCACGCCCGCGTGCAGTACATTTTCCAGGATCCGTTCGCCAGTCTGTCGCCACGAATGACCATCGGTGAAATCCTCACCGAGGGGCTCGAAATCCAGCGCGTCGGCACCAGGGCCGAGCGCGCCGAGAAGGCGGTGAAGGCGCTTGCCGCGGTCGACTTGCCGGCCGATGCCTTCAGCCGGTACGCGCACGAGTTTTCCGGCGGCCAGCGCCAGCGCATCGGCATTGCGCGGGCACTGGTACTCGAACCCGAACTGATCGTCGCCGATGAACCCGTATCCGCGCTCGACGTGTCGATACAGGCCCAGATCATCAACCTTTTGCGCGACCTGCAGCTGCGGCTCGGGCTGACGATGCTTTTCATCGCGCATGATCTGGCGGTCGTCGAATATGTCGCCGACACGGTCATCGTGCTCTATCTCGGGCGGATCATGGAAATCGCCCCCAGCCGGGCGCTCTATTCCAGTCCGCGTCACCCCTATACGCGGGCGCTGCTATCGGCGGTGCCGTCGCCGGACCCGGCACGCCGCGGAAAGCGGCAGATCCTTACCGGCGACATACCCAGTCCGGCCGACCCGCCCTCAGGATGCGTCTTCAGAACCCGCTGCCCCTTTGCCCTCGACGCTTGCGCCGGGCCCGTTCCCGCGCTGCGCGAAGTCGCGCCCGGACACGCGAAGGCCTGCATACGGGACGATTTGGATTGACCGGCGGTGCGCTCAAGGGAAGAGTCCTCCGACCTTCCAGAGCTTTTCCAAACCAGACATACACGCTACCAATGGTGGCGGGCCTTTGCTGGCTTGCGTGGGCTACAATCCGATTTCGCCGCTCTCCTATCTGCTAAACTCAAATGAATATTCGCCAACTCGAGTACTTTCTGACGGTCGCGGAATGTAAAAGCATGACCCTCGCGGCGACTACCTTGGGAATCGCGCAGCCGACGCTCACAAAGACCGTACGAGCGCTGGAACTCGAACTGGGCGTGAAGCTGTTCGAGCGCATGCCGCGTGGGATGGAACTGACACCCTACGGCCAGAGCCTGTTGCGGCATGCGGAAGCCATAAAGGTCCAGTTCGGCGATGCGAAGAACGAGATCGAGGCGCTCCGTGGAGGCAAGGTCGGCACCGTGACGATCGGAGCAGGACCAGCCTGGCTGAGGCGGCTTTTGCCGGCGGCCGTGGCGAAGGCTGCCGCCAAGAATCCATCGATAAGGGTCAGGATCGAGGGTGGCTTCGACGATGCGCTGCTGCGGGCCTTGCGCCACGGGGAGGTCGACCTCGTCGTTGCCGAACTGCCCGCCTCGGATGCTGCCCGCGACCTCAGGATGCAGCCGCTCTCCACTGATCGGCTGGGTGTGTGCTGCCGGAAGAATCACGAGCTTACAAGCAGGCGAAATCTCGCTGCCCCGGAGCTCTTGAAATATCCCTGGGCGATGCCGCCGGAGACGACGCGGGCTCACCAGAGACTGAAAGCCTTGTTCACGGCCATGGACCTCCCGTCCCCGAAAGCGGTCGTCGAGACCGATTCTTTGGCATTTCTTCTGCAGATGGCTCGTTTTTCCGATGCGCTGACATTCACAGTGTCGACCACGCTCAAGCTGCCCGAGGCGGTCGACCTCGTCATGCTCAAGGTGCCGGAGCTCGACGCCTTCCGCAGCGCCGGCATCGTCACACGGAAGGACGGGTGGCTCTCGCCGGCGGCAGAGGCGATCGTCGAGGAGCTGGTCGCGATCTGCAAGCAGGAGCCTACCAACTAATCATTCCGATTCGGCATCGATAAGGCCGAGTTATTTATTTGTGGGAATGGGACTTTTGTGAAAATTTCCTCTCGGAGCACGAGGTCGTCGTGAGGGAGGAAATCATGAAGAATCTGCCCGAAATCAACAGACGTCACGCCCTTGCCGGCATGGGAGCGGCCGCAGCGACGGCTGCCACATGGCGGCCTTTGTGGGCGCAGACGGTTGCGCCTATCACCATCGTCATCAACCAGTCGCCCTGGTTCGATAGCTTCCGCAGGACCGTAGAACTTTACGAATCCGAGACCGGCAACCGGGTAGAACTCGACGTCAATCCTTTCGCGGGCTCACTCGAAAAGCAGCGCAATTCGGTGCGCGCGAACGAGGGCCAGTACGACATCCTGATCATGAACTCCGGCTGGTTCACGGAGATGTACGCCGGCGGCTTCGTCGCACCCATCACGGATATCGATCCGGGCTTCAAGCTCGATCCGAAGGTCTACACGCTGGGCGACACTGTCTACTACAACGCTGAAAAGAAGACCGTCACAGCTGACGGCAAGCTGATGTCGGTGCCCGTCCAGCCCAATATCCCGATGCTCTATTATCGCGGCGACCTTTATGCCGAGGCGGGACTCGAAGCGCCGGCCACCTTTGCCGAGCTGGAAGAGAACGCGCGCCGCTTCCATGAGCCGCCGCAGCGCTACGGCATCGTCCAGCGCGGGGCGCGCGGCCCGCACACCGTGGCCTACGACTTCTACCCCTATCTCTACGGCCATGGCGGCGGCATCTTCAGGGACCAATCGTCCGGAGACTACACAGTCACGCTGAACAGCCCGGAAGGGCGGGAAGCGCTCGAATACTATATCCGACTTGCCCGTGAGGCCGGACATCCCAAGACGGCGGCAATGGACCAGGCCGAGGTCGTTCAAAGCATTGTGACCGGGCAGGCTGCCCACGTGATGATGGTGATCGCAGCGTGGTCGCAGATGGACGACCCAAACAAGTCTGCTGTCGTCGACAAGGTGGAGTGGGGCCCGCCCCCCTCGCTGCCAGGGCTGCCGACCGCGCCCGGCCTCGGCCACTGGCTGGCAGGCATCGCCCACAACATACCCGACGAGCGCAAGCGCGCCGCAGTCGAGTTCCTGCGCTGGTTCCAGACCAAGGAGGCCCAGCTCACCACGGCGGAGGCCGGCGGCATCCCCGTACACGCGGCGGTCTACGACGAGCCGATCGCCGACGAGCACCGCTACCGCTGGATGAAGCCGCTGGCGCAGGCGCTTCCGCACGCCGTCAATATCTACCAGTTCCCGGAAGCGAGCGAGGTGATCGCCGTGCTGGAGCTCGGGCTCAACCGAGCCATCGCCGGTGAGATCTCCGCCGTCGAGTCGCTGAACGGCATGGCCGACGAGATCCACGCCATCATGGACAAGCACCAGTACGATACCAGCCAGATAGAGCCGCTCTGAGGCGGAAAGGGGGAGTCACGATGAGCACGGCCTCGGTCGCCACACTGGTGGGAGACCGGACAGGCGGGCGCAAGGCTGGCGCCGCGTTCGGCGATGACCGGTTGTGGCGCTGGCTGACGATCTCACCGGCATTGGCGCTGATGCTGTTGCTCAGCGTGCTTCCCCTGGCCAACCTGTTCGTAAGCAGCTTCCAGGACATCACCTGGGCTGGCGGCGACTCCACCCGCAGCTTCGTGGGCCTGTCGCATTATCGTGCGCTCGGCTCCGACGCGCTGTTCAGGGCAGGGCTCGTCAACACCTTCATCTTCGCCTTCTGCGCCGTTGCTGGCCAGATGGTGCTGGGGCTCGGGCTTGCGCTTTTGTGCAGCAAGGTGACGCGCGGCCGCGTCCTCTACCGCGCGATCTTCATCCTGCCGATCCTCATTCCCGGCATCGTCATTGGCGCCATCTGGAAGCTGATGCTCAACTACGATTTCGGGCTCATCAACCAGGGGCTCGCGCTCCTAGGCGTCATGCAGCACGACTGGCTGGGCTCCGCCGAGACGGCCCTCCTGTCGGTGATCGTCGTCGACATCTGGCACTGGACGCCATTCTGTTTTCTGCTCTTTCTCGCCGGCATCGAATCGCTGCCGCAGGACATCTTCGAGGCTGCGAAAGTGGATGGCGCGAAGCCCTGGCAGGAGTTTCGCTACATCACGCTGCCGCTGATGATACCCACCATAGTCGTAACGTTCGCCTTCCGCCTCGTGCTGGCCTTCAAGGTGTTCGACGAGGTCTACCTCCTGACGAGTGGCGGTCCAGGGACGGCGACGGAGGTGGTCAGCTTCACGCTTTACCAGCGCTTCTTCACCGAAGACCGCATCGGCTACGGCTCCGCCATGTCCGTTGCCGTCATCTTCCTCGTTTCGCTTCTGCTCGTCATCGCCCTTTCGGCCCGCCGCGGCCTCGGGAGGACATGATGAACGGCCCCGTCTCTCGCCAAGGGCGCATCGCGCTTACCCACCTCGTCCTCGTTGCCGCGGCGGCCATCGTCATCGCGCCGGTCGCCTGGACGGTCGCCGCCGGTTTCCGCACGCAGATCTCGCTGCTCATGGGCGAGTTCTTCTTCAGTCCCGTCTGGTTCAATTTCGCCGAGGTCCTGTTCTCGAAGACATCGGATTTCCTGCTCAACTACCGCAACTCGCTGATCGTCGGCATCGCCAGCACCGCGCTCTGCCTGGCGGTCGCCACGCTGGCGGCATGGTCGCTCCACCGCATGCGCTGGCCGGGCTGGATCGTGCATGTATTCCTCGCCTGGACACTGATCTTCCACATGATCCCGCCGGTAGCGCTCGCCAGCGCCTGGTACGCGATGGCGCGGCCGGTCGGGCTAGACAACACCTTCATCGGCCTCATCCTGGCGCACACCACACTGAACCTGCCGATGGCGCTGTGGCTGATGAGCGTCTTCGTGCGGGATGTGCCGCGGGAGCTGGAGGAAGCCGCCAGGATGGACGGCGCCACGACGCCCATCCTGCTGCGGCATGTGGTGCTGCCCATCATCGCGCCCGGCCTGGCGGCGACAGCGGTGCTCACCTTCGTCTTCTCCTGGAACGAGTTTGCCGTGGCCCTGACCCTGAGCATGAAGCAAACGGCAACGGTCCCGGTGGCCATCGCCAAATTTGCCCAGGATTTCGAGATCCAATACACGCAAATGGCGGCGAGCGCAGCGCTGTCGATCCTTCCAGCGCTGCTGCTGCTTCTCGTCGCACAGCGCTATATCGTCAAGGGGCTGACCCAAGGGGCGGTGAAATGACGGGCGCCCATATTCGAACGTTCGGAAAATCTCGGGGATAACAGTGAAATGAAGGTCGTCTTCGTCCTCTTCGACTCGCTTAACCGGCACATGCTTTCGCCCTATGGGGGAAAGCGCGTCCCGACGCCGAATTTCGACCGCCTCGCCCGGCGCGCCGTCACTTTCGACAAACATTATGTCGGTAGCCTGCCCTGCATGCCGGCGCGGCGCGACATGCTGACGGGCCGGCTCACCTTCCTGCACAGGAGCTGGGGGCCCCTGGAGCCCTTCGACAATGCCTTTCCCGAGCTGCTGCACAAGAGGGCGGGGGTCTACAGCCATTTGGTCACCGACCATTTCCACTATTGGGAGGATGGCGGCGCGACCTACCACAACCGCTACGATTCCTACGAGTTCGTGCGCGGACAGGAGGGCGACCGCTGGAAGGCGATGGTCCAGCCGCACTGGGAGCGGCTGCGCGAAATGTATCATGCGCGCCAGTTCACGACCGAGCGGCGGCAGTATTTCTCGCAGAATGTCGTCAACCGGGAATTCATCCGCGAGGAGAAGGATTTCCCTTCCGTCCAGTGCTTTGCGCACGGCTTCGACTTCCTCGACGTAAACCGCGACGCCGACAACTGGCTCCTGCAGATCGAGACCTTCGACCCGCACGAGCCGTTCCACGCGCCGAGCCGCTTCAAGGAGCCGTTCGACACCGGCTGGGAAGGGCCGATCCGCGATTGGCCGCGCTACGGCCGCGTCGATGAACTGCCCGAGGAATGCGAGGAGCTGCGCGCCAACTACTACGCGGTGGTTGCCATGTGCGATCACCTGCTGGGAGAGCTTCTCGACTATTTTGACCGGTACGACATGTGGAAAGACACCACCTTGGTGGTGACCACGGACCACGGCTTCCTACTCGGCGAGCACGACTTCTGGGCCAAGAACCGCATGAACCTCTACGAGGAGGTCGCGCGCATCCCGCTCTTCATCCATGATCCGCGCCAGCCGGATCGCGCGGGATCGCGCTCCTTCTCCTTGACGCAATCGATCGACCTTGCGCCCACCTTCCTCGACTTTTTCGGCGTCGAGGCGGCCGAGGAAATGGAAGGCTATCCGCTCACGTCCATGATGGCAGGCGAGCGGCGGCGGGAAGGCGCGCTGTTCGGTTATTTCGGCGGGGCGGTGAACATCGCCGACGGCCACTATACCTATCACCGCTTTCCTGAAGATCTGGCGCAGCAGGAGATATATCAGTACACGCTGATGCCGACGCACATCTTCGCCCCCTTCACGCCGGAGGAACTGGCCGACGCCGGCATTGCCGATCCGTTCTCCTTCACAAAGGGCGCGCGGCTCCTCAAGGTGCCGGTGGTCGAGCGCTCACCCATGTACAACAACTACGGTCCCGGTGCGCTCCTGGAATCCGGCACGCGGCTCTACGACTTGCAGACGGACCCGGGCCAGCAGCAGCCGCTGAACGACAAGGAGCAGGAGGACAGACTGGTCGCGCTTATGGTCGACCTCATGCGTGCCAACGACGCACCGTCGGAAGCCTTTGCGCGCCTGGATCTGCCTCGCAGCGACCAAGCCCGCCTGGCGGTCACCGAGTGAGCTCGCAGCTGCTCGATTCACTGAGAATGCGCGTCGGCGACCTGCGGCAGGTCGCAAGCGTGCGACGGATCGTGCTCGACGACGGCGCGGAGCGCGGCGTGCGGGCCCTTTCCTTTTCCACCGGCGGCGGGCTCGACTTCTGGGTCCTGACCGACCGGTCGATGGATATCGGCACGCTATCGTGGCAGGGCGTTCAACTTGCCTGGCAGACGGCCGCAGGGTTCCGCGCACCCGCCCTCATCAATCCGGAGGACGACGGAGGCCGCGGCTTCAACCGGGGCTTTGGCGGTTTCCTGATTACATGCGGCCTCAATCATATCCGCCAGCCGATGAACGGGGAGCCGCTGCACGGCCGGCTGCCCTTCACGCCCGCCAGGCTGACCGGCTACGGCGAAGAATGGGAGCGCGCGGAGCCGACGCTTTTCTGTGAAGGTGAAGTGGTGCAGAGCCGCTATGGAGGCGAGACCCTGCGGCTCAAGCGCCGCATCGAGGCCCCGATCGGCGGCGCGTCCATGCGAATTCTGGATACCGTGGAGAACCTGGGCGCGGAGCAAGTGCCGCAAGCCATTCTCTACCACTTCAATCTCGGCTTCCCTGCGATTGCCTCAGGAAGCACCATTGAACTGAACGGCGACCGCCTATTGGGGCCGACGGAGCTTCCCGACGGCGGTCTGATGCCAGCGAGAACCTGGCCGACCGGCGGGGAGGGCGAGGCGCGTTGCGTCGTCAAGTCCCCGTCGAACGCGGGTGCGGCCGGCCTCGCCGTCACTTTCGCCTTCGACACACGCACGCTCGGCCACCTGCAAGTCTGGCACGACCTGCGCAAGCACGCCGGGGTCCTGTCCATCGAGCCGTGCAGCAGTCCGTTTCCGGAAAAAGGAGATGGTCCGCCGGAAGCGCTCGCGCCCGGGGAACGACGCGAATACCGGCTTGAGGTTTCCCTCGCGGGTACACCAGCCACCGCTTTTGCTCCGAATTGCCAGGTAGTGGAGAAAGCCGATGGCTTCCTTCCCAATCAGTAGCACCAGGAAATCGCTTGGCTCGCGCCTGCTCCATCGCATGCGCGACCTCTTTAAGCGTCCCGGGAGATACAGGCCCGAGCGTCACTACATGCGCGGCCCTGGCCCTGCCAGCTTGTCGAAGCAGGTCCACGAAGCTGCTCAAGCTCGTGGGACTGGAGAGCGCCGGGCGGGGCAGTGCTCGACGGATGGTACCGTCGATGGCGCGAACGCCCCGGCCGCAGATGAAACGATCGAGTGGTGATCGCGGACCTTAGCGCTCCGTGGCCATCCGGGCGGCGTATTGCTTGAGGTAGAGCGGCCAACCCTGATCGCCTGCCACGCCCTCGCGGACGCCTTGCCAGCCCTCGCCGTGGCGGTCGAGGTTGCGGTGCTCGATCTCGACCCAGGTGCGTTGCGGGGTTTCGGCGATGAACCGTACTTCCCACTCGCTTGTTTTGAGCGGGTCGTCCTCGATTTGCCACTGCGGGCTGATGTCCCAGCTCAGCAGCACGCTGTTGGGCGGGTCGTAGGCCAGTACCCGCGCCCAGCGGCATACGCTCCCGTCAGCCCCGCGGTCGTAGAGAAAGCCGCCGACCTTCGGCTCGAACACGGTCTCAGCGATCTCGACTTTGAGCAGGTTGTGTTCGGCGGGTTTGAAGCTGCCGAAGTCTTCGATGAACACCTTGAATGCGCGCGAGATCGGCACCTCGACGACGATCGACGCTCGCACGGACGTGTCTGCTGCTTCGATACTCATCGGATCTCCTTTCGTCGGTTGCTCGACGACCGTCTTGTAGGCCGCGAGAGTCTTGGTCCAGAAGCGGTCCAGCTCGGCCCGAAGTGCTGCCAGCCCATCGGGGTCGACCTGGTAGATGCGCTGCTTGCCGGCTCGTTTGTCGACGACCAGACCGGCGTCCTTCAGCACCTTCAGATGCTGCGAGACCGCCGGCCGGCTGACAGGCAGCTCACGGGCCAACTCGCCGACCGCGCTGGGGTGCTCGATCAGCCGCTCGAAGATCGTTCGCCGCGTCGGGTCAGCCAGTGCCGCCCAGCTGTTCATTGCGTAAGTCATCACTAACGGTAAGTATAGACTTACGCGTACCGCAGAGTCAACCCGGCCCGCTTCGGCCTCACAGTCGTTCTAGATTCCAGAACATTATCTTCGAAAATGTTCTGGTTTTTTCGACATTCTGTTCCTGATATGCCGTCCTGCCAAGCGATACCGGTCTCCCGAGACACTCGCGACGCATGCACCGAGATGAGATTTCCCTGCCACGCCCATATGCGCCGCCGGCAAGGTCATCATAGCCCCCACCCGGGGCGGCCGCCGCCGAAACGGTTGTAACGCGCGCGATCCAAGCGCGAGGCTCTATTCCCCGCCTTTACCGAGGTGCTTCCGCGCGATCCAGGAGGACAGTGGTTCAGAAATGCCTATGCTTTGCTTCGCCGGAGGGCGGGCGAAACTGCCCGCATTCGCGCCGTCCGGGCGGAGATGATGCAAGGCTAAGACCTGCAGGACTGCTGTCTGAACCGGATCTATCAGCACGGCAGGGACCTCGTCTGCAATGTCTCCGGCAAGGCCCGCGATCGGCGCGCCCGCAAGGATGAGAACATCGGCGTGGGTGGCGGCGCGACGGCATGTGTGTACGAGCGGGTGCCGCAGTTCCTCCGCCACGTCGGAAATGGAGCCGAAATCGGCATCGGGGGTGAAGGTTCCAGCGAAGCGGCGTTCAAGACCGACCCGTGTGACCTGCTCCTCATACCAGGCAGAGAGCCGGGGCGAGAACGTGACGAAGGCGAAGCGCTGCCCGAGTGTGAGGGCGGTCAGCATCGCGGACTCGGACATTCCAGTGACCGGCAGGTCGAACAGTTCCCGCGCCGCGCTGAGACCGGGATCGCCGAAGGCGCCGATCACTGCGGCGTCGAAGCTGCCGACCCGCTCGGCAAGCATCGACAGGATCGCCGTGCCGGCGATCTGCGCTTCGGCGCGGGACGAGATGTAGGGGAACCCCTCACGCGCGGTGACAGGAAGCAGTGTCATCGTTGGCGGCAGAACGCGTCTGGCCGAGGCGGCAAGTCTGTCGGTCAGCGCCTGCGTCGTGTTCGGGTTGCAAAGCAATAGCCGCATCAGTAGCCGAGCCTTTCCGGCAACCAGGTCACGACGCTCGGAAAGATCATGCAAAGCAGCAGCACCGCATACATGGCGGCGATAAACGGCCAGCTTTCGCGGACAAGTTCGCCCATCCTGACCCCCGTAATGCCGCACACGACGAACAGCACGACACCCACCGGCGGCGTCAGCATGCCGATCACGAGGTTCAGCACGAAGAGGAAGCCAAAATGCAGCGGGTCGATCCCGTACTGCAGCGCGATCGGGTGAAACAGCGGCACGAGCATGATGTAGGCGGCGTTCGATTCCAGGAACATGCCGACCACCAGCAGCATCAGCGCGATGAGGCAGAGGAACAAGAACGGGCTGTCGGTGATCCCCTGCATCAGTGCGGCGAGCTTCATCGGCAGGAGGTCGATGGTGAACAGGAACGTCACGGTGGAGGCGAAAGCGATCATCGCGCCGACGAGGGCAGAGGTCTTTGCTGCACTCAAGAGAACCACGGTCAAGTCTGCGAGCCTGAGCTTGCGCGTCACGAAAAACCCGAGGAACAGCGCGTAGCAGACACCGATCGCCGCGCCCTCGGTGGGGGTGAAGACCCCTGCGACGATACCGCCAATGACGATGACAGGCATCAGAAAGATGATGAAGCTGCGGCGCAGTTCGAGCAGGATGTTGGACAATGTCACGGGATTGCCCGCCAGCGGATAGTCCCGTTTCCATGCGATGAGCCAGCACAGGACCATGAAGGTGGCGAAGAGGATCAGACCCGGTATCACACCCGACATGAACATGCCGCCGACCGAAACGCTCGATCCGGCCATGAAGGCATAGACGATCATCGCACCGGAGGGCGGGATGATCGGACCAAGATTTGCCGCCGCCGCAACGATCCCGGTGGAAAAGCCGAGGCCGTATTGTTTCCTCAGCGAGGGCACCAGTGTCGAGGACAGCGCCGATGCATCCGCCACCGCCGCGCCGGACACCGAGGCGAGGCCTGCTCCCGAGATGATGGTGACCTGCGCCAGCCCGCCCCGCACCCGTCCGATGAAGGCGTTCGCGAAATCGACGAGCCTATCCATGATCCCGCCCTTCAGCATCAACTCGCCCGCGATCATGAAGAGCGGAATTGACATGAGTGGGAAGGAATTGACTGCGTTCATCAGCCGGGGCGGCAGCACCAGAAGATCGAAATCAGCTAGCCACAGCCCCGCCAGTGCCGAGACTCCGAGCGAAAAGGCCAACGGCATGCCAAGGAACGCAAGGATCAGGAAGGTGGCGATGACGAAGAGGCTCATGCGCGGGACTCCGTCGGGAAAAGGGCGAGATGAGCAAGGTGAAGCGCCGAATGAAGCGCGCCGAGGATCACAGGGAAGAAGAAGACGCTTGAAGTGAGATTGATGGCGCCTAGCCGTTCGGACCATGTAGCCAGCGCGACAACGACCGAGGTCCAGAACACGACCGCCATCATCACGGCCGCGAGAGCGCTCATGAGCCGGGCGATGAGGCGGCGCAGGCCGGCGGGAAAGCGCTCCACCAAGAGCTCGATCCCGACATGGGAGCCGTCACGGATGCCAAGCGGGATGGCGAGGAAGATCGTCCAGACGAAGGCGATTCGGCTGACCTCGTCCGCCCAATCGAAGGAACCGTTGAAGACATAGCGCATGACCACCTGCGCCGAGACCACGACCACCATCATGGCCGCGCCAAGGATGACGAGGAGGCGCGCGCCAATGTCAGCGCGCGCGAGGAGCCAGGTCAGGAGGCGATCGAGCACCATCGGATCACATGCCGAGCCGGGCGATCTCGTCCTCGAGCAGCTTCGTCAGCTCCGGGTCGAGGCGCGATTTAGTCTCGGCGGCAACATTCGCGGTTCTTTCGCGCAGGGCGGCGGCCAATTCCGGCGAGACTTCGGTATAGGTCATGCCCTTCCCGGTCAGTTGGGCAAGCCCCGCAGCGTCCTGCTCCGCCGCCAGTTCGCGCTGGTACGCCACGGCGGTCGCCATTGCTTCCTTCACCATCGCCTGCTTGTCGGCGTCGAGACCGTCGAACCAGTTCTTGTTGGCGACGACCGAGATGAAATCGAAGAAGTGCCCGGTGTTCGAGACGTGTTTCTGGACTTCGGCATAGCCGGCGACATTGATGATGGCGAAGGGGTTCTCCTGCCCGTCGATCACGCCCTGTTCGAGAGCGGAGTAAAGTTCCTTGACATCCATCGCCACCGGGTTTGCACCAAGAGCGCGGAAGGTGGCCAGATGCGTCTCGTTCGGCTGGAGGCGGATCTTCAGACCTTCGATGTCCCCGATGTTTTCGATTGGGCGGACGTTGTTGGTGAGTTGACGAAACCCGAGTTCCATGTAGCCCATGGAGGTCATGCCCTCGTCCGCCAGTTTCGCGTCGAGCGCGGCGCCGACGGGGCCGTCGACCACGGCGAAGGCCAGTTCGCGGTTCGGGAACTGGAACGGCAGGCCAACGATCTCAAGCTCGGGGACGGTGCGGGTCAGATAGGCTGTGCCGACCCACATCAGCTCGATCGCGCCGATCTTGACGGCCTGCACATTCTCGGCCGCGCCGCCCAATTGCTGAGCCGGAAAGATGTTGACGTCGATCTCGCCGTTCGACAGGCGCTCCAGCTCTTCCTCGAACTTCGCCATGGCGAAGGAGGAGGAATGCTCGGTCGCGAAGTTGCCGGCGACGCGGATGGTGTCCTTCGCTTCGGCCACGACGGCTGAAAGGGCGATGGCGGATGAAGCAATGAGAGGCAGAAGGGCTTTCATGGGGTTACTCCAGGGTTGTGGCGGCGAGGTTCGGAGGCGTATTCGTGCCCGCCCCGAAGGCGCGGGCGGCACGGGACCGGATCACCGAGGCGATCTCGGCCAGTGTGGCGGTATGCTCTCCAGGCGGCGTCGCGGCGAGGCGGCGCTCGAATGTGGCAAAAAGTGTTTGCAGGTCCGGCACGCGGTGCAGCGCGACGATGAACGGGTGGCCGAAGCGGGTGCGGTAAGCCGTATTCATTCGGGTCAGCCGCGCGGCATCGGCGGCGGACAGCGACAGCAATCTCAGACGGCCCTGTTCGCTGGTCGAGGCCTCGGTCATTCGACCTTCGGCCGCCTCATGCCCGGCTAATTCGGGGTGGACGTTGAACAGGGCGATCTGGCTGCCGGAATCGGCGCGGGTGATCGTTTCCACCAAAGCTCCCGCCAGGGCCTCGTCATCGGCAAAGGGGCGCTGGTCCACGATCGCTGCGGCGACCCAGGGTGAACGCTCGACCAGCGGCTCGATCATGGCGAGCGCGGCGGCGCGGGGCACGGTGTTGAGAATGTCGAGGGCGGAAGTCATAAAGTCGGGCTTGCCATCTGATCTGTGTCAGCTTGACGCTAGCCGCATTGCCGCATTGCATTCCATGACATTATCGACAATCCTGCATTCTATTTTTTGGAACGCAGGCACATGTCGTTGCACCTTGTCCCGCGCGGTTTGCAGTATATCGAAGCGGTTGCCGAGCACGGCTCGATCCAGGCGGCTTCGCGCGCCATCGGCATCGCCGCCTCGGCCATCGACCGGCAGATCAAGCTCCTGGAGGATCGCCTCGGTGTGCAACTCTTCGACCGGATGAACACAGGCATGACCCTGTCGCCCGTGGGCGAGATGTTCGTCGTGCTGGCACGCCGCTGGAAGGCGGACGAGAACCGTATTTGGTCGGACGTCAAGCAGATGCAGGGGGTCGATCTTGGCCATGTCCGTCTGGTCACGATGGACAGCCTGGTGAACGGCGTCCTCCCGCGTTTCTTGCACCATGTCGCCGAGGTATATCCGAAAGTTCGCATCGACGTGGAGGTCGCCACGCCGGATGATGCGATGTCGACGCTCGACGCGGGCAATGCCGATGTCGCGCTTACGTTCAACCTTCGCGCACAACGGGATGTTCACGTCATCTGGAGTGCGGAACTGCCATTACACTGCGTTGTTGCTCCCGACCACCCGCTGGCAGAGCACCGGCAGATCGGCCTGGCGAAGGTGCGCGATCATGCCATCGCGGTACAAAGCCCGGCACTTGCGATCCGCCGCATACTCGAGGCGCGCCATGGCTGGATGTTCTCGGAAGGCCGCCCGCCGGTGGTGACCAATTCCCTGCAATTGCTGAAGCAGCTTGTCGTGTCGGGCAGCCACGTCGCCCTGACTTCGGAACTGGACACGGCACAGGAACTGCTCGACGGCCGGCTCGTTGCCATTCCGGTGACGGGGCAGAACATTCTTCTACAAAACATCGCTCTTGCCATCAGTTCCCGCCGCGCTTTGCCGCGCATTGCGATCATGGTGGCCGATCTGCTGGTCGGTGACACCGCGACCATGCTGGATGAAGTCAGGGCGCGCTGCCTTGAATCGCGTTCAGAGAACGCTGACTGGGCCCCACCAACGGATTCGAGTTGAATGCTCGCATTGATGGTCGTGGAGCCAACGCAAACGGTTTGCTCGACGAGGCAGCCAGGATGATCGGCGTACGCAATGCGGTGGGACAACAACTGCCTGACGGACTTTCTGGCCAAAGCCATCACACCGTGAGGGGGCTCGGTCTTGGTCTGACGCTTCCGTCAGTCTCCCCAGGCGCGCTTTTTGACACTGAAAGCACCGACTTGGCTGATGTTCTTATAGTGTTCCTGGATGTATTCTGGAACCCATTTTGCAAGGTCATCGCGGTTTTCAAACTTAAAGACGCCCCAGTTAGGGTCGAAAAATTTCGGATTGTCTCCAAATGTCAGGCCGACAGCATGGCCGGCCCCTGATTCTCCAATAAAAAACATGTATATATAATCCCTATTATTAGAAGAGTTTATGATATTTTGAATTGTATTATGCCTACTTTGTGGGATTTCTTTGTAAATGTACAATTTTCTACTTTCTAGAAGGGATTTATCGGATATTCGACCGCGAAAATTTTTGATATAATCTGATTGGGCAGAAATAAGGTTGTTTTGAAGTTTTAAATCTAATGCAATATTCTTTGAGTCATAAAGGTATTGTATCCATCTTATAACAAAAGAAGCGCACAATCCACCACCGTTTGATTGTATTCTAGCTGTAAAAGATGTAAGCTCTGGTACTACATTTTCATATTTTGGTGTATCGGCAATAACCAAATACTTCGGCATTTTCACTTTAAGTTTTCTTTTGAAAATTCTGCCAAATAGAGATCGTGATCCCAGAAAGGAATTGTTTTCCGCTTCGCTTGTATTCAGGTGCGCCGGATCTTCGGTCGAAGCGGTAGCGAAGTTATCTCTGGTTTCCCTGGAAAATCCGCTGCTTCCTTTGGAAAGGAGCGTGTCTGTTTCGTCGGGGGTGAGGCGTCGGCCATAGGACAGGCCGGTCTGCGGGTTCGCCAGCGTATAGAAACTTTCTCCGGCTTCGTTGAAGTGCTCGTTGAGGAAAAGGATCTGGTCCTCGTCGGTATACCTGATTGTCAGCCTGGCATCGTCAAGATCGATGCTCCCCTCGCCAAGCGGGAGGTGAATAGCGTCGAGCTTGATGGTCTCGACGCCATTCGCACCCTTGGTTACCTCGACGCCGGGTGCCAGCTTCTGTTGGCCGTCGGCGGTCATCTCTATGATGTCGGAGCGCTTCGAGACCTGCTCCAGCGCATCGGCCAGCTCCGGCTGCGTGGCTCTAAGACCTTTCACAACGCGCGCGGTGTTCCCCGCACCGGCGACCGAAATATGGGAGGCAAGGCTGGGCATTGGGATCGGCATGACACTTTCCAGGCCGGTCACGGCAGCTTTGAGCGTTTGCCCGCCAAACTCACGGCCGAAGGAGGCGGCGGTGCGAAGGCCGGCTGAGATACCCTTGCTCAGGCCCTGTTTGAGTGATGTCTTGAGTGCGGCGGACAGGCCGGTCACAACCGCTTTGCCCCCTACCTGAAGGGCTTTTATCCCTTCCCCGACGAAGGGAATGAAGGACAGGACGTCGAACAATCCGTTAAAGATCGCCCCCGCCACGTCACCCTTCTGGATGGCGACGACTATCGCGCGGAAGGGAATGAGATCGAGGAAGAAATTGCTGATCGCCTCGCCGGGGGTCTCTCCGCGGGCTTGATCGTGATACTGCTGGATCTGGGCCGCGAAATATTCATTGATCTTGCCCCGAATCTCGGCCCCTGCGCCACTGCAAAGCTCTTTTATGGTAACTGAGTTCTCAGCCACGTGAAAGCCGGGCGCATTCAAAAAATTCGTGTACTCGTCTACTTGCTCTTCGGTATAGAATGTACTGGAATTGTTATATACCCAATCGTTCACCGATGTTTCCGCTGGGATGTCTTGCAGGCCTTTGTCGAGCTCCGGGAGCGAGAAAAACCCATAGCGGGAGCCGGCCTCCGGAATGGTCATCTCCACGATCAGTACGCTGTTGCTTTTTTCGGTTTTGTCGGACCACCAGTTACCATTGTTGATGGAAGCGGTGGCCTGAGGTTGGGAAAGCTTTATAGCGGCACCCGTCAGGTCGAGGTTGTTGCGCTCGGCATAGTCGTCGAGGAATCGGCCGAAGATGGTTGTCATCCCTGCCGCATATTGGGATTTATAGGTTTCGAAGCGCGTCTCGAATTCCTCGGTTAGATTCGGCAGGTCGCAGTCACGGTAACCATCCAGGTTTCCCTGTTCGAAATAAATCTCGGCGAGTGTTCTCTCACGGGTGGAATTGTAGCGATATGTGATCCCGTCCGGCGAGTGGCGCCAATCCGTGATCTTCTCATCCGGGTCAAACTTGTGCTCTTCCAGGATCTTTCTGGCGACTTCCTCGCGGGTAGGCATCTCCTGGCCGAGTGTCTCGAAGGCCTCGGCAATCGCGAACTCCTCCTTGAACACTTCCTCGGCGACGGATTGCAGAACCTCTTCCACTTCCGCGCGGTTCTCCTCGGTGATCTCCTGGCCGTCGAGCTTGCCCTTGGCCCGGGCGATCAGGGCGAGGAGCTTGGTGACCGAGTAGGCGGCCGCCGCCGCGTCGTCCTCGGCGGTATCGCCGTTTGTTACCGCCTCCGTTGCTTCCTCGTCCGTCGCGGGATCGGTGATCGTGGCTGCCCGGCCAAGCGCGAGAAGCTGGTCGATGGTAAGCTTTGCCGGATCAAGGGATTGGCCTTCGGCATATTCTATGCCGATCCAGAGCTGGGCCCATTCCAGGCTGCCATAGAGAATCTTGCCCGACGCCTTGGGTAGGAACAGCGTTGGATCATTGATCAGGACGGGCGCCAGCGCATCCGCTATGGGCACGGCCCAATCGCCGAGCTTTGACGTAAGCGTTTCGCGGATATTGTCTTTGGCCGCCGCTGCGGCCTGCGCGATCGTCATCTCGTTGGCGCCGTGCAGCACCTTAGCGTCTGTGGTGACGCCATTCGCGACATCGGTGGCCGGCGTGGCAAGTTCGGTCTTCCAGTCGACGTCCGAAGTCAAGGCGAGCAACAAGCGCTCTACGAGTGCCTTCTTCTGAGCCGGGGCGACATTGTCTTCGCCTTCCTCGCTGCCATAGAGGCCGGCCGCACCGGCCAGCCGGCGCATCAACGTGCTGTCATTCAGATTCGGGAACGCAGTGATATGCTCGAGCACTTGGTCATCGCTGAGACCGCTATCGCCGAGCTGCTCGCGCATATAGGACACGAACACGCCGCGCAGCTTCCCTCCGAGCTCCGCCTCGGCCCCGCCCACCGCATCGGCCGCTTCCGTCTGCGCGTCGTCGGCTTCCTGCGCCGCCGCCGCCCTCTTGCCCCGGGTCTTGGTGATACTGGCGTGGACATCTCCCAGACGGCTCAAGGGGGCGTGCATCGACGGTTCGGGAGAAAATACGGCAGCTCCGACATCCGAATTCGGAAACAGCCTCTTCTCGACGCCAAAAGTAGCGTCGGTGACGGGGTTAACAGGCGATGGGCCAAGCATTAGATGATATCCTTATAAATAAATAACTTTCAAATAGTATATAGAAGATAGTATCAATGCCTGCGAATATAATTATGGTCCTCATAATAGGTTGGTTTTCTTGCTTAAGCAAGAATCTCCATTGGTTGGCCGCTATTCGATTTGATCGCAAGGCGCCACATGCATTACGCCTACTCATCGCTCGCCGCGTCGATCGCCAGCTCAGATGCGGATTAGCGGTCTGCCATCTTGCCAAATTATGCACAGATCGTTTATATAAACCAAAGGGACGCCTATATAAACAAGAGAGGTGCCCTACCTCGTTGTCGTCACTTAGGGACAGGGCACGCATATGTGTCGGGATTTGCTTAGACTATTTTAGCGCGGAGTTTCGTTCAGCCTCCTTCCGGATATGTGGTACGAACGAGATTCAGTCATCAAACGTACTTTATATCATTGATAACACATGAAAATTTCTGGATACTCACAGCCTTCTGAGCGAACGGCATCCCTGCTCGCATGTGTGCTGACGATAGGCACTATCACGCAGTGCATCGACGATCCGGCTGAGGCGGAAGCAGTTGCGTCGTCCCTGGTCGACCTGAGTCCGGAGGCAGCTGTCCGCCTCTTATGTAAACGGCTGGGATTGCGGGCGCGCTGGCGCCGCAGGGATCTACGCAAGATAAGGGCAGCAAGCCTGCCCATTGCCTGGCGGCCCGTCGGAGGCGGATGGGCGATCCTGGCGAAGAAGGACCAAGGGAGGGCGCTTATCCAGCGCGAAGACCGCCCGGGGCCGGAACTGATCCTTCTTGATGAACTGGAGGCGATGTGGAGCGGTGAGGTCGTCGAAATATCCGGCAAACGGGGCGGGCTCGGCGGCGTCCGATCCTTCGATATCACCTGGTTCATTCCCGAGTTGCTGCGCTATCGCAACATAGCCTGGGAGGTTTTGGCGACGTCCGCCGTCATGGAGTTGCTAGCGCTTCTTTCTCCCCTCTTTTTTCAAGTGGTCATGGACAAGGTTCTGGTCCATCACGCTATGGCCACCTTGGACGTGCTGGCGATGGTGCTGGTTGTGGTATCGGTGCTGGAGGTGGGCTTGAAATGCCTGCGCCAATATGTGGCCTCGCAAACGGCCACGCGCATCGATGCGCGGCTGGGCGCCGGGCTTTTCGGGCACCTCATGAACCTGCCCCTATCCTATTTCAAGGCGCGCAGCGTTGGCGTCACCGTCATGCGCGTGCGCGAACTGGACTCCTTGCGCGAGTTTCTGACGGGCGCGGTCAATACGCTGGCGATCGATCTCGCATTCACCGGCATCTTCTTCGCCGTCATGTATCTCTATTCCCCCTTCCTCACGGCAATCGTCGCCGTATCGATCCCCTGCTACTTCCTTCTGGGCTATTTCACCACACCACCGCTGCAGCAGCGCATCGAGACGCTCTATCGGGACGGCGCCATCAACGGCGCTTTCCTCAATGAAACGCTCAACGGCATGGAAACCGTGAAGTCCCTGGCGCTCGAGCCGCAGCTTGCCCGGCGCTGGGAAAGGCAGACCCAAGCGTTTGTCGCCTCGAACTTCGAGGTTCAGCGCCTGATGCAGCTTTCAGGCAACGTGGTCCAGGCGATCCAGAAAGTCACGTTGGTCCTCGTCACCTGGTTTGGCGCGCGCATGGTCATCGATCTCGAATTGTCCATCGGACAGTTGATCGCCTTCAACATGATGGCCAATCACGTGAGCCAGCCCGTCGTGCGCCTGGCCGAGCTTTGGCGCAAATATGTGCAGGCCAGGGTCTCCATCGACCGCCTTGGCGACGTGCTGAATACACCCGCCGAGCGCAACGCAGAGCAGGAAGTGGTGGGACGGAGGTCGACGGGTGCCATCCACATCGACAACGTTACGTTCCGCTACAGGCCGGATCTGCCGCCCATTTTGAAGGACTTCAGCCTGGACATTCCCGCGGGCGCCACAGTTGCTCTCGTCGGTCGGTCCGGTTCCGGCAAAAGCACGATCGCCCGCCTGGTCCAGAAGCTTTACGTGCCGGAAGAGGGGCGGGTTCTTCTCGATGGTCTGGATATTGCCCGCCTGAATGCCGTGTCGCTGCGTCGGCAGATGAGTGTGGTCCTCCAGGAGAATTATCTTTTCAACCGGTCTGTCCGGGACAACATCGCACTTGCCGACCCGGCGGTTCCTTTTGAGAGAATCGTCAACGCGGCACAGACGGCCGGTGCCCACGAATTCATCCTGGAACTACCGGAAGGTTACGACACAGTATTGGCGGAAGGAGGCGCGTCGCTTTCCGGAGGACAGCGGCAGCGCATTGCGATCGCGCGTGCCCTCGTCACGGATCCCGCCATTCTGATCTTCGACGAAGCGACCAGCGCGCTCGACGAGCATTCACAGGCGATCGTCCAGCGCAATATGCAAGCGATCCGTTCTGGCCGGACGGTGCTTATCGTCGCCCATCGGCTCTCCACGGTGCGGGCCTGCGACCGGATCTTCGTCATCGACAAGGGACGTGTGATCGAAAGCGGCAGCCAGCAGGGCCTGCTCGCCCAAGGGGGTGCCTATGCCCGGCTCTGGCGCCTTCAAGCGGGCGGATTGCAAGACGAGACCCCCTTGAACTCAGCCCCAATCGGGCATGGCTTTGCGGACGCGGAACCGCTGTCGGCGCAAACCGCTGAAGCACCGGAGGGGTAAACCGCATGATGCTCAAATGGCTCCGGCAGCACGTCGGCATCGTCCGGCAAACGCTGAAAGCGCAGCGCAAGGCAGAGAAGTCGCCGCAGAAGAAGGATTTCGAACTCGAGTTCCTGCCGGGCTACCTGGAGATTCTGGAGCGTCCGCCATCCCGTGTGGGGCGTTTCTTCGGATGGGCGATCATGGGCCTGTGTGCGCTTGTGCTCCTCTGGGCGATTTTCGGAAGGATTGACATGATCGCCTCGGCGCCCGGCAAGATCATCATCAGCCAGTACTCCAAAATCGTGCAGGCCCCTGAGGCGGGCGAGGTCGCGAATATACACGTAGGCAACGGCCAACCCGTCGCCCGCGGTGACGTTCTGATAGAGCTAAACCCCACCACCGCAGGGGCAGAAGCGGAGCGCCTGCGCACGCAGGTGGAATTTTCCGCACTCGAAATGGCGAGGCTGGAGGCCCTCCTCACCGACGATCCGCCGGGCAAGTTCAACCCGCCCCAGAAGGTCTCTCGTACCAGGCTGGCGATCGTACGCGATCGGCTGATGGGCGCCTATCAGGAGCAGCAGGCAGAGGAGGAGACCTTCGCAGCAAAGCTGGCTGGCAACGAGGCGCAGCAGCAAGCCGCAACGCGTGACATCGCTGAATTGGAGGCGCTGCTTGCCAATGTGCGCGAACGCTACAAGAGCCGGAAAGAACTCACCGATAAGGGGCACTTTCCGCGCCTGCAGCTCTTGGAGTTGGAAGAAACTCTGCTCAACCGGGAGCGTGAGCTTCTAGGAAAGAAGTCCGAGTTCGACGTGTTGCTCACCGATCGGAAGGCCCTTCAGACCGAGAAGCTGCAGCGCAGGACCGAACGACGCCGGAACGTCCTGGAGCAGCTCGACGAGGAGCGCAGAAAGCTGGTCGATCTCAGGCAAGAGTTGATCAAGGCGGAGGAAAGATCACGACATCTGACAATCCAAGCCCCCGTCGATGGCGTTGTTCAACAACTGGCCACACACACGCTGGGCGGCATCGTAACGGTGGGCCAGGAATTGATGGTGATCGTGCCCGATCACGCCACCCTTGAGGCCGAAGTCAACGTGCTGAACAAGGACGCCGGTTTCGTCCGGGCGGAGCAGGCCGTGGAACTGAAGATCGAAAGCTTTCCCTATACGCGCTATGGGACGATCAAAGGAGAGGTCCTTCACATCTCGCGCGATTCGATCGCGGACGAGCGGCTTGGGCTCATCTATCCTGCGCGCATCCGGATGTCGGCGGACAGTATTGCCGTCAAAAGCAAGGAGGTAGCCCTTTCCGCCGGAATGCAAGTCACCGCCGAGATCAAGACCGGCAGCCGCCGTATCATCGATTATCTCCTGAGCCCGCTGATGGAATACCAGCACGATGCATTGCGCGAGCGGTAGGTAAATGAGCGCGGTTGCCGAAACCCTTGCGGAAACGTCCTGGACCGACAGCGCGGAAGCAGGGTCGGACCTTCGCCAGGATAGTGGTCTACATGCCGTGGTGGTGGCCGCTCGTGCGTTTGGAATCGCTGCCGACGCCGGGCAGGTCTGGCACCTCCAGGCTCCCGCGAAGGGCTTTTTCCAAGAGATGGACATCCTGCGGGCCGCCAAGCAGCTGGGCTTGCGGGCACGCGCCGTCGATGTTTCGTTTAAAAGGCTACGCTTCACGCCTTTGCCAGCGCTCGTCTCTGAAAGCGGCCACGGGGAAAGCGGCCACGGGCGCTATTGCCTGCTCCGGTCAATCACGGAAGAAAGCGTTCACCTGCTCTCGCCGTTGGACGGGAAGGATATTGATCTCTTCCCTGCGGAATTCGCGCGGCGGTTCTCCAGGCGCGTGATCCTCCTGTCGCGTGCTGCGCCCGAAGCGGAGGAAATAAGGTCCTTTGGTCTGGGGTGGTTTCTGCCGTCCATTCTAAAGCATGTGGCGCGGTTTCGTATGGTGATCGTCGCCGCTGTCGTCCTCCAGCTTTTCGCGCTCGCCTCTCCCAAGCTGTCGGAACTGGTCATCGATCGCGTCCTCGTCGGCCGCGGGCTACAAAGCCTGGAAGTGCTGGCGATCGGGCTTCTGGGCATCGCTCTCTTCAACCCGCTGATGGAGTATTTTCGCGGCCTCATCTATGCGCACTTGGCAAGCTGCGTAAACGCAGAGCTCTCGACGAAGCTTTTCCGCCACCTCATTCACCTGCCGCTCGGCTTTTTCCTCAGAAGGCAGGCAGGCGAAATCATTGCCCGTGTGCGCGAGCTCGACCATATACGCAGCTTCCTCACCGGATCCGCCCTGATGCTGGTGCTCGACTTCGCCTTTGTCGGCATCTTTATCGCGCTCATGTACAGCTATGCTGTCAATCTCGCCTCGATTGTACTTGGGTCGCTTGCCGTCTATTTCATCCTTTGGATGATCATCGCCCCCTTCCTGCGCCGCCGAATGAAGCGGGAGCTGGAGCGTCAGGCCGCCAACACCGCATATCTGACTGAGACCATCGCGGGCATCGAAACGGTGAAGAGCTTGGCCATCGAGGATCGTTTCTCCCGCGACTGGGAGGACCGCCTCGCCGCCCTTCTCAAGGCTTCCTTCGGCGCCGCCATGCTCGGCAATTGGGCGGGCGGCAGCATCAATCTGGTGCACAAGGTCACCAGCGCCGTTCTACTTTGGTTCGGCGTGCACCACGTGCTCGCCGGCGAACTTACGGTCGGGCAATTGGTGGCTTTCAACATGCTGGCCGGTCACGTCACTATGCCGATCCTGCGCCTTGCCCAGATATGGCAGGACTTCCAGCACACGGGTGTTTCCCTCAGGCGGATCGGCGATATTCTCGATGAGAAGACGGAGACTACGTCGGGCGCGGGACGCTCTTCCCTTCACCGGGTCCGCGGCGAGATAGAACTGCGCAAGGTCACGTTCCGCTACACCGAAGCCGGGCCGGAAGTGCTACGGCGCCTAAGCCTGAAAGTCGCTGCCGGGGAGAAGCTCGGTGTCACCGGTCGCAGCGGTTCCGGCAAGAGCACGATCACGAAGCTGATCCAGCGGCTCGATGTGCCGCAGAGCGGCCAGGTGCTCATCGATGGCGTCGACCTCGCCATGGCCGATACCGCCACGCTGCGCAAGAACATGGGCATCGTCCTGCAGGAGAGCTTCCTGTTCAACGGGTCCGTTCTTGAGAACCTCAAGCTCGGCAATCCACAAGCGACCGAGGAGCAGCTTATGAAAGCCGCACAGCTAGCCGGTGCGCACGACTTCATCGTCAATGACCTGCCGCGCGGATACGAGACCGAAGTAGGCGAGCGTGGCAGCCTACTTTCGGGCGGTCAGCGCCAGCGCATCGCCATCGCGCGCGCTCTGACGGCGCAACCGCCGATCCTCATCTTCGACGAGGCAACGAGCGCGCTCGACTACGAATCCGAAGCGGCAATCATCGAACGGCTGCCGGAAATCCTGAGGGATCGGACGGCCATCATGATAACGCACCGCCTCAACGCCATGCGCCTGTGCGATCGGATCGTGGTGCTCGAGCACGGCGAAATCGTCGAGGAAGGCTCACATGCGGACTTGTTGAGCCGCGAAGGACACTACGCTGATCTGTGGTGGCAGCAGAACGGATAATCACCGTCGGAGCACACGCAGGCAACCTGGAAGGTACACCCGGACGCCGCCAAACGCCGAAGCGAAAAGGCCGTCCGGGTGTGACCGGTCATTCAGGCTGCCGGGATGGCGATCGACTGCGGCATATTCCCTGCAGTATTCACGGGCAGCGCCGCAGCCGCTGAAAAATCGGCATTCATCTCCATGAGCGCCAAGGATGTCATAAGCTGGTCGGTCCGCGCCTTCCAGATCGCCATCGGAACATATTCGTCGGCCGGCGACTGTTCGCAAGGTGCCTTCTTGGCGTAGTTCTCGCTCAGGTCATCCGGGCCGTATTCCGTAGGCGTGCGAAGCGTGATGGGCGGAATGCTAGCATCGATGTCGACGAAATAATCCTTCAGTATCACGGTTAGTGCACTTCCGCCTTGGGACTCCGGCGCTACCCCATTAATCGCGAGAGAGTCGTCAATGCGCGTGAAGTTTTCCAGCGTCACATCGAACGGCAGGTTGATGGTCAGCGAGCTGCCGGCAGCGCTTGAAAAGGAAACGATCTTATGGCCGGAGGCTTTCCGGCCGAACACAACCGTGTCGACGCCGGTTCCCGGGGCGATCAAATCATCGCCGCCGGTATCGGAGATCACGTCGTCGCCGTCGCCGCCGATAAGGTAGTCGTCACCCTCGCTACCGACGATCGTGTCGTTGCCTTTTCCGCCGTCCAGGTAATCACCGAACATTGCCCCGGTTTCGGAATAGGCGGTGGCCGTCAGTTTATCGTCAAGCTCACCGCCTATGGCTTCCACGCAAGCTTGCGGCGCGATGTATTCGTTGGGTGCGTTCACCTTTCCATACCATATATGCCTGTTCTCGCCGAAGGTACCCTCGTCCGAAAGATAGGGGTTGCCTTCCTCGTCCAGGCCCATCTCGAAACGGGCACCGCCGGCGTCGACCAGCGTGATATGGCGGTGTTCCTCGCCAAGCATATAGTTCTGCAGACGGAAACTCGCCGGATCTTCCACGCCGCCGCGCGTGTCGCGGACGACGACATCGTTCCCGTCCCGTTGCAGACCGATATATTGCCGGCTGATCGGGGAGCGCAGATGGGAGCGAGTGGAATCAGCCGTCCCGCTGCCGGGCTGGGTCTGTTCCGCTGCGTCTTCCTTGCCCGCGGAAATCAGTTCGAAGACGCCGCCGATGCTATCCGCCGGGGTGTCTCCGCTTTGCGGGGCACCGTCACCGAAGCCGCCGTAGAGGAAATCGGTTAGCTCGTCGCCCTCGAAGTAGAAAGTGAATTTGTCCGGCAACGTATATATGCGATCGCCGCTTCCGGCTCCTTCTATGTGCAATTGCTTGCGCGGACCGGAATCCGTTTGGATTTCCGTGAAATGAACCATGAGTTCGTCAAGATTGGTGCCTTCCGGAACGGTGCGGTCGTTCATTGGAAGATAGAGGACTTTCGCGCCGCCATCGAAACCGCCGCCTGTGGGGATCACCTCCGGCCACAGGGGCTCGATCAGAAATCCGTCTCTCGTCTGGAAGGTGAACGCGCTCCTGAGACGCTTTGTGCCGTCCGCGTTATCCGCATAGGCATCCTTCAAGCGCAGACTGGTTGACGAGCCGTCGTCATTCGCCAGCTTGATAACAACATCGTTGCCGTCCAGTTCGGGGCGTCCCATCTCGCCAAGCGAGAAATCGAGGTGAACGGTGTTGCTTTCCTCCTCTTCGTCCGCCTCCTCGATCGTGACGGTCGCATCCGTGGGCGCGCTCTGCGCGGATTTACGCCCCAGATGGTATTCGTCGCTGCCGGTTCCACCTTTTGCCAAAACGCCATCATCGGCAGAGAAACGCAAAACATCATCGCCGCCTCGGCCTTCGAGCGTGTCCCGACCACCCCCGCTGCTCAGCTCGTTCGCCGCTTCGTTGCCGATGAGGCAATCGTCGCTTGCCCCACCGACGGTCACGTTTTCGATATTCTTTAGATTCGCGACAAGCTTACCGTCCGCACGGTATTTCAACGCGCCATTCTCGCGGTCAAGATTGACATCGATGCCGCCAGCCTCGGCAGGGAGTGAATTTATTTCGATCCAATCCGCGCCTTCACCGCCATCGAAACTGCTAGGCTTATCCGGCGCCGGCGTGCCATCCAGCACGAAATGATCCTTCACCATTCCGCCGGTGAAATATTTCGTGCCGCTTTCGACCTCAAACCAATTCTGGCGGAGTTTGTGACCCCGGGCCCAGTCCGTGCCACCGCCCAATTCAAATCTGGTGATCCCAGTCGGATCGAACTCGGCGAAGCTTTCACCTTTTACGATGTACCTATTGGTCGGTACTTGCACGGTGTCCAGGGTTCTAACCGGCACGGCAATGTGAGTGGGATCCTGATTGCGTTTGTTCCACTCTGCCGCGCTCGCAAGAGATTCTTCCTCCGAAATGCCTGTTTTCAGCTTATCCCAAGGAGTAATGTTGATATCATTTTCTCCTTCACCTTTATCAGCACGATGAACATCCCAAATATAGGTTGATTCGTATTCCACATCAGCACCCAGGGATTTTGCAGTGTCAACGGTATCCTTCCAGGAATTATTGTCATATAAATCATAGTAATCTGATCTATCATCAGATGACGAGAAATTAAATATATGAACGTTACTCTTCATAGAAAAATAAATGAATCCTCGGCTTTTGTTTTCTTCAGTTAGTTGAGCTGACTTCTCTATCGCTTTGGCCTCACTGTACTTCTCATCAAGAATTACAAACGAATCGTGCCATATTTCAACGACGCTATAAAGATACTCCTTTGTCGTAGAAATGTTTTGCCCGCTATAGGTGATTTCGTTCACACTGCTTCCAAGAAGCTCGTTCAGGCGCTTTTCGTTTTCTGCCCTCAGATTCTGATCGAGTTCGGCGCGATAGGCCATCTGCGCCTTTACCTGAAGAACTGCCTCCTGCAGGTCCGAGTCCATGGGGGCGCCGAACAGCATCTTGAGGATATTCAGGATGTATCGTCCGGCGGGGACGTCCATTATCTTCTCGGCAAGTTTGATATCCTGATACGCGGAATAAGCCTGGTTGAAGGCGAATAAGCCAAGGGCAACGATCCCGGTCACCACCCCGATCGGTGTGGCGAGGGTAGCGCCGAGCAGGGCGCCCGCCGCCAGCCCCCCTGCGCCAATCACGCCGGACGCCAAGGAGACCCAGTACGACGTAAGCTTCTTCTGTCGCTCGACCGGATCCTGTGAATGCAACCCCTCATCAAGGCTTTTGAATGCGAAATAGAAGTCGGCGAGGAATCCGAATACGCGAAAGAAGCCCTTTGCAGCCTTTGCAAAGCCCAAGCCAATTTTTGTAATCGACCTTCCCATTTTTGAAGCGACTGTCGCCGTCGTCGAGGCTGCGTCTTCCACCTTCTGGCTCAGATTTTTGATAATATTGTCGAGGTGGTTGCTTGATTCCACGCCATCGGAGATATAGTTCGCAGTAAGGGTAGTCGAAGCTGTACTGACCCCAAACGTTGCGCCGTATTCCGCGATATTCCTGATTGCAGCGGTACGCTGCTCTGGCGTCAGGTCGCTGTCAAAAAGTCGCCTGGCCGACAGAAACGTGTAGAACCCTCCTCGGAGATTACCAAAAACGCGTAGACCGATACTTATCCTATTAAAGGTCTTGCTTTCTGAGGGTGATCCTGCTGCCGGTGTGTCCGCTGTTGATGCAATTTGTTCTGGAAGAATTTCGTTTGTCGCACTGCTCATGGTATGCATCCTCCAATAAACTATGCTGAAAAAGAATGGGAAGACGGCTATCTCCGCTCCAACCTCAGATTTAAAATATCCATAGGGTGCGGCGCAAATCTATATGTATTCCTATAATTATTATGCATAACTATCGTTTGATCGGTAGTCTGCAATATTCCTTCACGGTGCCGGTTTAGCAAGGAAAATTTGTAATAGTTATATATCATTCATACTTATACAAAATCGGGAACTGTTGAATCCTTCCGCCATGGCACGAACGAGTTTACGGAAATCGTGACCCATTTCCACCGCAAGGCCACTTCCGCAATCCAGCCTTCTGAGACGGATAGCAACCGGAAGATCGACCCGTTGTTCCCATCGACAGCGGACGCGACGAACGTCTCAATGCTCCAAAGCGATCACTGCGACGGTCTCGGGGTGTGCCAGTGGCGAACACTTCCGAGGGTAGCCACCGATCCCCCCGAAAAGAAGGCTAGCGCCGGTCACCGTTGTCGGCTTCACCGCTCAGCGGCGCGGTCATGAAATTGGAGCGGGGAGGCGTTATCGGCGCTCCCATGAGGTAGGCTCGCCAAGTGGTTGGTCATCCCCGAATGAAAGCGTCGGGAGGCGATGTAGACGGCGACAACCGCTTCGACGTGGCACCACGCGCCATGCAATTCCGACGCCCGGCTTGGTCGCATTCCCACGTCGTATACGCTAATCTGGCAAGGGCACCGTGTTGCCTCTTGTGGGAGGAACAGATGGAGTGGGTCACTCGACGGAAAAGGGCAAGTCTTTCGCGCCGTGACTTTACACGAGGCGCGGCAGCGACCTTGCTGATTGCATGTTCCGGCAGACAGCTCCGCGCGGATGAGGACATATTCAAGTTCGGCCTGACACCGGTTTTCCTGACCAGCGATCTTGAGCTTCTTGGGCATCTGAGGGCCTATCTCTCCTCGAAAATTGGCGGCCCCGTAGAGCTTGTCATGCGACGGACATATCAGGAAATCACGGCGCTCCTGGTTTCCGGACAGATCCATTCGGCCTGGATCTGCGGCTATCCCTACGTCCAGTACCGGGACAGTCTGGACCTGGTGGCAACGCCCTGCTGGCATGGGAAGCCGCTCTACCAGTCCTACCTGATCGCTCCTTCCGACCGGACGGTCGACGACTGGCGAGAACTGCGCGGAGACATCCACGCCTTCTCCGATCCGGATTCCAATTCCGGTTTTCTCGTCACGCGGACACTGCTGGCAGAAAACGGGATGATGCCGGACCAGTTCTTCGCGCGCCATTTCTTCACTTACGGACACCGCAACGTCGTCCGTGCGGTTGCATCCCGGCTGGCGCATTCGGGAAGCGTCGACGGATATGTGTGGGAAGTGATGCAGAAAACCGAGTCGGCTCTCGTCGCCCGAACAAGGATCGTCAGGCGCTCCGAATGGCTGGGCTTCCCTCCGGTCGCTGCACCGAAGTCCCTGGCTGGCGAACCCCGGCTTGCCCGTTTCAAGGACGCCCTTATGACAATGGCCGATGATTCCGAAGGACGTAAGGTTCTCGACCTTCTGAAGCTGGACGGCTTCGTCCCGACGAAACCTTCCCTGTTCGATGCGATCGCGGCCAAGGTCGAAACCGTCAGGCGGTTCGGATGAAGCTGGTCAATCGCCTCAGGTCGATACCGATCTCCTATCGCATGCCGTTGATCGTGGCATTGCTGATGGTGGCGGTCAGCGCGGCAATCTCCGAACGTGTCCTCGATCGCCTGTCGCGCACCCAGGGGCGATTCCTGGACGGCTTGGCGGAGACATATCTCGACGGCCTCTCGTCCGCGGTGGTTCCTGCCGTGTTGCGCGCGGATGTCTGGGAGGTTTTTGACGCGCTTGATCGGTCCGCCTCTTCCTATGGGGCTCTGGCTCCATTGGAAACGATTGTGACCGGCGCCGACGGGCGTGTGCTGGCGGCGAGCGATCCTGGCAGGATTGCCGCTTATTCCGAATTGCCGAAGGCTTATGTCGAACGTTATGGTTCCGGCCTGGTCACCATCGACGAAACCTCGATGACCGGCTTCGCGCGCCGCGATCTTGTCTATCAGGGGCTGCCGATAGGGACGATTCACGCGACATTTGACGTGGCACATCTCTTTGCCGAACGGCGTGAAATCCTGATTACGCTTCTCGTCACCAATGGAGTGCTTGCCGCCCTTTTTTCGCTGGGGGGATTCCTGCTAGTCAGGCGGATGATTGGTCCGATGCGGATCCTCGAAAGCCATATGCGAGCGGCGGCGAACGGGACTGCCGAACCGATCTCTTTGAACGAGTTCCCCTCGCGAGATCCAGAGGTTGCCAGCCTCTTTCGCGGCTACAATGTCCTTGTTCATTCCGAACGTGAACGCGCCAATCTGGCCATGCAGCTCGCCGAGGAGGAGAAGCTGGCGAGCCTCGGGCGCCTCGCCTCGGGCATGGCGCACGAGATAAACAATCCGCTGGGCGGCCTCTTCAACGCAATCGACACACTGAAGACGCATGGTTCGACTCCCGGCGTCCGTGACACGTCCATCAGCCTGATCGAGCGGGGCCTGCAGGGTATCCGCGAGGTCGTCGAGGCCGCGCTCGCCACCTATCGTCCCGAGCGGTCCTCACGCCTGCTCTCTGCGGCGGACCTGGAGGACGTGCGCCTGCTCGTTAAGCCGGAATTGGTACGTCGCCGTCAGCGTTTGAACTGGGCTGTGGATTGGACGGTGCCGCACGAATTGCCGGTCAAGAGCGGTCCTGTTCGCCAGGCTGTGCTCAACTTGCTCCTGAATGCAAGTGCGGCGACAGTCGAAGGCGGTGAGATCGGCTTTGCCGCATCCGGATCGACCGACCGGCTCAGACTGGAAATCCATGACGAAGGGCCTGGTATTCCCGATGATATCGCCGGCATCCTCGTCGACAGCGATCCTGGACCCGCCGTGCGCGTCGGCCGCGGGCTGGGTCTCTGGATGGTGCGGCGCGTGGTTGACGAACTCGCCGGGTCGGTGACAATTGCCGGAAAACCTGAGGGCGGGACCGTGGTGACGCTGGTCTTGCCCCTTTCAAGGGAGGATAGGCGGGCGAATGCTGCCTGAGCGCGCGCGCATAGGACTGGTCGAGGACGATCCGGTTATGGGTGGATCGATCGTCCAGCGGCTGGAACTGGAAGGTTGGGACGTGACCTGGTGGCAGACGGGGCGGGAAGCGGTCGATGCCATAGATTGCGTTGCCGCGCTCGACCTCGTCATCTGCGACATTCGGCTGCCGGATATGTCGGGCGAAGCGGTCTTTGGCGAGTTCACCAAGCAGCCGAACACGCCGCCATTCCTGTTCGTAACCGGCTATGGTGAAATCGACCAGGCGGTCAGGCTGATGCGTTCGGGGGCTGCCGACTTCATGACCAAGCCGTTCGCCATGGATGAGTTCTTGAGGCGCATCGAGGCCGGCCGCAGGACCTCGGCTTTGGGCGCCCGGATGGCGGGGTGTCTCGGCGAGTCCCCGGCAATCCGGCAGGTGGAAGACCTGCTCCACCGCTATGCCGGGCACGACCTGCCGGTGCTGATCACCGGTGAGACGGGGTGCGGCAAGGAAGTGGCGGCGCGGCTTCTGCACCAGATCTCGCCACGCGCGTCGGAACCTTTCGTTGCAGTCAACTGCGCTGCGATCCCGGCCGAGCTTCTGGAAAGCGAGATCTTCGGGCATGAGAAGGGCGCCTTCACCGGCGCCCAGACGCGGCATCTCGGCTATGCCGAGCGCGCGCGTAAGGGCACGCTCTTCCTCGACGAGATCGGCGACATGCCGGCAGCGTTGCAGGCGAAGCTCTTGCGGTTGATCGAGGATGCCAGCTTCACATGCGTTGGCGGGGAGGCGGCCATCCCCTTCCAGGCGCGTGTCGTGTCAGCCACCCACCGCGACCTCGCCAGGGGGAGCGCTGCGAGCGGATTCCGCGACGATCTCTATTTCCGGCTTGCCGTCCTGCCGGTCGAGATACCGCCCTTGCGCAAACGGCCGGAGGACATCTCCTGGCTGATGGATCGCTTCCTCGATAACGCCGCAAGCCGCTCCGATGCGCGTATCCGCGGCTTAAGTGCGCTGGCCGAAGAGGCGGCGCTCGCGCATCCCTGGCCCGGCAACATCCGCGAACTGCGCAATCGGATTGAGCGCGCAGTGGCGCTGACCAACAATGAATGGATCATGCCGGGCGACCTCTTCCCCGAGCAGGCGTCGAAGCCGGCCCAGGCCGCCTTCGCACCCTTGGCCGATGTCAGGGACGCCGCCGAACGCCGGCAGATCGAGCGCGCGCTGGACGAAGCAGGCGGGCGGGTCGGCAAGGCGGCGGGATTGCTTGCCATCTCGCGCACCACGCTTTGGGAGAAGATGACGCGCTTCGGTATCGGAGACCGGACGCGTTCGGGTTCCTGAACCTTCGGCAGTGCAGCATGTCCGGAATTTCAAACATTCCGGCTCCCGGCAGTCATCGGCTGCAGCCGCAAACCTGCTGAAATGCAGCTTTCCTTCGTCTGGCACGCAGCTTGCGCTGCTCCTCCCACGGTCATTGCATCGCGAGGGAGGAAAGCATGTCACGTTGCGACAAGCTGGTGGACGTTGGCCGCCGGCAGTTTCTGAGGGGAGGAGCGCTTACAGCGGCCGGCGCCGCTGCCGCCGCCACGCTTCCGTATGAAGCCAAGGCGCAGGTCGCTATGGCGCGGGTCGAATATCCGGCCAATCGCCTGGCGAATGTATCGGACCTTGCCGAGAACGAGCCCTTCGACGTCACCTATCCGGACGAAAACGCACCCGGCGTGCTCCTGAAGCTCGGGACGCGCGTCGAGGGAGGCGCCGGGCCTGACGGCGACATCGTCGGATTCTCGACGGTCTGCCCGCACAAGGGATATCCGCTCAACTACAATTCTGAAGACCGGACGCTCAATTGCTCCGGCCATTACTCGCGCTTCGACTGCGAAGCGGGCGGGCAGCAGATCTGGGGTCAGGCAACGCAGAACCTGCCGCAATACACACTCCGGGTTGACGATAAGGGCGATATCTATGCCGAGGGGCTCGACGAGCTCCTCTACGGCCGCCTGTCAAACGTGCTCTAAGGGGAGGGGAAGATGGCCTACAAGAGACAGATCGACCGCCTGCCCATCATCCCGGCGGGCGCGACCAAACACAATGTCGTCTGCCACTATTGTATCGTCGGCTGCGGCTACCACGCCTATTCCTGGCCGGTGAACAAGCAGGGCGGCACGGATCCTTCGGCGAATGTGTTCGGGGTCGACCTTTCCGAGCAGCAATATGCAGAGACGGATGCCTGGTACTCGCCGTCCATGTACAACATCGTCAAGCAGGGCGGGAAAGACGTTCACATCGTCATCAAGCCCGACCATGAATGCATGGTCAATTCCGGCCTCGGCTCCGTTCGCGGCGCCCGAATGGCGGAGATGAGCTACTCGCAGGCTCGTTCCACGCAGCAGCAGCGGCTCACCGCCCCGCTGGTCTGGCGCTATGGCCAGATGCAGCCGACGAGCTGGGACGACGCGCTCGATCTCGTCGCCCGCGTCACCGCCCGCGTGGTAGCCGAGAAAGGCGAGGACGCGCTCTTCGTCTCCGCCTTCGACCATGGTGGTGCCGGCGGTGGATACGAGAACACCTGGGGCACCGGAAAGCTCTATTTCGGGGCGATGAAGGTCAAGAACATCCGTATCCACAACCGCCCTGCCTACAATTCCGAGGTCCACGGCACGCGCGACATGGGCGTGGGCGAGCTCAACAATTGCTACGAGGATGCCGAGCTCGCCGACACGATCATGGTGGTCGGGGCGAATTCGCTGGAGACGCAGACCAACTACTTCCTCAACCATTGGGTCCCGAACCTGCGCGGGACCTCGCTCGGCAAGAAGAACGAGCAGCTTGCGGGCGAGCCGCACGATCGTGGCCGCATTGTCATCGTCGATCCTCGGCGCACGGTCACGGTAGCGGCCTGCGAAGCGGAGGCAGGCACGGAGAATGTCCTGCACCTGCAGATCAAGTCCGGCACGGACCTCGCACTCTTCAACGCGCTCTTCACCGAGATCGCCGACAGGGGCTGGGTCGACCAGGATTTCATCGACGCCAGCACCACGAGCGAAGCCGGCACCGGCGACGGAAGCGACCCGGCGCATCCGGGCGTGCTGACGAGCTTTGCCGCCGCGCGCGAGGGCAACCGCATGTCGATCGAGGAGGCAGCCAAGATCACCGGCCTCGCTCCAGACGACATCCGCAAGGCGGCGAGATGGATCGCCGAGCCCAAGGAGGGTGGTGCCCGCCGGCGCACCATGTTCGCCTATGAGAAGGGCCTGATCTGGGGCAACGACAACTACCGCACCAATGGCGCGCTGGTGAATATCGCTCTTGCCACCGGCAATGTCGGACGGGCCGGCGGCGGCGTCGTTCGCCTCGGCGGCCACCAGGAAGGTTATGCCCGCCCGGGTGACGCGCATGTCGGACGTCCCGCGGCTTATGTCGACAAGCTTCTGATCGAAGGGCAGGGCGGCGTCCACCACATCTGGGGCTGCGACCACTACAAGACCACACTGAACGCGGCCGAGTTCAAGCGCGTCTACAAGATGCGCACCGACAAGGTGAAGGACGCGATGAACAAGGTGCCCTATGGCGATCGCGAGGCGATGGTGGACGCCATCGTCGCGGCGATCGACGATGGAGGCCTGTTCGCCGTCGACGTCGACATCGTGCCGACCAGGATCGGCGAGGCCTGCCACGTAGTGCTTCCGGCCGCTACCTCCGGTGAAATGAACCTCACCTCCATGAACGGCGAGCGGCGCATGCGGCTGACCGAGCGCTATATGGATCCGCCCGGCCAAGCCATGCCCGACTGCCTGATCGCCGCGCGTATCGCCAACCACATGCAGCGCGTCCTCACCGACCTTGGTAAGCCCGAGATCGCTGCAAACTTCGACGGCTTCGACTGGCAGACCGAGGAAGACGCCTTCGTGGACGGCTATCATGCCACCGCCGGCGGGGGCGAACACGTCACCTATGAACGGCTGCGCGCGATGGGCACCAACGGCTTCCAGGAGCCTGCCATCGGCTACGAGGACGGCAAGATCGTCGGCACGAAGCGCCTCTACGAGGACGGCAAATTCGGCACCGAGGACGGCAAGGCCCGTTTCATGCATGCCGCTTGGCGGGGGTTGCAGGCGCCGGGCAAGCAGGAGCAGCAGGCGAACTATCCGTTCCTCATCAACAACGGCCGCGCCAATCTCGTCTGGCAGTCAGCCTATCTCGACGTGGAGAACGATCTGGTCATGGACCGCTGGCCGTTCCCCTTCATCGAGATGCACCCGGACGACATGGCGAAGCTGAGCGTCAAGGAAGGCGATCTGGTCGAGGTCTACAACGACGCCGGTTCGACCCAGGCGATGGTCTATCCCGCGCCCTCGGCCCGCCCGGGCGAGACGTTCATGCTCTTTGCCTTTCCTACCGGCGTGCAGGGCAATGTCGTCAACGCTGGCACGAACGAGCTGATCATCCCGAATTACAAGCAGACCTGGGGCAATATCCGCAAGATCGCGGATGCTCCCGCCTCGGTCGCCCACCTGTCGTTCAAGTCCAAGGAATACAGCGCCATCTGACCCATGGACGCGGTCATGGCCGTCGCGGACAAGCTGCGGCGGCCTTCTTCCGCGCAAGCGACGGACGTGGTTTGGTTAGCGCCGCGGGAATTCTTCTGCAACGGCGCTATGATATGGCGACCTGATATCTTCGCCCTGGGGGTCTACGCCCTGAACCTGGCCGGTCTCAACCAGAAGAGGGGTCGTTCGACCAGAGTGCAGATGATCTGGATAGGCGGCGGGTGCGCTGAAACGAAACTTCGACTCTTGCCGAAATAGGTTGACTGGGCAACGTTGCGACACTACCATAATTCGATTAGAGTCGAAATATGGTAGTGTGCACTCGATGCGTGCACCCAGAAGGACAAGTCCAAAAGGACAAGCATGGCCGAATCCACTCTTCCCATGGATACGTTCCCCAACATCGTCGACGAGAAGTTCCGACAAATCGATCCAGTGGCATTGTTCGACGCCCCGCGTTCGACGCATGCGCCCCGCATTCTCATGCTCTACGGCTCATTGCGTGAGCGTTCCTATTCACGCTTAGCGACGGAGGAAGCCACGCGAATCCTTCGACGCCTGGGAGCGGAGGTGCGCATCTTCAATCCCGCCGCTTTGCCGCTGCCAGACTCCACCTCGGCCGATCATCCGAAGGTGAAGGAACTGCGTGAGCTGTCGCTATGGTCGGAGGGGCAGGTCTGGTGCTCGCCGGAGCGCCACGGCTCAATGACCGGCATCATGAAGGCGCAGATCGACTGGCTGCCGCTCTCCATGGGTGGCGTCCGGCCAACCCAGGGGCGCACGCTCGCCGTCATGCAGGTCTGCGGCGGCTCGCAGAGTTTCAACGCCGTCAACCAGCTTCGCGTGCTCGGCCGCTGGATGCGCATGTTCACCATCCCCAACCAGTCCTCGGTCGCCAAGGCCTTCGCGGAGTTCGACGAGACGGGGCGGATGAAACCATCGCCCTACTACAACCGCATCGTCGACGTGATGGAGGAGTTGATGAAGTTCACGCTGCTTCTGCGCGACTGCACCAGCTACCTGACGGACCGCTACTCTGAGCGGGTGGAAAGCGCCGAGGAGGTTTCAACTCGGGTGAACCAGCGATCACAGTAACAATAATCGGTCCAGCGTGGCAATTTCCATGTTAATGGAAGTTCGATTGACCTGCCGAAAACGCTCACCTAAACTATTTCCATGAAACACGAAGAAGCCGCCGCACAACTCGAAGCGCTGGGCAACCCGACCCGGCTCAAGATCTACCGCATCTTGGTGCGGGCCGGAGGGGAAGGGATGTCGGTGGGGCAGGTTCAGAGGAAGCTCGGCATCCCTGCCTCAACATTGTCGCATCATTGCAAGCGCTTGTGCGAGACTGGGCTGGTAACGCAGGAGCGGCAGGCGACGACGCTTATCTGCCGGGCGAACTACCTCACAATGCAAGCGCTGTTGGGCTATCTCGCCGATGAGTGCTGTGCGGACGGGACCTGCCCGCCCGTCGTCATTGCACGCGCGGGAGCATCCTGAAGCCCAGCTTTTTTTGCGTTTATAATTCGAATTTTCTGGAAGGACAGTAGAAATGAACAACATGGCCCATCGAGATCATCCGGTCGCCGTCATCGGTGCGGGGTCGGTCGGCCTCGCCGCCGCTGCCCATTTCGCGCAGCGTCGTCTGCGCCCTCGCGTCTTCTCACAGGGTGTGGACGCGTGCTGTCCCAAGAATGCCGGCGCCAAGGCCCATGGTGAAGAGGGCTGCGGCTGCGCTACAAATGCGGCTCCGGCCGAGAGCGCATCGGCGCCTCAGGCCGCCTGTTGCCGGAGTGCCGCGTGACGACAAGTGCCATCGAAGGCCAATCCCGAACACGCGATGCCGAGGTCGGCTGGCTGATCACGGCGCTCGGTATCGCCCAGATATGTTCCTGGGGTTCGCTGTACTACAGCTTCCCGCTGCTGGCCGAAGCGATGCGCCTCGACCTTGGCTGGTCCAAGCCGGAGATCTATGGAGCGGCGACGCTGGGCCTGGCGCTGGCGGGGCTGGCTGCCTATCCGGTCGGAGCGGCGATCGATCGTGGCCGGGGGCGCTATGTTATGGGCGCGGCGGCGGTTGCGGCCGGCCTACTGCTTGCCGCCTGGTCGCAGGTTTCGAACATCGTCCTGTTCTATGTCATCCTGGCGGGGATCGGCTGCCTTCAGGCCGCCAATCTTTACGAGCCGGCCTTTGCCGTGATCACGCGGCGCGTGGGCGCGAGCGGGGCGCGGCGCGGCATCACCGCCCTGACGCTCTGGGGCGGTTTTGCCTCCACCGTCTTCATCCCGCTCATCCAGTTGCTGATCGACGTGTTCGGATGGCGTGGCGCCTTGATGGCGCTGGGCGCCATCAACATCGTCATCTGCGGTGGTCTCTACTTCTTCGCCATCGACCCGAAGAAGGACCATCCGGTTCCCGTTCGCGAGCCGCACGAGCCATTGCCGCTGACCGGCCGCAAGGCTGTCGCGTGGACGGTCCGCCGTCCGGTCTTCTGGGCGCTGATGCTGGCCTTCGTCGCCTATGCCGCGGCTTTCTCCACCCTGACTTTCCACCTCTATCCGCTGCTTCTGGAGCGCGGGCTCAGCGCCGCCGGCGTCGTTGCCGTGATGGCGGTGATCGGTCCCGCCCAGGTCGCCGGCCGTATCCTGATCTGGGTCTTCGCCCCGCACGCTCCCGTCCGCTCCATCGGTTCCATGATCGTCATCATTTTTCCGCTCGCCGTCGTCGGTTTTGCCTGGGCGCCGCCGGAAGTGATCGTCATCGCGGCCATAGCCGCCTGCTACGGCGCGGCGAACGGCATGATCACCATCGTGCGCGGGCTGGCGGTGCCTGAAATGGTGAGCCGCGAAGGCTATGGCTCGATCAACGGGGTCCTGGTCGCGCCGATGAACCTCATGCAGGCGGTCTCGCCGCTGGCAGCCGCCTGGCTGTGGTCGGTCACAGGAGGATATGACGCGGTTCTGATCGCGGTGGGTGTGGGCGCGCTCGTCTTGTGCATCGGCTTCTGGACAGCGGCAGCTTTGGCCCGGTCGCGTTGAGAGACGAGGCGAACAAGCACGCATTTGCGAGGTGGGCGGACGATCAAAGATGAATACCGATTTGAAGAAGCTGGTTTGGCTGACTGATCTCCACCTCGTGGAGATGCGACCGCGGCGCTTACGCGCCGGACTCCGGCTGATCTCCCTCCGGGATATCAAACAGCACGCGCTCGGCCGCTCCGTCGAGATCTTCGTATTGCCCGCTCCTGAGCGTCCATAGAAAGGCGCCGAGTCCCAGAGCACCGAGGAACAGTGCAACAGGGATGAGAATCGCAAGGTTGGTCATATAGCCCTCGCAAGCGCGCTGGAACGCGCTTCTTCCTGTTTCATTGCGGCCCGATATGCGCCGCTGAGCCTCAGGGCGTTGCCGATGACCAGGAGTGAGGAGACCGACATCGCCACTGCTGCCAAAAGAGGCGTGACATAGCCCAGGACGGCAATGGGGACAGCCAGCGCATTGTAGCCGATGGCAAGCGCGAAGTTCTGCCGGATGAGCCGCCCCGACCGGCGGGCGACGTCGAGCGCCACGGGGACGGCCGTCAGTTTTTCGCGCAGGAAGACGAAGTCTGCCGCGTTGCGGCCGATGTCGGCGGCGGTCACCGGGGCCATCGATACGTGGGAGGCCGCCAGCGCCGGTGCATCATTGAGGCCGTCGCCCACCATCAGCACCTTGTGGCCCGCGGCTGCGAGCACGGCCATGCGGTTAGCCTTGTCGTCCGGGAGGACGCCGGAACGATAGTGCTCCACGCCGAGCCGCTTCGCCGTGAGGGCCACCCTGCTCTCTTCGTCGCCGGACATGATCTCGACCGGGATGCCGTCGGCCTCGAGCCGGCCCACAGCTTCCTCCGCACCCGGCCGCACCCGATCCTCGAAACGAAAGACGGCGATCCCGATACCATTGCGCGCAAGCACCGTACCGTCCGCTTCATCACGTCCGAGCGCCCATTGCGCGCGGCCGAGCCGCCACGTGACGGCGCCGGCCTTGGCCTCGATGCCACAGCCGGGGATTTCTTCCACGCGATCGAAGCGCGGGGCTCCACCGTCCAGGCGGCCTGCCGCCGCTGCGACGGCCTGCGACAGGGGATGGCGCGAATGCGCGGCGATAGCGCCGGCCAGCGCCAGCGCCCCGGCATCGATCTCGCCGGCGTTTTCAAGCCTTGCCGATCCCATGGTCAGTGTGCCCGTCTTGTCGAACACGGCCATGTCGATCTCGGCGAGCCGCTCCATCGCTGAGCCGTCCTTGACCATGATGCCGTTCTCAAAGAGACGCCGCGCGGCGACCACTTGGACGATGGGAACCGCAAGGCCCAACGCGCAGGGGCAGGTGATGATGAGGACGGCGATGGCGATGGTGATAGCGCGATGCCAGTCGCCGGTGGCCAGCATCCAGCCGGCGAAGGTGAGGAGGGCTGTCAGGTGTACCAGCGGCGAGTAGAGCGCGGAGACGCGGTCTGCAAGCCGGCGATAGCGGGCGCGCCCGCCTTCCGCCGCCTCCATCAGCCGCATCATCTCGGCAAGGAAGGAATCCTTTGCCGCTGCCAGCGCCTCGATGGTGACGGGCTGGGTGAGGTTGAGCATGCCGGCTCGAACCGAGGCACCCGGTTCAGCCACCTGCGGCGCACTCTCGCCCGTCGCCATCGAGCAATCGATGTCGGAGGTACCGCCCCTTACGATGCCATCCACCGGGATACGCTCGCCGGCGGCGATGAGAAGCCGCATGCCGGGGGCGATCTCGCCAAGCGGGAGGTAGTCGCGACCGCCGTCCTCGCGGACGACCATCGCCCCGCGCGGCGAAAGCCGGGCGAGGCCCGTTACCGCAGTACGCGCACGCTGGCGCATCACATGGTCGAGCGTCCGGCCGATGAGCAGGAAGAAAAGCAGTGAGACGGAGGCGTCGAAATAGGCGTGCTGCCCGTGATGGATCGTCTCGTAGAGGCTCATGCCGTAGGCAAGCGATACGCCGAGGGCGATCGGCACGTCCATGTTCATGCGTCCGTGGCTGAGCGCGTTCCAGGCGGAGCGGAAATAGATGCGGCCGGCGTAGACAAGGGCGGGAATGGCGATCAGCGCGGAGATCCAGTGGAACAGGTCGCGCGTTGCTTCGTCCGCCCCGGACCAGACGGAGACCGACAGAAGCATGATGTTCCCCGCAGCAAAGCCCGCTACCGCCACGGCGCGGATCAGCTCCCACAGCGTCTCGTCCTTGCCGGCGTCGTCTTCGAAGAGATGCGCTGCGTAGCCGAGCCGGTTGAACGTTTCGGCGATCGGCGGCAAGACCTCCCCGCGCCATTTAACGCTCACGCGTTTCGTGGAAAGGTTGACGCGCGCGTGGACGACCCCGTCGAGCTTTCCGAGCGCGCTTTCGATGGCCTGGATGCAGGCGCCGCAATGGACGCCGGGGACGGCAAGGTCCGTCTGCATCAGGCCATCGCCGAGTGCGCGGCTGGCGAGGCGGATTTCGTCGGGCGCGGGGCCGGCCGCCTTAGCAAGGTCGAGCGCGCTTTCCGCGCCGGGCGCGCAGCAGCTCATCTGAGTGCTCCGTCACGGATAGTGACGCGGCGCACGTCCCGGTACGGATGGTCGAGCCCAGCCTCCGCCTCGATCCTGACCACCCATGTGCCGTCACCCGGTCCGTGCCGTGCTGCGAAAGCGCCGTCTCCCACGGGATCGAGCTTAAGCAACATGTCTTCGTCGGCGGTCACCGGGCGGTGCAGGTTGATCGTCACGCCTTCGAGCCGGACGGTGCCGCCCCCGGCGTCGCGCATGCGATAGCTGATTGCACCATCGGCCACCTTCAGTTCGCCCTCCCAACCGAGGGCTGTCTGGGCACGGCCTTCCGCCGCCCGCTCGTTGAACTGCTGGCTGGCAACATAGGAGTTCCTGACGACAAAGCCGGTCCAGCTCGCGCTCGCCAGAACCGCCATTGTGACGTTCACGCCGATGATGATGCCGAAGAAGGCCAGCATCAAAAACAGCATATGCCGGCCCGTGAACTCGCGGGGAGTGGATGCCTTGTTCATCGTCTTCCGTCCTCGGGCGTTATGAATTTGGCGCGATAGGCGGCATTTTCGCTGCTCGCCTTGTCCTCGACCACGAAGGTGAACCGGCTGTCCTGCTCCTCGACGTAATCGGCGGGCTGACGCACGAAGATGCGCAGTTCCTTCAGCCGGTCCGGATCGAGCGCTACATCCAGCGAACGGCCTTCCGGCAGGTCGACGCCAACGGCATGCATGGTGGCGCCTGGCAGACCTTCGAGGCTGAGCGTGATGATGCGCGGCTCCGGCACCATGTTGAGCAGCTTCACCGTATAGCCGTTGCGGATCGCGCCGTCCGACAGCATCACGAACTGCGGGTTGCGGTCGTGCAGCACATTCACCTCCAGCCGGTCGCGCGTAAGGAGGGAATAGAGCATCACGAGGCCCGCAAGCGAGAAGACAGTGAAGTAGACGAAGGTGCGCGGCCGGAAGATCTTCTGCCAATGAAACTCCGCGACCTTGTCGGAGAGCCGTCCGCCATCCTCGCGCACACGCGCTGGATCGATGGCTTGCGTCCCGCCTGCCGTCGCCAGCGCCATGTTGGCATTGTAATCGGAAAGCGTGGCGTAGGAGATCAGGCCGCGCTCGCGGCCCAGCTTGTCCATGACGGCATCGCAGGCGTCGATGCACAGCGCGCAGGTGATGCATTCGAGCTGCTGGCCGTCGCGGATGTCTATGCCCATGGGGCAGACGGCCACGCAGGCGTTGCAGTCCACGCAATCGCCAACGGTGGCACCCGCGGCAAGCGCCTTCTTGGCGTGGCGCGAGCGCGGTTCGCCGCGCCAGTCGTTATAGGTGACGGTGAGCGAGTTCTCATCAAGCATGGCCGCCTGGATGCGCGGCCAGGGGCACATGTAGGTGCAGACCTGCTCGCGCATCATACCGCCGAAGACGTATGTCGTGGCGGTGAGCACGGCGACGGTCATGTAGGCGACAGGTGCGGCCTGGCCTGTGAAAAGGTCCACGAACAGCGTTGGAGCGTCGGCGAAATAGAAGATCCAGGCGCCCCCCGTCGCCACCCCGATCACCAGCCAGATGCTGTGTTTCAGGACGCGTTTAAGCACCTTGTCGAGAGACCAAGGGGCGGTGTCGAGCTTGATGCGGGCGTTGCGGTCGCCTTCGATGGCGCGCTCGACCACGAGGAAGAGGTCGACCCACACGGTCTGTGGGCAGGTATAGCCGCACCAGGCGCGGCCGACCGTGGAAGTGATGAGGAAGAGGCCGATGCCGGCCATGACGAGAAGGCCGGCGACGTAGAAGAACTCTTGCGGCCAGATTTCAATGAAGAATAAGTAGAAACGCCGGTTCGCCAGGTCCACCAGCACGGCCTGGTCCGGCGCGTAGGGGCCGCGGTCCCATCTGATCCAGGGCGTCAGGTAGTAAATGCCTAGGGTGATGATCATGACGAGCCACTTGAAGCTCCGGAAACGGCCGACGGCTCGTTTGGGAAAAATCTTCTTGCGTGGCGCGTAAAGCGGCTGGCGCACTTTGGCCGAGTTGACGGCTTCCGCCTCGAGACGTTCGATTTCGGTCTGGTTCAACATGAGCGAGGTATTGGACTGCCGGGGCGCTTCGGGCCTTGATCGAAATCAAGAGCTCACCGTTCCGCTCCCGGCAGTCCTCTCCCGGCTGTGCTACGCGCTACTCGGCTCCCCCAAGCGAATGCACGTAGACCGAGAGTTGCTTCACGGTGGTCTTACCCAACCGTGCCTGCCAACCCGGCATCACGCCATGCCTGGGTTTGCGGATTTGAGCGGCAATATCCGCCTCCGTCGCACCATAGAACCAGATCGCATCGGCCAGGTTCGGTGCACCGAAGGTCTGGTCTCCCGTTCCGTCTTCGCCATGACAGGCGGCGCAATTATCGGCGAAGAGCGGCGCACCGGCGGTAGCACTTGCGTCGTCAGACGGGTCGCCGGTGAGCGAGGCCACATAGGCCGCTATCTGCTGTGTTTCCTGCGCGGAGAGCATGTCGCCGAAGGGCGGCATCTCGGAGAAGCGCGTCTCGGCGTCGCCGGTGAAACGCACGCCGTGGGCGATGGTCTGGTAGATCGCTTCGATGTCGCCGCCCCAGAGCCAGTCGTCGTCGTTGAGGTTCGGATAGCCCGCGGAACCTTCGGCGCCTGAACCGTGGCATTGGGAGCAGTTCACATTGAAGGCGGCGGCACCCGCCGAAGCGGCGAACCGGCGCAGCGTTTCGTCGGCAAGGATCTCCTCAAGCGGCTTCTCGCCGATCGCTGCCCGCAGATCGGCCTGATCCGCGGCCACGCGATCCAAGGTTGCGGTAAGCTCCTGCCGGCTGGAATAGCCGAGAAGGCCGCTGGTCGCGGACGAGATGAGCGGCCATGCCGGATAGGCGACCGTGTAGCCGATCGACCAGATGATGGTGGCATAGAAGGTCCACACCCACCAACGGGGTATCGGATTGTCGAGTTCCCTGATGCCGTCCCACTCATGGCCGGTGGTCGCGACGCCGGAAACCTTGTCGATATTCTTCTCCGTGTCACTCATTGCAGTCATCCTTCAGCGGAATGCGGGCAGCCTCCTCGGCCTGTTTTTTCGCACCGGGGCGGAAAACGAAGAGGACAGCGCCAAGGAAGAAAATCATCATGAAGAGCAGGCCCCAACTATCGGCGAACTCGCGCATCACGTGGTAGTCCATCGTGCGGTCTCCTCAGCGGTAGCCTGCAGCATCGTCATAGGTCGAGAAGTCGACCAGGGTGCCGAGCATTTGCAGATAGGCGACGAGTGCATCCATCTCGGTGAGCGCCTGCGGGTCGCCATCGAAATCGCCGAGTACTGCCTTTGGGTAGCGCTCCTCCACGCCCGAGGTGTCGGCGTTGGGGTCGGCCTGCGCATGCAAGTCGGCGCTGGCATTTGCGATCATCTCGTCTGTGTAAGGAACACCGACGCGTCGGTTGGCGATGAGCTGCGTGGAGAAATTGCGCACGTCGAGCCGCGTATCCTTGAGGAAGGCATAGCTCGGCATGATCGATTCCGGCACCACCGAGCGCGGCTCGATCAGGTGCTGGACGTGCCACTCGTTGGAGTAGCGCGCGCCGACGCGCGCCAGGTCCGGGCCCGTTCGCTTCGATCCCCATTGGAAGGGGTGGTCGTACATGGATTCAGCGGCCAGGCTGTAGTTGCCGTAGCGCTCCACCTCGTCGCGGAAGGGGCGGATCATCTGGCTGTGGCAGGTGTAGCAGCCCTCGCGGACGTAGATGTTGCGGCCGGCGAGCTCCAGCGGCGAGTACGGCCGCATCCCCTCCACCTTCTCGATTGTGTTCTCGAGGTAGAAGAGCGGTGCGATCTCGACGATGCCGCCGATGGTGACCACCAGGAAGGAGCCCGCGAGCAGCAAAGTCGCATTGCGTTCCAGGATCGCGTGTTTGTCCATCAAAGCCATTTTGCAGGTCCTTATTCGGCGGGCTTGAGTACGGATTCAGGGCTGGCAAGCTGACCGCCGATCGGCTCCTCCTCGCGCTCGTAGCCGAGGATGGTCATGGTGATGTTGTAGGCCATCACCAGAGCGCCCGAGAGGAACAGCAGGCCGCCGATGGCGCGCACCACGTAGTAGGGATACATGGCTGCCACGGTTTCCGCGAAGGAGTAGACGAGGAAGCCCTGGTCGTCGTACTCGCGCCACATCAGGCCCTGCTGGATGCCCGACACCCACATGACGGCGGCGTAGACGACGATGCCGAGCGTGGCGAGCCAGAAGTGCCAGGTGACGAGCCGCAGCGAATAGAGCCGCGGGCGCCCCCAAAGCTTCGGCACCATGAAATAGACGGCGCCGAAGGTGATCATGCCCACCCAGCCGAGAGCGCCCGAATGCACATGGCCGATCGTCCAGTCCGTATAGTGCGAAAGCGAATTGACGGCCTTGATGGACATCATCGGCCCTTCGAAGGTCGACATGCCGTAGAAGGCGATGGCGAGCACCATCATGCGGACGATGGGATCGGTGCGAAGCTTGTCCCAGGCGCCCGACAGCGTCATCAGGCCGTTGATCATGCCGCCCCAGGAAGGCATCCACAGCATGACGGAAAAGACCATGCCGAGCGTCTGCGCCCAGTCGGGCAGTGCGGTGTAGTGTAGGTGATGGGGGCCGGCCCAGATGTAGAGGAAGATCAATGCCCAGAAGTGGATGATCGACAGCCGGTAGGAATAGACCGGCCGGTTCACCTGCTTGGGCACGAAATAGTACATCATGCCGAGGAAGCCGGCCGTCAGGAAGAAGCCCACGGCATTGTGGCCGTACCACCACTGGGTAAGCGCATCCTGCACGCCGGAAAAGAGTGAGTAGCTCTTGGAGCCGAAAATGGAGACGGGCATCGCCAGATTGTTCACCACATGCAGCATCGCGATGGTGACGATGAAGGAGAGGTAGAACCAGTTGGCGACGTAGATATGCGGTTCCTTGCGGCGGACGATAGTGCCGAGGAATACCAGGAGATAAGCCACCCAGACGATCGTCAGCCATAGGTCGACGTACCATTCGGGCTCGGCATATTCGCGACTTTGGGTGATGCCGAGCAGATAACCGGTGGCCGCCATGACGATGAAGAGTTGGTAACCCCAGAAGACGAACCAGGCGAGATTGCCGCCGAAGAGCCGGGCCCGGCAGGTGCGTTGGACCACATAGAACGAGGTGGCGATGAGCGCGTTGCCGCCGAAGGCGAAGACGACGGCGGAGGTGTGCAGCGGGCGCATGCGGCCGAAGTTGAACCACGGCTCGATATTGAGGTCCGGGTAGGCAAGCTGCAGCGCCACAACGACGCCCACCAGGAAGCCCACCACGCCCCAGAACATGGTCGCCACCGTGCCGTAGCGCACCGGGCCGTCCATATAGGCGCTTGCGTGCGGCCTAAGCGGGATGGCGGCATCCTGCCGCGGCGCGAAGGTGGTGTTGCGCATCAACACGATCACGGTGCCGAGCAGCACGAAAAACAGGATCCACACATGCTGCTGAAAGGGAACGTCCTGTGCCATTGCCACGGCAACAAGCGCAGCGAACGTCGCCAGCGCAAGGACCACGATCTCGGTGCCATATTTCATTGTGCTTCCCCGGTAACGGTGTTTGCGCAAGGCCGGCCCTCTCGCAGGCTCCGGCGCCTGTCACCCATTCCGGAAGGCGCGATCGGGCGCTTTGATCTGCGTCAAGGCTGGCCGTCCCGATCGCAGGCAACTGGCTCCCTCGAAGGCAGAGGAGCAGCCATGCAACGGGCAGGCGGGCAGATGAGTGGAACGATGCCGGCGGCCGCGGCCGCGCGGCTTTCCGAATCCGTGCCGCGCTACACAAGCTATCCCACCGCCCCTCACTTCCATCGCGGCGTCGATGCTGAAAAGTTTCAGGAATGGCTAGGCGAGATCGGCGGGGGAGAGGACATCTCGCTCTATGTCCATATTCCTTTCTGTGATCGGCTCTGCTGGTTCTGCGCCTGCCACACCAAGATGACGCGGCACTACGAGCCGGTGGCGGCCTTCCTGGAAGGGCTGCATCAGGAAATCGCCACCGTAGGTAGCCTCGTCGGCCATGCGAAGGTGCGTGCGGTGCATTTCGGCGGCGGGTCGCCCACAATCCTCAGGCCGGCGGATATCGTCGCGCTGGATGCGGCACTGCGCCGCGCGTTCGATTTCCGGGCGGACGCCGAAATAAGCGTCGAACTCGATCCCAACGACATGGATGAGGGGCGGTACGACGTCTTCGCCACGATCGGCATGACGCGGGCGAGCCTCGGTGTGCAGGATTTCGCGCCGAAAGTGCAGAAGGCGATCAACCGTGAACAGAGCTTTGCGCAGACGAAGGCGGTCGCGGACGGCATGCGCGCACGGGGCGTGCACTCGCTCAATCTGGATTTGCTTTACGGTCTGCCGCACCAGACGGAGATAAGCCTGGAAGACACAATCCGACAGGTGCTCCTCCTGTCGCCGGACCGGATCGCGCTCTTCGGGTACGCGCATGTGCCGTGGTTCAAGAAGCACCAGACGATGATCGACGAGGCGTATCTGCCGGGACCGCAAGAGCGCTTCGCCCAGCAGCAGCTTGCCGGCCGCCTGATCACCGGGGCGGGCTACCAGGCGATCGGCCTCGACCATTTCGCCAAACCTGCCGATTCTCTTGCCGCCGCCGCACGAGAAGGCCGGCTTCACCGCAATTTCCAGGGTTATACGGATGACGAGTGCCGGACGCTGATCGGTCTCGGGCCGTCGTCGATCTCAAGGCTGCGCCAGGGTTACGCGCAGAATACGACCGCCACCAGCAGCTACCAGCGCCTGGCAAGCGAGGGGCACCTGGCCACCGCACGCGGTATTGCATTTACGGACGAGGATCTGGCGCGCGGTTGGGTAATCGAGCGGCTCATGTGCGATTTCGCCTTTTCCGGTAGGGGGGCCGTACTGCGGTTCGGCGCCCATGGCCGGGACATCCTGCAGGAGGCGGCGGCTTATGTCGTGGAAGAGAGCGGTCGAATGCTCGACCGCCACGGTGAATATTTTGTCGTGCCCGAGGAGGCTCGACCCTTGGTGCGCTTCATCGCCGCCCGCTTCGACCGATATCTGGCACGCGGAACAGCACGTCATTCCGTGGCGGTATAGAACCGCCGGCAGCGCCGATTTCTTTGCGCAAGCACAACGATTTGCCGCACGGCAGGCGCGATGCTGCCTGTTGTCGCAAGGAGGTCAAGACGTGCACAAGCCGCGCCTCAATCCGGATATGTCGCTTGAGGAGATCATGGCTACCTGGCCGGCCGCCGTGGCCGTGTTCCTGCGTCATCGCATGCTCTGCGTGGGTTGCCCGATTACGGCGTTCCACGCCGTTACCGACGCCTGCCGCGAGCACGGCGTCGGTGAGGATGCCTTCATGAAGGAGCTGCAGGCGGTCATCGCCAGCGCTTGAGGATCGGCGGCTACGTCTTGTCGCGGCTTTCCGCCTTGAGCATCAGGCGGTGGGGGTCGCACACGGTCACACGTTTGCGCCCGCTCTTCACGATGTCCTGTTCTTCCCAGGCGCTCAGCAGACGGCTGATGGTGTGCAGCGTCGCTCCCGTCATCTCGGCGATGTCCTGGCGGGTGATGGGGAAGTCGATTTCGATTCCCTCCTCAGTCTTGCGGCCGGTCTGCTTCACGAGACGCAGGAGCGCATGCGCCACGCGCTGTTCCACCTGCTCGGTCGACATCTCGATGACGCGCGTGTGCGCATCCTGGAGCCGGCTGCCCACGGTCTTGTACGTGTTGGCGCCGAGTGAGGGAAACCGCGAGGAAAGCTCCGGCCACAGCACGCTCGGCCAGGCCAACGCCACGCAATCCACCGCCGCGACGGCGGTCGCGGGATAGGTCGTGCGACCGAGGGCCGCCGCGATGCCGAAGATCTCGCCTTCGGAGATGTAGCGCACGATAACCTGCTGCCCCTCAGGCGTCGTGCGCACAACGCGCACATGCCCATCAAGCAGCACGAAAAAAGACTCGGCTTCGGCTTCCTGATCAAAGATCGCGGTACCGGCGGCGAACCGCACCGAGCGGGCCGAGGCAAGCACTTTTTCCAGTTCGTCCCGCTGCAGGCCCTCGAACGGCGGCAGGCCGGCGATCAGCGACGCATCGAGCCTCGGCAAATTAACCTCCCGCGATCGGTTCTCGACATTTCCAACCTCACTTTGCGCGAGCGCAAATTTTCCACCTGCGATTGGCGATAGGCAAAATGCAACACCTATTTCGACAAGAAAGGAACCAAAATGAAAAAGATGATCCTAGCTGCCACCTGCGCCCTCCTTGCCACGGTCGGGGCTGCCATCGCCGAAGAGCACGTCATCGAGATGCACAACAAGGGCGAGAAGGGTGTCATGGTGTTCGTTCCTGATATCGTTCGCGCCGCGCCAGGCGACACCGTGCGCTTTGTCGCAGTCGATAAGGGGCATAACGCCGAGACGATCAAGGGCATGGTTCCCGAGAACGCTGACGGCTTCAAGGGCAAGATCAACGAGGAATTCACCGTGACGCTGGAAAAGGAAGGCATCTACGGCGTCAAATGCGCCCCGCATTATGGCATGGGCATGGTGGCGTTGATCACGGTCGGCGAACCCGTCAACACTGCGGAGGCCGAGACGGTGAAGCATCCCGGAAAGGCCGGCAAGGTCTTTGCCGAGCTGTTCGGCCAGGTCGTCGCGTCGAACTAGAGCACGTCCTGTTTAATCCGGGTCATATCCTGCGGCCCTGAAGTAGTTGGCGCATTCGGCCGGCGTGAAGAGGTCGATGATAG